>JAJYEQ010000001.1:97330-245916 GCA_021785695.1 Actinomycetes bacterium
TCCCGGTCGTCACGTTGTAGAGCGTGAAGGTCACCGTCCCGGTCGGGGTGCCCGACGTGCCCGTCACCGTCGCCGAGTCGGTGGCCGAGGTGCCTGTCACGTTCGGGGTGGTGTTGAGGGTCGGGGTGAGTTGGGTCTTCAGGTGATAGCAGACTCCGTAGCCGCTAAAGCCATTCGTAGCCTGGAATCCACCTTGCTCGAAGTTACTGGCCGGCCCCCAGTAAATGCTCGTCGCCGCTCCCCCGCCACCACCGTTGCCACCGTGTACCCACACGTAGTCAACCGTCACGGTAGAAGGAGCTGTGACGCTGATCGTGTCACCCACCGGTGTGACCGTCACACCCTCGGTGGTTGTAAAACTCGCGCTCCCTGTACTTGCGTAAACGAGGTCATTGCTCGCCCCAGGGATGTTCGGAGCGCTCGTGTACGTACTGTTCGTTGCCACCGTGTAGGAACCCGAGGAATTGTCCACATCGGTGACAGCTTGGACTACGTCTTGACACGACGTGACATTCCCACTGTTGCCCGACGGGCCACCCAGGACCACGAGCGCACCCGTCATGGGCGCACCGGGTGCCGTATCCCAGGTTTGGGCGGCACCCGACGGTGACGCCCAAAGAGACGTTGTCGTCATCGCTGAGGCCAATGACAACCCGAACGCAATCGAGAGTCGCGCCATCCTTCCGCGGTCGCCACGACCTCGAGCCGATCGTCGACCCTCCGAAGACGTTCCGGACAGGATTCCCGTCATGGTGTATTCCTCTCCGCCCCTGTCCGTCCAGTCTCAACTAGTTCCCAACAAATGTCAACCCAGAGCCCAATGAATTCACGTGTGATTCATAGGGCAAGTCTGAAAGTTTCCTTAGACCACGACTCGATTCAGGAATTTGGTGGGGTACGGGGAGCGAACAACGCGCAAACCGACACGCGGCTCGACAATGGCTTGACCGAGTGGCGGCATCCTGGTGGCCACGTCCAGCCCATCGGCCGAAGTCGGAGCAACTCCTCGCCCCGAGCAGTTTGACGCTTTACCGCCCACCCCCAACCCAGGCCGAGTTGCCATGAGCGTGGTGGCACGAACGGGGTCAAGGCTAGTGAGCAGTCCCAACGGGGTTCGAACCCGTGTCTCCACCTTGAGAGGGTGGTGTCCTAGGCCACTAGACGATGGGACCATCGAGCCGGGCCGCCAGGCGGCCGGTTCGCTCGGGGGCAAGGACTCGAACCCTGAATAACTGGACCAGAACCAGCTGTGTTGCCAATTACACCACCCCCGAAGGGCTCGGCAATCTTACACGACGCCCGTGGGCGCGCCAGCCGGCGCCACCCTCACGACACGCGCGCGAGGGCGGCGCGCAGGCGGTCGAGGGTGCGCTGGCGACCGAGCAGCTCGAGTGACTCGAACAGCGGTGGCCCCACCCGCGTGCCGGTGACCGCGACGCGCACCGGGGCCTGCGCTCGGCGCAGCGGCAGCCCGACGCCCTCGCCGAGCTCCACGAGCGCGTCGTGCAGGGACGCCGCAGTGAAGTCGACTTCGGCGAAGCGCTCGATGGCGACGGCCAGCACGACGCGCCCCAGCGGGTCGTCGGCTAGCACCGCGGCCACCGCGTCCTCGTCGAAGGCGACCTCGTCGCCGAAGAGGAAGGCGACCATGGCCGGCACCTCGGCCAGCGTCGTCACGCGGGTCTGGATCAGCGGGACCGCGCGCGAGAAAACGTCGGCGTCGAAGTGCTCGGGTGCCCACGGGGGCGCCGCACGCGGCCGCCAGGCCGCGGGGTCCGGGTCCACCCAGGGCCGGCACGCGTGAGCGAACGCGTCACTCGTCATCGCGCGCAGGTACTCGGCATTGATGTGGGTCAGCTTCTTCACGTCGAAGAACGCGGGCGACCGTGAGACCTCGGCGAGGTCGAACTCGTCGATCAGGCGCGCGCGGTCGGCAATCTCGTCGCCCCGCGGGCTCCACCCCAGCAGGGCCAGGTAGTTGACCATGGCCTCGGGCAGGTAGCCCTGGTCGCGGTAGGACTCGAGGGCGACGGGGTCCTTGCGCTTGGAGAGCTTCTTGCGCTGCTCGTTGACCAGCATCGGCAGGTGCGCGTAGGCGGGCAGGTCGACACGCTCTTGGCTGGCGCAGTGGTTGAGGGCCTCCCACATCAGGACCTGGCGGGGAGTCGTGGGCAGCAGGTCCTCGCCGCGGATCACGTGGGTGATGCGGGCGCTGCGGTCGTCGACCAGGTTGGCCAGCGCGTAGAGGACGACGCCGCTGGACCGCATGACGACGAAGTCGCCGATCGCCTCGTGGGGGAAGGTCACCGTCCCGCGCACCAGATCCTCGATGGTCGTCGCCCCCTCGTCGGGCATGCGGAAGCGCAGCGCTGTGCTCGGCCCGCGGGGCAGCTCGCGGGTGCGGCAGTGGCCGTCGTAGCCGGGGCGGCCCGTGGCGGCGCTGCGCGCGTCGATCTGCTCGCGGGTGCAGTCGCAGGCGTAGAGGTAGCCCCCCTCCCACAGGGCCTCGACGGCCGCGTGGTGGTCCCCGAGGTTCGCCGACTGCAGGGTCGGCCCCTCGTCCCAGTTCAGGCCGAGCCACGTCAGAGCGTCGAGGATCCCCTGGCGCCACTCGTCGCGGTTGCGCTCGGTGTCGGTGTCCTCGATGCGCAGCACGAAGGCGCCGCCGTGGCGGCGCGCGAAGAGCCAGTTGAACAGGCTGGTGCGCGCCGAGCCCACGTGGAAGTACCCCGTGGGCGAGGGGGCGAAGCGGACGCGGGGCGTCACTCGGAGATGCTCAGGGCGCCGTTGGGGCAGCTGGCGACGGCCTCGCGGACGCGCTCGGCGAAGGCGGGCCCGGGCTCCTCGTTGAGGATGTACATGTAGCCGTCGTCGCGCACCTCGAAGACCTCGGGGGCGATGCCCATGCACACCGCGTTCGAGGTGCACAGGTCGTAGTTCACGTGGATCTTCATGGGGCTCCTTTGGCCCCATGGTACCGGCCGCCGAGGCGCTGCCTACAGTGGTCCAGAGGAGGACTGGTGGAACATCGCACTGTGGGCTCGCTGTCCGTGTCGGTCGTCGGGGTGGGCTGCAACAACTTCGGCTCGCGCCTCGACGAGGAGGCGTCGGCCGCCGTGGTGCACGCAGCCCTCGACGCGGGGATCACTCTGTTCGACACCGCCGACACCTACGGGGGCACCCGGTCCGAGGTGTTCCTGGGCCGCGCGCTGCGCACGCGGCGCTCCGAGGCGGTGATCGCGACCAAGTTCGGCATGCCCCTGGACGACCAGAGCTTCGGGGCCAGCCCGGCCTACGTGCGCCGGGCCTGCCAGGCGTCCCTGACGCGCCTCGGGGTCGACCACATCGACCTGTACCAGCTGCACTACCCCGACGACACCGTGCCCATCGCCGAGACCCTCGGGGCCCTCGGTGAGCTGGTCGAGGCGGGCCTGGTGCGCGAGATCGGCTGCTCGAACCTGACGGCCGACCAGCTGCGCGCGGCCTGGGTGGCCGCGGCCGGCCGGCCGGGGTTCGCCTCGATCCAGAACCAGTACTCGCTGCTCGCCCGCGAGCCCGAGTCCGACGGGGTCCTGGGCGCCTGCGCCGAGCTCGGGGTGGGCCTGCTGCCCTACTACCCGCTGGCCAACGGGCTGCTCACCGGCAAGTTCCGCCCCGGCGAGCCCGTCCCCGAGGGTACGCGCCTGGCCCTGATGAGCCCGGAGCGCGCCGTCCACTGGCTCTCCGAGCGCTTCCAGCACGCCGTGGACGGCCTGCTCGGCTACGCCGAGGAGCTGGGGACCCCGATCCTCACCCTGGCGATCTCGTGGCTCCTCGACCACCGCGAGGTCACCTCGGTGATCGCCGGGGCCTCGAGCCCGGCCCAGGTGCGCGCCAACGCCGCGGCCGCCCACCCCCTCGACCCCGCGGTGCGCGCCCGCCTCGACGCCCTGACCGCTCCCTGAGGCGACGGACCACGCGCCGTCTATTTCCCCTACAGTCGTAGGCGGAACGGTACTCGATCGAAAGGGGGGACGATGACCGCTTCAGCCCTACACCCCACCGCGCGGCGCCTAGCCCGCCTCACCATCACGGCCGCGCTGGCCCTGGCCCTAGCGCCCAGCCTGGCCGGGGCGGCTCGGGTCACCCACCGCCACGTCGTCCAGGTCGCCACGATCGCGGGCCACGGCCGCGTGCTCGAGACGATGTCGGGCCACGTGCTCTACACCTACGGCCGCGACGGTCGCAACCGGTCGCGCTGCACCGGCACGTGCCTGGCCATCTGGCCAGCCCTGGTGGTGCCCGCGCACACCGTGCCGACCGGGACGGCCGGCCTCGGCGTGTTCCAGCGCTCCAAGGGCGTCTTCCAGGTGACCTTCCGGGGTCGGCCGCTCTACACCTTCGTCTCGGACCTCCGGGCCAACGAGGCCAGCGGGAACCACATCTCGGACTTCGTGGTGGCCACCCTCACCGGCACCCGCAAGGCGGTCAAGAAGCACGCGCCCACCACGACGACGAAGTCGAGCACCGGCTACTGAGCCACGCAGCCATGGTGACGGTGCCCCGGCCCGCTGGGCCGGGGCACCCGGTGCGCGGGAGTGGCGACTAGCTGGCCTTGACTGCGGCAACCATCTTGGTCAGGGTGTCCTTGGCGTCCCCGAAGACCAGCGTGGTCTTCGGGTTGTAGAGCAGCTCGTTCTCGATGCCGGCGAAGCCCGGGCGCATCGAGCGCTTGAGGAACACGACGTTCTCGGCCAGGTCGGCGTGGATGATGGGCATCCCGTAGATCGGGGACGTCTTGTCGTCCACGGCCGCCGGGTTGACGGTGTCGTTCGCGCCCACCACCAGGGCGACGTCGGCCGTCTGGAGCTCGGTGTTGGCCTCGTCCATCTCGACGAGCTGCTCGTAGGGGACGTTGGCCTCGGCCAGCAGCACGTTCATGTGGCCCGGCATGCGCCCGGCGACCGGGTGGATGCCGTAGAAGACCTCGATGCCCTTGCTCTCGAGCAGGTCGGCCAGCTCGCGCAGGACGTGCTGGCCCTGCGAGACCGCCAGGCCGTAGCCGGGGATGAAGACCACGCGGCTGGCGAAGCCCAGCATGATGGCGATGTCCTCGGGGCTGCCCGAGCGCACCGAGCGGCCGTCGGCTCGCTCGGTCGCGCCGCTGGCCGTGACCGTGGCGCCGAAGGCCGAGAACAGGATGTTGGGCAGGCTGCGGCCCATGGCCTTGCTCATCAGGCGGGTCAGCAGGAGGCCCGAGGCGCCCACCAGGGTGCCGGCCACGATCAGCAGGTTGGAGCCGAGCGTGAAGCCCGAGGCCGCCACCGCGACGCCGGTGAAGGCGTTGAGCAGCGAGATCAGCACCGGCACGTCGGCGCCGCCGATGGGCAGCACGAAGAGCACGCCGAGCATCGCGGACAGGCCGAGCAGCACCCAGAGCATCGTCTGGGAGGCACTCACCAGCACCCACCCGATGGTCACCAGCGCGGCCAGGCCGACCACGCCGTTGATCACCTGCTGGCCCGGGTAGGTCACGGGCCGACCGGTCATGAGCTCTTGGAGCTTGGCGAAGGAGATCGCCGAGCCGGCGAAGGAGAAGGTGCCGATGAGCACGCCGAGCAGCACCTCGAGGGCGACGTAGGTCGCCGGGTGCGAGGCCTTGATGTGCATGAACTCGGTGATGGACACCAGCGCGGCGGCGCCGCCGCCCACGCCGTTGAAGATGGCCACCAGCTGGGGCATGGCGGTCATCTTCACGAACCGGGCGACCGGCACCGCGACCACCAGGCCGATCACGATCCCGAGGATCATCAGGGGCACGTGGTAGATGGCGTGACCGTCGACGGGGCGGAAGAAGGTCGCCACGACCGCGACGACCATGCCGAAGGCCGCCACCATGTTGCCGAGGCGCGCGCGCTTGGGGCTGCCCAGGCCCTTCAGGGCCAGGACGAAGGTGGTGGCCGAGAAGAGGTAGATCAGGTCGATCAGGGTCACTCGACTCACTTGGCCACCTCACTCGTGGATCCGGCCTTGGGGGTCTTGGCCTTGGGCTTGAACATCTCGAGCATGCGGTCGGTGACCACGAACCCGCCCACCACGTTCAAGGCGGCCAGGATCACCGCGAGGAACCCCAGGATCTCCTCGGCGTTGGTCGTGGCCGCGCCGAGGATCGTCATCGAGCCCACCAGGATGACGCCGTGGATGGCGTTGGAGCCGCTCATCAGCGGGGTGTGCAGGATGCTGGGCACCTTGGCGATGATCTCGACGCCGACGAAGATCGTCAGCATGAAGACGGTCGCGTACTGGAGCAGGGCGTTGCCCATCAGTCGTTCTCCTTGGGTTGCGGCACGGTGATGGCGACAGCCGGGACCCCGAGGGCCTCGGCGGTGGGCGCGTGGGTGATCTGCCCGTCGCGAGCGACCGTCACGCCCACGACGACCTCGTCGGCCCAGTCGGGGGCCCACTGGCCCTTGGACCCGAACAGGGCCAGGAGCTTGAGCACGTTGTTGGCGTACAGGAAGCTGGCGTGGGCCCCCATGGCCGCGGGCGGGTTGGCCATGCCCACGATGCGCACGCCCCCGTGGACGACGACCTCGCCGGCCTGGGTCAGCTCGCAGTTGCCCCCGCCGTCGGCGGCCATGTCGACGACCAGGGACCCCTCGCCCATGGCCTCGACCATGGCCGTGGTGACCAGGATCGGCGAGCGGCGCCCGGGCACCGCGGCCGTGGTGATGACGATGTCGGCCGCGGCCACCTCGGCGGCCAGGGCCGCCTGCTGGGCGGCGCGCTCCTCGTCGGTTAGCTCGCGGGCGTAGCCCCCGGCGGCGTCGGCGGTGATGCCGAGCTGCACGAAGGTCGCCCCGGCCGACTCGGCCTCCTCCTTGGCGGCGCTGCGCACGTCGTAGGCGCGGACCTTGGCGCCGAGGCGCTTGGCCGTGGCGATGGCCTGCAGGCCCGCCACCCCCACGCCCATGACCAGCACCTTGGCCGGCCGGATGGTGCCGGCCGCAGTCGTCAGCAGCGGGAAGAAGCGGTCGAAGTAGGTCGCCCCGGTCAAGACGGCGCGGTAGCCCGACACCGTCGCCTGGCTCGACAGCGCGTCCATGTACTGGGCGCGCGAGATGCGCGGCAGCAGGTCGAAGGACAGCGCCGTGACGCGGCGCGCGTTCAGCGCGCGCACCACGTCCAAGTTGAGCAGCGGCGACAGGAACGACAGGTGCGCCGATCCCTCGGGCAACTCGGCGACCTCCTCGAGGGTCGGCGCGTTGACCCGCACGGTCACCTCGCCGAGCGCCTGGTCGGCCAGGGTGGCCCCGGCCGCCTCGTAGGCGGCGTCGGTGAAGTGGGACCCCGCGCCCGCCCCGCGGGCCACGACGACCTCCCAGCCCTCGCGCACCAGGGCCTTGACCGCGTCGGGGGTCAGCCCGACGCGAGTCTCGCCGGGGCGTGACTCTCTACAGAGCGCAATTTTCATCGCTCCGTTCTACCACTCGGGCTCAGGGGCTCCCTCCGGGTTGCCCCTCGTCAGCCACGAAGTCCACCAGGACTTTGGTCACAACTTCCGGCGCCTCCAGCACGAACCAGTGCCCCAGGCCCTCCAGGCGCACGTAGGTGAAGCCCGCCGCGCAGTATTGGGCCGAGCCGGTCATCTGCTCCTCGCCGAGTCCCCGGTCGCCGCTGGCCCAGATGCCCAGCGCCGGCACCGTCAGCGGCGCCGGGCGCGGCGGCGGCGTGACGAAGGCGTCGGCCCGCAGGTTCGCGCGGTACCAGTTGAGGTGCGCGCGCAGCTGGCCCGCGGCCAGCGCCGCCGCCACGGCGGGCGCGTCGGGGTGGCCCATGCGGGTCACCAGCGCGAAGTCCTCCATGGCCACGAAGGCCTCGCCGACCCCCTCGACCAGGAAGGCCAGCACGTAGAGGCTGCGCAGCATCTGGTCCAGGCCGCCGGAGCGAAAGGCCGTGGGGTGCCCCACGGCCAGCGCGCTGAGCGTGCGCACGCGCTCGGGATGGGTCAGGGCGACCGCCCAGGCCAGGGCCGCGCCCCAGTCGTGGCCCACCAGGTGGGCGCGCTCCAGCCCGGCGGCGTCGAGCACCCCGAGCACGTCGTCGACCAGGTGGCCCAGGGCGTAGTCGGCCACGTCGTCGGGCCGGTCCGAGCGCCCACAGCCCCGCAGGTCCGGGACGATCACGCGGTGGCCGGCGCCGACCAGCCCGGGCACCACTCCGCGCCACAGGCGCGCCGTGTCGGGCCAGCCGTGCAGGAGCACCACGGCCGAGCCCGCGCCGACGTCGTCGCTGACCAGGCGCACGCCTCCCGCGCGGCTCTCGAGCACACCGGCACGCTAGCGGTCGGCTAGAACCGACGCGTGCCCGCCGTCGTCCACGTCCCCTCGCCCCTGGGCGACCTCGCCGTCGCCGGCGACGCCGCGGGCGTCACCCGCATCTGGCTGCCCCTGGAGGGCCCGCCCCCGGCCACGGGCGTGGCCGCGCCCGCCGTGCGCCAGGCGGCCGCACAGATCGCCGCGTACCTGGCGGGGCGCCGGCGCCGCGTGCACGTGCGCTACGGCGCCGTGCGCGCCACCCCCTTCCAGCGCGCGGTCTGGGCGCAGATCGCCGCCATCCCCTACGGCGAGGTCCGCACCTACGGCGAGGTCGCCGCGGCCCTGGGGCGCCCGGGGGCGGCCCGGGCCGTCGGCCAGGCGACGGGCGCCAACCCCTGGCCGATCGCCATCCCCTGCCACCGCGTAGTCGCCGCCCAGGGCCCGGGGGGCTTCGGCGGCGGGGCCGCGCTCAAGGCGTTCCTGCTCCACCTGGAGACGACCCGCCCCGCCCCGCGCGCCGCAGGTCGATGAGCCCCTCGGGCAGGGCACGCGCGTCGCGGCGGGCCCGCGACTGCTCGCTGAGGTGGCGCAGCACGCGGTGGGTGACCCAGTAGAGGATCAGCGCCGAGGGCAGCTCGCCGCCCAGGGCCAGCACCACGCTCTGGAGCGCGTCGCCGCGCCGCGCGGTCGTCACGTCGAACCACGCGTCGACGAGCAGCATGGTGCCCGCCGAGCTGGTGAACAGGGCCAGCACGGCCCGGCGGCGCCAGGCGGCCCACGCGGCCAGCAGCAGCGCGATCACCTCGGCGGTGTCGAGGCCCACCCAGGCCACGGCCCAGTGGGCCGCGCGGTAGTGGGGCGGCAAGGTGAGCCCCAGGTAGACGATCCAGACGACCTCGAGCAGGGCCGCCGCGACCAGGGCCACCAGCAGGGGGTCGCGCCCGGACCACCCCCGCAGCCCGTCGGTGGAGCGCCGCGGGGCCATCAGGGCGCCCCGGCGGCATCGGTCGGCTCGGCCGCCTCGCGGGGCACCCGCAGCTCCAGGCAGCTGCCCGCGGCCACCTCGACGAAGCGCGCGGTGCCGCCGTGGCGCGCGACGATGTCGGCCACGATGGCCAGTCCCAGGCCCGAGCCGCCCGAGGTGCGCGCCCGGGCCGGGTCCGAGCGCACGAAGCGCTGGAAGAAGCGATCCGAGGTCGCCACGTCGATGCCCACGCCGTCGTCGGCGACCTGCACCACGGCGGTGCCGCCGTCGGCGAAGGCCCGGAAGGTCAGCTGGGCACTCGCGTAGCGCGCGGCGTTGTCCACGACGTTGCGGATCATGCGCTTGAGCATGGCCGGGTCCCCGACGACGCGCACCGGGGCCACCCCCGAGGTGTCAACGCCCAGCTCGGTGACCAGGCGGATGCGCTGGGCCTCCTCGAAGAGCAGGTCGTCGAGGTCGACGTCGAGAGCGCGCAGCGCGACGCGCCCCTCGTCGTGACGGGCCAGCCAGAACAGGTCGTCGATGAGCCCCTCGAGGCGCCGGCTCTCGCGCGCGATCGTCTCGGTCACCCGGGCCCACTGCTCGGGGTCGTCGATCCCGTGGGCCCGCTCCACGGTCGCGAGCAGGGTCGTCAGGGGGCTGCGCAGCTCGTGGGAGGCGTTGGAGATGAACTCGCTCTGGAAGCGGTTGGCCGCCTCGAGCCGGTCGAGCATGGCGTTGACCGTGCGGGCCAGGCGCGCGATCTCGTCGTCGCCCCCGGTCACCGGGACCCGCTCGGAGAGGTCCCGGGCCGCGATGGCGTCCACGCGCCGCCGGATCGCCTCGACGGGGGCGAGAGCCAGGCCCAGGCCGAACCAGATCAGCGTGCCGGCCAGCACCAGCAGCAGGGGGAACGACACCAGGACGCTCGCCAGCAGCACCGCCACCCCGTGGCGGATCGAGGAGGAGTCCACGAACCCGAACAGCAGCGCGGGCCCCTTGGAGGTGGTGATGGACTGGACCGCGCCCTCCGAGAGGAGCGCGAGGGTGGCGCGCGTCGCCGGGCGCACCCGCGGCACGACGGCCAGCCCGGTCACCGAGGCATTGTCGGGGGTGGCGCGCGCCAGGACCGGCTGGCCGGCGATCTCCGAGCTGGCCGCCCACACCGCCGTGCCGGCCGGACTGGTCACCTGGACGACGACGTCGCCGACCATGGGCAGGGTCAGGGCCCGCCGCGCGGGCAGGGTCGAGGTGGCCAGGCGCGCCTCGGCCTGGGCCATGACGTCGCTGACTCGCGTCGAGGCGCTGGTGACCAGCGAGCGGTGCACGAGGGCGACCAGCGCCACCCCGGTGAAGACCAGGATGGCGGCGATGGAGGCCACGAAGTAGACCGTCAGGCGGGCCCGGATGGACAGCTCGCGCCGGGCGCGCACCGCTAGGCCTCGCGGATGCGGTAGCCCACACCGCGCACGGTGCGGATGAGCGAGGGCTCACCCTCGCGGTCGAGCTTGCGGCGCAGGTAGCCGATGTAGACCTCGACGATGTTGGGGTCGCCGTCGAAGTCCGGGCCCCACACCGCCGAGAGGATCTCGGTCTTCTGGATGGGCCCACCCCGGCCGAGCAGGTGCTCGAGCAAGGAGAACTCCCGCGGGGTCAGGGTCACCTCGCGGCCCTCGACGGTGACCCGGCGCGACAGCGGGTCGAGGGAGAGCCCCCCCACGACCAGGGGCTGGGGCCGCTCGCGGTCGCGCCGGCGCAGGAGCGCCTGGATGCGCGCGAGCAGGATGAGCGGCTCGAAGGGCTTGCGCAGGAAGTCGTCGGCGCCCACCTCGAAGCCCTCGACCTCGTCGAGGTCGCCCTCCTTGGCCGTCAAGATGAGCAACGGGGTGTGGACGCCGGCCTCGCGCAGGTCCAGGCACACCGAGAAGCCGTTGCGCTTGGGCAGCATCAGGTCCAGCACGATCACGTCGTAGACGCCGTCGCGGCCCGCGAGGAACCCGGACTCCCCGTCGTGGCGTTGCTCGACGACGAATCCGGCGTCGGCCAGGAGCGCCGCGACGGCCTGGGCCAGGCCACGGTCATCCTCGATGACCAGGACTCGGCGCGGCGCGTCGCTCATCGCCCGTAGAGGTTACCGTCGGGTCCCCGGGTCAGGTTGATCTTCATCAGCCCCCGGGGAGCCGGGCCGGCCAGGACCGCCCCGCTGGCGACTTGGAACTGCGAGCCGTGGCACGGGCAGGCCAGCACGTGGCCCGCCGCGTCGTAGCCGACGATGCAGCCCGCGTGGGGGCACACCGCGTCGTAGGCGTCGAAGTGTCCGAGGATCGGCTGGACGACGATCCCGGGGTCGCCGGTGACCGGGACGGTGAAGGTCGCCGCGCCCCCGACGGGCACCTGGTGCGCCGGGCCGAGCAGCGTGCCGTGCACCGCCGGGTCGGCCGGGCCCCGGGGGGTGAGGGCCGGCAGCGCGACCCCGCTGCGGGCTCCCCCGATCAGCCGTCCGGCCCCGGCGATGGCCCCACCGGCGACCAGGGTCGCCCCGGCGGCCAGGGTTCCCGAGGCGATCTCCAGCACGGCCCGACGTCCGGCGTCGGGGTCGTCGGGCGGGCCCGCCAGGACCGGGCAGGGCCCGGGGGCGCACGGGGCGCCGCCGCGCGCACCACAGGACCCCGCGTCAAAGGAGCCGCACAGCTCGGCGACGCGTGCGAAGGGCAGCGCGACCAGTCCCGGGGGCGCCGCCTCGGGCCTGCGGGCGCGGTGCGCGATCAGCGCGCCGAGCGACCAGGCCGGGGGGCCCGGCGCCACGATCAGGGGCACCCAGGCGGCCAGGAAGACGATGTCGGCCCCGGTGTAGTAGGGGTGCGAGTGGTAGCTCACGGTGAGGAAGAAGGTGAGCGACAGGGCCGCGCCACCCACCGCGGCGCTGCGCGGGTAGAGCCCGAGGAGCGTCGCCAGCCCGACCAGCAGCTCGGCGCCCGCCACCGCGACCCCGACGGCCGTGGCGAGCGCCAGCAGCGGGTGGAGCGCCCCGTGCAGGGGGCTCAGGCGGATCGCCGAGAGAATCTGGGCGTGGATCGAGGTCGGCGCGGTGCCGGTCAGGAACGTCGGGTTGGCGAGCTTCTGGGCCCCGGCGAACAGGAAGGTGGCCCCGAGGAACGCCCGCAGGGGCAAGAGCGCCCAGCCGGCCAGGGCCCCGCGGCGCGGCGGTCCGGCGCGGCGGTGAGGCGCTGGATCGGACACGCGCCATCGTCGCACACGGCCGGGCGCGGCAGGTGGCAGCGTCCGGCGACCAGAATGGGGGGATGGTCGCCTCGATCGTGGGCTACGTGCTCCACCAGATCCAGCATCTGCCCGGCGGCTGGGTCTACGGGCTGGTCGCCCTGCTGGTCTTCGGCGAGGCCGCCTTGTTCATCGGCTTCGTCCTGCCCGGGGAGACCTCGGTCATCGTGGCCGGCGTCGTGGCCAGCCAGGGCCACGTCAACCTCGACGTCCTGCTCGTCTTGGTGGTGGTGGCCGCCGTCGTGGGCGACTCGGTGGGCTTCGAGATCGGCCGGCGCTACGGCACGGCCCTGATGCGCCTGCCGGTGCTGCGCCGCCGCCAGGCGGCGCTCGAGCGGGCCCTGGTCGGGCTGGCGCGCCGCGGGCCGCTCTACGTGTTCGTCGGGCGCTTCACCGCCTTCTTGCGCGCCGTGATGCCGGGCCTGGCCGGGATGTCGCGCATGCAGTACCGGCGCTTCTTGGCGGCCAACGCCCTGGGCGGCCTGTGCTGGGGCGTGGCCTACACCCTGCTCGGCTACTTCGCCGGGGGCGCCCTGGCCCGCATCGAGACCTACAGCTCGTGGTTCGGCGTCGCGGTCCTGGTCGTGGTGGTCGGGGGCGCGGTCGCGCTGCACCTGGTGCGTCGCCGGCGCGACGCCCGCCTCGAGGCCGCCGCCCTGGTGGCCAGCGACGAGGAGCGTCCGCCGGCGTGAGGGGACCGCGCGACGGGCGCGAACGCGAGCGACCGGGCGCGCCGGCGTGAGCCTCAGCGTCGGCTTCGTGCTGGCGGTCCTGGCGGTGGCCGCCTTCGCCGGGCCCCTGCTCGGCGAGGTGCTGGGGGTCCCCGGGGCCGTGGTCGAGATCGTCGCCGGGCTGGCGCTGAGCACCGTGATCCCGGCCGCCGACTGGCGCACCGGCAGCCCGGTCGCCACACTCGGCTCCCTCGGCTTCTACCTGCTCATGTTCCTGGTCGGCGCGGAGCTGAGCTTCGGGGACATCTGGCGCGAGGCGCGCTCGGCCCTGCTCGTCGGGGTGGCCCTGATCGCGCTGACCCTGCTCGTCTCGGCCCTGGTGATGGGCCGGGTCGCGGGGGCCTCGCGCCTGTGGGTCCTGTCGGGAGCGGCCGTCTCGATCGGGATCGCCGCGCCGGTGCTGCACGCGCTGGGCCGTGACGGGTCGCGCACCAGCCGCGACGTCCTGGTCGTGGGCACTGTCGCCGAGACCACCTACCTGGTCGTGCTGACCGCCCTCGCGGTGGCCAGCCACCGCTCCCTCAGCGTGGCGACCGACCTGCTGGTGGCCCGGGCCGCCGCCCTGGTGATCTTCGCCATCGTCCTGGTGCGGGTGCTGCGCCGGGTGCGCCAACGCACCCCCCACCACTTCCACCGCTGGTTCCGCCGCGACGATCCCGTCGAGGTCGGCCTGCGGGGCACCTTCGCGCTGCTCTTCGTGGTGATCGCCTTCGCCAATCTGGTGCACATCCCCACGGTCCTGGGCGCGCTGCTGGCCGGGCTCCTCTTCCGCCAGGTCTTCGGCCGCGCCCGCGGCATCGTCGAGCGCGTCAGCGGGGTGGCCAACGCCTTCTTCATCCCGCTCTTCTTCCTCACCGTCGGGCTCTCGACGCAGGTGGGCCGGGGCGTCGTCTCCCTCCTACCCACCATCGGCCTGCTGCTGGTGGTGCTGGCCGTGCCGCGCCTGACCCTGATCGCCTACCTACGCTGGCGCGGGCACAGCGGGCGCGACGCGCTGGGGGGCGCGCTGCTGCTGATGGCCCCCCTGACGGTGCTGATCACGACGGCCGAGATCGGCTCCCAGGCGGGCCTGGTGGGCCCGCGCAACTCGGCGGCCATGGTGCTGGCCGCGACCATCTCGGCCCTGGTCTTCCCGGCGCTGGCCCGCCGGCTGCTCAGGGTGCCCGAGGCGGACGCGTCGCCTCCCCAGCTGTAGTGGCCACGAAGAGCGCGCCCACGCGCGTGAGCAGCCCGGGACGGCCCAGCGGTCCCGACCCGGTCACCAGGGACCGGTCGGTGCGCACGCGCCCGTCGTCGACGGGGTGCGCGCGCAGCGCGGCGAGCCCGCGCGCCTCGGCCAGGGTGGCCGCGAGCGCGGCGGCCGCCGTGGCCGCGTCGGCCCGGGCCCGGCGCCGCCACGGTGGCGCCTCACCGGTGAGATACCCGGCGCGCACCAGCCAGTTCGGGCGCAGCGCGGCCACGACGCCCACCCCGGCGGGCAGGGCGTCAGCCACGCGGGCAGCGTGGGCCACGAAGTACGGGCGCACCCAGCCCAGGAGCCACGCCTCGGCCCCCGCCCACAGCGGCCAGGTCCCGTCGAGCAGCGCCACCGCGACGGCGAGCCCGGCCGCCTGGGCCGCCGCGATCACCTCGAGGTAGCGAGCCAGGGCGGCCTCGTCGGGCTGGCCGGCGCGCGGCTCGAGGCGGGCCCACTCCAGCGTGATGCGCACCCCGTCGAGCCCCAGCCCCGCGGCGCCCTCCAGGGCGGCCTCGTAGCCACCGGGCGCCCACAGGTCCGCGGCCGCGCCGGGACCGGCCACCTGGCCCAGGGCGACGGCCGGGGACCAGCAGGTCGTCAGCTCGTCGGTGTCGAACCCGCCCTCGACCGCGTAGCCGTCCAGTGTCGCCCAGCCGCGCGTGCTCACGCTCCAGTCTCGCACGGGTCCAACCAGGCGGTAGCGTCGATCCGTCAAGGAGGAACCATGGCGAACGAAGTCCTGTCCGAGCGCCGCGGCGCCACCGCGCTGCTCACCATCAACCGCCCCGAGGCCCGCAACGCCATCAACCGGGCGACGGCTCTGGCCCTGGAGGCCGCGCTGGCCGCCGCCGACGCCGACGCCGACGTGCGCGCGATCGTGCTCACCGGTGCGGGCGACAAGGCCTTCTCGGCCGGCATGGACCTGAAGGCCTTCGCCGCCGGCGAGGTGCCCTTCACCGACCACGGCTTCGCCGGCATCACCACCCACGTCCTGGCCACGCCGGTGATCGCCGCGGTTAACGGGCCCGCCCTGGCCGGCGGCTTCGAGATCGTGCTCAGCTGCGACCTGGTGGTGGCCGCCGAGAGCGCGATCTTCGGCATCCCCGAGGCCCAGCGAGGCCTGGTGGCCGGGGCGGGGGGCCTGGTGCGCCTGCCGCGGCGCATCCCCCTGGCCCTGGCCTACGAGCTGGCCCTGGTGGCCGACCCCATCTCGGCGGCCCGCGCCTACGAGCTGGGCCTGGTCAACCGGGTGGTGCCACCCGCCGATCTGCTGGAGGCCGCGCTGGCCCTGGGCGAGCGGATCGCCCGCAACGCCCCCCTGGCCGTGGCCACCTCCAAGCGCGTCATCCGCGAAACGGTGGACCTGCCCGAGGCCGCGGCCTGGCCGGTCAACGACGCCGCGTTCGCGGCCATCGGGGCCAGCGCCGACGCCCTGGAGGGGGCCATCGCCTTCGCTGAGAAGCGCGCCCCCCACTGGACGGGGCGGTGAGCACACCGCTGACCCTCGCCGGACAGCCCCAGCTCGCCGACTGGCTGAGCATCACGCGCCTCAGCCTGCACATCGTGGCCGCCTGCGTCTGGGTAGGCGGCCAGCTGGTCGTGGCCGGGCTCCTCGGGACCATCCGCGGGCTCGGCGAGAGCGCGCCGCGGCGCGTCGCGGCGGCCTTCGGCCGCCTGAGCTGGCCCGCCTACTGGCTCCTCGTGGCGACCGGCATCTGGAACTACCTGGCCGTGCACTCGCGGATCGCCACGACCCCGTGGCGCATCGTGTTCGCCGTCAAGCTGGCCGTGGTCGCCGGGGCGGGCCTGGCCGCCTGGCGCCACCCGCGCGCCACCAGCCCGCGGGCCAAGGGCGTGTGGGCCGGGCTGACGGCGCTGCTGTCCACGCTGGCCCTGGTCCTCGGCGTGGCCCTGACCGGTTGACCCAGACGGCGGTCACGAGCCCGCGGCCGCCTGGCGCACGCCGCGAGCCAGGACGATCCCGAGCACGGCGGCGAAGCCCAATGAGCCCACCACCTGTCCCCAAAACAGCAGGTGGATGACCCGCAGCGCCGAGAGCAGGCCAAGCAGGGACCCGGCCACCTGCACCCCGAGGAAGGTGAAGGCGTCGCCGCGGGGCCAGCGCGCCACGATCACCACGGCCACGGCGGCCGCGGCCGCGAACTGGGCCACCCCGAGGTCGTCGTGCACCAGGGACCAGGTGAACGAGTAGCGCCGCACGAAGGTCGTGGCCAGGACCACCAGCTCGAGGGCGGCGACCGCCCGCAGCCCGAGCACGATCGCGCGCCCGCGCGCCAGCGAGGGCGCGAGGGCGCGCGCGGCGCCCAGCAGCACCAGGGCGTTGCCGGCGAAGGAGACCACGTAGAGCGGCGCGGTGGCCACGTGGTTGCCGTAGTTGGAGACGCCCCCCTCGCTGAGAGCGACGTGCGGGTCGAGCAGCGCGCACAGCGCCAGCGGCGCGATCCAGACGATCTGGGCGCCGCGGGCCAGGCCCGCCGCGCGCACCGCGTCGGGCGCCGTCGCGGCCACGCTCAGCGCGCCGAGCGCAGGTCGCGCAGGCGCACGCGCCCCCCGCGCAAGATGGCGCGCTGGTAGATGGCGGCCGCCCCCCGGGCCACCAGCACGATGGCCACCACGCTCTCGAGCGCCGAGACCAGCGCCCAGCCCCAGCTCATGGCGTGCAGCCCGATGAGCGTGGGCACCGCGAAGGTCGACGTCAACGGGATGAAGGCCAAGACGCGCAGCAGCGTCGTGGCGTGGCCGGCGCTGGCTGCGGTGAGCGCGGTGATGTAGCCGACGATCGTGGGGATGTTGAGGGGCAGCAGGAGGCTCTGGACCTGGTCCTGACGCTCGGCCAGCGAGCCGGCGGCCGCGTAGACCCAGCTGGCCACGCCGTAGCCGAGGAGGATCCACACCACCCACACGACGACCGTGGACGGCGAGCTGCCCGCGAGCACCGCGGTCCCCGTCGCCCGCGAGGCGATCAGCGCCACCGCCCCGAGCAGCGCCACCTGGGTCAGGGCCAGGGCCCCGATGCCGAGCACCTTGCCACTCAGCAGCCGCAGTGGTCGCATCGTGGCCAGCAGCACCTCGACGACCCGGCTGGACTTCTCCTCCATGACCCCGAGCAGGGTCCAGGTCGAGTACTGGGTGAGCAGCACGAAGGCGACGATCGCCCCGATCACCAGCGCGGCCACGTAGGTCGAGCCGGTGGGCGACGAGGGCAGGCCGTGGACCGGCAGCGCCGGCGCCCCGATCACTGCGGCCGACTGGGACGGGTTGAGCCCGGCGGCCGTCGCGGCCCGCAGGCGCCCGAGCGTCAGGGCCAGCGCGTCGATGTAGGACTGGGCCGTGGTGTTCGACGCGACGGAGCCGGCCACGCGCAGCTCGCGCGCCGAGGCCGCCACGTCGATCGTGCCCGCCCGCAGGGCCGCGCCCGCGGCGCTGGCCGGGATGATCGTCACGATGACCACCTGGTCGAGCGCGCGGGCCAGGGCCACGACGCTGCCGTCCACCCACGGGGGCGCCGCGGCGACCACGGCCAGGCGCAGCGGTGCGTGGCGGCTGTGGCGACCGATGCTCGGCCCCACGATGGCCGCCAGCAGCACCAGGAGCACCACCACCGTCGAGATCCGGAAGGTGCGGCTGCGCGCGCGTTCGCGGTACTCGCGGGCCGCCACCAGCCAGACGTCGCTGCGCGGACCGCCACGACGGCGTGGCGCACCGCGGCGGCGTCGCGCGATGCGCCACACGAGGAGCGCCAGCACCACCGGGTAGACGACCCACCTCACGCGACGGCCTCCCGGAAGACCTCGCTCAGACGGCGGCGGCGCAGCGAGAACTCGCTGACCGGGCCCGCCGCCCGGGCCGCGTCGAGCACCGCGTCGAGTGGGACGCCCGGGTCCAGCATCAGGCGCACCGCGCCCCCGCCCGTCTCCGAGACGTGCACGCCGGCCAGGTCGCGCGCGAAGCGGCCCTCGCGGTCGCCCTCGACGCGCACGCTGAGGCGGCGCGCGCCCGCCGTGACCAGATCCTCGACCCGGCCCGAGGCCACGACCCGACCCTGGTCGATGATGGTCACCGAGGTGCACAGCGACTCGACCTGGTCGAGCTGGTGGGACGAGAACATGACGCCGTAGCCGGCGGCCGCCCGCTCGGCCAGGACGGCGCCCACCTCGTCGATGCCGGTGGGGTCCAGCCCGGCCAGGGGCTCGTCCAGGACCACCAGCTCGGGGTCGTGGACCAGGGCCGCGGCCAGCTGGGCCCGCTGCTGGTTGCCGTGGGACAGCTCGTCGACGCGCGACCCCTCCCGGTCGCCCAGCCCCAGGCGCACCAGCCAGGTGGCGGTCGCCGCGGCCGCGTCACGCTCGCTCATGCCGTGGAGGCGGCCCAGGTAACGCACCTGGTCGCCCAGGCGCATCGTGGGGTACAGGCCGCGCTCCTCGGGCATGTAGCCGAAGCGCCGGCGCAGCCCGCTGTCGACGGGCGCACCGCGCCAGGTGATCGTCCCGGTCGCCGGGGCCAGGGCGAAGATGGCGCGCATGGTCGTGGTCTTGCCGGCCCCGTTGGGCCCGAGAAAGCCGACCACCTCGCCGCTGGGCACGTCGAAGGACAGGTCGTCGAGCACCACCCGCTCGCCGAAGGCGCAGCGCAGCCCCGACAGCTCGAGTCCGACCACCTGGCGACCTTACCGCCGGCCCGCGCGCCCGCCGGGGAGAGCCCGCGGCGCGGTAGGCTGGTCCCGCAGTGGGAAAGGAGAGTCCACCGTGTTCCTCGCTGAGATATTCGGTCCGGACCTCTTGATCGTCGTCATCGTGGTCGCCGTCCTCGTCTTTGGCGGCTCCGCCATCCCCAAGCTGGCGCGCAACCTCGGCTCGGCCAAAGCGGAGTTCGAAAAGGGCGTCAAGTCAGCCAAGGAGACCGAGGCCGCCCAGGCGACCGACGCGTCCGAGACCAAGCCCGACCAGCCCGCCAGCTGAGCGGCGGCGAACCTGAGGGTGTTCATACCTGACGACTGAGGGGCTGGCGAAGTCCCTCACTAGTCTCGATTTTCGTGGATGCACCCCTCTCCCCTCTCGGGGGAACACCACCTCCGCGGTGGCCTCGGCGCGTGCGCGCGGCCCTCGGCGTGCTGGGCGCGGGGCTGATCCTGTCGGGCTGCACGGTGCCTTCCTTTGGCGCCAGCCCCGGTGACACCACCAGCTCGCGCTCGGTCTTCCACCTCTGGCAGGGCTTCTCCCTCGGCGCGGCCCTCATCGGCGGGCTGGTCGTCGTCCTGGTCCTGTGGGCCGTCGTGCGCTACCGGCGCCGCAGCGAGCGCATCCCCGAACAGCACCAGTACCACATCCCCCTGGAGCTGACCTACACCATCGTGCCGATCCTGATCGTGCTGGGCCTGTTCGCCGCGACGATGGTCGTGGAGAACAAGGAGGTGGCCAACCCGCGCACCAACGTCACCATCGACGTCAACGCGTTCCAGTGGGGCTGGAAGTTCACCTACCCGGGCACCAGCGCGGTCGTGGTGGGCCAGACCACCCAGACGCCGACCATGGTCATGCCGGTGAACACCAACGTCCACATCAACCTGACCTCCTCCGACGTGGTCCACGGCTTCTACGTCAAGGCCTTCAACTTCTCGCGCTACGCGCTGCCCGGCGTGCTCAACCAGTTCACCCTGCACGCGGTGGCGACGGGCACGTTCTTCGGCCAGTGCACCCAGCTGTGCGGCCTCTACCACTCGCTGATGTGGTTCGACGTGAAGGTGGTCACGCCGGCCCAGTACCAGGCGTGGCTGACCGCGTTCCACGGGCCGGCCGCCGCGGCCACCGCGGCCGCCGCCGCGGCCGCGGTGCGCCAGCAGACGTCCTCGATCACCCCCACCAAGCCCGCCACCTCCACGGGGACCCGCTGATGGTCGACGTCCTGGAGCGCCCCGCCCTCCGGGCCGAGCCGCCCCCCGAGGCCCACGGGCCCACTGGGCTGCTCAAGTGGCTCACCACCACCGACCACAAGGTGATCGGCCTGTCCTACACGGTCACCGCGGTGATCATGATGGTGATCGGCGGGGCCTTCGCCGAGATCATCCGGGCCCAGCTGGCCAGCCCCAACGGCACCCTGGTGTCGCTGGCCCAGTTCAACGAGCTGTTCACCATGCACGGGTCGGTGATGATCTACCTGTTCGCCGGGCCCTTCGCCTTCGGGGCGCTGGCCAACATCATCGTGCCCATCCAGATCGGCGCCCCCGACATGGCCTTCCCCCGCCTGAACGCCCTGTCCTACTGGCTCTACCTGACCGGCTCGATCACCATGCTGTCGGGCTTCTTCACCGCTGGCGGCGCGGCCAGCTTCGGCTGGGTGGGCTACGCCCCCCTGTCCAACTCCCTCAACACGCCGGGCGCGGGAGCCGACCTGTGGATCGGCGGGCTCCTGCTGACGGGGTTCTCGGCCATCTTCACCGGGGTCAACCTGGTGGCCACGATCTTCTACCTGCGCGCGCCGGGCATGACGATGTTCCGCATGCCGATCTTCACCTGGAACCTGCTGGTGACGGCCATCTTGATCCTGCTGGCCTTCCCGGTCCTGACGGCCGGGCTGATCATGCTCTACGCCGACCGGCACTTCGGCACCCACATCTTCTCGGTGGCCGGCGGCGGCGTGCCGGTGCTGTGGCAGCACATCTTCTGGTTCTGGGGCCACCCCGAGGTCTATATCCTGGCCCTGCCCTTCTTCGGCATGGTGACCGAGATCATCGCCGTCTTCTCGCGCAAGCCGGTCTTTGGCTACAAGGGGATGGTCTTTGCCACCATCTCGATCGCCGCCCTGTCGCTCGGCGTGTGGGCCCACCACATGTTCACCACGGGCGTCGTGCTGCTGCCCTTCTTCTCGATGATGTCGCTACTCATCGCGGTGCCCACGGGCATCAAGATCTTCAACTGGATCGGCACCATGTGGCGCGGGGAGGTCTGGTTCTCCGCGGCCATGCTGATGGCCCTCGGGTTCCTCGTCACGTTCCTCATCGGCGGGCTCTCGGGCGTCTACCTGGCCAGCCCGCCGCTCGACTTCTTCACCCACGACACCTACTTCGTCGTGGCCCACTTCCACTCGGTGGTCATGGCCCTGGTGATGGCCGGCATGGCCGGCCTGTACTACTGGGGCCCCAAGTTCACCGGGTACCTCCTCAACGAGACCATCGGCAAGGTCCAGTTCTGGTTCCTCTTCGTGGGCACCCAGGTCTTCACCCTGCCGCTGTACCTGGTGGGCCTGCGCGGCATGCCCCGGCGCGTGGCGATCTACCCCCACGACCCGCAGTGGAAGTTCTTGAACGACCTCTCCTCGGTGGGCGCGGTCCTCATCGGGATCTCCACCCTGGTGTTCGTGGCCAACCTCGTCTACAGCTGGAAGAGGTACCCGGCCGGGCCCAACCCGTGGGACGGCCAGACCCTGGAGTGGTTCACCACCTCCCCGCCGCCGCACCACAACTTCTACCGCCTGCCGCCGATCCGCTCGGAGCGGCCCACCTGGGACTACAACCACCCCGAGCACCGCACCGTGCCCCACGGCCCGAGAAACGGAGACGGCGCGTGAAGGTCGAGGCCCGCTTCCTGCTCGGGCTGGGGCTCTTCTTCGGGCTGATCGGCCTGGTCTACTGGCTCTGGAGCGGTGAGGACGCCGGCGGGGTCATGCTGGGAGCCGCGATGCTGCTCGGCTTCCTGCCCGGGAGCTACTACCTCTACTGGTCACGCCGCATGGACCCGCGGCCCGAGGACGACCCCGCGGCCACGCCGGCCAGCGGTGCCGGGGTCGTGGGGGCCTTCCCGGGCTCCTCGATCTGGCCCTTCACCTTGGGCATGGGAGCCTTCGTCACCGTGCTGGCGCTGGTCTTTGGCATCTGGCTGCTCCTGCCGGGGCTGAGCCTGGTGGCCTGGGCGCTGCTGGGCGGCGTGGCCGAGAGCCGCCGCGGGGGTCACGTCTAGGCCCGACGTAGATTGCCAAGGTGCTCGAGCGCTGGACCCGCGCCGTCATCCGCTGGCGCGTCGTGGTACTGGTCGTGTGGATCGCGGCGGCCGCCGGGGGCCTGCTCAGCTACCACCAGCTGACGGGACGGCTGACGACCTCCCTGTCGGTCCCGGGCAGCCCGTCGGCGCGCGCCGACGCCCTCTTGCGGGCTCACTTCCACGAGAGCATCGAGGGCGCCTTCACCGTGGTGGTGCGCGCCTCGGGCCCCGCGATCGCGCGCGACGAGGCGCGCGTGGCCCGCGCGGCCACCCGCTTCGGGCTCCACCCGGTCGAGGAGCGCGGGGTGGCCGGCCTGCTGGTGGTGGACCTCGCGTCGCCCGACTCGCTCGCCCGGGCCGCCGCCCTGACGCCCCGGCTGCGCGCGGCCCTGGCGGCCAACGGCCTGAGCGGAGCCCTGGTCACCGGGCCGGCCGCCCTGCAGGCCGACGTCACGCCGATCCTCGCGGCCGATCTGCGCCGCGGCGAGGTGCTGGCCCTGGGGGCCGCCTTGGTGCTGCTCACCGCGATCCTCGGGCTCAGTGCCGCGGTGCTCATCCCCTTCGTGGTGGCCGGCCTGACGACGGCCGTCGCCCTCGGCCTCGTCGACCTGCTGGCGTCGCGGCGCCTGATGGTGCTCTACGTGCCCAACGTCGTGGCCCTGGTCGGCCTGGGCCTGGCCATCGACTACGCCTTGCTCATCGTGCATCGCTACCGCGCCGAGCTGGCCGGCGGCGCCGACGGCGCCATCGAGCGCACCATGGCCAGTGCCGGGCGCACCGTCGTGCTCTCGGGGGCCGCCGTCGCGGTGGGCCTGGCCCTGATGCTCGGGATCCCGGTCCCCCTGGTCGCCTCGCTCGGCGCCGCCGGACTGGTGGTCCCCGTCGTCGCCATCGGCGCGGCCCTCACCTTGCAGCCCGCCCTCCTGGCCCTGGCCGGGCCGCGCGGCGTCGCGGTGCACGGCTGGGCCGGGCTGCTCGAGCCCCCCGACCCGAGCCGCGGCCGCTGGGCCCGCCTGGCCCGCGCCGTGGTCGCCCACCCGCGCCGCGTCCTGGCGGCCGCCCTGGTGGTGCTCGCGGCCCTGGCGGCCGGCTCGTCCCAGCTGGCGCTCACCCCGGGCTCCCTCAGCGCCATCCCGTCCCAGATGCCCTCGGCGCGCGCCATCGCCCTGGTGCGCCAGAGCGTCGGCCC
Source organism: Actinomycetes bacterium (assembly GCA_021785695.1). Classification (GTDB taxonomy): domain Bacteria; phylum Actinomycetota; class Acidimicrobiia; order Acidimicrobiales; family RAAP-2; genus RAAP-2. Next base: position 121,022 of record JAJYEQ010000001.1, read on the forward strand.
GGGGGTCCTCACGCCCCTCGAGGTGCTCATCGACACGGGGCGCCCCGGCGGCGTGCGGGCGCCGGGCGAGCGGGCCGCCCAGCAGTCCCTGGCCCTGCGCCTGCTGCGCGTGGACCACGTCGAGCTCGTGGCCACCGACGTCGTGGCCCCCTTCGTCGACCCGCGGGGCCAGGTCACCCGGATCCTGGTCGTGTCCACCGGGTCGCTCGGCAGCCCCGCCTCCCAGCACCTGGTCGCAGTGGTGCGTCGCCTCAGCGCGGCGGCCCACTTCCCCGCGGGGACCTCGGTCGTCGTGGGCGGCGCCCCGGCCCAGGGCGTCGACTTCCTGCACGCCGTCTACGGCCGCTTCGGGTGGCTGGTGGCCCTGGCGCTGGCCGGCGCCTTCCTCCTGCTCACCTGGGCCCTGGGCTCGGCCCTGCTGGCCCTGTGGGCCGTGGTCCTGGACCTGCTCTCGATCGCCGCGGCCTACGGCGGGCTGACCTGGTGGTTCCACGCCGGGCTGGGCTCGGTGACCGGCACGTACCACGTGGCCCAGATCGAGGGCTGGGTCCCGGTCTTCACCTTCGCGGTGCTCTTCGGGCTCTCGATGGACTACGAGGTCTTCATCGTGGCGCGCCTGCGCGAGGCCCACCTGGCCGGGCGGCCCATCGACGAGGCCATCGTCGAGGCCCTGGCCTCGACCGGCGGGGTCGTCACCAGCGCCGCGGTCATCATGGTGGGCGCCCTCAGCGGGTTCGTGCTCGGCCACGTGGCCGGACTCCAGGAGCTCGGCGTCGGCCTGGCCCTCGGCGTCCTGGTCGACGCGCTCATCGTGCGCGGCCTCGTCCTGCCGAGCGTCCTGGCGCTGTCGGGACGCTGGCTGTGGCGCCGCGACCCCCGGATCCGCGGCGCGGACCGCTACCGTGGACCACGACGCCCCTAGGGCGTCACTACGTGCCAGCGCCTCGCCCCCCTTGCGCACCGAGGGGGACGAGGCGCTGGCACCCGCTCCGAATGAGCAGAGCGACTCCTACTTCACGACCTTGATCACGAACTGGAACGACGGGACGTGGTAGCCCAGGGCCAGGGCGGGGAAGTCTCGCGCGTAGCTCAGGTCCGGCGTCATCCCGTAGGGCGTGTTGGCGAACGACGGCTGCTGGGTGTACATCATCGGGTACAGGTTGATCACGTGGAGCCCGGGCCCACCCGTGGCGAACAGGTGGATCACCGTGTAGCCGTTGGAGTTGAACCCGCAGCCGTAGCCGATGTAGCTGTTGTCATAGTCCACGCCGAGGGTGTTGTCGAACTGGGTCCAGCCCACCCCGTCCAGGCTGATGGTGAGCTCCTGGCCCTGCTTGAAGGTGTAGGTCCCGGTGCCCGACTGGCCGGCCGCGATCGCCTGGGGGGTGGTCGCGTGGGTGGCCGTGGCCACACCCTGGCTGAGCAGCTGACCCGACGCGGAGTGGAAGGACACCATCGACTCCATGACGTAGAAGGGCTGCTGGGTCTCGACGGTGGTTGCGCTCATCACCTGGATGACGTGCCAGCCGCCCAGGCCGTTGGGCACGGTCACGGTGGTGTCGAGGGTCCCGTTGGTGGCGGTGGCCGAGCCCAGGGGCACCGAGACGTAGGCCCAGCACGAGCTGGTCGGGCAGTTGACTCGGCTGCCCTGGACCGACGCCCACGTCAGCTGGTAGGTCGCCGAGGGCAGGCCGGTCACGTGGACGTGGACCTTGGACCCCACGGGGCCCGAGGGGGGCGTCAGGGTCGTGGTCGCGCTGGAGGCGGCGCTCAGCCCGTTGGCGTCGAGCGTCGTGACCTCGTTGAGGGTCGGGGTGACCTGGTCGGGCCAGCTGATCTGCGGCGTCATCGACACGTGGCCCCGCGTGACGTGGAACGTCGCGGTGCCGCCGGTGGCGAAGGGAACGGGCGACTGCACGATGTTCATGTACACGAAGCTGAGCGCGTCGCCCACCTGGATGAAGTGTGCGCCCACGGCCCCGGCAGCGGGAATCGTGACGCTCGCGGTGCCCCGCGTCCAGCTGGCCGTCATCTCGCCGGCGAAGTGATTGTCGTACAAGATGGCCGCGCCACCGGTGTAGAGGGTCGCGCCCATCCCGGTGTAGGTGATGTGGATGGGCGTGCCGATCGGCCCGCTGCGCGGCGTGACCGTCAGCGTGCGCAGCAGCTCGAAGCCACCGTGCGCCTGGGCGACATTGTTGACCACCGCGTAGATGTCATGCATCCCGCCGAAGTCGGCCGGGGCCTTCATCGCGTAGGTGAGCGCGCCCGACGCGCTCGTGGTCACCGTGGCCAGGGTCACGTAGAAGTTGGTGGAGCTGCGCCCCAGGTAGTTCACCGTGTCGGGCTGCGGGCTCACGACCCAGGTGGCGCTCGCCGTCGACCAGGCCAGCGTGACGCTGGTCGAGGCCGGCAGGCCGGTGCCCGAGATGGTCACCGGGGTCCCCTGGGCGCCCACGTAGGGCGTGATGGACAGGTTACCGATCGACGAGCTCAGCGTGAAGGCGGGCGTGACCGGACCCGGCAGCGGTGCCACGTCGGGGATGTTCGGGGCGGTCAGGGTGGTGGGGTTCAGCGTGCCGGTCGTGTCGGCGGCACCTCCGGGGTTAGAGAGCGTCAGGGGCAGGATCGTGCCGAGCGCGATCGCTGTCGTGGCCGCTCTCACCAGGGCGTGGCGGGAGAACTTCATGGGAGGGTCGTCCTTTCCGAGACGATTAGGGTAGGGGCGCCAGCGTGCGAGCGGTGGCTCGCCTCGCCCTGGGCGAGAGCCCAGGGCGAGGCGCTACAGCACGAGGTCAGGCCGCCGGAACGGCGTTGAGCGTGAGCTGCGACGGGGTAGCTAGGCCCGTCTGGGTGTAGGTGAAGTGGGCAGAGGGGACGGCCCGCTTGATGAAGACGCGGCGACGCAGGATCTTGGTGCCGTGGCGATACTTGACGATCTTGGACACCGCGGGAATGGCCTTGGTGGTGACCACGATCTGGAAGTTCACGACGCCGAGGGTCGCGTAGCCCGTGGTGTTCCAGCCGTAGGTCCAGAAGGCCACCGTTCCGTGGTTGCCGTAGTTCATCGGCGCGGGCGTCGAGATGCCCGGGATGACCACGACGGCGCTCTTGACGTTGGTCGGGGTCAGCGGTGTGCCACCCGAGCCCACGTTCACGCCCGACATGCGGAAGACGACCGTCTGGCCCACGTAGAACTCGTTGGTCAGCGCGCAGCCGATGGGCGCCTTGAGGATGCCCGTGCCGCCGCCACCCACGACCGTGTCGACGTTGAGGTACACGGGAAGGTTCCCGGTGCCCTGGATGGGGTTGGCCAACGTCGTCGTGGTCGTCGAGTCAGCCGACGCCGTCGACGCTCCGAGCAGTACGAGACCGCTCAGGCTCAGTGCCCCGGCGGCCAGAGCCGCTACGACACGCTTCATATTTCCTCCTTGTGCATTTGTGGGGACATGAGTGACCCGGGGAGCCGGGGACCCGTTACTTCCGGACCAGGACCAGGCCCGTCAGCTTGGCGCTGTAGGCATCGGTCTCGGTTGATCCGGCAGTGGTCTTCTGGATCGAGAACGACCCAGTGAAGTTGAGGGTTCCGGTGGCTCCACGCCACTTCCCCGCGCCGCTCAGAATCTTGGCGACGCCCTTGACGCTGACCGAGGTCGGTGCCGACGAGCCCGCGGCGCAGGCCTGGGACTTGGTCGGGTTGATGACCTTCAGGCGCAGCATCGAGCCCGCACCGCGCAAGAAGCCGATCCCGGTGAGTGGGTCACACGTGTTGGAGGCGGGTGCCGAGCCCGTCCCCGTCATGGTCGCCTTGCCCAGGTACGTCGCACTGCCGGTGCCCTTGACCGACGTCGCCTTGGCGCCCGACGAGGACCACAGCATCGCGATTGTTCCCTTGAAGGCTCCGTGGAACCTGACCTTGACCACCTTGACGGCGTGCGCCGACGCGGTCGTGGTCGCCGCGGGACGCGTCGTCGCGCCCGCGGGCACCACGCCCAGCAGTGCGGCCGCCATCAGGCCGGCCAGGAGTGACTTGGGGATGGAGGTGAATGTGCGCATATACCCAACGTAAAGTAGAGAACTCCAGATTTCCAATCGATTCTTATTACGGTCTTGATAGGCTGCTCTTATGTTCAGTTCCCGAGACCTGACCATCCAGCAGCTGCGCTGCTTCGTGGCCGTCGCCGACGAGGGGCAGTTCACCGCAGCGGCCGACGAGCTGAACGTGGCCCAGCCCTCCATCAGCGCCCAGATCAACCGGCTCGAGCACGTGCTCGGGGTCACGCTCTTCCACCGGGGTCGCCGGCCCATCGCCCTGACCGACGCCGGCCAGCAGCTGGTGCCCCTGGCCCGCCGCGTCCTGGCCGGCATCGACGACGTCTTCAGCGAGGCCGAGGACCTCGAGGGGCTGCGCCGGGGCCACGTCACCATCGGGACGACCCCGAGCATCGGGGCGACCCTGCTGCCGCCCCTGCTGGCGGCGTTTCGCCGGCGCTATCCCGGCGTGGCCGTCTCGTTCGTCGAGCGCCACTCGCGCGAGATCGCCACGGCCCTGGAGATGGGCGACTTGGACCTGGCCCTCATGGTGGGGCCGATCGCGCATCCCAACCTGGCGATCTCCACCCTGGCCCACGAGCACCTGATCGTCATCGTGGGCCGCGACCACCCCCTGGCCACCCACCAGACCGTCCGCCTCAGCGATCTGGCCAACGTCCCGCTCATCTACTTCCACGAGGGCTACGACGTGCGCACGACCACCGAGTCCGCCTTCGCGGCCGCCGGGCTGCACCCGAGCGTCGCCCTGGAGGGCGCCGAGATCGGCACGGTGCACGCCTTCGTCGCGGCCGGACTGGGCGCGGCGATCGTCCCGGGCCTGGTCGCCGCGATGAGCGATGACGTCGTCGCGCTGGACCTCGTCGAGCCGACGATCGAGCGCACCGTGTGCGTCGCCTACGACCAGCGCCACAGCCTCTCGCGCGCCGCGACGGCCCTGCTCGAGGCGGTTCGCGACGAGACGGTGAACGGCGACTGGGCCGCGCGCACGCCGGGCCTGCGCATCGTCGTGCCGCCCCCGCGCGGGTGATCGGCGCGCCTCGGGGCCCGCGGAGCGCGTCGCTGGGACGTTCGTCCCCCTAGGGGTGGTCCCGGCGCGTGCCTACAATGGGGCCTCGACGGGCCAGGGGCGCGTGGCGAGAGAGTGAGGTGACGGTGGCGGTCCTCGAGAGTCGAACCAAAGTCCAGCTGGGCGGGCGTCGCGGGGGGCCCGATCTGGCCACCCTGCGCGGCGACCGATGGTGGATCCAGCCCATCGTGACCATGTCGATCCTGACGGCCTTCGTCGTCTACTCGACCTGGGCGGCCTTCCAGAACCGGAACTACTACGTCGGGTCGGCGGTGCACCGCGACCTCATCAGCCCCTTCTACTCGCCGTGCCTGGGCGGCAACTGCGTTCCGGGCTCCTCGATCGGCTTCGGCATCCACGGCTGGGCCTGGTCGCCCGCCCTGATCATCCTGCTGTTCCCCCTGGGCTTCCGCCTGACCTGCTACTACTACCGGCGCAGCTACTACCGCGCCTTCTGGTGGTCGCCGCCCGCGTGCGCGGTGGCTGACGCCCACGGGTCCTACACGGGCGAGAGCCGCTTCCCGCTGCTCATGCACAACGCCCACCGCTACTTCTTCTACTTCGGGCTCGTGCTCAACGCCATCTTGACCTACGACGCCTTCCGGGCCTTCTACCAGCCCGGCATCGGCTGGGGGGTCACGGTGGGCACGCTGGTGCTGACCCTCAACGCGGTCCTGCTGTGGAGCTACTCGGTGAGCTGCCACGCCTGCCGGCACCTGTGCGGGGGCCAGTCGCGGTCCTTCTCGAAGCACCCGATCCGCTACAAGATCTGGAAGTTCCTGACCCCGCTCAACGCCAAGCACATGAACTTCGCGTGGGCCTCCCTCATCGTCGTCGCGCTGACCGACGTCTACGTCCGCCTGGTGGCCTCGGGCGCTCTGACCGACTACCGCCTCTTCTAGGTAAGGACCCTCTGTGACTGAGTACGAACACCACGACTACGACGTTCTCATCATCGGCGCCGGCGGTGCCGGGCTGCGTGCGGCCATCGAGGCCAAGCAGCGCGGCCTGTCGGTGGGCATCGTCACCAAGTCCTTGCTCGGCAAGGCCCACACCGTGATGGCCGAGGGCGGCATCGCCGCGGCCATGGGCAACATCTACGCCGAGGACAACTGGCAGGTCCACTTCCGCGACACCATGCGCGGGGGCAAGATGCTCAACAACTACCGCATGGCCGAGCTGCACGCCAAGGAGGCGCCCGACCGCGTCTACGAGCTCGAGCAGTGGGGGGCGCTGTTCGACCGCACCAAGGACGGCCGGATCCTCCAGCGCGACTTCGGCGGCCACCGCTACGCCCGTCTGGCCCACGTGGGCGACCGCACCGGTCTCGAGCTCATCCGCACGCTCCAGCAGAAGGTCGTCTCGATGGGGACCGACGTCTTCATGGAGTGCAAGGTCCTCCAGCTGGTCCACGACTCCGCGGGCCGCATCGCGGGCGCCGTGGCCTACTGGCGCCCCACGGGCGAGTTCGTCACCTTCGGGGCCAAGGCCGTGATCCTGGCCACCGGCGGGGTGGGCAAGTCCTGGAAGTTCACGTCGAACTCCTGGGAGTCGACCGGCGACGGCCACGCCATGGCCCTGTGGGCCGGCGCCGAGCTGATCGACATGGAGTGCATCCAGTTCCACCCCACCGGGATGGTCTGGCCCTTCAGCGTGCGCGGCCTGCTGGTGACCGAGGGCGTGCGCGGCGACGGCGGCGTGCTGCGCAACGCCGAGGGCGAGCGCTTCATGTTCCGCTACGTGGCCGACATGTTCCGCGCCGAGACCGCCGAGTCCGAGGAGGAGGCCGACAAGTGGTACGCCGACCACTCGGCCGGCCGGCGCCCGCCGGACCTGCTACCCCGTGACGAGGTGGCCCGGGCAATCAACGCCGAGGTCAAGGCGGGCCGGGGCAGCCCCCACGGCGGGGTGTTCTTGGACATCGGCTCGCGCCGCTCGGCCGAGTACATCCGGCGCCGCCTGCCCTCGATGTACCACCAGTTCATGGAGCTGGCCGGCGTGGACATCACGCGTGAGGCCATGGAGATCGGCCCGACCTGCCACTACATCATGGGCGGGGTCAAGGTCGACGCCGACACCGCGGCCACGCGGGTCGCCGGGCTCTACGCGGCCGGCGAGGTGGCCGGCGGCATGCACGGGGCCAACCGGCTGGGCGGCAACTCGCTGTCGGACCTGGTGGTCTTCGGGCGCCGGGCCGGGGTGGCGGCGGCCGACTACATCGATGCCGGCAGCGGTCCCGCCGACTTCGACGAGGGCGAGGTGGCCGCGGCCATCGAGCGCGCGCTGGCCCCCTTCACCCGCGAGAGCGGGGAGAACCCCTACGACATCCAGCGTGACCTCCAAGACATGATGCAGGCCAACGTCGGCATCATCCGCAACGGTCCCGAGCTGGCCGACGCCCTGACCCAGCTGGACGGCACGTTCAGCGAGCGGGTGGCCAACCTCAAGGTCACCGGCGGCCGGGCCTACAACCCCGGCTGGAACCTGGCCACCGACCTGCCCTCGATGATCACCGTGTCCAAGTGCGTGACTCGCGGCGCGATCCAGCGCGAGGAGTCGCGCGGTGGCCACACGCGCGAGGACTTCCCCAAGGCGAGCGCCGAGTTCGGCACCTTCAACCTCGCCCATAGCGTGAGCGCAGGCACCTACGACGGCGAGTTCGCCACCGTGCGGTCCCCGCTGCTGACCATGCCCGATGAACTGAAGGCTCTGCTCGAGGAGGCGAAGTAATGGCGGACGTGACGATGCGCATCTGGCGAGGCGACGCCGAGGGCGGCGACTTCCAGGAGTACACCATCGCCCAGAACGAGGGCGAGGTCGTCCTCGACGTCATCCACCGCATCCAGGCCACCGAGGCGCCCGACCTGGCCTGCCGCTGGAACTGCAAGGCCGGCAAGTGCGGCAGCTGCTCGGCCGAGATCAACGGCAAGCCCCGCCTGATGTGCATGACGCGCATGGACGAGCTGCCCGAGGGCACGGTGACCGTGGCCCCGATGCGCACCTTCCCGATCATCCGGGACCTGGTGACCGACGTCTCGTTCAACTTCGCGATGGCCGAGCGCATCCCGGCCGTCCTGCCGCCCCCGATGCCCGAGGGCGGCTACCGGATGTTCCAGGAGGACGTCGAGCGCGGCCAGGAGTTCCGCAAGTGCATCGAGTGCTTCTTGTGCCAGGACGTCTGCCACGTCATCCGCGACCACGAGGACAACAAGCACCACTACGCCGGCCCGCGCTTCTTCATCCGCTACGCCGAGCTCGAGATGCACCCCCTGGACACCAACGACCGTCGCGACTACGTGCGCGAGGAGATGGGCCTGGGCTACTGCAACATCACCAAGTGCTGCACCGAGGTGTGCCCCGAGCACATCAAGATCACCGACAACGCCATCATCCCGCTCAAGGAGCGGGCCGTGGACGCCCACTACGACCCCATCGCCTGGCTGGGTCGCAAGATCCGCAACGGGTCCAAGCGCTCGGCCGCCGAGGCGGGCGTCCAGCCGGCCCCCTGACCGTGGTCGAGCCCGCGACGACCTGGGCCGACCAGGTCGTCGCGGCGCTGACGGCTCGCGGGCCCGCCCCGCTGGACCACGAGGTCCGCGTGGACCTCGTGCTGGGCCCGCCGGACGCCGCCGAGACCGTGGCCCTGGTCCTGGGCCCTCGCGGTGCGCACCGCGCCGCCGCGCCACCGGGCGCCCCGGACCTCGTCGTGCGCCTGGAGGCTGACGCCGTCGCCGCCCTGGCCTCGGGCCGCCGGGCCAGCACCGACATTTTGCGCTCGGGACACGTGCGGGTGCGCGGTGACGCCTCGATCCTGGTCGAGCTGCTCGGATGGCTGAGCGCGACGAGCTGATCCCGCTGGCCGAGGACGACCGGGCCGAGCCCGCGGTCCTCGAGCCCACCCGCCTGCACCGTCGGCGCCGCCTGGGCGAGGTGGCAGTGCTGTGCTTCTTTGGCGAGGTGCTCGACGCGTGGGCCGCGACGGGACGTCTGGTCGAGCGCTACCGGCTGCGCAGCGAGGTGGGCTGGAGCCCGGTCTACGACGTCGCCACGCCGGCCGGCCCCGTCGCCGTCGTCCACGGGGGCTTCGGCGCCCCCTTCTCGGCCGTCGTGATGGAGGAGCTGATCGCCCTGGGGGCCACCACGCTCGTCGCCTGCGGCGGGGCCGGCGCCCTGGTCGACCTGGACGTCGGCCACGTAGTGGTCGTGGACTCGGCCCTGCGCGACGAGGGCACCAGCTTCCACTACGCGCCCGCGGGCCGGGTGCTCGCCGCCGACCCGGCCGGCGTGGCCGCCTTGGCCGGCGTGGCCCAGCGCCGCGGCCTCCCCTACAGCGTGGGGCGCACCTGGACGACCGACGCGATCTTCCGCGAGACGCGCGGGCGCGTCGCGCGGCGCGTCGCGGAGGGCTGCGTGGTCGTCGACATGGAGGCCGCGGCGTTCCTGGCCGTGGCCGCCTACCGCGACGTGCGCTTCGCCCAGCTCCTCTACGCGGGCGACTCGCTGGTGGCCCAGTGGGATCACCGCGGCTGGCTGCACGCCACCGAGCGACGCACCGAGCTGCTCGAGGCGGCCATCGAGGGGGCCCTCGCCCTCCACGGGGAGCGCCCGCTGGCGCGCCCCGAGTGATTCACTCTGGCTATCACGCACCTCGCTGGGACCCCTGGCCACCGACGCCCGCCGCGGGCACGCTGGGTACGAGAGGAGAACCATGACCCCCCCTGATCGCCCCCTGGCCCACCTGCTCGACTCGACCGAGGGCTCCGGCCCGGTCCACTTCGGCCCCAACTGGTTCGCCGCCGTCATGGGCACGGGCATCGTGGCCACCGCGGCGGTCCTCCTGCCCTACCACGTGCCGGGACTCGACGCGGTCGCCGTGGTCGTGTGGGCGCTGGCGGCCGGGCTGCTCGCGGTGCTGGTGGTCGCCACCGCCGTCCACTGGCTGCGCTCGCCGCACCAGGCCCGCCGCTACGGCCACGACAGCACCATGGCCCAGTTCTACGGCGCGCCACCCATGGCCTTCATGACCGTGGGTGCGGGCGCGATCGTCGTGGCCTCGGGCGTCCTCGGGATGCGCGTGGCCGTCGACCTGGACTGGGTGCTGTGGACGATCGGCACGGTGACCGGTCTGCTCAGCGCCACCGTCATCCCCTACCGCCTCTTCACCTCGATCACGGTGCGCCCCGACGGGGCCTTCGGGGGCTGGCTGATGCCCATCGTGCCGCCGATGGTGTCGGCCTCCACCGGGGCCCTGCTGCTGGCCCACGTGGCCTCGCCGGGTGCGCGCGCCACCCTCTTCTACGCCCTGTTCGCGGAGTTCGGCATGAGCCTGGTCGTGGCCCTGGCGATCATCACGCTGATCTGGTCGCGCCTGGCCCACTACGGGTCCTCGATGAGCGGGCGGGTGCCGACGCTGTGGATCGTCCTGGGTCCCGTCGGCCAGTCCATCACGGCCGCCGGGCTGCTGGGGGCCAACGCGGCCCTGGCCGTCCCGGGACCGGTGGCCCACGCCTTCTCGCTCTTCGCCATCCTCTACGGCGTGCCGATGTGGGGCTTCGCCCTGCTGTGGGCCACGCTGGCCCTGGCCATCACCGTGCGCACGGCGCGCGCCCACCTGCCGTTCTCGCTGACCTGGTGGAGCTTCACGTTCCCCGTGGGGGTGACGGTGACCGGGACGATCCGCCTGGCCGCCGAGACGGGCCTGAGCGCCTTCCGCGTGGCCAGCGCCGTCGGGCTGGTGGCGCTGGTGGGCGCCTGGGCGACCGTCGCGGTGCGCACGGCGCGCGCCGCCCACCGCGAGGCGCTCCTGGCACACCCCACCCCGGCGGCGGCCGTCGGGGTGAAGGCCGGTGACCTGGTGACCTCAAGCGCGGCCTGAGCCGCGCGCGCGCCGGGGACCGCGAAGGCTCCTAGACCAGGCCTAGCTTCACGACCTCGTCGCGCTCGGCCAGCAGCTCGTCGGTCGTCACCTGGATCTTCTCGGCGGCGAACTCGTCGCGCGTGAAGCCCTCCTTGACGTGCCAGGCACCGCTGGCGTCCACGCGCACCGGCAGGCCGAAGGTCAGCCCCTCGGGCACCCCGTACTCGCCGTGGCTGGTCACCGAGACCGAGACGCAGTCATCGTCGGGCGTCGGCGTGGTGAGCCCGACGACCGTGTCGATGGCGGCGTTGGCCGCCGAGGCGGCCGAGCTGGCGCCGCGCGCCTCGATGATGGCGGCGCCCCGCTTCTGGACGGTGCTCAAGAACGCCCCGGTCAGCCAGGCCTCGTCGTCGATGGCCTCGGGCACGGGCCGCCCGTCGACGGTGGCGTTGAGGACGTCGGGGAACTGGGTGGCCGAGTGGTTGCCCCACACCGCCAGGTTCTTGACCCCGGCGACCGACGTGCCCAGGCGCTTGGCGATCTGGGTCTCGGCGCGGTTCTGGTCCAGCCGGGTCATCGAGAACCAGCGCTCCGCGGGGACGTCGGGCGCGCTGGTGCGCGCGATCAGGCAGTTGGTGTTGCAGGGGTTGCCCACCACCAGCACGCGGACGTCGCTGGCGGCGTTGCGGGCGATGGCCTGGCCCTGGGGCTTGAAGATGCCGCCGTTGATCGAGAGCAGGTCACCACGCTCCATGCCGGCCTTGCGGGGCACCGAGCCCACCAGGAGCGCCCAGGACGTGTCGGTGAAGGCGACGTCCAGGTTGCTCGTGGCCTCGATGCCGGCCAGCAGCGGGAAGGCGCAGTCGTCGAGCTCCATGACAACGCCCTCGAGCGCCTTCATGGCCGGCTCGATCTCGAGCAGGCGCAGCACGATCGGGGTGGTGGGCCCGAGCATCTGGCCCGAGGCGATGCGGAAGAGGAGCTGGTAGCCGATCTGGCCCGCGGCTCCAGTCACGGTGACGTGAACGGGGGTGGTCATGTCGCTTCCTTTCTCGCTTAGAGGCGGTCCACGATGGCGGCGCCGAACTCCGAGCACTTGACCTCGGTGGCGCCCTCCATCAGTCGGGCGAAGTCGTAGGTGACGACCTTGTCGGCGATGGTCGCCTCCAGGGCCCGCACGATGTCGTCGGCGGCCTCCTGCCAGCCGAGGTGCTCGAACATCAGCACCCCCGACAGCAGGACCGAGCCGGGGTTGACCTTGTCCTGGCCCGCGTACTTGGGCGCCGTGCCGTGGGTCGCCTCGAAGATGCCGTGCCCGGTGACGTAGTTGATGTTGGCGCCCGGGGCGATGCCGATGCCCCCGACCTGCGCGGCCAGGGCGTCGGAGAGGTAGTCCCCGTTCAGGTTCATCGTCGCGATCACGTCGAACTCGGCCGGGCGCGTCAGCACCTGCTGGAGCGTGATGTCGGCGATGGCGTCCTTGACGAGAATCTTGTCGCCGGGCTGGCCGTTGCAGTCGTCCCAGCTCACCGCGACGTCGGCGAACTCGTCGCGCACCAGGTCGTAGCCCCACTGGCGGAAGGCGCCCTCGGTGAACTTCTGGATGTTGCCCTTGTGCACCATGGTGACCGAGGGACGACCCTGGCGCTGCGCGTACTGGATGGCCGCGCGGATCAGGCGCTCGGAGCCCGACTTGGAGATCGGCTTGATGCCGATGCCGCTCATCTCCTTGATGTCCCATCCGTAGCTGTCGTGGAGGAACGCGCGCAGCTTCTCGGCCGCCTCGGTGCCCGCCTCGACCTCGAGTCCGGCGTAGACGTCCTCGGTGTTCTCGCGGAAGATGACCATGTCGACCAGCTCGGGGTGGCGAACCGGCGAGGGGACCCCGGCGAACCAGCGCACCGGGCGCAGGCAGACGTACAGGTCGAGGATCTGGCGCAGGGCCACGTTCAAGGAGCGAAATCCGCCCCCGATCGGCGTGGTGAGCGGGCCCTTGATCCCGATGAGGTAGTCCCGGAACGTCGTGACCGTCTCCTCGGGTAGCCAGTTGCCGGTCTCTTTGAAGGCCTTCTCGCCGGCCAGCACCTCGCGCCACTCGATGGACTTGCCGTGCTTGGTCGCCGCCGCGTCCAGCACGAGCTTGGCGGCCGGCCAGATGTCCACGCCGGTGCCGTCGCCCTCGATGAAGGGGATGATGGGATTGTCAGGGACCTGGAGCACGCCATCGGCGCTCATCGTGATCTTCTCAGCCATGAACGCCATCCTACGACGGTCCCCGGGAGGCCCTTCGGGGACCAAATACCCTACGACCCGGGGCCCAGCGCCTGGTGGATCTCGCGGGTCGCGGGGGACCGGTTCAGGGTGTAGAAGTGCAGGCCCGGGGCCCCGCGCGCCAACAGCTCGGCCGACAGGGCCGTCGCGGCCTCGACGCCGGCGGCCCGCACCGCGGCGGCGCCGCCGCGCTCGTCGGCCGCACGCAGGCGCGCCACCAGGGGCGCGGGCACCGGGGCCCCCATCTGGGCCATGCGGGCGATGCTCGACAGGGAGGTGACCGGCATCACGCCGGGCAGCACCGGCCGGTCGACCCCGCGTGAGGCCAGGTCGGCGACCAGGCCGCTCCACTCCTCGGCCGCGAAGAAGAACTGGGTGATGGCGAAGTCGGCCGCGGCCAGCTTGGCGGCCAGGCGGTCCCGGTCGGCGGCCAGGTCCACCGAGTCGGGGTGCCCGGCCGGGTGGGCGGCCACCCCGATCGCGAAGCCCCCCACGTCGCGCACCAGGCGCACCAGGTCGTCGGCGTGGGCGAAGTCGCCGGGCGCCTCGGACTGGCCGGCGGGCGCGTCGCCGCCCAGCACCAGGACGTTCTCCACGCCCGCGGCGCGGTAGCGCGCGAGCAGCTCGACCAGGTCGTCCCGGTGCTGGCCCCGGGCGACCAGGTGAGCCATGGTGGTCAGGCGCCCGGCGCGCTGGATCTGGGTGACGAGCTCGAAGGTCCGCTCGCGGGCGGCCGGTCCCCCGCGGTTGGTCACCGAGACGAACGATGGCGCCAGCTCGACCAGGTCCGAGATCGTGGCGGCCAGGGTCGCGGCCTCCTCGGCCGAGCGCGGCGGGAAGAACTCGAAGGAGCGGGTCGGCCCGCGCGCCAGGAGCTGGTCGATGCGCACCGGGTCAGCCGGCTCGCCCGTAGTCGTCGCTCAGGCGCTCGATGTCGTCCTCGCCAAAGGAGGTCCCCGTCTGCACCTCGATGAAGACCACCGGGTCGGGACCCCGGGCCTCGACCCGGTGGGCCTGGCCCACCGCGATGTCGACGCTGTCGCCCGGGCCCACGATGCGCACCTCGTCGTCGATCGTCACGCGGCCCGATCCCGCGACCACGAACCAGTGCTCGGCGCGCTGGCGGTGGCGCTGGTAGCTCAGGCGCTGGCCGGGGGCCACGACGATGCGCTTGACCTTGTGATCGGCGGCCTCGCCCTCCAGCACGACGTAGCTGCCCCAGGGGCGCTCGTCGCGCTCGCGGCCCCGCTCGTCGACGTCGCTCACCGGACTCGCTCCGCGGCGGTGACGGCGTTGCGCACCAGCATGGCCCGCGTCATGGGACCCACGCCGCCGATGCGCGGGCTGAGCCAGCCCGCGACCTCGGCCACGCCCTCGTCGACGTCGCTGAGCAGCTTGCGCCCCGCCCAGCTGGTGCCCGCGGCCACCACGGCGGCCCCGGGCCGGACCATGTCGGGGGTCACCAGGCCGGCGCGGCCGGCCGCGGCCACCACGACGTCTCCCTGGCGCGTCAGCGCGCCCAGGTCCGCGACCCCGGTGTGCACCACGGTGACCGCGGCGTTGCAGCCCCGCCGCTTGGAGGCCAGCAGCAGCGCCAGGGGCCGCCCGATGGTCAGGCCGCGACCGATGACGACCACGTGGCGACCCTCGACGGGCACGTCGTAGGCGGCGAGGAGCTCGACGATGCCGGCCGGCGTGCAGGCCACCACCGTGGGCCGGCCCATGACCAGGCGGCCCAGGTTGACCGGGTGGAGCCCGTCGACGTCCTTGTCCGGGTCCACGGCGCGCAGGGCCCGCTCCTCGTCCAGGCCCGCCGGCAGCGGGAGCTGCACCAAGATGGCGTGGACCCGGGGGTCGGCGTTCATGCGCCCGATGACCGCCTCGAGCTCGTCTTGGGTGACCGTGGCCGCCAGGTGCTCGTGGAACGAGGTCACCCCCACCTCGGCGCAGTCGGCGTGCTTCATGGCCACGTAGGCCGTGCTGGCGGGGTCGTCGCCGACCAGGATGGTGCCCAGGCCGACCGGCCGCCCCGCGGCGGCCAGCCGGGCCGCCCGGTCGGCCAGCTGCATCTTGATGCGGGCGGCCACCGCCTGCCCGTCGAGTCGAATCGCGCTCACCGCTGCCTCCTAGTGCCGAAAGTGCCGCTCGCCGGTCAGCAGGAGAGCGATCCCGGCGTGGTCGGCGGCCGCGATGACCTCGTCGTCGCGCACCGAGCCGCCGGGCTCGACGACCGCGCGCACGCCGGCCGCGACCAGGGCCTCGAGCCCGTCAGCGAAGGGGAAGAAGGCGTCCGAGGCCGCGGCGGCCCCGCGAGCGCGCTCGCCGGCCTTGGCCACCGCGATCTGGGCCGACACCACCCGGGACTGCTGACCCGCGCCCACGCCCACGGCGACGCCCTGGCGGGCCAGCACGATGGCGTTCGACGTGGTGCGCGCGCACACCCGCCAGGCCACCATCAGGTCCACCAGCTGGTCGGGCGTGGGCTGGACGGCCGTGACGCAGCGCCAGTCCCCGGGGGCGACGAGCAGCTCGTCGGGGCCCTGGACGAACGCGCTGGCCCCCACGGTGCGCACGCTGCGCGCCAGGGGCTCGGGGGCCGGGCCGCTGAGCAGGCGCGTCGCCTTGCGCCGGGTGCGCAGGCGCTCCACGGCGGCCTCGGTGAAGGCGCCGGCCACGATGACGTCGGCCTGGGGACCCGCGGCCACGGCGTCGGCGACGGTCTCGTCGACCTCGCCCAGCAGGGCCACCACGCCGCCGAAGGCGCTCAGCGGGTCGGCCTCCAGAGCGGCGCCGTAGGCGGCGGCCAGGTCGCGCCCGAGGGCCGCGCCCGAGGCGTTGGCGTGCTTGACGATGACGGCCACGGCGTGGCCGGGCACGTCGTGGGCCAGCTCGTGGGCCAGGCGCCAGGCGGCGTCGGCGTCCAGCAGGTTGAGGTAGGACAGGGCCGAGCCGGCGTGCTGGGTCACGTGGTCCCACCACGGGTCCCGGCCCGCGATGCGGTAGCGGGCGCCGACCTGGTGGGGGTTCTCGCCGTAGCGCACCACCTGGGCGCGCTGCAGGGTCGGCTGCCACACCAGGGGCAGCGCGGCGCCCAGCGCCTCGGGGGCGTCCTCGTCCCCGCCCAGCCACTGGGCGATCGCCGCGTCGTAGGCGGCGGTGGTCTCGAAGGCCTCGCGCGCCAGGCGGCGCCGGGTCGACTCGCCGATCTGGCCCGCGGCGCGCAGCTCCTCGAGCACGCCGATGTACTGGTCGGGCCGCGTGACCACGGCCACCGAGGCGTGGTTCTTGGCCGCGGCGCGCACCATGGTCGGCCCGCCCACGTCGATCAGCTCGATCGAGGGGTCGGCAGCGAAGGGGTACAGGTTGCACACCACCAGGTCGATGGTCCCGATCCCGTGGCCGGCCAGGTCGGCCAGGTGCTCGGCCCGGCTGCGGTCGGCCAGGATCCCGCCGTGGATGGCCGGGTGCAGGGTCTTGACCCGTCCGCCGAGCATCTCGGGAAAGCCGGTCAGGTCCGCGACGTCGCGGTGGGCGATGCCGGCCGCCGCCAGGGCCATGGCCGTGCCGCCCGAGGCCACCAGCTCGCAGTCCAGGTCGGCCAGACCCTGGGCCAGCTCGACCAGCCCGGTCTTGTCCCACACGCTCAGCAGTGCCCGCACTCGTCCTCCTCGACCTCGGCCACGCTACTGGGCTCGCGACCCACGCTCAGCGCCGCCAGCGCGCGGGCCACGACCGCCGGGTACAGGTCGCGCTCGACCTCCTTGATGCGCTCGTGGAGGCTCTCGACGGTGTCGTGGGCCCGCACGGCCACGCGGCGCTGGGCCAGGATCGGCCCGTCGTCGAGCGCCTCGGTGGCCACGTGGACGGTGCAGCCGGTCTCGCGCACCCCGGCCGCCAGGGCGGCCGGCACCGCGTGCCAGCCGCGGAAGGCCGGCAGCAGGCTGGGGTGGGTGTTGAGGACCCGGCCCGGGAAGGCCGCGTGGAAGGGCGCGGCCAGCACCGTGCCGAAGCCCGCCATGGCCACCAGGTCGACGCGCTGGTCGGCCAGCAGCGCGGCCAGGTCGGCGCTGTAGCGCTGGCGATCGAAGTCGGGGCCGAATCCCCCGTAGGGGCCCCGGTCCAGCACCAGGGCGTCCAGCCCGGCGCGCTCGGCCACCTCGACCCCCCGGCACGACCGGTCGGCTGCCACCACGGCGACCTCCAGGCCACTGGCCAGCATCGCCTCGAGGATGGTGCCCGACCCCGACACCAAGACGGCGAGGCGCGCCATCGCCCTAGAGCGCCCGGACCAGCTCGACCATCTTCTCGCCGGCCTCCGTCGGGTTCTGGCAGACGTGCACCCCGGCGGCGGCCAGGGCCGCCATCTTGGCCTGGGCGGTGCCCTTGGTCCCCGAGATGATGGCGCCGGCGTGGCCCATCTTGCGCCCCGGGGGGGCGGTGACCCCGGCGATGTAGGCCACCACCGGCTTGGTCATGTGGGCGGCGATCCACTCGGCGGCGCGCTCCTCCTCGGAGCCGCCGATCTCGCCGATCATCATGACCGCCTTGGTGTCGGGATCGTCCTGGAAGGCGCTCAGGCAGTCGATGAAGTTGGTGCCCGGCACCGGGTCGCCCCCGATGCCCACGCACGTCGTCTGGCCGACCCCCTGCTGGGAGAGCTCGTAGAGCGCCTGGTAGGTCAGGGTGCCCGAGCGCGACACGATGCCCACGGGGCCGCCGGCCAGGGCGATCTCGCCGGCCGTGATGCCGATGTTGCACTTGCCCGGGCTGATCACGCCGGGGCAGTTGGGGCCCAGCAGGCGCACCCCGGGGAACTCCTCGACCAGGCGGTTGTAGGTGCGGGCCTCGTCGTGGGCCGGGATGCCCTCGGTGATGCAGACGATGAGGGTGATGCCGGCCTGCGCCGCCTCGAGGATGGCCGCCGAGGCGAACGGGGGGGGCACGACCACGAAGGAGGCCGTGGCCCCGGTCACCGAGACGGCCTCGGCCACGGTGTTGTAGACGGGGATGCCGTCCACGTCGGTGCCGCCCTTGCCCGGGGTGACCCCGGCGACGACCTTGGTGCCGTAGTCGCGGTTGCGCAGGCCGTGGAACCGGCCCTGGGAGCCGGTCAGCCCCTGGACGATGACGGTGGTGTTCTCGTCGACGAAGATGCTCATGGGTCTCCTCAGTGGTTGGCCAGCGCCACCGCACGGCGGGCGGCGTCCAGCATGGTCGGCTCGGTCATCAGGTTCTCGCCCAGGTGGGGGGCCAGGATCGCGCGGCCCTCCTCGGCGTTGGTGCCATCCAGGCGCAGCACGATGGGCGCGGCGATCTTGACGCGCCCCAGGGCCTCGAGGACGCCGCGGGCGACCTCGTCGACCCGGGTGATGCCCCCGAAGATGTTGACGAAGATGGCCCGCACGCTCGGGTCGTGGTTGATCACCTCGAGGGCCGCGGCCATGACCCCGGCGTCGGCTCCGCCGCCGATGTCCAGGAAGTTGGCGGCGCTGCCGCCGACCTGGTTGACGACGTCCAGGGTCGACATGGCCAGGCCCGCGCCGTTGGCGATGATGCCGACGCTGCCCGACAGCCCGATGTAGTTGAGGCCCTTGGCCCGGGCCATCTGCTCGCGCGGGTCCTCGGTCTCGGTGGCGCGGAACTCGTCCCACTCGGGGTGGCGGTAGGCGGCGTTGTCGTCCAGGGTCACCTTGGCGTCCAGCGCGTGCACCCGGCCGTCGGGGGTGAGGATCAGCGGGTTGACCTCGGTCAGGTCGCAGTCGCCCTCGGTGTAGCAGCGATACAGCGCCACCAGCAGGTCGGCCGCGCCCGCGCGGGCCACCTCGTCGAGGCCCGCCTCGGCCACCCAGCGCCGCGCGGTCGCCACGTCGAGGCCCACGACCGGGTCGATGGCCAAGGTGGCGATGGCGTCGGGGCTCTCGGCGGCCACCGTCTCGATCTCGACCCCGCCCTGGGCGCTCAGCATGCCCAGGTGCACCTTGTTGGGGCGGTCCAGGGTGAACGAGGCGTAGTACTCGCGCGCGATGTCGCTGGCGTGCTCGACCCACAGGCGGCCCACCACGTGGCCCTTGATGTCCAGCCCGAGGATGCTGCCGGCGTGGCGAGCGGCCTCCTCGGCGTTGGCGGCCAGCTTGACGCCGCCGGCCTTGCCGCGCCCGCCCACCTTGACCTGGGCCTTGATCACGACCGGGTAGCCCACGCGCGTGGCCACGGCGACGGCCTGCTCGACGGTGTCGGCGATGTCGCCGGCCGACACCGGGATGCCGTAGCGCGCGAAGTACTGCTTGCCTTGGTACTCGAAGAGGTCCATATCCGTCGCTTTCTCTGTGTGTCTAGGCGGGCACCGCGCGGGAGCCCTCGTCCAAGGTGGCCTCGAGCCACCGGCCGATCTCCTCCAGGGACGACCCGGGGGTGAAGACCCGGGCGACCCCCGCGGCCTCGAGGCCCGCGATGTCGGCCTCGGGGATGATGCCGCCCACCACCACGACGACGTCGGCGCGCCCCGCGGCCCCCAGCAGCTCGATGATGCGCGGCACCAGGACGCCGTGGGCCCCCGACAGGAGGCTGAGCCCCAGGGCGTCGGCGTCCTCGTCCACGACGGCCGCCACCACCTGCTCGGGAGTCTGGTGCAGCCCGGTGTAGACAACCTCGAAGCCGGCGTCGCGCAGCGTGCGGGCGATGACCTTGGCCCCCCGGTCGTGGCCGTCCAGGCCGGGCTTGGCCACGACCACGCGATAGGTGCGTCTCATCGGGGACCAAGCATAGAGCCGGGCGCCCCGCGCTCCTGGGGCGGCCCGGCCGGGCTGCGCCGCCAGCACGCGAGTAGCGTGGGTTCGTGAGCTCTGCGGCCGTCGAGCGCGGGCCGGTGCGCGCGCTGATCTCGGCGATGCGGCCGGTCCAGTGGCTCAAGAACATCCTCATCGGGGTGGCCCCGGCGGCGGCCGGCGTGGCCACGCGCCCCGACATCGTGCGCCACACCGGGGCCGCGGTGCTCTGCTTTTGCGCCCTCAGCTCGGCGGTCTACCTGCTCAACGACGTCATGGACCTGGAGGCCGACCGGCGCCACCCCGACAAGCGCCACCGGGCCCTGGCGGCGGGCCAGCTGCCCCCGGGCGTCGCCCTGGGAGCCGCGGCGGTGCTGGCGCTGATCGCCTACCTGATCCCCCTGGCCCTGTGGCAGCCCGAGGGGCTCTACCTGATCATGTCGCTCTACCTGGGGATCCACGTGGCCTACTCCCTGGGCCTCAAGCACGTGGCCGTGATCGAGCTGGGGGCGGTGGCCGCGGGCTTCTTCCTGCGCGCCTACGCCGGGGCGGCCGCCGACCACATCGGGGTCTCCAGCTGGTTCTTGGTGGTGATCGGCTTCGGGGCGCTCTTCGTCGTGGTGGGCAAGCGCTCCAGCGAGCTGCGCCACGTCGGGGCCGGGCGGGCCCGCCGGGTGCTGGCCGACTACAGCCCGGAGTTCCTGCACTCGGCCCTCACCATGTCGGCGACCGTCGTCGTGACCACCTACTGCCTGTGGGCCTTCGACACCTCCTCGGGCGGCCTGTCGCTGGCCCGCCACCACATCGTGCCGGTGCGCCTGACCGTGATCCCGGTCGCCTACGCCATCCTCTACGTGATGCGGGCCGCCGAGGGGCCCCAGGGCCAGTCGCCCGAGGACCTGCTGGCCCGCAACCACACGGTCCAGATCCTCGGGGCCATCTGGGCGCTGCTCTTGTGGGTCGGGATCTACGCGTGAGCCGCCTGTCGGGCTGGGGACGCACCGCGGCGGTGGACGCCGAGGTGCTGGAGGTCACCTCCGAGGAGCAGGTCGCGGCGGCGCTGGCCGCGCCGCTGGCCCCCCGGGGGCTCGGGCGCAGCTACGGCGACGCCGCCCAGCTGGCCGGGGGCCGGGTGCTGGACCTGCGGGGGCTCGACGCGATCTCGCCGGTGGACCCCCACGGCGCGGTCACCGTGGGCGCGGGGGCCAGCCTCGACGCGCTGGTGCGCGCCGTGGTGCCCGCGGGCTGGTTCGTGCCCGTGACGCCGGGCACCCGCCAGGTCACCCTCGGGGGGGCCCTCGCGGCCGACGTGCACGGCAAGAACCACCACCGCGACGGGACCCTCGGCGCCCACGTCACGCGCCTGCGCGTGCTCAGCCCGACGGGGACCCACGAGCTGACCCCGGCGGACGGCGAGCGCTTCTTCGTCCACCTGGGCGCCCTGGGGCTCACCGGGGTGATCACCGAGGCGACCCTGGACCTGCTGCCCATCTCCTCGGACCGCGTGCTGGTGGACACCGAGCGCTTCGACGACCTCGACGGCGTCATGGCCGCCATGGTCGAGGGCGACCACCGCTACCGCTACTCGGTGGCCTGGGTGGATTGCGCGTCCCGCGCCGGGCGGGGCCGGGCCGTCCTGACCCGCGGCGACCACGAGCGCGGCGAGGACCGGGCCGACGCCACCTTGCGCCCGCCGCGCCCGGCGCGCCTGGCCGTGCCCGTCACCGCGCCGCCCGGGCTGCTGAACGCCGCCTCGGTGGCCGCCTTCAACGAGCTGTGGTTCCGCCGGGCCCCCCGCCACCGCGTCGGCGAGCCCCAGCGCCTGGAGACCTTCTTCCACCCCCTCGACGGCGTGCGCGACTGGAATCGCCTCTACGGGCCCCGCGGCTTCGTCCAGTACCAGTTCGCCGTGCCCGACGACGCCGCCGAGACCGTGCGGGCGGCCGTGGCGCGCCTGGCGGCCTCGCGGGTGCCGAGCTTCCTCGCCGTGCTCAAGCGCTTCGGCCCGGCCAACCCGGCCCCCCTGTCGTTCCCCCAGCCCGGCTGGACCCTGGCCCTGGACCTGCCGGTCGGGCCCCCGGCTCTGCCGGGCCTGCTCGACGCGCTCGACGAGATGGTGGTCGCCGCGGGCGGGCGCGTCTACCTGGCCAAGGACGCGCGCCTGGCCCCGGCCACCGTGCGCGCGATGTACCCGCGGCTGCCCGACTTCGCGGCCCTGGCCGCGCGCTTCGACCCCGAGCACCGGCTCACCAGCGATCTGGACCGGCGCCTGCGACTCCGGGAGGGATGATGGACAACGCCTTTGGCCAGCCCCAGACCGTGGTGGTGCTGGGCGGCACCTCCGACATCGCGCGCGCGGTGGTGCGCCGCCTGGCGGCCGCGCGCGCCGACACCGTGGTCCTGGCCGGCCGCGACGCCGACGCCCTGGCCGCGGCGGCCGCCGAGGCCCGCGACTTCGGGGCCCTCCACACACCCCAGGTGACCTTCGAGGCCACCGACGTCGCCGACGCCGGCCGGGCCGTCGCCGACTGCTTCCGCGCCGCGGGTCGCGAGGTCGACCTGGTGATCCTGGCCGTGGGGCACCTCGGGAGCCAGGAGGAGGACCAGGACGACCCGGCCCGCGCGGGCCAGGGGGCCCTCGTCAACTTCGCCTGGCCCGTCGCGGCCCTGGCCGCGGTGCGCGCGCTCCTGGTGGCCCAGGGGCACGGCCGGATCCTGGTCATGAGCTCGGTGGCGGCCATCCGCGTGCGCCGCTCGGCCTACCTCTACGGCGGCGCCAAGGCCGGCCTCGATCGCCTGGCGACGGGCCTGGCCGCCTCCCTGGCGGGCACCGGGGTGAGCCTGCACCTCCTGCGCCCGGGCTTCGTGCGCACCAAGATGACCGCCGGCGAGCCCGAGCCGCCCCTGACGACCGGCGTGGAGCCCGTCGCCGAGGCGGTGGTGCGGGGCCTGGCGACGGGCCAGCCGGTCATCTGGAGCCCCCCGGTCCTGCGCTGGGCCATGCTGGTGCTTCGGCACCTGCCGGCCCGGCTGTGGAGCCAGGTGATGGACCGCTAGCCCCCCGGCGTCGTCGAGGCGGTCGACGACGACGTCGCCGACGTGACACCCGCGCGCAGCGGGCGCAGCGACATGGTGTAGAAGTCGCGGTTCCACCACGAGGCGAAGTAGCGCGAGGGCGAGCCCACCATCCCCGACAGCAGGCTGGTCCCGTTGGTCCCGCTCACCACGGCCCCGGGGGCGCCGGTGAACGTCGAGTACTGGACCCAGTCGGTGTTGATGTCGAGCTGCATCCCGGTGACCGCGCCCGCGCGCACCAGGACGTTGGCCAGGTCGGAGATGGACATTGCCGGGCCGCCCACGTAGACGATGGCCCCGTCCTTGGTCACCCCCAGACCCGAGCGCCACACGTTGAAGGTGCCCCCGAGGGTCGCCCCCCACAGGGCCGGGTTGCTCAGGTCGCTAACCGGGTGGCCGTTGACGACGAGCAGGTTGAGGTTCTGGCGCACCGAGGCCACCTGGTTGGTCATGGTGAAGCCCTTGGTCCCCCACGCGCCCACCGTCATCAGCCCGTTCTTGTAGACGACGACCGAGGCCGCGCCGCGCCGCAGCGGGATGATGGTCGTGCCCTGGGTGTAGTAGCCACCGTTGGCGTCCTGCATCCGGAAGCCGGCGTTGAAGGCGGCCACCAGCGTGCGGCTGGCCAGGGGCGTGATGGGGGCCGAGTAGATGAAGTGGGTCGAGCCGCCCGGGATGAAGGAGCCCGAGTAGAGCTGGGCGCGCAGCAGCAGCGGGTCCATCCAGGCGATGCCCACCACGTAGCTGGTGTGGATGGCGTCGGGACGGATGAAGGCCTCGTAGACCGTCGGGATGCCGTGGTCGGTGCGCCCCGCGATGTGCCAGACGCCCTCGCCGGGCAGGGCGTGGGCGACCGGGCTGATGACGCGCGGGGGCGCGGGGAGGTAGCCCGTCGCGGGCACCGCGACGGCCGTGGCCCCCGTGCCGAAGGACCCGGGGCGCGGGTGGCCGCCGACCTTGGCCGGGTTCAGGCGGTAGTACTCGGTCTCGATCCAGGTCACGACCGGCCCGATGCCGTGCTGGCGGCCCCACTCGGCGCCCCGGGCGAGCAGGGTGACCCCGTAGGTCGGGTTGCGCAGCGCCATCGCCAGGGTCCCGCCCAGGTACAGCGTGTACGAGACGGTCAGGGCCACCAGGACCACCAGGACCCGGCGTACCCAGTAGATCCGCTCCGGCAGGCGCTGGCGCCGCGGCGCCGACGGCGGCCGGTACGCGGGTCGGGCGTAATCCATGAGGTGCCATTCTCGCAGGGCCGGGGGCGCGATCCGACGCGCTGGGCGGCCTTTCTTAGCGACGATTTACGTTACTCCCCCGGCGCCGCGCGCCGTAGCGGGGTCATGGCCAGCACGAGCTGCTTGGTGCCCGCGCCCGCGAAGCTGACCGTGGCGCGGGCCCGCAGCCCCTCACCGTCACAGCGCACCACCGTGCCCGCCCCGTAGCGCTCGTGGACCACCCGGTCCCCCGGGGCCAGGCCCAGCAGCTCGGCTCCCGTGGAGCGGGCCGCCGGGGCGCTGCCGGAGCCGAACACGCGTCCCCCGGGCGCCTCGTCGCCCCCGGGGCTGCCCGCACCCTCGTCGGCGCGGGCCGGGCGGTTCTCACGGCTGGCCTCCCGCCAGCGCAGCGGTGCCGCGCGCGAGATGTCCTCGACCAGGGCCGCGGGCACCTCGCCGAGGAAGCGGCTGGGCAGGGCGTCGGCCCGCTGGCCCCACTGGGTGCGCGCCCAGGCGTGGGTCAGCGTCAGATGGGCCTTGGCCCGCGTCAGGCCCACGTAGCACAGGCGCCGCTCCTCCTCGAGCTCGTCGGGATCGGCCAGGGCCCGCCGGTGCGGGAAGACCGCCTCCTCGAGGCCGGTGATGACGACGGCGGCGAACTCCAGCCCCTTGGCCACGTGCAGGGTCATCAGCGAGACCGTCCCGCTGGTCGGGTCCAGCTGGTCGGCGTCGGCCACCAGGGAGACGCGCTCGATGAAGTCGCCCACCGACTCGTACTCGGCCGCCGCCGACGCCAGAGCCCCCAGGTTCTCCAGGCGCGCCTCGGCCTCGCGGGGCTCCAGGGTCGCCAGGGCGGCCCGCATCCCGCTGCGCTCGACGATCGCCTCGATCAGC
Source organism: Actinomycetes bacterium (assembly GCA_021785695.1). GTDB lineage: Bacteria > Actinomycetota > Acidimicrobiia > Acidimicrobiales > RAAP-2 > RAAP-2. The sequence continues at coordinate 146,213 of JAJYEQ010000001.1, forward strand.
CCGCGCGGGTCGCTGGGGTCGCGCGCGCGCAGCTCGTCGAGCAGGGCGGCGAAGTCCCGCGCCCCGGCCAGGGCCCGGGCACCGAGCCCCGCCTCGTCAGCCGCCCAGGGGGCCTCGGCGATCGAGCGGCCGTGCTCGGCCGCCCAGCCGGCCAGGCGGGCCTGGGCCGCCGCGCCGATGCCCCGGCGCGGCTCGTTGAGCACCCGGCGCGCCGAGGCCTCGTCGCGCGGGTTGACGACCAGGCGCGCGTAGGCCAGGGCCGTCTTGACCTCGGCGCGGTCGTAGAAGCGCAGGCCCGCGATGACCCGGTAGGGCACGCCGGCGTGCAAGAGCTCCTCTTCGAGGACCCGGCTCTGGGCGTTCGTGCGGTAGAAGACGGCCATGTCGTGGTAGGCGATGGCGTGCTCGGTGCGCAGGCGGCGCAGCTCCTCGGCGACGAAGCGCGCCTCCTCGTACTCGTCGCCCGCCCGGTAGAGGCGCACACGGGAGCCCCGGGAGCCGCGGGTGAAGAGCCGCTTGGCCGGCCGGCCCGGGTTGCGCTCGATGACGGCGTTGGCCGCGTCCAAGATGGTCTGGGTGGAGCGGAAGTTCTGCTCGAGCACGACGACCCGGGCGTCGGGGAAGCGCTCGGCGAAGGTCAGGATGTTGCGCACGTCGGCCGCCCGGAAGCGGTAGATCGACTGGTCGGCGTCGCCGACCACGCTGAGCTGGCGGTGGCGCATCGCCAGCAGGCTCACCAGGTCGTCCTGGACCCCGTTGGTGTCCTGGAACTCGTCGACCAGCACCTGGGCGAAGCGCTGCTGGTAGTGGGTGCGCAAGTCGTCCTCGCGGGTCAGCACGCGCAGCGCGTTGCCCAGCAGGTCGTCGAAGTCCATGGCGTTGGCCGTGCGCAAGGCCGCCTGGTAGCGCGCGAAGACCTCGGCGACGCGCCGGGCCAGCGGCTCGTCGCGGCGCTGGTCGGCGTAGCGGCCCGCGTCGAGCCCGGCGTTCTTGGCCGCCGAGATCGCCGCGGCGAGGGTGCGCGGGGTCAGGCGCTTGGTGTCGTAGCCCAGCTCGCGTTCGATGCGATCGATGACGTCGAGCACGTCGCGGGTGTCGTAGATGGTGAACCCGGGCGCGTAGCCCAGGCGGTCGGCGGTCGCGCGCAAGATGCGCAGGCAGGCCGAGTGGAAGGTCGCCACCCACATGCGCTGGGCGTCGGCCCCCACCAGCTCGACCACCCGGCGGCGCATCTCGTCGGCCGCCTTGTTGGTGAAGGTGATGGCCAGGACCTCGTGGGGCCGCACGTCACCGGTGGCCAGCAGGTGGGCGATGCGGCGGGTCAGCACCCGCGTCTTGCCCGAGCCCGCGCCCGCCACCACGAGCAGGGGCCCGCCCCGGTGCGTGACCGCGGCGCGCTGGGGATCGGTCAGGTCCTCGAGCAGCTCGTCGGGGGTCTGGGGGCGACGGGCGTGCGCTGGAGTCCAGTCGAAGAGGTGGCTCACTCCCACTCGATGGTGCCTGGCGGCTTGCTGGTGACGTCCAGCACCACCCGGTTGACGCCGGGGACCTCCCGGATCAGCCGGCTGGAGATCCGCTCGACCAGATCGTAGGGCAGGCGCGCCCAGTCCGCCGTCATGGCGTCCTCACTGGTGACCGCGCGGATCACGATCGGGTAGTCGTAGGTGCGCCCGTCGCCCATTACGCCCACCGTGCGCAGCGCCGGCAGCACGGCGAAGCTCTGCCAGAGCTCGCGGGCCAGGCCGGCCGCGGCGATCTCGTCGGCGATGACCGCGTCGGCGGCGCGCACGATGGCCACGCGCTCCGGGGTCACCTCGCCGATCACCCGCACGGCCAGTCCCGGTCCCGGGAAGGGCTGGCGCCACACCAGCGCCTCGGGCAGCCCCAGCTCGGCGCCCACCGCGCGCACCTCGTCCTTGAAGAGGCGACGCAGGGGCTCGACCAGGGAGAAGTCCAGGTCCGCGGGCAGGCCACCGACGTTGTGGTGGCTCTTGATGGTGGCGGCGTGGCCGCCGCCCGACTCGATGACGTCGGGGTAGAGCGTCCCTTGGACCAGGAAGGCGGGGCGCGCGTCGTGGGCCGCGAGGGCCCGGGCGACGGCCTCGAACTCGCGGATGAACAGCTCGCCGATGATCTTGCGCTTGGCCTCGGGGTCGGTCACGCCGGCCAGGGCCGACAAGAAGCGGTCGGCGGCGCGCACGTGGATCAGCTCGGCGCCAAAGGCGTCGGCGAAGGTCGCCTCGATCTGGGCGCCCTCGCCCGCGCGCATCAGCCCGGTGTCGACGAACACGCAGGTCAGGCGGTCGCCGATCGCCCGCAGCACCAGGGCGGCGGCCACGGCCGAGTCGACCCCGCCCGACAGCGCGCACAGGGCGCGCTGGTCGCCGACGGCCGCGCGCACCGCGGCGACCTGCTCGTCGACGATGGACGCGTTGGTCCAGGTGGGCTCGGCCCCGGCCAGCGCGAGGAAGCGCGCGATCAGCGCCTGGCCACCCTCGGTGTGGGCCACCTCGGGGTGGAACTGGACGCCGTAGCGGCGCCGCGCCGCGTCCTCCAGGGCCGCGACGGGGGCTCCCGGCGACGTCGCGGTCACCGTGAAGCCCGGCGGGGCCGCGGTGATGGCGTCGCCGTGGCTCATCCAGCAGGTGGCGAGCTCGGGGTGCGCGGCGAGCAGGGCCGTGGGCGCGGGCGTGCGCGACACCGCGGTGCGGCCGTACTCGCCCGCCCCGGTGCGCTCGACGGTGCCGCCGAGCTGGAGGGCCAGCAGCTGGGCGCCGTAGCAGATGCCCAGGATCGGCACGTCGAGCTCGTAGATGGCCGGGTCCAGGCGCGGGGCGCCCGCGGCGTCGTAGACCGACGAGGGTCCCCCCGACAGCACCAGGGCCACCGGGTCGCGCGCGACCACCTCGGCCGCGCTGAAGGCGGCCGGGACGATCTCGGAGTAGACGTGAGCCTCCCGGACGCGCCGGGCGATCAGCTGGGCGTACTGCGCGCCGAAGTCGACGACCAGGACGGGTCGGCTCACCGCCCCATGCCCACGTGCTGGGCCCGCTGGAGTGACTTGCCCTCGGTCTGCAGGGACGGGGCCAGCATGACCTCGGCCTTCTGGAACTCCTTGACCGACTCGTAGCCGCACGTGGCCATCGAGGTGCGCAGCGCGCCGAACAGGTTCAGGCGGCCGTCGTTCTCGTGGGCCGGGCCGAGCAGGATCTCGCGCAGCGTGCCGCGCACCTGGGTGCGCACGCGCGCCCCGCGCGGCAGCGTCGGGTGGAAGGTGGCCATGCCCCAGTGGAAGCCGCGCGCCGGCGCCTCCACGGCGCTCGAGAGCGGCGAGCCGATCATCACGGCGTCGGCGCCACAGGCGATGGCCTTGGCGATGTCGCCGCCCTTGCTCATGCCGCCGTCGGCGATGACCTGGACGTAGACCCCGGTCTCGTCGAGGTGGCGCATGCGGGCCCCGGCCACGTCGGCGATGGCCGTCGCCTGGGGCACCCCGATGCCCAGCACCGCGCGCGACGTGCACGCCTGGCCCGGCCCGACCCCGACGAGCACGCCGGCGGCGCCGGTGCGCATCAGGTGGAGGGCCGCCTGGTAGCTGGCGCACCCGCCCACGATGACGGGGACCTCGAACTCGCGGATGAACTTCTTCAAGTTGAGGGGCTCGACGGTCTTGGAGACGTGCTCGGCCGAGACCACGGTGCCCTGGACGACCAGGATGTCGAGGCCCGAGTCCAGGATGGTGCGGGCCATCCAGTCGGCGCGCTGGGGCGTCACCGAGGCCGCCGTGGTGACGCCGGCGGCCTTCATCTCGGCGATGCGGGCGGCCACCAGCTCGAGCTGGATGGGCTCGGCGTACATCTGCTGCATGCGGGCGGTGGCCTTGTCGTCGTCGAGCTCGCGGATCTCGTCGAAGAGGGGTAGGGGGTCCTCGTAGCGGGTCCACAGGCCCTCGAGGTTGAGCACGCCCAGGCCCCCGAGGCGGCCGATCTCGATGGCCGTGGCCGGCGAGACGGCGCCGTCCATGGCCGAGCCGAGCATCGGCAGCTCGAACTTGTAGGCGTCGATCTGCCAGCTGATGTCGACGTCCTCGGGATCGCGCGTACGCCGCGAGGGCACGATCGCGATGTCGTCGAAGCCGTAGGCCTGCCGCGCCGCCTTATAGATGCCGATCTCCACTTCCGCCATGATTCCTCCGAGGTTTCCTCTAATCTACCGGACCGTCGTCGAGAGGCTCAGGGCCCGGCGGGGCCACCCCGACGGCCACACACACCAGGTCGACCAGTACGCGCGCCGTGGCCCCCCAGATGAGGTCGGCCGGCCCGCGAAAGAACGAGATGGGGAACTCGGCGGCTCCCGGCTCGCGCCGCCAGAACTCCTCGAGGTAGGAGTCCTCGCCGGCCAGGTCGGCCAACGCGACGTCGAAGGTCGCCTCGACCTCGGCCGGGCTGGGCACCAGGGCAGGCGGTCCCGCCAGGGCGGCCACGACCGGCCAGATCACCGAGCCCGAGACCCGCGTGACCAGGGGCGTCAGCCACCCCAGGGGGCGCACCTGGGTGGGGTCGAGGCCGACCTCCTCGGCGGCCTCGCGCCGCGCGGCGGCCACCAGCGACTCGCCCTCCTCGACGCGCCCCCCGGGCAGGGCCACCTCACCGGCGTGGTCGCGCAGGCTGCGCGCGCGGCGCGTCAGGACGACGCGGGCCTCCCCGTCGAGGTCGAAGAGGGCGACCAGGACCGCCGAGTCGCGCAGGCCCGCCGGCTCCTCGGGCATCGGGGGGGCGACCGGATCGGCGACCCCCTGGCCCCGCGCCAGCAGGCGCGCCTCGACGGTGGCCACGCGCAGGCCACGCCGGCGTGCCGAGGGCAGGTCGGCCCAGGGGGCCGGGCGGCCCGGCCGGATCGTGGCGGGCACCGGCACCACCTGGGGCGCGACCAGGCCGGCGAATCGCGTCGCTGTGACCTCGTCGCGCACCCGTCTCCCCTAGAATCTTTGAGCCCCTCGCAGCGTACCGGTGGGGGGCCGCCGCCAACCCCTCAGGAGACCTATGGAACGGCTGGGACGCCTGGGCGTGCGCCATCGCTGGTGGATGCTCACGGCCTGGGTGCTGACCATCGTCGTGGTCACCGCGCTGGCCCGGGCCACCGGCTCGTCGTACGCCAACTCCTTCACCCTGCCCGGGACCAACTCGTCCCACGCCCGCCAGCTGCTGAGCCGCGTCACCTCGCAGCGCGGCGACACCGACGAGATCGTCTTCGCCACCCGGAGCGGCACCGTGGCCGGCCACCGCGCCGCCATCACCGCCATGCTCGACCGCGTGGCCGCCCTGCCCCAGGTGGCCAGCGTGACCTCGCCGTTCTGCCCGAGTGCCGCCCCGTGCCCCGGCGCCGCCCAGGTCAGCCGTGACGGCACCATCGCCTACGCCCTGGTGCACTTCGGCGCGCCCGGCTACCAGCTCACCAACCCCCAGATCCAGGCCGTCGAGCAGGTCGGGGCCACCGTGCGCTCGCCCTCCCTCGAGGTGCAGTTCGGGGGCAACGCCTTCGGCCAGCTCGACAGCCCGGTCTCGAGTCCCGGCGAGCTGATCGGGATCCTGGTGGCCGCGGTCATCTTGTTCGTGGCCTTCGGCTCGCTGCTGGCGATGCTCTTGCCCCTGGGGATCGCCCTGTTCGCCCTGGGGATCGCCTCGGGCGTGTCGGTGCTGCTCAGCCACGTGCTCACCATCGCCCCCTTCGCCCCCATCCTCGGATCGCTGATCGGCCTCGGCGTGGGCATCGACTACGCCCTCTTCATCGTCACGCGCACCCGCCAGGGGCTCAAGCGCGGGCTCGGGGTCGAGGACGCCGTGGCCACCGCCATCAATACCGCCGGCCGCGCGGTGGTCTTCGCCGGGGCGACCGTGGCCATCGCCCTGCTCGGCATGCTGGTCCTGCGCCTGTCGTTCCTCAACGGCGTGGCGGTCTCGGCGACCACCACCGTCGCCATCACCATGCTGGCCTCGATCACCCTGCTGCCCGCGCTGCTGGGCTTCGTCGGGCCGCGCGTGCTCAGCCGGCGCGAGCGGCGCGCCCTGGCCGCCCAGGGTCCCGAGCCGGTCGTCGTCGCGGGCCCGTGGCAGCGCTGGGCCCACTTCGTCGCGCGCCACCCGGTCGTCCTGTCGAGTGCCGCCATCGTGGTGATCGCCGTGCTGGCGATCCCCTTCTTCTCCTTGCGCCTGGGCAGCTCGGACCAGGGGTCCAACCCGCCCTCGACCACGACGCGCCAGGCCTACGACCTGCTGGCGACGGGCTTCGGCCCGGGCTTCAACGGACCCCTGACGATCGTGGGCCACGTGCGCACCAGCGCCGACCGGGCCGCCATGGTCCACCTGGCCGCGGCGATCCCCCACGTGCCCGACGTCGCCTCGGTCAGCCCGGTCGTGCCGCTGGCCCACGGGTCCATCGACGTCATCTCGGTCATCCCGGCCTCGAGCCCCCAGTCGGCCGCCACCACGACCCTCATCGACACGCTGCGCCAGCACACCATCCCGCGCGCCGCCTTCTCCAGCCACACCGCGATCTACGTCGGCGGCCTGACGGCGGTCTTCGACGACTTCGCGACGGTGCTGGGGTCCAAGCTGCCCCTCTTCGTGGGGGTCATCGTGCTGCTCGGCTGCCTGCTGCTGATGGTGGCCTTCCGCTCCGTCGTCGTGCCGCTGGTGGCCGCGGTGATGAACCTGCTCGCCGTGGGGGCCTCCTTCGGCGTGGTCGTCGCGGTCTTCCAGTGGGGCTGGGGCAGCCGCCTGCTCAACTCGGGCATCGGCCCCGTCGAGTCGTTCCTGCCCGTCATCATGGTGGCGATCCTCTTCGGGCTCTCGATGGACTACCAGGTCTTCCTGGTCTCGCGCATGCACGAGGAGTGGCTCAACACCAACGACAACGAGGAGGCCGTGGTGCGCGGCCAGGCCACGACGGGCCGGGTGATCACGGCGGCCGCCTTGATCATGATCTCGGTCTTCGTGTCCTTCGCCTTCGGCGGCCAGCGCATCATCGCCGAGTTCGGGGTGGGCCTGGGCGGCGCGGTGCTGCTGGACGCCTTCATCTTGCGCACCGTCCTGGTGCCGGCCCTGATGCACTTCCTGGGACGGGCCAACTGGTACATGCCGGGCTGGCTCGAGCGGATCGTCCCCCACGTCGCCGTCGAGGCGACCGAGGCCGACCTCGCCTTCGACGGCGTGCCCGACTGACTCAGCGGACTGGGGCGCCCGAAATGAGCCCCCAGCACAGCTCGGCGACCCGCTCGGCCGTCACGCCGTCGTCGGACGCGTGGGGCAAGATGGCCAGCCCGACCGACGCGGCCCAGAAGACCGCCACCCCGGTCGCCGCGTGCGGGGCGCTCTCAACCCACCCGAGTTCCTGGGCCCGTTCCAGCAGGTCGACCCAGTTGCGGTACCGACTGTCGACGATGTCGCGGAACTCCTGGCGCGTGGCCGGGTCGGCCCAGATGTCGAGCAGGAGCCGCATCACCCCGACGTCCTCTTGGAAGTGGCCGGCCACCCAGGTGGCCGTGACGTCGCCCATGAGCTCGGCGCGAAAACGGTCGGCGTCGCCGGCGGCGACCGCCTCGGCCATGTGCGAGAAGTAGGCCGCCATCGGGCGCGTGAGCTCGAAGTAGGTGCGCAGCTGGGCCTGGGCGATCACCTGCTCGCGCGAGGCGAAGTGGTAGTAGATGGTCGGCACCCCGACGTTGGCGCGCTTGGCCAGGGCGACGATGCGGAAGCCGGACGACCCAACATCGGCCAGCAGGGTCTGCGCCTCCTCGACAATGTGGTCGCGTGTCGCGTTGGCCGCAGCGTTCATGACCACCTCCCGCCGCCCGTTCGTTCCCTGGTCCTCGGGCAACTGGGAGAAACATAGCCCGCCACTGTGACGGGTTCGCGTCACGTCGGCGGCGCCCGCGACGTCGGAGGGCGCCGCCCGTCCGCGCCGGGTGCCCCAGACGCCGGAGGCCGGGTCCCGTGGGACCCGGCCTCCGGCGCGTGGCGGCGAGTGCCTACATCATCCCGCCCATGCCACCCATCGAGGGATCGCCCATCGGGGCGGCCGGGGGCTCGGGCTTGTCGGCCACGGTCGCCTCGGTCGTCAGCAGCAGCGCGGCGATCGAGGCGGCGTTCTGCAGCGCCGAGCGGGTCACCTTGGCCGGGTCGATGACGCCGGCCTTGACCAGGTCCTCCAGGACGCCGGTCGCGGCGTTCAGCCCGATCGACCCGGTGGCGTCGGCCACCTCGCGCACCTTGACCGCACCCTCGAAGCCGGCGTTGGCTGCGATGTTGCGCAGCGGTGACGAGAGGGCGAAGGAGACCAGACGGGCCCCCGTCGCCTCGTCCCCGCTCAGGGTCGCCACCAGCGCGTCCACGTCGGCGCGCGCCCGCACCAGGGCGGTGCCCCCACCGGCGACGATGCCCTCGTCGATGGCGGCTCGCGTCGCCGACAGGGCGTCCTCGATGCGGTGCTTCTTCTCCTTGAGCTCGATTTCGGTGGCCGCGCCGACCTTGACCACGGCGACGCCGCCGGCTAGCTTGGCCAGGCGCTCCTGGAGCTTCTCGCGGTCCCAGTCCGAGTCGGTCTCGTCGATCTCGCGCTTGATCTGGGCGACGCGGCCGGCGACCTCGCTGGCCTCACCGGCTCCGTCGACGATCGTCGTGTCGTCCTTGGTCACCACGACGCGGCGGGCGCGGCCGAGCAGGTCGAGGTCGGCGTTCTCCAGCTTGAGGCCGATCTCCTCGGAGACGACCGTCGCCCCCGTCAGGATCGCCATGTCCTGGAGCATCGCCTTGCGGCGCTCGCCGAAGCCCGGCGCCTTGACGGCGACCGAGGTGAAGGTGCCACGGATCTTGTTGACGACCAGGGTGGCCAGGGCCTCGCCCTCGACGTCCTCGGCCACGATCAGCAGGGCCCGCCCGGTGCCCATGACCTTCTCGAGGACCGGGACCAGGTCGTGGACGGCCGAGATCTTGCTGGTGGTGAACAGCAGGTACGCGTCCTCCAGCACCGCCTCCTGGCGGTCCTGGTCGGTGACGAAGTACGGGGAGAGGTAGCCCTTGTCGAACTGCATGCCCTCGGTGAGCTCGAGCTCGATGCCGAAGGTGTTGGACTCCTCCACCGTGACCGTGCCGTCCTTGCCGACCTTGTCGATGGCCTCGGCGATGACGTCGCCGATCGAGGTGTCGGCCGCCGAGATGGTGGCCACCTGGGCGATCTGGTCACGGCCCTCGACGGGCTGGGACTGGGCCGCGAGCGACGCGACGGTCGCGGCGACCGCCTGCTCGATGCCGCGCTTGAGCCCGGCGGGGTTGGCCCCGGCCGCGATGTTGCGCAGGCCCTCCTTGATCAGGGCCTGGGCCAGCACCGTCGCGGTCGTCGTGCCGTCACCGGCCACGTCGTTGGTCTTGGTGGCGACCTCCTTGACTAGCTGGGCCCCCATGTTCTCGAAGGGGTCCTCCAGCTCGATCTCCTTGGCGATCGAGACGCCGTCGTTGGTGATGGTGGGGGCACCGAACTTCTTGCCGATGACGACGTTGCGGCCCTTGGGCCCGAGGGTCACCTTGACGGTGTCGGCCAGCTTGTCGACGCCGGCCTCGAGGGCCCGGCGCGCGGCCTCGTCAAACTTGAGCAGCTTGGACACGGCGCCTACTTCGTGACGGTCGCGAGCACGTCGCGGCCCGAGAGGATCAGCAGGTCTTCGCCATCGACGGTGATCTCGGTCCCGCCGTACTTGGAGTAGACGACGGTGTCGCCCACGGCCACGCCGGTCGGGATGATCTCGCCGGTCGTGTCGGCGCGCCGGCCGGGGCCCACCGCCAGGACCTCGCCCTGCTGGGGCTTCTCCTTGGCGGTGTCCGGAATCACCAGGCCCGACGCGGTGGTCGCCTCAGCGGTGTTGGGCCGCACGACGATGCGGTCCTCGAGGGGGTTGAGCTTCATGGTGGGTGCCTCCTGTGCGTCTAGCACTCAATAGGGTCGACTGCCAATCTAGCAGCCAGGGCGCCCGAGTGCCAACGGCGCCCCGGAGGGCTCCGGGTCGCCTTCGCTACTGTCGGGTGGTGCCGAGCGACGCCGGGGCCCTCAGCCCGAGCCAGCGCCGCGACATCGCCGTGCTGGTCGTGGTGCGGGGCATCTCCTTCGCGGGCGACGGCGTCGCCCTGGTGGCGCTGTTCTTGCGCGTCGCGCCCCGGGGCCACGCCTGGGCGGTAGCCGGCCTGGCGATCGCGGGATCGCTCCCCTTCGTGGTGCTGGCCCCGCTGGCCGGCCACGTCGTCGACCGCGTGCGGGCCCGCCCGCTCCTGATCGCCCTGGGGCTCGCCGAGGCCGTCGTCTGCGCCGGCCTGGCCGTCCTGACCGGCGTGGCGGCCGCCCTCGGGCTGCTCTTCGCACTGAACTGCCTGGTCGCCTTCTCGGTCCCGGGCTACACGACCCTGGCGGTGGCCATCGCCGGGCCCGGCAACGCGGCGCGCGCCCAGGGACCCCTCCAGGCGGCCCAGGGGCTGGCCATGGTCGTGGGCCCGATGCTCGGCGGCCTGCTGGTCGGCCTGGTCGGCCAGCGCTGGCCGCTCGGCCTGGACGCGGTGTCCTTCGCGCTGGCCGGGGCCGGCACGGCCCTCGTCGTCCACGACCGCCGTCCGGCGGCCCCGGCGAGCGGCGAGCACGGCTCGGCCTTCGCCGGCATCGCCCTGGTGGCGCGCGACGCCCTGCTGCGCCCGCTGGCCGTGGACATCTTCGCGTTCCTGGCGACCCTCGGCATGGTCAACGTGGCCGAGGTCTTCTTCGTCACCCAGACCCTGCACGGCTCGCCCCTGGCCTACGGGGCCCTCGGCGCCTCCTTCGGGGCCGGCACGGTCGTCGGATCGCTCCAAGCGACGCGCCTCGGCCGCGACGAGCGGCGCCGGGTCGCGTGGCTGTGCGGGACCATCGTCGTGGTCGGCCTCCTGGTGGGCGCGGTGGCCCTGGTGCGCCACGTCGGGGAGATTTACCCGCTCATGGTGGCCGCGGGGGTCGCGGTGGGCATCGCCAACGTGATGGGCATCGCCCTGTTCTCGGGGCGGGCGGCCGAGCACCTCCACGGGCGCGTCTTCGCGGCCGTGGGCGCGATCACCACGGCGGCCGACGTCGGCGCGACGCTCGCCGGCGGCGCGCTGCTGTCGTTCCTGGCCCCGCGCACCGTCTACGCGCTGGGGGGCGTGCTGGCGACCACGGCGGCCCTCGTCTTTGGCGCCCTGGCCCTGCGGGCGGTCGCCCGCGACGCCAGCGTCTAGGGGTCGAGGCGCGCGAGCTGCCAGGAGGCGCCGGCGCGCTGGTAGACCACGCGGTCGTGGAGCCGGTCGGGGCGCTGCTGGAAGAACTCCACGCGCGCCGGCGTGAGCCGGTAGCCGCCCCAGTGCGGCGGGCGCGGGACGGCGCCGGCGGCGAAGCGCTCCTCCAGGCGGGCCACCCGCGCCTCGAGGTCGGCGCGCGCCGCCTGGACCTGGCTCTGGTGGCTGGCCCAGGCCCCGATCTGGTGGCCGCGGGGGCGCTGGGCGAAGTAGGCGTCCGACGCGCTCGCGGGCAGCGGGGCGACGGCCCCCTCGAAGCGCACCTGGCGGCCCCGGGGCTCGCAGTACCAGAGGATGGCCGCGTGGGGGTTGGCGGCCAACTCGAGGCCCTTGCGGCTCTCGTAGTTCGTGTACCACCCCACGCCCGCGGCGTCGACCAGCCGCAGCAGCACCATGCGGACGCTCGGGTGACCCGCGGGCGTCGCGGTCACCAGGGCCACGGCCTCGCGGTCGGCCATCTCGCCGCCCTCGTCGAACCACCGGGCGAACTGGGCCATCGGGTCGGCGGCGCAGTCGGCCAGATCGAGGGGCTCCCAGCGCGCCATCACGCCCCGAGCGCCCAGGTGGGATCGGCGCCCACGTCGAGACCGGCTACGTCGCCCGCGGCCAGGTGCACCAGGCCGGCCGCCGCGATCATGGCGCCGTTGTCGGTGCAGTAGGCCGGGCTGGGCAGGTGGGCCGCGATCCCGTGCTCGGCGGCGATCGCCGCGGTGGCCGCGCGCAGGGCCCGGTTGGCCGCCACCCCGCCGGCCAGGGCCACCCCGGCCACGCGGTGGCGGGCCAGCGCCTGGACCATCTTGCGCGTCAGCTGCTCGATGAGCGCGCCCTGGAAGGCGGCGGCCACGTCGGCGGCCGCGACCGGGTGGCGCTCGCCGGCGCGCACCACGGCCGACTTGAGTCCCGAGAAGGAGAAGTCCAGCCCCTCCCCGGTCATCGAGACCGGCAGGGCCAGGGCCGACGGGTCCCCGCCCTCGGCCAGGCGGTCGATCGGCGGGCCGCCCGGATAGCCCAGCCCGAGCCAACGGGCCACCTTGTCGTAGGCCTCGCCGGCCGCGTCGTCGATCGTCTCGCCGAGCACGCTGAAGCGCCCGGGCGCCTCGACCAGCACCAGCTGGGTGTGGCCCCCCGACACCAGCAGGGTCAGCAGCGGCCAGGCCAGGTCGGGCGACTCGAGCAGCGGTGCGTAGAGGTGCCCCTCCAGGTGGTTGACGGCCACCAGGGGCACGTCCCAGGCCAGGGCGTAGGCCTTGGCGGCGGCCAGGCCCACCAGCAGCGAGCCCACCAGGCCCGGTCCGGTGGTGACGGCGACCGCGTCGAGCCGGGGGGCCCGTACGTCGAGGCCGGCCTGAGCCAGCGCCGCCTGGACGGTCGGCCCGATCGTCTCGACGTGGGCCCGGCCGGCGAGCTCGGGCACCACCCCGCCGAAGTCGCGGTGCAGGGCCATCGAGGACTCGACGACCGAGCTCTCCAGGTGCCAGCCGCTCGACAGCACCGCCGCGCCGGTCTCGTCGCAGCTCGTCTCGATGCCGAGCACCCTCACGGCGCCAGCGTAGGCCCGCCGGCCGGGGCCCCCGGCAGGTCGGCCCACAGGACCAGGGCGTCTTCCCCGGTGCGCTCGTAGTAGCGCCGGCGCACCCCGACGGGCGCGAAGCCGAAGCGGTGGTAGAGGCGCTGGGCGCGGGCGTTGGAGACGGCGACCTCCAAGGTGGCCCGCACCATCCGGCGCTCCGCGGCGTCGGCGAAGGCCTCGGTGAGCAGCGCCGTGGCCACGCCGCGGCCCTGGTGCTCGGGGGCGGTGCCCAGCGTGTTCACGTGCAGCTCGTCGAGCACGAACATGACCCCGAGGTAGCCCAGGACCACGCCCTCCTCGACGGCGACGGTGTAGCGCCGCGTGGCCACGTTGCTCATCTCGTCGATCAGCATGCCCCGGGTCCAGGGCTCGGGGAACTGGGTCTCCTCGATGCGCAGGATCTCGGGCAGGTCGCGCCGCTCGGCCCGGCGGATCACCCAGGTCACGGCCGCGATCGCGTGGCGAAGTTGGCGACCGCGTCGGCCTCGCGCACGTAGAGGGGGTGCACCGGCGCCGGATCGCGCCGGGCCCCGAGGGCCATGGCCGTCTCGGGCGACGGCCACGCGATGCCCAGGCACGTGGCCCCGGGCACCGCGGCGAGGTCCCCGGCGTAGCGGATCGCCCCGTCGCCCACGAAGGTCACCGGCGCTGCCCCGGTCGCCCCGGCCACCAGGTCCCCCGGGCGCACGACGTGCGGCGCGTCGAGGGCCACGACCGCGTCGCCCAGCGCGAAGCGCTGGGCGAACAGCTCGCCGCGGCGTCCGTCGACGACCGCGACCACCGGGCCGCTCACCCCGCGGGCCGCCGCCTGGGTCGCGTAGACCTCCAGGGAGGTCACCCCGACCAGCTCGGCCCCGGTCGCCTCGGCCAGCGCCCGGGCCGTCGCCACCCCGACGCGCAGGCCGGTGAAGAGGCCGGGTCCGTAGTCCACGACGATGCGCGTGACGTCGCGCAGCATCGCCGGCCAGGCCGCCAGCAGGCCCTGGATGCCCGGGACCAGCACCTCGACGTGGCGTCGGTCCCGGGCCAGGAGCGACTCGACGCTGCGCTCGGAGTCCGCCAGCCCGGCGGCGCAGGCCGTCGTCGCGGTCTCGATGCCCAGGATCACGCCGCCCACCCCCCGACCGGCGCGCGGCCCGGCGGGGCCACCAGGGCGAGCTCGCGGACCTCGTCGTCGTCGAGCGTGAAGCGCACCTCCCAGTGCTCGGGGCCCCACAGCGCCGCACCGCGCTCGCCCCACTCGATGAGGGCGAGCGCCGACTCCTCGACCAGCTCGCCCAGGGCCAGGTCGGCCACCTCGTCGAGGCTCTCGACCCGGTAGAGGTCGGCGTGGTACAGCGTGGCGATGCCGCGGTCGTTGGCGCACGCGTGGGGCCGCACCAGGGTGAAGGTCGGGCTGGTGACCCGCTCGCGCACGCCGAGCGCGGCGGCGACCCCGGTGGCAAAGACGGTCTTTCCCGCCCCCAGCGGTCCGGTCAGGACGACCACGTCACCGGGGGCCAGCCACGCCGCGAGGGCCCGGCCGGCCGCGACCGTGTCGGCGGGGCGCACGCAGCGACGCGTGCTCACGCCTCCTCCAGGAGCGCGCGCACCACCTGGAGGTCGGCCCGCATGACGTCGACGACCTCGGGATTGCGCAGGGCGGCCGCCGGGTGGTAGGTGGCCAGGCCCGACCCACGCCCGAGGTGGCGCGGCCGGCCGTGAATGCGGCCCATGGGCAAGGTGGCGCCCAGCACCTCGCGCGCGGCCGTCAGGCCGACGGCCAGGGTGACGGGGGCCGCGCACTGGTCCCGCTGCTCGTCGAGCCACGCCCGGCACGCCGCCAGCTCGTCGGGGACCGGCGCCCGGTTGCCCGGGGGCCGGCACTTCAGGGTGTTGGTGACGTAGCACTCCTCGCGGCTCAGGCCGACCTCCTCGGCCAGCAGGCGGAAGAGCAGCTGGCCCGAGCGCCCCACGAAGGGCTGGCCCTGGAGGTCCTCGTCGCGCCCCGGGGCCTCCCCGATCACCAGCAGCCGCGCGGCCAGCGAGCCCGAGCCCACGACGACCTGGGTGCGCGAGGACGCCAGGGGGCAGCGGGTGCAGGCGCGCACCAGGTCGGGATCGAAGCTCACGGCACCACCACGCGCGGCACCCGGGCCCCGATCCCGCAGAGGATCTCCCAGGTGATGGTGCCCGCGCGCTGCGCCCACTCGTCGGCCCCGATGCACTCGTCGCCCTGGCACCCCAGCAGCACGACCTCCTCGCCGAGGGCCACGTCCTCGTCGCCCACGTCGACCAGCAGCTGGTCCATCGTGACCACGCCGGCCAGCGGGAAGCGCCGGCCCCGGATGAGGACCTCGGCGCCGGCCTCGAAGAGCCGGCGCGGGTAGCCGTCGGCGTAGCCGAAGGGGACCGTCACCACCGTCGAGGCGCGCGCCAGGGCCCGGCGGCGCCCGTAGCTGGGCCGCTCCCCGGCGGCGACCCGGTGCGCCGCGACGACGCGGGCCCGCAGGGTCAGGACCGGCTCGAGGCGCGCGCCGGCCGCCTCGAGGGGCGCGGCCAGCCCGGGCGCGGGCAGGTAGCCGTAGAGGGACAGGCCGATGCGCGCCATGTCGAGGCGCGAGCTCGGGTAGCCGAGGGCGCCGGCCGAGTTGGCCGCGTGGACGACCCGGAAGCGCACGCCGCGCGCGCCCAGGCGCGCGACGACCGCCGCCAGGGCGCGCACCTGGCCCTGGGTGAAGTCGCGATCCTCGTCGCTCGTGCCGTCGGCGACCGGGAAGTGCGTGTAGATGCCCTCGAGGTCGAGGGCCGCGCTGGCGCCCAGCACGTCGACCACCTCGTCGACCTCGGAGGGCTCGACGCCCTGGCGGTGCATGCCGGTGTTGACCTTCAGGTGCACCCGGTGGCGGCCCCCGAGGCGCTCGGCCGCGGCCACCACGGCGCGCGCGCCCGCGCGCGACCCGACCGTCACCGTGAGGCCGGCGGCCAGCGCGTCGGGCAGGGTCTCGGCCGGCACCTCGGCCAGCAGCAGGATCGGGTGCTCGACGCCGGCCTCGCGCAGCTCGATGCCCTCGTCCACGATGGCCACCGCCAGCGCGTCGGCCCCCGCGGCGACGGCGGCCTGGGCGGCCAGGGGCGCCCCGTGGCCGTAGCCGTTGGCCTTGACGACCGCGCACAGGGACGTCGTCTGGAGCACGCGGCGCAGGGCCGCGGCGTTGGCCGTGAGCGCCCCCTGGGAGATCTCGGCCCACGCGGGCCGGCGCACGCCCTCAACCACGCGCGTCCTCCGCGACGACCAGGGCGATGGCGCTGAGGTCGCTGTGGGTGAGCGAGAGGTGGAAGGCCCGCGCGCCGCGGGCCTCGGCCAGCGCGACCGCCCCCGCGTGTAGCTCGACGTGGGGCTCGCCGCTGGGCGCCTTGACCACCTCGATGGTCGTCCAGGGCACCGAGCCCACGCCCACGCCCAGGCTCTTCATCACCGCCTCCTTGGCCGCGAAGCGCGCGGCCAGGCGCTGGGCGCTGCCGCGCCCGTCGCGCTGCTCGCCGGGCGTGAAGAGCCGCTCGACGATGCGGGGACGGCGCGCCAGCACGCGAGCGAAGCGCTCCACGTCCACGACGTCGACCCCCACGCCCACCACCGCCACTACTCGACCGTCACCGTCTTGGCCAGGTTGCGGGGCCGGTCGACGTTGCGACCGAGGAGCCGGGCCGTCGTGTAGGCCAGCAGCTGCAGGGGGATGACGTCGACGATGGGCGTGAACATCGGCTCGGTCACCGGCACGCGCACCAGGTAGTCGGCGACCGCCCCGGTGACCTCGTCGTCGTCGCCCACGATCGCCACGACCGTGGCGCCCCGGGCCTTGACCTCGGCCAGGTTGGAGAGCAGCTTGTCGCGCAGCGTCGGATCGGTCGCGATGGCCACCACCACGACGCCGGGCTCGATGAGGGCCAGGGGTCCGTGCTTGAGCTCGCCGGCCGGGTAGCCCTCAGCGTGGAGGTAGGTGATCTCCTTGAACTTGAGCGCTCCCTCCAGGGCCGTCGGGAACCCGACGTGGCGCCCGAGGAAGAAGAAGTCCCGGGCCCCGGCGAGCGCGGTGGCCACCTCCTCGACCTGGGCGCGCCGGGACAGGGCGCGCTCGACCAGCTCGGGCAGCGCCCCGAGGCCCCGCACCAGGGCGTCGATCTCGTCGGGCTCGAGCGTGCCGCGCAGCTGGGCCAGGCGCAGGGCCAAAAGCTCCAGGGCGGCCACCTGGGCGACGAAGGCCTTGGTCGAGGCGACCGAGACCTCGAGGCCCGCCCGGGTGTAGACGACGGCGTCGGCCTCGCGGGCCAGCGACGAGTCCACCACGTTGGTGACCGCCACCACCCGCGCGCCGCGCGCGTGGGCCTCGCGCACCGCCTGGATGGTGTCGATCGTCTCGCCGCTCTGGGAGACCCCGATGACCAGCGTGCCGATCTCGACGATGGGGTCGCGGTAGCGGTACTCGCTGGCGATGTCGACCTCGACGCTGAGGCGGGCCCAGCGCTCGATGGCGTACTTGGCGACCTGCGCGGCGTGGTGCGAGGTCCCCGCGGCCACCAGCACGACCCGGCGCACCGCGCGCAGCTCGTCGTCGCTCACGCGCATCTCGTCGAAGGCGATGGTGCCGTCACGGCGCCGGCGATCGAGCAGCGTCGTGCGCACGGCGTCGGGCTCCTCGAGGATCTCCTTGATCATGAAGTCGTCGTGGCCGCCCTTCTCGGCGGTCTCCAGGTCCCAGTCGATGGACAGCTGGCGCAGGCGCACCGGCGCGCCCTCCAGGTCGACGGCCCGGAAGCCCTCGGGGGCCAGGCGCACGATCTCGTCGTCGTTGACCGCGTAGAACACCCGCGCGCGGTCCAGGATCGCCGGGACGTCACTGGCCAGGTAGGTGGTGCCCGGCGCCACGCCCACGACCAGCGGCGAGACCCGTCGCGCCGCGACGATCACGTCGGGCTCGGTGGCGTCCATGACCGCGACGGCGAAAGCGCCGCGCACCACGTTGACCGCCGCGCGCAGCGCCTCGAGCAGATCGAGGCCCGCGCTGCGGCCCTCCTCGACCAGGTGGGCCAGCACCTCGGAGTCGGTGACCGAGGTGAACACGTGGCCCCGCGCGCGCAGGTCGTCGGCCAGCTCGCGGTGGTTCTCGATGATGCCGTTGTGGATGATGGCCACGGTGCCCGAGCAGTCGACGTGCGGGTGGGCGTTGACGGCCTCGGGGGCGCCGTGGGTGGCCCAGCGCGTGTGGCCGATGCCCGAGCGCGCGTCGGTGGGGGCGTCCGCGCAGGCCAGCTTCAGGGCGCTCACCGACTCGGTCCCCTCGGCCGCGCGGGCCCGCCAGGTCTCCCCGGGGCGCACCAGGGCCACGCCCGCCGAGTCGTAGCCGCGGTACTCCAGGCGCGTGAGGCCCGCCAGCAGCGTCGTCAGGGGGTCGGCGTCGCCGACCACGCCGATGATGCCGCACATGGCAGCGAGCCTACTCGGCACCCTTCGAAGCGCCCCCCGACACGATGCCGAAGGCGGCCACGATCTCGGCCGTGAACTCCTCGACGACCTCGGGGCGCAGGGACTCGATCATCACGCGCACCACCGGCTCGGTCCCCGAGGGCCGCACCACCAGGCGCCAGTCCTCGGCAGTGAGGTGGAAGCGCTCCTCGAGGCTCACGCGCAGGTGCTCGACGCGCGCCGGGTCGAAGGCGTCGCGCGCCACGTTGACCAACGCCTGGGGCACGCGATGCCAGCCGTGGGCGGCCAGCTCGTCGAGTGGGCCCCGCCGGGCCACCAGCTCGAGGAGGCGCAGGCCCGTCAGCAGGCCGTCTCCGGTCAGCGCGAGATCGGCGAAGATCAGGTGACCCGACTGCTCGCCGCCCAGGCGCCAGCCGCGGCGCTCCAGCTCGGCGAGCACGTGGCGGTCGCCGACGTCGGTCGTGGCCACCTCGATGCCGGCCGCGGCCAGGGCGTGGTGCAGGCCGAGGTTGGCCATCGTGGTCACCACCACGCCGCCGCCCAACTCGCCGCGCGCGGCCAGGTCCTCGGCGAACAGCACCAGCAGGTCGTCGCCGTCACGCACCGTGCCGGTGCGGTCGACCGCGATCAGCCGGTCCCCGTCCCCGTCGAGGGCCAGGCCCAGGTCGGCGCCGAGATGCCGCACCGTGGTCACCAGGTCGGCCACGTCGGTCGAGCCGCAGTGGGCGTTGATGTTGCGCCCGTCGGGCTGGTCGTGGATCGTGGTGACGTGGGCGCCCACCGAGGCCAGCAGCGCTGGCGCCACGGCGCTCGCGGCGCCGTTGGCGCAGTCCACGACCACGTGGAGACCGCTGGCGTGCACCGGGACCAGGGACCGCAGGACGTTGAGGTAGACCTCCGAGGCACCCTGGTCGGGCCGGTGGGCCACGACGATCGCCTGGTCCGGCCCGGCCGCCTCGCCCAGGGCGGTCGCCAGGGTCGCCTCGGTCGCCAGGTCCAGCTTGGTGCCCCCCGGGCCGAAGACCTTCAGCCCGTTGTCGCGGTAGGGGTTGTGCGAGGCCGACACGACCACCCCGACGGCGGCGCGCTCCCGGGCCACGGTCGCCACGCCCGGCGTGGGCAGCACGCCCAGGTCGTCGGCCCGCGCCCCGCCCGCGCGCAGGCCCGCCAGCACGGCGGCGGCCAGCGGCCAGGAGCTCTCGCGGGTGTCGTAGCCCACGACGACGGGCGCCGCGAAGACGGCGGCCACCGCCCGGCCCAGTCGGTAGGCGAGGTCCTCGGAGACCTCCTCGTAGGCGCGTCCGCGGATGCCGTCCGTGCCAAAGCGCACGGGCACGCCTACCGCTTCGAGTACTGCGGAGCCTTGCGGGCCTTCTTCAGGCCGTACTTCTTGGTCTCCTTCTTGCGCGCGTCGCGCGTGAGCAGGCCACCCTTCTTCAGGGCCCCCCGACTCGTCTCGTCGACCACGATCAGGCCGCGAGCGATCCCCAGGCGCAAGGCGCCGGCCTGGCCGGCCACGCCCCCGCCCTCGATGGTGGCGTCGACGTCGAAGGCCTCGACCTGGTCCATCAGGCGCAGGGGCTCCTGGACCATCTGGCGGTGCGTGGCCGAGGTGAAGTAGTCCTCGAAGGTGCGCCCGTTGACGGTGATGGTGCCGGTGCCCGGGCGCAGCCGCACGCGGGCCACCGCCTCCTTGCGCCGACCGGTGGTCTGGATGGGAGTGGTCACGAGGGTCTCCTTAGCCGCGCCGGATGGCCGAGGTGTCAAAGGCCACGGGCTGCTGGGCCGCGTGGGGGTGCTCGGGTCCGGCGTATACGAACAGCTTGTGCATCTGGGCCCGGCCCAGACGCGTCTTGGGCACCATGCCACGCACGGCGTTGGTCACCAGGGTGACCGGGTCGTCGGCCAGCAGCGTCGCCCACGAGGTCTGGCGCAGGCCACCGGGGTAGCCCGAGTGGCGGTAGGCGAACTTCTGGGCCGCCTTGTTGGCCGTCAGCACCACCTTGCCGGCGTTGACCACGATCACGAAATCCCCGGTGTCCATGTGGCGCGCGAAGGTCGGGCGGTGCTTGCCGCGCAGCAGCGAGGCCACGACGGTCGCCATGCGCCCCAAGACCAGGCCCTCGGCGTCGATGACGTGCCAGGCGCGGGTGATCTCAGAGGCTTTCGGACTGTACGTACGCACGGTGACTTCCTTTGGGGCGGCCGCGTCGGGCACGCCAGGGGTTTCAGCCTACCGGCTGGATCGGGCACTGGGCAAGTTGGCTACCAGATGGTGACGCGCTGCTCGGGCGCCAGGTACATGGCGTCGCCCGGGGCGGCCCCGAAGGCCTGGTAGAAGACCTCCAGGTTGCGGGCCACCTGGTTGCAGCGGAACTCGGGCGGGCTGTGGGGATCGATGGCCAGCAGCCGCTCGGTCTCCTCGGGTCGCGACAGGGAGCGCCAGGCGCGCGCCCAGGCGATGAGGAACCGCTCGGCCCCCGAGCGCCCCTCGATTTCCGGGTCGGCGGCTCCCGCGAGCGACACCTGGTAGGCCTGCCAGGCGATGCCCAGGCCCCCGAGGTCCCCGATGTTCTCCCCGATGGTCAAGGCGCCGTTGACGTGGTTGACCGACCCCTCGGGCACCAGCGCGTCGTACTGGCCGATCAGGGCGGTGGTGCGCTCCTCGAAGGCCGCCCGGTCGGCGGCCTCCCACCAGTCGGCCAGGCGCCCCGCGCCGTCGTAGCGCGAACCCTGGTCGTCGAAGCCGTGGCCGATCTCGTGGCCGATCACGGCGCCGATGGCCCCGTAGTTGGCCGCGTCGTCGCCGTGCTGGTCGAAGAAGGGCGGCTGCAAGATGGCGGCCGGGAAGACGATCTCGTTCATCCCGGGGTTGTAGTAGGCGTTGACCGTCTGGGGCAGCATGAACCACTCGTCGCGGTCGACGGGCTGGCCGATCTTGCCCAGCTGGCGGGCCACCTCGAAGGCGGTGGCGCGCCGGACGTTGCCGATCAGGTCCCCGGCGTCAATGGCGACGCTGGCGTAGTCGCGCCAGCGCACCGGGTAGCCGATCTTCGGGTTGAAGGTGGCCAGCTTGGCCAGGGCCCGCTGGCGCGTGGCCGGGCTCATCCAGGCCAGCTCGGCGATCGAGCGGCGGTAGGCCTCCAGCAGGTTGGCGACCAGCCCGTCCATGCGGGCCTTGGCCGCGGGAGCGAAGTGGCGCTCCACGTAGAGCCGGCCGAGCGCCTCGCCGAGGGTCCCCTCGACCAGGGCCACGCCACGCTTCCAGCGGGCCCGCTGCTCGGGCTGGCCGGTCAGGGTGCGCCCGTAGAAGTCGAAGTGGGCCTCGACGAAGGCCGCCGACAGGTAGGGCGAGGCCGCCCGCACGACCCGCCAGGCCAGCCAGTCGCGCCAGGCCGCCAGGCGGTCCTCGACCAGCTGGGCCGCCAGGGTCTCGGCGAAGCTCGGCTGGCGCACCACCACCTCGTCGAAGGCGGCCGCGGGTGCGCCGAGG
The DNA here is from genome assembly GCA_021785695.1 of Actinomycetes bacterium. Classification (GTDB taxonomy): domain Bacteria; phylum Actinomycetota; class Acidimicrobiia; order Acidimicrobiales; family RAAP-2; genus RAAP-2. Next base: position 168,082 of record JAJYEQ010000001.1, read on the forward strand.
GCCTGGCGCCAGGTGGCCAGGTGCGGGCCGACGACGCCCGCCAGGGCGTCAAAGGACATCAGGTTGTAGGTCTTGACCGCGTCGCGCGAGGCCACCTGGTCCCAGTGGCCCGCCGCCAGGGCCGTCTCGAGCTCCAGGACGCGCGCCGCGCGCGCGTCGACCTCGTCGAGGCCGGCCAGGGCCAGCGAGCGGGCCACGTGGGCCACGAAGGCCTGGCGCACGCTGGCGAAGTGCTCCTCGCGGTAGTAGCTCTCGTCGGGCAGCGAGATGCCCCCCTGCTCGAGCAGCACGCGGTAGCGCTCGGAGTCGCCGGGGTCCTGGTCGACGTAGGTGGCGTAGAAGCCGCCGACCTCGTTGCGCTCGAGGCGCCCGAGCAGGGCCACCAACTCGTCGAGGGAGGAGACCGCCGCGACCTCGGCCAGCGGGGCCGCGATCGGGGTCGCGCCCAGGGCCTCGACGCGCTCCTCGTCCAGGAAGCTCGCGTAGAGGTCGCCGATCTGGCGCGCCTCGGTGCCCGGCGCGGCCTCCCGGCACTCCTCGAGGATCGCGCGCGCGGCGATCTCGGCGGCGTCGGCCAGCTCGTGGAAGGACCCGTAGCGCGAGCGGTCGGCCGGGATGGAGGTCTCGGCCAGCCACGCCGCGTTCACGTGGCGGAACAGGTCGTCTTGGGGGCGCAGGGGAGCAGTCGGTTCAGTCATCTCCGCGAGCCTATCGACCAGCACCCGTCGCGACCCGGGCGCCGGCGCGGCGTCCTAGTCGTCCGCGGAGGGATCTCCGAGCACCAGGCCCGACCCCGAGGCGGTGATCGCGCGGATCTCGTCGGTCTCGTAGCCGCTGGCGACGGCCCAGTAGTAGCAGACCAGGCCGATCACCAGCGCCCAGATCGTGTCGATGGGGAAGGTGAGGAGCTTCGGGACGTGCGCGGTGACGCCGAAGGCCCCGTAGTAGGAGAGCAGCACCTCGGCCAGGATGTAGGTGATCAGCCAGAGGGAGCGGACGATCAGGTGGCGGCCCTCGGTGCTGCCGAAGAGCCAGCACAGCCCGGTGAAGCCGTAGACGGCGACGGCGACCAGCGCGTACCACACGACGAAGGGAGCGTGCTGGGCCGGGTTGGTGGCAACAGCCGACGAGAGCACCCAGTGGCCCCAGTGCATCAGGAGGACCCAGGCCACCAGGAACACGGCCCCCACGGCGAGCGCCGCCCCGCGGTGCATGTAGCCCCGGGGCCCGGCGAAGAACCAGGTGTACAGCGGCAGGCCGATGAACAGCAGGGCCACCAGCTCGATGTCGGTGGTGAAGCCCGACCAGTAGACGATGGCGGTCGCGGCCAGGAACGCCAGCGGCGACCACAGGGCGGCCCCGCCGAGCCGGAAGGGGCGCGCCAGGTCGGGGGCGGTACGGCGGAAGATCTGGAGGGAGACGCCGCCCATGATGTAGGTGAACACCGTCATCGAGGTGATGATGCCGACCAGGGAGAACCAGCTCTTGTTGGGCGAGACGAAGGCCACGGCCACCAGGAACGACGCCAGCAGCGCCACCCAGGGGACCCGGGTACGCCGGCTGACGCGCGTCGCGGCCGACGGCACGTAGCCCGAGACTCCCATGCCGTAGATGGTGCGCCCCCCGGTGCCCAGGTAGATGTAGCCGGTGCCGATCGGGGAGACGAAGGCGTCGGCGATGAGCAGGTAGGACATCACCGACACCAGGAAGGCGACGCCCGAGGCCTTCATGATGGCGAAGAACGGGCTCGCGGTGACCAGCACGTGCGCGGCCGCCGTGGAGGGCGACCCCAGGGCCGCGTAGTCGTTGGTGGCGATCCCGAAGTAGTGCCAGACGATCCCCCCGGTGAAGGCGATCTGCAGCAGCGTGTAGATGACGATCCCGATCAGGACCGAGACCACGGTCGCGAAGGGGATGTCGCGCTGGGGGTTGCGCGCCTCGCCGCCGAAGTCCAGCGCCTGGCGGAACCCCAGGTAGGAGAAGATGATCCCAGCGCCCGGGATGATGTAGAAGACCTCGTGCCAGCCGGCGATCGCCTGGCCCCCGGGAGGCGAGAAGTTGCCCGAGTGGAACGACAGGAAGAAGATCAGGATGAAGGTCGCCACCGGCATCAGGATCTTCCAGACCATGACGGTGTTGTTCAGGCGGCCCAGGAACCGCGCCCCATAGAGGTTGATGAAGAAGAAGACCAGCAGCAAGAAGACCGTGAACAGCCAGCCCTCGGGGAAGTGGAGGATCGACGAGGTCGTCACCGGCGACTCCAGCAGGTGCCAGCTGGCGGGCGCTTGGGGCCCGATGTACTGCACGGTGGCGATGGCCTCGATGGCCGGCACCGAGGCGCTAGCCAGCAGGTAGGCCCAGCCCAGGATGAACCCGGTGTAGCCCCCGTGGGTCAGGTGGGGGTAGCGCACGATGGCCCCCGAGCGCGGCAGCATGGTCGCCACCTCGGCGTAGGCCACCGCGATCAGCAGCACCAGCACGCCCCCGACGATCCACGAGACGTAGGACGCCGGCCCGGCCAGGGTGTCGGCCGTCATGGCCGAGAACAGCCACCCCGAGCCGATGATGGCCCCCAGGGACAGCATCAGCAGCTGGCTGCGCGACAGGACCCGGCGCAGCCGGCGGTCGCTGGCCTCGTGGTCGGAACCGCTCGCGGCACTGGTCGTCGTGGCCATTGGACCCCCCCCTCCCCCGGCGCGCCCCCGAGCTCTCGTAAAGCTTGGCCTCGAGGCTAGGGCGCGCCGTCCATGATCACGTCGTCACCCTGCCTCGGCGCCTTGACGTGATGCGCATTCTAGAGTGGGGGCTGGCGCCGCACACCGTGCACGCACGCACGGCCACATGCAGCAGGTCGGCCATTCAGCAACCACAACGCCCGTCACATCGGCTGCCGCCAGTGGTGGCGGGAGGGGCAGCGACCTTTGGGTCCGCCCCTGTCGCTGCGTTTGCCACCCGGCGACTCTGCGCAGGACAGCGCTCGACCTCGGCAGTCCGGTTGTTCTCGATCGCCAGGCGCAAACTCTCCCCGCCTGATCCCTCGCCCCACGTTGACCTTCAGCGAGCAGGAACACCAGCAAATGTGCGCCTTACGGTCGACATCCGCCCCAGTGGTGGCACCTGTCGTGCCCGAAACCTCGCTGGCGGCTACGTACATTGACCAGTCACTAACTGCGCGGACTGGAGCCGCCGTTATCCCTCGTGCCGGCCACCGCACCACCGCCAGCCACCCGCCTCGACCGCATCGTGGCGGGTGGCTGGCTGGCTGTCAGGCCTACTAATCGGTGAAGCTGTTCAGAGTGAAGGTTCCCGAGCCGTTGGTGGACGTCACGCCATTCTCAAAGAACGAGCCGCCCCCGAACGAGAGGCCCACCGAGGACACGTGGGACACCGCATTGAGGAAACTGGTCTGCAGGTCGGCGCTCCCATTGGCTAACTTCCCATTCCAGTCACTCCAGTTGGCCAAGGTGCCGAGATTCACGGAAAGGGTCAGGACCCCGGTGTTGGTGCATAACGTCACTGCATTGCTGCCGGTCGACCACCACGAGTGCGAGTAGTAGGCCGACGGCGTCGAGCCGAATGCCGGGTTCCCCGACGTGCCGAGTGGCCCGGGCGCCGGGAAACTGGGACCCGACATCGCAGACGACGAGAAGTAGAATCGCACCTTGGTTGAAGTGCACGACTTTGTCGCTGTCGTCGCTTCACCGATGTACTCCAACACTGCGTTGTTGAGCCCCGAGATGGTGAAGCTGGCGTCCAGGGTCTTTCCCGTGAGGTCCCCGGTCAGGCCAGGACTGGTCGTCGACAGCAGCGCCACGTAGCCCGGGGAGAAGTCAAAACTCGCCGTGCCACTCGCGACCGTGCCGGCAGGGATAGGTCCGCCGAGGCTGTACTGGCCCCAGTAGTAGGCGCTCCAGTTCATCGGCGGGGCCGACCCCGCGGGGACCGAGACCATACCTGAAATGGTCAGTGATCCAATGGCGACCGCCATCCACCACGCTCGCCTCAACTTCATAAGCAACCCCCCCGTTGACTTTTCCCGAACCGTACACCAGCCCTCCAGCGACGTCCAGAGGTGTGCACCGCTTCACAAGTCTCCAGCCGCCGCCATCGGCACCGGATCGGCGCGACGCTAGGGGGAGAGCCCGACCTCGCGTGATGCTCCCGACGCACCGCCGTGCTCCTCGTCATACCCGACGGCCAGCAGGCTGAGCCCCCCCGGGGGGGCCAGGGCCGGCAGGCCGTCGCGCGCCGGCGCTCCCAGGCGTGCGGCCAGATCCTCGGCGCTGCGGCGGTGCCGCCCGACCTCGACGAGGAAGGCGCTCAGAGTGCGCACCTGGTGGTGGCAGAAGGCGTTGGCCACGATGTCGAAGAGCAGGTAGCGGTCCGCCCCCAGGGCCAGGTCGTCGCCCCCCGCGCGCCAGCGCGCCGCCACGACGCGGCGCACCAGGGGATCGGCCGCGCTCTTGTCGGGCGGGCGCCGGCAGAACGCGCGAAAGTCGTGCTCGCCCAGCAGCACCGCGGCCGCCTGGTCCATGGCCGCCAGGTCCAGCGGCCCGGGCACCACCCAGGCGTGCGCGCTCACCAGGCTGGTGGCCGGCCCCTCGACGACGCGGTAGCGATAGGCGCGCCACAGCGCGTCACGGCGCGCGTCGAAACCCTCGAGGATCCGGGCCTGGCGCACCACGAGATCCGGGCGCACCAGGGCGTTCAGGTGCCCGACGAGCACGTCGGGCCCCAGGTCGCCGGGCAGGTCCGTCGAGACCACCTGGCCCAGCGCGTGCACCCCGGTGTCGGTGCGGCCCGCGCCGATCAGGTAGGGCGGGGCCTCCTGGCGCGCCACGCGCGCCAGGGCCTCCCCGAGCACGCCGACCACCGTGCGGCGCCCGGGCTGGGGCGCGAAGCCCGAGAAGCCGGCTCCGTCGTAGGCGATGTCCAGGCGCCACCGGCGGGTGGCCGCCATGGGCTCAGACGAACTCGATGCGCGCCATCGGGGCGTTGTCGCCCAGACGGGGCCCGAGCTTGAGGATGCGGGTGTAGCCGCCGGGCCGGTCCGCGTAGCGCGGGGCGATCTCGTCGAAGAGCTTCTTGGCCATGTCCTTGTCGCGGATCAGCGCCACCACGCGCCGGTGCGCCGCCACCGATCCCTCGGGGGCGTTCTTGGCGGTGGTGACCACCTTCTCGACGACCGGGCGCAGGGCCTTGGCCTTGGCCTCGGTGGTGACGATCGACTCGGCGGCGATCATCGAGGCCACCAGGTTGGCGAACATGGCCTTCTGGTGGGCGGCGTCTCCGCCGAAGCGGCGGCCGCGCTTGGGGGTGGCGCGCATGTCAGTCCTCCACTCGCAGGACCAGCCCGCGCTCGCCCAGCCGCTCGACGACGTCGCGCAGCGAGGTGGCGCCGAAGTTGGTGATCGAGGTCAGGTCCCGCTCGGTGGCGTTGACCAGCTGGGCCACGGTGTTGATGCCGGCCCGCTTGAGGCAGTTGCGCGAGCGCTCGGTCAGGCCGAGCTCCTCGATGCGCACGTCCAGCTCGCTGGCGGCGGCCTGGGCCGAGCCCACGTCGCCGAGCTCCAGGGCGGGAGCCGCCTCGTCGAAGCTGGCGATCAGCTCGACCAGAGAGCCCAGCGTCTTGGCCGCCGAGGCCAGAGCCTCCGACGGGCTGATCGAGCCGTCGGTCTCCACCTCCAGGACCAGGCGGTCGAAGTCCTTGGACTGGTCGGCGCGCACCGGGTCGACGTGGAAGCTCACGCGGCGCACCGGCGAGAAGATCGCGTCCAGCGGGATGACCCCGATCGCCGCGCCCGACTTGTTGAACTCGGCGCCCACGTAGCCCTTGCCGCGCTCAACGGTGAGCTCGAAGCCGAGCGCCGCCTTGGCGCTGGTCAGGTAGGCCAGGTGCAGGTCCCCGTTGAGAACCTCGACGTCGGCCGTCGTGGACAGGTCGGCGGCCAGGACCGGGCCCTCGCCGCGCTTGTCGAGGCGCAGCACGACAGGCTCGTCGCTGTGCACGCGCACCAGGAGGTCCTTCAGGTTCAGGCAGATGTCCTGGACGTCCTCCTTGACGCCCTCGATCACGCCGAACTCGTGGAGCACGCTGTCGAACTTGACGCGCGTGGCCGCGGCGCCCGGGATCGACGAGAGCAGGGTGCGCCGCAGGGCGTTGCCCAGGGTGTGCCCGAAGCCGGGGTCCAGGGGCCCGATGGCGAAGGACTGGCGGTTGGCCTCCTCCTCGCCGAGGGCCTCGATGGTGGGTCGTTGGATGATGAGCATGGAAACCTCGCTGCCGGCTTACTTGGAGTAGAGCTCGACGATGAGCTGCTCGCGGATCGACTCGTCGATCTGCTCGCGCTGGGGGACGATGCGGATGGTCACCGCGAAGCCGTCCTCGCTGGTCTCGAGCCACCCGGGGACCGAGCGGTCGAGGACGTCGCGATTGCGCCGCACGTTGAAGTTGTCGCGCGTGGCGCCCTTGAGGCTCACGGCGTCGCCCGGGCGCACCCGGAAGCTCGGGATGGTGACGCGCTTGCCGTTGACGGTCACGTGGCCGTGGCGCACCAGCTGGCGGGCCTGGGCGCGCGAGGCACCCCACCCGGAGCGGTAGGTCACGTTGTCCAGGCGCAGTTCCAGGAACTGCAGCAGGTTGGTGCCGGTGACGCCGGGTCGGCGGTTGGCCTCCTCGTAGAGGTTGCGGAACTGCTTCTCGAGCAGGCCGTAGGTGCGCCGGGCCTTCTGCTTCTCGCGCAGCTGGACCAGGTACTCGGAGCCCTGGCGCTGGCGGTCGCGGCCGTGCATCCCGGGCGGGTAGGCGCGCGCCTGGCGGTCGGAGTTCTCCGAGACCGGGCACTTGAGCGACAGGCAGCGCTCGCCCTTCAAAAAGAGCTTGGTCCGCTCGCGGCGGCACAGGCGGCAGACGGGTCCGGTGTAGCGAGCCATGTCCCTACCCCCGCCGACGCTTCTTGGGCCGGCAGCCGTTGTGGGGCAGCGGCGTCACGTCCTTGATGGCCACGACCTCGATGCCGGCCGCGGCGATCGAGCGGATGGCGGTCTCGCGACCCGAGCCCGGGCCGCGCACCAGCACGTCGACCTTCTTGACCCCGTGCTCCATGGCCGCGCGGGCGCACTTCTCGGCGGCCAGCTGGGCGGCGAAGGGCGTCGACTTGCGCGACCCCTTGAAGCCGACGTTGCCCGACGAGGCCCACGACAGCACGTTGCCCTCGGGGTCGGTGATCGAGACGATCGTGTTGTTGAATGAGCTCTTGATGTGGGCCACGCCGAAGGCCACGTTCTTGCGATCGCGGCGGCGCGTCTTGCGCGCGGCGGAGGCAGTGGGCTTGGCCATTACTTGGTCACCTTCTTCTTGCCGGCCACCGTGCGCTTGGGACCCTTGCGGGTGCGGGCGTTGGTGCGCGTGCGCTGGCCGTGCACCGGCAGGCCCTTGCGGTGCCGGATCCCCTGCAGGGAGTTGATCTCCATCTTGCGCTTGATGTCCTGGGCGACGTCGCGGCGCAGGTCGCCCTCGACGGTCACGTTCTGGTCGATGTAGGTGCGCAGCTTGTTGACGTCACCGTCGGTGAGGTCACGCACCCGGATCGACTCGTCGACCCCGGTGGCGGCGCAGATCTGGGTGGCCGTGGTGGGGCCGATCCCGAAGATGTAGGTCAGGGCGATCACCGTGCGCTTCTCGCGCGGGATGTCGACACCGGCAATACGGGCCATTCTCTCTCCTAACCCTGGCGCTGCTTGTGCCGGGGGTTCTCGCAGATGACGCGGACGTGACCGCCCCGTCGGATCACCTTGCACTTCTCACACATCGTCTTGACGCTGGCGCGAACCTTCATGTCTGCTGACCTCACTTGTACCGATAGGTGATGCGCCCACGGGACATGTCGTAGGGGGTGATCTCGACCTGCACCTTGTCACCGGGCAGGATGCGGATCCGGTGCATGCGCATCTTGCCCGAGGAGTGCGCGAGCACGGTGTGCCCGTTCTCCAGTTCTACGCGGAACATCGCGTTGGGCAGAGGCTCGACCACGGTCCCCTCGACGGTGAACGCGTCCTCTTTCGGCTTGCTCAGGTCCATCTCCTTCTGTGCGACGTGACCGACCACACGCCAGCGACCGAGGTCGCCACGGGCCGGGTGACCATTCTACCGTTTTTTCGCCCGGGCGCAAAAGAGCGCCCCCACGCGGTGAAATGTGACCCCTGACCCTACCAGCCCGCGCGCGCCAACCGGCATGCTGGACCCATGACCGGTGCGCCCCGGCGGGTGCGGCGCATGACGCTGCCGCGCAGCGACTGCCTGGCGCGCCTGCGTCGGGCTGCGCTAGCCCGCGTGATCATCTCGGTGCGCTGCCTGCCGGCCGCCCTGCCGGCCCGCATCGCCGTCACCGACGACCACCACCTGCTGCTGGCCAGCACCGAGGACGCCGTGATCACGGCCGCCCAGCGCGGCGACGTCCTGAGCGTCCAGATCGACGGGCTGGAGGACGACGGCGCCACCTGGTCGGTCATGGGCTCGGGGATCGCCGCCCTGCCCGAGACCGAGTTCACCTTGAGCGAGGCGCTGACCCGGGCGGTGGCGGCCGGTGCCCGCCTGATCGAGCTGCCCTTGACCGTCGTGTCGGGAGAGCGCGTCGGCTGAGCTGGCACCTGTGCCAGGCTGGGACCGTGCCCTACCACCGGATCGGCGACCCCGAGCGGCTCTACGGGCTCATCGAGGCGATGCTGGCCCTCGAGTCCGACGCCGACCTGTCCAGCCTGCTGCAGCTGGTGGTCGACAGCGCCCGACGCCTGGTCGGCGCGCGCTACGGGGCCCTCGGGGTGCTGGGGCCCGACGGGCGGCACCTGGCGCGCTTCGTCACCTCGGGCCTGAGCGAGGAGGAGGCGGCGGCCATCGGCTCGCCCCCCAGCGGCCGCGGGGTCCTCGGCCAGGTGATCGCGCGCGCCGCCGCGGTCCGCGTCGACGACCTGGCCGCCGAGCCCGGCGCGGTCGGCTTCCCGCCCGGCCACCCGACGATGCGCCGCTTCTGCGGGGTCCCGGTCCAGGCCAGCGACGGCCACGTCCTGGGCAACCTCTACCTGGCCGACCGCGAGGACGGCGCGCCCTTCAGCGAGGACGACCAGGCGCTGGTGGAGTCCTTCGGGCGCGCGGCCGGCCTGGCCGTCGATCAGGCCGCCCTGCGGGACCGCCAGCACGAGCTGACCCTGGCCGCCGAGCGCGAGCGCCTGGCGCGCGAACTGCACGACACGGTCATCCAGCGGCTCTTCGCGGTCGGCCTGGGCCTCCAGGTGACGCTGCGCTCGGCGCTGGCCGACGAGGACCGCGAGCGCATCGACCGGGCCATCGACGAGCTCGACGAGACGATCCAGGAGATCCGCACCACGATCTTCGCCATCGACGCCGACGAGGTCGACGCCAGCGAGCTGACCGCGCGCCTGCGCGCCATGGTCGAGGAGGTGGCCACACGCTTGGGGGTCGCCGTCACCCTGACCCTGGCCGAGCCGACCCTCGAGGTGACCAGCCGGGTCGCGCGCCACACCCTCCAGGCGCTGCGCGAGGTCCTGGCCAACGTGGCCCGCCACGCGCGCGCCAGCTCCCTGGCGGTCTCCCTGCGCGCCGAGGGCGATCTGCTGGTCCTGGAGATCCGCGACGACGGCGTCGGGTTCGTGACCCCGGTCGGTCCCGGCCGGGGCCTGCGCAACCTGCGCGAGCGCGCCCACCGCCTCGGGGGGTCCTGCCAGGTCGAGTCGGAGCCCGGCCGTGGCACACTGGTGCGGTGGACGGCGCGGCGGATGGCCTGACGTGACCCGCATCTTCCTGGTCGACGACCACGAGATCGTGCGCCGGGGGCTGCGCGAGCTCTTCGAGTCCCACCCGGACCTGGTCGTGGTGGCCGAGGCCGGCACGGTCGCCGAGGCCGAGGTCGTGCCCCTCGACGACGTCGACGTGGCCGTGCTCGACGTACGCCTGCCCGACGGCAGCGGGGTCGACCTGTGCCGCTCCCTGCGCGACCGCCGCCTGGACCTGGCCTGCCTGATCCTGACCTCGTTCGCCGACTCGGAGGCCCTGTCGGCCTCGGTGCTGGCCGGGGCGCGCGGCTACGTGCTCAAGAACGTGCGCGGCGAGGACCTGGTGGACGCGGTGCGCCGGGCGGCGGCCGGCGAGATGCTGCTGACGCCCGACCAGATCGAGCGGGCCCGCGAGCGCCTGCGCCGCCAGATCAGCGAGGACATGCGCTTGGAGAGCCTCAGCCACCAGGAGCACCGGATCCTCGAGCTGTTGAGCGAGGGGCTGTCCAACCGCGAGATCGCCGCCGAGATGTTCCTGGCCGAGAAGACGGTCAAGAACTACGTGTCCAACCTGCTGGCCAAGCTGGGCTTCCAGCGGCGCACCGAGGCCGCCCTGTTCGCCCAGCGCTACCACGACCGCGCCCACCCCGACAGCTAGTGCGCCTGGTCAGCCTGGTCCCCTCGGTCACCGAGACGCTGGTGGCCTGGGGGATCGCCCCGGTGGGGGTGACGCGCTTTTGCCCGCCGGTCCCCGGGGCCGTCGTGGTGGGGGGGACCAAGGACCCCGACCTCGCCCGCATCGCGGCGCTCGCGCCGGACCTGGTCGTCCTGGACGAGGAGGAGAACCGCCGCGACGACGACCAGGCGCTGCGCGCGGGGGGGCTGACCACCTTGGCCCTGGCCGTCACCGGCCTGGCCAGCCGCGACACGGCGCTCGGGGCCCTGGCCGCGGCCACGGGGACCGCCTGGGCGCCGCTGCCCCGCCCGGCGCCCCCGCGCCCGCAGCGCCGCGTCGCCGTCGTCATCTGGCGGCGCCCCTGGATCTTCCTGGGCGCCCCGACCTACGCGACGTCCCTGCTGGCCCAGGTGGGCTGTTCCAACGTGCTGGCCGGCGCGGGACCCTACCCGCGCCGCGAGCTCGCCGCGGTCGCCCTGCGGCGCCCCGACCTGCTGCTCGCACCTTCGGAGCCCTACCCCTTCGGGCCCCGCCACGTGGCCGAGCTGTCGGCGATCGCCCCGGTGCGCCTGCTCGACGGGCGTGACCTGTTCTGGTGGGGGGCGCGCACCGACGCGGCGCTGGCCCGCCTGGCCGCTACAGGATGGTGAAGACCTCGGGACCGTCGTCGGTCACCGCGACGGTGTGCTCGAAGTGGGCCGAGAGTGACCCGTCGACCGTCATGACGCCCCACCCGTCCTCCAGGGTGTAGGTGTCGGGCCCCCCGATGTTCACCATGGGCTCGATGGCGAAGACCATCCCGGTCTTCAGCGTCGGCCCCGGGGTGCCGGGCCAGTAGTTGGGGACCTGGGGGGTCTCGTGCATGGCCGTGCCGATGGCGTGGCCCACGTACTCGCGCACCACCGAGTAGCCGGCCGCCTCGGCGACCTCCTGGACGGCGCGCCCCACCTCGTGGAGGCGGTGGCCGGCGACCATCTGGGCGATGCCGGCCCACAGCGAGCGCTCGGTGACCTCCAGCAGGCGGGCCGAGGCCGCGTCGATGGTGCCCACGCCCGCCGTGTAGGCGGCGTCGCCGTGGTAGCCCTCGACGATCGCGCCGCAGTCCACCGAGAGGATGTCGCCCTCGACCAGCGTGTAGTCACCGGGGATCCCGTGGACGATCATGGCGTTCGGGCTGGTGCAGATCACCGCCGGGAAGCCGTGGTAGCCCAGGAAGTTCGAGCGCGCCCCGCGCCGCTCGAGGACCTCGGCGGCCACCTCGTTGAGCCGGGCCGTGGTCACGCCCGGAGCGATCGCGGCCCGGGTCGCCTCGTGGATCTCGGCCACGACGCGCCCGGCCCGGCGCATCTTGGCCAGCTCGTCGGGCGAGCGCCTCATGGCACCACCCGGGCGTCGATGGCCGCGCGCAGGGCGGCGGTCACCTCGTCGAGCCCGGCCGCCCCATCCACGTGGGCCAGGACACCGCGCTCGCGGTAGTAGTCGAGCAGGGGCGCGGTGTCGCGCTCGTAGACGGCCAGGCGCTCGGCGATGGCCTCGGGGCGGTCGTCGGCCCGCTGGACGACGGCGCCCCCGCACACCGAGCACACGCCACTGTCGGCCTCGGGGTCCCCGACGCGGTAGATGGCCCCGCAGCTCGCGCAGACCCGGCGCGCGGCCAGGCGGGCCGTGGCCACCTCGACGTCGATGGCCAGGTCGAGGCAGGCGCTCACCTGGTCGGGGGCGACGATCTCCTCGAGGGCCTCGGCCTGGCCCCGGGTGCGCGGGTAGCCGTCGAGCAGCACGCCGGGCGCGGCATCGGCCTGGGCCAGGCGATCGGCGACCAGCCGGTTGACCAGCTCGTCGGAGACCAGGGCCCCGGCCTCCAGCACCGCGGCCACCTCGAGCCCGAGGGGGCTGGCGGCCCGCACGGCGGCCCGCAGGATGTCGCCGGTCGAGACGTGGGGCAGGCCGTAGGCGGCCGACAGGCGCTCGCACTGCGTCCCCTTGCCCGCGCCTTGCTTGCCGAGCACCACCAGGATCAGGCGTCTCATGTCAGCGCTTCAGGAAGCCCTCGTAGTTGCGCATCATCAGCTGGCTGTCGATCTGGCGCATGGTCTCGAGCGCGACGCCGACCGCGATCAGCAGCGTCGTGCCGTAGTACGGGAACCGGTTGATGTGCCACAGGGCCATCAGCACCGAGGGCACCACGGCCACCCCGGCCAGGAACACCGCGCCCACGGTCGTCAGGCGCGAGAGCATCTTGGCGAAGTAGCGCTCGGTGGGCAGGCCCGGACGGATGCCGGGCACGAAGCCGCCCTGCTGGCGCAGCAGCTCGGCCTGCTGGTGGGGCTCGAAGGCGATGTACACGTAGAAGAACGTGAAGGCCACGATCAGCAGGAAGTCCGAGAGGATGTAGAAGAAGTTGGTCGGCTGGAGCGACGAGTTCACGAAGTGCTGGAAGCTCGCCCAGGGCACCACGTTGCTCAGCAGCACCGGGATGTAGAGCACCGAGGAGGCGAAGATGATCGGGATCACGCCGGACTGGTTGACCTTGAGCGGGATGTAGGTGGAGTTGCCCCCCATCTCGCGGCGGCCGACCACGCGGCGGGCGAAGGTCACCGGGATGCGCCGCTGGCCGTTGTCCATGAAGACGATCAGGACCAGCAGGGCGATGGACACGATGACCAGCACCACGAACTTGAGCATCCCGCCCTCGGCGTAGACGGCCCGGCCCCCCGAGGGCAGGCCCGCCACGACGTTGGCGAAGATCAGCAGGCTCATCCCCTGGCCGATGCCGCGCTGGGTGATGAGCTCGGCCAGCCACATGACGAAGGCGGTGCCCGCCGTGAGGATGGCCACCATGAACAGCCCGAGCGCCAGGTTGAACTTGGGGATCAGGTCGATGGTGAAGCCCAGCAGCGCCTGGTCGTGGCCGTGGAAGGCGTAGATCAGGCCGGTCGACTGCAGGAGGGCCAGGCCGATCGTCAGGTACCGCGTCGTCTGGGTGATCTTCTTCTCGCCCACGGCCCCCTGGTCCCGCCACTCGGTCAGCTTGGGGATGACGGTCGTGAGCAGCTGGATGACGATGGTCGACGTGATGTAGGGCATGACCCCCAGGCCGAACACCGCCAGGCGCGTCAGCGCGCCGCCGGAGAACAGGTTGAGGAAGCCCAGGACGCCGCTCGCGCCGGCCTTGGACTGCAGCACCCGGACCTGGGACCAGCTGACCCCCGGGATGGGCAGGTTGGCGCCCAGCTGGTAGAGGCAGATGATGCCCAGCGTGAACAGGACCTTGTTGCGCAGGTCCGGTACGCGGAAGATGTTCCCGAGTCGGCGCAGCACGGGCGTCAGCGGTTCTGGTGCTGGTTCCCGGCGGCCGGGGGCCGCACGGCGAACGGCTTGTCCAAGATGGTCACCGAGCCGCCAGCGGCCTCGATGGCCGCGCGGGCGCTCGCCGACACGGCGTGCACGCTCAGGGCCACCGGCGCGTGCAGCTCGCCGCGCCCGAGGACCTTGACCAGGTCACCGCGCCGGGCCAGGCCCGCGGCGACCAGGGCCGCCACGTCGACCTCGGCCAGACCCAGGGCGCTCAGGGCGTCGAGGTTGACCGGCGTGTAGGACACGCGGAACGGGTTGGTGAACCCCTTGAGCTTGGGGATGCGCGCCAGGATCGGGAGCTGGCCGCCCTCGAAGCCGGCCGGGATCGTGCGCCGGGCCTTCTGGCCCTTGGTCCCCCGGCCCGCCGTCTTGCCGCCGTGGCCGCCGATGCCGCGCCCCACCACCTTCTTGCGGTGGGTCGAGCCCGCGGCGGGCTTCAGGTCGTGCAGTCTCACTCGGACACCTCTTCCACTTTGATCAGGTGCGGGACCCGGGCGATCATGCCGCGGATCTCGGGCCGGTCCGGCAGGACGTTGGACTGGCCCACGCGGCGCAGGCCGAGGGCCCGCAGCGTCCCGCGGTGCTTGGGCTTGGTGGCGATGGTCGAGCGGACCTGGGTCACCTTGAGCTGGGTCACGACGAGGCCTCCGTCTTGAACAGGTCGCCGGCGCGCTGGCGCTCGCGGTAGGCCCGCAGCGTCCCGCTCGGGATCACCTCGTCGAGGGCCCGGTCGCGCTGGGCGGCCACGGTCTCGGGGCGGCGCAGCTGCTTGAGGGCGGCGATGGTGGCGTGGGCCACGTTGATGCTGTTGGTCGAGCCCAGCGACTTGGCGACGATGTCCTTGACGCCGGCCATCTCCAAGATGGCCCGGGCCGCCCCGCCGGCGATCACGCCGGTGCCGGGAGCCGCCGGCTTCATCAGGACCCGGCCCGCGCCGGCCTGGCCCAGCACCGGGTAGATGATCGTCGTGCCGGCCAGGGGCACCTCGAAGAGGTTCTTGCGCGCCTCCTCGATGCCCTTCTGGACCGCCAGGCCAGCCTCCTTGGCCTTGCCGTAGCCCAGCCCCACGCGCCCGGCGCCGTCCCCGATCACCATCAGCGCGGTGAACGAGAAGCGCCGACCACCCTTGACCACCTTGGCCACGCGGTTCACCTTGATGGTGCGTTCCTCAAACTGCTCGAGATCCATCAGAACTCCAGTCCGCCGGCGCGCAGCGCCTCGGCAAAGGCGGCCACCCGGCCGTGGTAGTCGTAGCCGCCGCGGTCGAAGACCACGGCCGAGATGTTGGCCTGGCGCGCGCGCTCGGCCAGGACCGCGCCCAGGGCCTGGGCCCCCTCGACGTTGCCGCCCGCGAGCTCACGCAGGCTGGGCTCGACCGACGAGACGGCCACCAGCGTGCGGCCGGCGACGTCGTCGATGATCTGGGCCGAGATGTGCCGCCGCGAGCGGCTCACGGCCACGCGGGGCCGCTCGGGCGTCCCGGACAGGCGCTTGCGCAGCCGGGCGTGCCGGCGCTGGCGCAGCTCACGGGTGGTTCGCATTACTTGGCCGCCTTTCCAGCCTTGCGCAGCACGCGCTCCCCGGCGTAGCGCACGCCCTTGCCCTTGTAGGGCTCGGGCTTGCGCAGCTTGCGGATGGAGGCGGCCACCTGGCCCACGACCTCCTTGTCGGCGCCCTTGACCACGATGCGCGTGGGTGAGGGGACCTCGAAGGTCACGCCCGCGGGGGCCGCGTAGCTCACCGGGTGGGAGAAGCCGAGCGACAGGTCCAGGGCCGCCGGGCCGTTGGCCGCGGCGCGGTAGCCCACGCCGATGATCTCGAGTTCCTTGGTCCAGCCCGCGGTGACGCCGGTCACCATGTTGGCCACCAGCGTCCGCGTCAGCCCGTGGAGGGCCTTGTGGGCCGTCTCGTCGCTGGCGCGGGTCACCGAGAGCGTGGCGCCCTCCTGGTGCACGGCGATGCCCTCGGGCAGGCGCCGCGTCATGGCCCCGTTGGGTCCCGTGACGGTCACCTGGCCGTCGGCCACCGCGACGGACACGCCGTCGGGCACGGTGATCGGGCTACGGCCGATCCGTGACATGGCCCTCCTCTTTGCTCGAGTTACCAGACATAGCAGAGCACCTCGCCGCCCAACTTGGCCCGCCGGGCCTCGCGGTCGGTCATCAGGCCGTGGCTCGTGGAGACCACGGCCACGCCCACCCCGCCGAGCACCTTGGGCATCTCGGTCGACTTGCGGTAGATCCGCAGGCCGGGCCGCGACACCCGCTTGAGCCCGACGATCGAGCGCGTGCGGTCGGTGGCGTACTTCAGGTCGATGCGCAGGGTCGCGCCGGGTCGCCCCTCGGTGGGGGTGACGCGGAAGCTCGCGATGAATCCCTCGCGCTGCAAGAGCCCCGCCAGGGACTCCTTGAGCTTGGAGCTGGGCATCGAGACATGGTCGAACGCCGCCGCGTTGGCGTTGCGGATGCGCGTGAGCATGTCGGCGATGGGGTCGGTCATCGTCATGGTGCCTCCTACCAGCTCGCCTTGGTCACGCCCGGAACCTCGCCCGCGTGCACCATGGTGCGCAGGCAGATGCGGCACAGGCCGAACTTGCGGTACACCGATCGAGGTCGACCGCAGCGCTGGCACCGGGTATAGGCGCGCGTCGAGAACTTCGGGGTGCGCTGCTGCTTGATCCGGAGAGCCTTCTTGGCCATACCTATCGTGTCTCCTGCTTGAAGGGGAAGCCGAAGGCGCGCAAGAACGCGCGTCCCTGCTCGTCGGTGGTCGCGGTGGTCACGATCGTGATGTCGAACCCGCGCGGCGCGTCGATCTTGTCGTAGTCGATCTCCGGGAAGATCAGCTGGTCGTTGATCCCGAAGGTGTAGTTGCCGTGCCCGTCGAACGAGCGGGGGGGCAGCCCCCGAAAGTCCCGGATGCGCGGGATGGCCAGGCTCACCAGGCGGTCGAAGAACTCCCAGGCCCGGTCGCCGCGCAGGGTCACCTTGACCCCAATGGGCTGGCCGGTGCGCACCTTGAAGCTGGCCACCGACTTCTTGGCCCGCGTCACCACGGGCTTCTGGCCGGTGATCTGCTCCAGGTCGCGCTGGGCGCCCTCGATCAGCGACGCCTGCTGGGTCGCCCTCCCGACGCCCGAGTTGACCACGATCTTCTCCAGGCGCGGCACCTGCATGATGTTGGCCAGGCCCAGCTCGTCGCGCAGCGACGACCGGATCTCCTGGTCGTAGCGCTCCTTCAGTCGCGGATGACTCACAGCACCTCCCCGCACGAACGGCACACGCGGACCTTGACGCCGTCCACCTCGCGGTGGCCGACCTTGGCCGGACCCTTGTGCCCGTCGCACCACAGGGCGACGTTGGACACGTGGATCGGCATGAGCTTGTCGATGATGCCCGCCTGGAGCATCGAGCCGGTCTGCTTGGTGTGGCGCTTGGCGATGTTCAGGCCGTCCAAGATGACCTGCTCGCTGCGCGGACGCGCCTCTTCGACCATGGCGCGCTCCCCGCGGAACTTGCCGGCGATCACCAGGACCTCATCGCCCTTGCGGATCTTCATCAGAGCACCTCCGGAGCCAGCGAGATGATGCGCATGAACTTCTTGTCGCGCAGCTCCCGGCCCACCGGGCCGAAGATGCGCGTGCCCCGCGGCTGGAGCTGGTCGTTGATCAGCACCGCGGCGTTCTCGTCGAACTTGATGTACGAGCCGTCGGGACGCCGCTTCTCCTTGGCCGTGCGCACCACGACGCAGCGCACCACGTCGCCCTTCTTGACCGCGGCCCCGGGGATGGCGTCCTTCACCGTGGCGATGAAGATGTCTCCGATGGACGCGTAGCGGCGCCGCGACCCGCCCAGGACCCGGATGCAGAGCACCTCTTTGGCCCCCGAGTTGTCGGCCACCTTGAGCCGGGACTCCTGCTGGATCATCGCGCCCGCTCCACGATCTCGGTCACGCGCCAGCGCTTGGTCTTGGACAGCGGCCGGGTCTCCTGGACCCGGACGCGGTCACCGACGTGGGCGTCGGCGCCCCCGTCGTGCGCGTACAGCTTCTTGGTGCGCTGGACCGTCTTGCCGTAGCGCGGGTGGCGCACCCGCTCGATGACGGCCACCACCACCGTGTCGACCATCCGGTCCGACACGACGATGCCCTCACGCACCTTGCGCGGATTCTCGCGCACCGGTCCGTTCTCGGCTTGTTCCATCAGGCACCTTCTCCCTCGGCCTCAGCGGCCGCGATCTCCCGCTCGCGCACCAGGGTGGCCAGCCGCGCGATGTCGCGGCGCACCTCGCGCAGTCGTCCGGAGTTGTCCAGCTGGCCGGTGGCCTGCTGGAAGCGCAGGTTGAACAGCTCCCGGCGCGTCTCGGCCAGGCGGCCCAGCAGCTCGGCGTCGCCCAGCTGGCGCACCTCGGCCCGTCGCTCGCTCGTCTTGGCCATCAGATCGCCACCTCCGGGGTGCCGTGGGTTCCGGGACGCACGACGAACTTCGCCTTGATGGGCAGCTTCTGGATGGCGCGCTCCATGGCGGCCCGGGCCAGCGGCTCGTCTACCCCCCCCAGCTCGAACATCACGCGGCCGGGCTTGACGACGGCCACCCAGAACTCCGGGTTGCCCTTGCCCGATCCCATGCGGGTCTCGGCCGGCTTCTGGGTCACGGGCTTGTCCGGGAAGACCCGGATCCAGACCTTGCCGCCGCGGCGGACGTGGCGGGTCATGGCGATACGGGCGGCCTCGATCTGGCGCGCCGTGATCCACCCGGCCTCGAGGGCCTGGATCCCGAAGTCACCGAAGGTCAGCTCCGTGCCGCCCTTGGCCACGCCGCCCATCCGCCCCCGCTGCTGCTTGCGGTGCTTCACCCTGCGCGGCATCAGCATGGCTACTCCACGTCCTTTCGAAAGTGCGGCGTGTCGGCCCGCCCCGAGGCGGTGCGCCGCTCGATGTCCTCTTCCACGTTGATCACGGCCTCGACCTCGTCGGCGGCCGCCAGGAGCTCGTGCTCCTCGAGAGTCGTCGCCGCGGCCCGGCGGCGGCCGCCGCCGGCGCGCACGACGCCCTTGGGCGCCCCCGGGGTCGCGCCCACCGGCACGGCCTCGCCGGCCGCCATGGCGGCCTCGCGCACGATCTTCTCGTTGTTGGAGAGCTGGTAGGGCAGGATGTCGCCCTTGTAGATCCAGACCTTGACGCCGATGCGCCCCGTCGAGGTGCGCGCCTCACGGAAGCCGTAGTCGATGTCGGCGCGCAGGGTGTGCAAGGGCACGCGGCCCTCGCGGTAGGACTCGGTGCGCGACATCTCGGCGCCGCCCAGGCGTCCGGAGGCCTGGATGCGCACCCCGAGGGCCCCGGCCTTCTGGACCGTCTGGA
Source organism: Actinomycetes bacterium (assembly GCA_021785695.1). Lineage (GTDB taxonomy): Bacteria > Actinomycetota > Acidimicrobiia > Acidimicrobiales > RAAP-2 > RAAP-2. The sequence goes on from JAJYEQ010000001.1 coordinate 187,262, forward strand.
TGCCGCGCTTCATGGCGCGGCGGAAGGCGATGCGGCGCACCAGCTGGTCGCAGATGCCCTGGGCGATCAGCGCGGCGTCGAGCTCGGGCTGCTTGATCTCCTGGATGTTGAGCGAGACGCGGTTGCGCTGGCCCGTGATGCGCTCGAGCTCCTTCTTCAGGCGGTCGGCCTCGCCGCCGCGGCGCCCGATCACGATCCCGGGGCGCGCGGTGTGGATGTCGACGCGGATCCGGTCCGAGGTGCGCTCGATCTCGATGCGGCTCACCGCGGCGCTCTCGAGCTGACGCACCAGGTAGTCCCGGATGCGCCAGTCCTCCACCACCAGCTCGCGGTAGCCCTTCTCCTTGAACCACCGGGACTTCCAGTCGGTGGTGATCCCGAGACGGAACCCGTAGGGATTGACCTTCTGACCCATTACTCCTCCGTCTCTGCGGGCTCGTCGGCACCGGCCTGGGCGGCCGCGGAGTCCTCGGTGGCCTCGGAGTCCTCGGGGGCCGCGACGGGCTCCTCGATCGCCGGGCCCTCGTCGAGCGTCTCGTCGGTCACGACCTCGTCCTGCGGCTCCTCGAGGAGCGGGGCCTCGTCGGCGGCCGGCGCGCTGGACGCCCGCGCCGCGCTGCGGCGCGAGGAGGCCACGCGGCGGCTGCGCGAGGCGGCCGCCTGGGCACTGCGCGCGGCGCGCACCAGGGCCAGGCGCTCCTCGGACAGGCGCGTCACGATGACCGTGATGTGGCACGAGCGCTTGGCGATCTTGCCGGCCCGGCCCCGGGCCCGCGGCGAGAAGCGCTTCAGGGTCGCGCCCTCGTCGGCGTAGGCGGCCGACACGTAGAGCTCGTCGGCCCCGAGGCCGTCGTTGTTGACCGCGTTGGCGACGGCCGAGGCCAGCACCTTGTCGATCACGCGGGCCGCCTCGCGGGTGGTCAGGGACAGGACCTCGTGGGCCGCCTGGACGTCCAGGCCCCGGATGAGGTCCAGCACGACCCGCGCCTTGGAGGCCGACATCCGGTAGCCCCGCAGGACCGCGCGGGTCCCGGGGCGCTCGTTGGTCTTGGGACCCGTCATCAGCGACGCCCCGCCTTCTCCTGGCCGGCGTGGAACTTGAAGGTCCGCGTGGGCGCGAACTCACCGAGCTTGTGGCCCACCATGGCCTCGTTGACGTACACCGGCACGTGCCGGCGCCCGTCGTGGACGGCGAAGGTGTGCCCGACCATGTCGGGGATGATCGTGGAGCGCCGGCTCCAGGTCTTGACGACCCGCTTCTCGTTGGCCGCGTTCAAGGCGTCCACCTTCTTGAGCAGGTGGGCGTCGATGAAGGGGCCCTTCTTCAGGCTGCGTGACATGTCCTACCTCCGCGATCCGCGACCACGACGACGGCGAACGATGAGCGCGTCGGACGCCTTGGGCAGGCGAGTGCGCCCCTCGGGCTGGCCCCAGGGCGAGACCGGGTGGCGACCACCGGAGGTCTTGCCCTCGCCACCGCCGAGCGGGTGGTCGACGGGGTTCATGGCCACCCCGCGGGTCTGGGGACGCACGCCGCGCCAGCGGTTGCGCCCGGCCTTGCCGATCTTCACCAGCTCGTGCTCGGCGTGCCCGACGGTCCCGAGGGTCGCCCGGCAGTCGATAGGCACGCGGCGCATCTCGGTCGAGGGCAGGCGCAGCGTCGCGTAGTCGCCGTCCTTGGCCACCAGCTGGACGCTCATGCCCGCGCTGCGGGCCATCTTGCCGCCGCCGCCCGGGCGCAGCTCGACGTTGTGGACGGTCGAGCCGGTCGGGATGTAGCGCAGGGGCAGGGCGTTGCCGGTGCGGATGTCGGCCCGGCGGCCCGACTCGACGCGGTCGCCGACCTTCAGGCCGGCCGCGGCCAGGATGTAGCGCTTCTCGCCGTCGGCGTAGTGCACCAGGGCGATGCGGCACGAGCGGTTCGGGTCGTACTCGATGGTGGCGATGCGGCCGGGCACCCCGTCCTTGTCGCGCTTGAAGTCCACGACCCGGTACTGGCGCTTGTGGCCGCCCCCGCGGTGGCGCGAGGTCTTGCGCCCGTAGGCGTTGCGGCCCCCGGTCGAGGACTGGGGCTCGAGCAGGGACTTCTCGGGACGCGTCTGGGTCAGCTCGGCGAAGTCGGGGCCGGTCTGGAACCGGCGGCCCGGGCTGGTGGGTTTGCGCGCGCGCAGTGCCATGGGGGTCCTTTAGCTCTCGAAGAGGTTGATCGAGTCACCCGAACGTAGGGTGACGATGGCCCGCTTGGTGTCGGGACGCGCGCCGCGCACGCCGGTGCGCAGGCTGCGGGTCGTCTTGCCGCGCCGGCGCAGCGTGTTGACCTTGGAGACCTTGACGTTGAAGGCCTGCTCGACGGCGTTGCGCACGTCGATCTTGGTGGCCCCGTCGTCGACCACGAAGACGTACGTGTGGCGCTCCATGAGGGCGTAGGTCTTCTCGGAGACCACCGGGTGGATCAGGATCTGCGTCGGCTCACGCATGGGTGCTCCCTTCGCCCGCCGGCAGCGTGGCGTCGCTGAAGAGGATCCAGTCGGCGGCCAGCACGTCGTAGGCGCTCAGCTCACCGGCCGCGATGGTCGTGGCCCCGCCGAGGTTGCGGAAGGCGTAGCGCGCGATGCGGTCCGCGGGGCTCAGCACCACCAGGACCCGGCCGGCCAGCCCGAGGGCGGCCAAGGCGGCCAGCGCCTCCTTGGTGCGCGGCTCGCTCCAGGCGTCGTAGGAGTCGATCAGGGCCACGCGGCCCTCGGCGGCCCGGTCCGACAGGGCGCCGTAGAGGGCGGCCCGGATCATCTTCTTGGGGGTGCGCTGGTCGTAGCTGCGCGGCTTGGGGCCCAGGGCAATCCCCCCGCCGGGGTACTGGGGCGCGCGGATGGTGCCCTGGCGGGCGTTGCCGGTGCCCTTCTGGCGGAACGGCTTCTTGCCGCCACCGCGCACCTCGGCGCGCGTGCGCGTCGACTGGGTGCCCGCGCGCCGGGCGGCCAGCTGGGCCGTCACGACCTGGTGCAGCAGGGCCACGTTGGGCTCGCGGCCAAAGACCTCGGGGGCCAGGTCGACCACCGAGAGCACCGTGCCGTCCAGGCTGCGGCGCTCCACCTGGCGAGCCGTCAGGGCCGGGCGCTCCTTGGCCACCGGACCGCGCAGCCGCGTCGTCTCGCTCATCGCACACCTCCGGCGCGCATCGGGTTCTTCACCGAGGTCCGCAGCACCACGACGCCGCCCCGGGGTCCGGGAACCGCCCCCTTGACCAGGATCACCTGGCGCTCGGGGTCGACGGCGACCACCTCGAGGTTGGTCGTGGTCACCTGGGTCCCGCCCATGCGCCCGGCCATCCGCGTGCCCTTGAACACCCGCCCCGGCGTCGCGCAGGCCCCGATGGAGCCCGGGGCCCGGTGGTGCTTGTGGTTGCCGTGGGCCGCGCCCTGACCCTTGAAGTTGTGGCGCTTCATCCCGCCGGCGAAGCCCTTGCCCTTGGACACGGCCGTCGCGTCGATGCGCTCGCCGACGCTGAAGACGTCGGCGGCGATCTCCTGGCCCGCCGCGTACTGGGCGGCGTCCTCCAGGCGCAGCTCGACCAGGCCGGTCCCCGGGGTCACCCCGGCGCTGGCGAAGTGGCCGCGCTCGGGCTGGCTGAGGGTCGTGGGCCGCCGGGTGCCCCAGGTCACCTGGACGGCGTTGTAGCCCTCCTTGGCCCCGGTCTTCACCTGGACCACGCGGGCCGGCTCCACCCGCACCACCGTGACGGGCACGGCCCGGTGCTGGTCGTCCCAGACCTGGGTCATGCCCACCTTCTCGCCGACGATCGCCTTGGTCGCCACCTCTACCTCTTCTCCTCGTCCGTCGGTTGCCGACAGACAGACGCTCCGTTCGGGAGACCCGAACGGAGCGCACGACTGGTTCGGTCCGGCGTCCCTCTTGCGAGGCAACCGGACACGTCACTTGCTGCCCTCTTGCGAGGGCTACCCACCCTACACCACGGGGCCCCGCCGGCGCAATGCCGGCGGGGCCGTGGCTCACACCTGGCGGATCTTGATCTCGATGTCCACCCCGGCCGGCAGGTCGAGCCGCTGGAGCGAGTCGACCGTCTTGGCCGTGTGGTCCACGATGTCGAGCAGCCGCTTGTGCACGCGCATCTCGAAGTGCTCGCGGCTGTCCTTGTGCTTGTGCGGACCGCGGACCACCGTGTAGCGGTGGGTCTCGGTCGGCAGCGGCACGGGGCCCTGGACCCGGGCGTTGGTCCGCTCGACCGTCTGGACGATCTTCGCGGTCGACTGGTCGAGTACCTCGTGGTCGAAGGCCTTCAGCCGGATCCGGATCATCTGGCGCATCTCAGCCACGGGGCTACTTCACGATCTTGGTCACGCGGCCCGAGCCGACCGTCCGGCCACCCTCGCGGATGGAGAAGGTCAGGCCCTCTTCCATGGCGATGGGCTTGCCGAGCGTCACGTTCATCTCGGTGTTGTCGCCCGGCATGACCATCTCGGTGCCCGCGGGCAGCTCGATGGTGCCGGTGACGTCCGTGGTGCGGAAGTAGAACTGCGGCCGGTAGTTGGTGAAGAACGGCTTGTGGCGGCCGCCCTCCTCCTTGGTCAGCACGTAGACCGAGGCCTCGAACTGGGTGTGCGGGGTGATCGAGCCGGGCTTGCACAGCACCTGGCCGCGCTCGACCTCCTCCTTCTTGGTCCCGCGCAGCAGGGCCCCGAGGTTGTCGCCCGCCTGGCCCTGGTCCAGCAGCTTGCGGAACATCTCGATGCCGGTCACCGTGGTCTTGGCCGTCGGGCGCAGGCCCACGATCTCGACCTCGTCGCCGACCTTGATGACGCCCTGCTCGACCTTGCCGGTCACGACGGTGCCGCGTCCGGTGATGGTCATGACGTCCTCGATCGACATCAAGAAGGGCTTCTCGGTGGCGCGCTGGGGCTCGGGGATGTAGCTGTCGACAGCCTCCATGAGCTCGACGATCTTGTTGCCCCACTCCTCGTCGCCCTCCAGGGCCTTGAGGGCCGAGACGCGCACGATCGGGGTGTCATCCCCGGGGAAGCCGTAGGAGTTCAGCAGCTCGCGGATCTCCATCTCGACCAGCTCGAGCAGCTCCTCGTCCTCGACCGCGTCGGCCTTGTTCAGGGCCACCACGATGTAGGGGACGCCGACCTGGCGGGCCAGCAGCACGTGCTCGCGGGTCTGGGGCATCGGGCCGTCAGTCGCCGAGACGACCAGGATGGCGCCGTCGACCTGGGCGGCGCCGGTGATCATGTTCTTGACGTAGTCGGCGTGGCCGGGCATGTCGACGTGGGCGTAGTGCCGGTGCTCGGTCTCGTACTCCACGTGGGCGATCGAGATCGTGATGCCGCGCTGGCGCTCCTCGGGGGCCTTGTCGATCTGGTCGAAGGGCGTGAACGAGGTGCCCGGGATGCGCGAGGACAGGACCTTGGTGATGGCCGCGGTCAGCGTCGTCTTGCCGTGGTCGATGTGACCCATCGTCCCGATGTTGATGTGCGGCTTGGTGCGCTCGAACTTCTGCTTTGCCATTGTCGGGGACTAACTTTCTGTCTCTGGACGGCCCCACCGTGGGTCCGTCGGGTTTCTTGCGGCCCTCCCCGACGACGGTTTGGACCTATTTTGCACTGGTTGCCCAGTCCTCCTACGCGCCGGTGACCTTGGCGACGATCTCCTTGGCGATCGCGTCGGGTACCTCCGCGTACGAGTGGAACTGCATCGTGTACGTCGCGCGCCCCTGGGTGCGCGACCGCAGGTCAGTAGCGTAGCCGAACATGTCCGCCAGTGGCACCTGAGCGCGAATCGCCTGCGAGTTGCCCCGCTGCTCCATCCCCTCGATCCGGCCCCGGCGGCTGGACAGGTCACCGATGACGTCGCCCATGTAGTCCTCGGGCGTGACGACCTCGACGGCCATGATCGGCTCGAGCAGGACGGGATGGGCCAGGCGAGCGGCCTTCTTGACGGCGATCGACCCGGCGATCTTGAAGGCCATCTCCGAGGAGTCGACGTCGTGGTAGCTGCCAAAGGTCAGGCGCACCCGCACGTCCACGGTCGGGTAGCCCGCCAGGACCCCCGAGGTCAGCGCCTCCTGGATTCCCTGGTTGACGGCCGGAATGTACTCCTTGGGGATGACGCCCCCGGTGATCTCGTCGAGGAACTCGTAGCCGCCACCGGGGCCGGTGGGCTCCAGGGTGATCACCACGTGCCCGTACTGGCCCTTGCCCCCGGTCTGGCGGACGTACTTCTCCTCGACCTTCTGGACGCTCTGGCGCACGGTCTCGCGGTAGGCGACCTGCGGCTTGCCGACGTTGGCGTCGACGTTGAACTCGCGCAGCATGCGGTCGACCAGCACCTCCAGGTGCAGCTCGCCCATCCCCGAGATGACCGTCTGGCCGGTCTCCTCGTCGGTGCGCACGCGGAACGTGGGGTCCTCCTCGCTCAGCGCGTAGAGGGCCTTGCCCAGCTTCTCCTGGTCGGCCTTGGTCTTGGGCTCCACGGCCACGTGGATCACGGGCTCGGGGAAGGTCAGGGTCTCGAGCTGGATGGGGTCGCTCGGGGTGGCCAGCGTGTCACCCGTGGTGACCTGCTTGAGGCCCACGGCGGCCACGATGTCCCCGGTGCGGATGGCGTCGAGGTCCTCGCGGTTGTTCGCGTGCATCAGGAGCAGCCGGCCCAGGCGCTCCTTCTTCAGGCCCTTGGTGGTGTTGACGACCGAGTCGCCCTTCTCCAGGGTGCCCGAGTAGACGCGCAGGTAGGTCAACTTGCCCACGTAGGGGTCGGTCATGATCTTGAAGGCCAGCGCCGCGAAGGGCTCGTCGTCGCTGGGCTTGCGCTCGAGCACCTCGTCCTTGCCTGGCTTGGTCCCCTGGGTCGGGGGCAGGTCCAGCGGCGAGGGCAGGAAGTCGACCACCGCGTCGAGCATGGGCTGGACGCCCTTGTTCTTGAAGGCGGTGCCGTTGAGGATCGGGACGCAGTGGCTCTCCAGGGTCCCCTGGCGCAGGGCGCGGCGGATGTCGGCCGAGGTGACCTCCTCGTCGCCGAGCACCTTCTCCATCAGGGAGTCGTCGAAGGTCGTCAGCACGTCCAGCAGCGCCGTGTGGTACTTCTCGGCCTGCTCGCGGTACTCGGCGGGGATCTCGATGACGTCGTAGTGCTCGCCCTTGTCCTCGTCGCGCCACACCATCGCCTGCATGGTCGTCAGGTCGATCAGCCCCTCGTAGTGGGACTCGGCCCCGATGGGCAGCTGCACCACCGCGGGCACGCAGTCCAGGCGGTCCCGGATCATGTCGACGCAGCGGAAGAAGTCGGCGCCGACCCGGTCCATCTTGTTGACGAAGCAGATGCGCGGCACGTGGTACTTGTTGGCCTGGCGCCACACGGTCTCGGTCTGGGGCTCGACCCCGGCCACCGCGTCGAAGACCGCGACGGCGCCGTCGAGCACGCGCAGCGAGCGCTCGACCTCGACGGTGAAGTCGACGTGGCCCGGCGTGTCGATGATGTTGATGCGCACGCCGTTCCAGTAGCAGGTGGTGGCCGCCGACGTGATGGTGATGCCGCGCTCTTGCTCCTGGACCATCCAGTCCATGGTCGCCGCGCCCTCGTGGACCTCACCGATCTTGTAGTTCTTGCCGGTGTAGTAGAGGATGCGCTCGGTCGTAGTGGTCTTGCCGGCATCGATGTGCGCCATGATGCCAATGTTGCGGACCTTGTCGAGGGCGATGTCGCGGGCAGCAGCCATGATGGGTGGGTCGGTCTCCTCAGTTACCAGCGGTAGTGCGCGAACGCCTTGTTCGACTCGGCCATCTTGGCCATGTCCTCGCGACGCTTCACCGCCGCCCCCACCCCATTGGACGCGTCGACGATCTCGTTGGCCAGGCGCTCGGCCATGGTCTTCTCCCGGCGCTTCTTGGCGAAGTCGGTAAGCCAGCGGATGGCCAGCGTCGTGGCGCGCCGCGGCCGGACCTCGACGGGGACCTGGTAGGTGGTGCCACCCACGCGGCGGCTGCGCACCTCGAGCTCGGGACGCACGTTCTCCAGGGCGCGCTTGAGCGCCGCGACCGGGTCGGCGCCGGTCTTCTCCTGCACGGTGGTCAAGGCGCCGTAGACGATGCGCTCGGCCACGGTGCGCTTGCCGCGCTCGAGCACCTTGTTGATGACCTGGGTGACCAGCACCGACTTGTAGACCGGGTCGGCGACCAGCTCGCGGCGGTCCGCGGGTCCCTTGCGAGGCATCAGCTCTCCTTCTTGGCGCCGTAGCGGCTACGGGCCTGCTTGCGGTCCCGGACGCCCGAGGTGTCCAGGGCGCCGCGGATGATCTTGTAGCGCACCCCCGGCAGGTCCCGGACGCGGCCCCCGCGCACCAGGACGATGGAGTGCTCCTGCAGGTTGTGGCCCACCCCCGGGATGTACGCGGTCACCTCGACGCCCGAGGTCAGGCGCACGCGCGCCACCTTGCGCAGCGCCGAGTTGGGCTTCTTGGGCGTGACGGTGTGCACGCGCGTGCACACGCCCCGGCGCTGGGGCGCGCCCTTCAGGGCGGGCGTCTTGGTCTTGGACACTTTGTCCTGCCGGCCCTTGCGGACCAGCTGCGCGATGGTGGGCACGCCAAACCTCTTCTCAACTCGTACGTGGCGCCGCCGCATGCGGCGGACGCGGACTGGTTATTCTACGGCACGCCGGGGCTAACCGGCAAACGGCTACACCGCCTGGGGTCCTCCCAGGTCATCCTCGGGCCGCGGCGCGTCGTCCTCGGGCAGGGCGGACTCGTCGTAGTGCGCCCCGATGCTCTGGAAGGCGGCCAGGTCGGCGCTGAAGGTGTCCTCCCCGTAGGTCTCGCCCAGCAGCCCCGCCAGGTCGAAGTCCTCGTCGCTGCGCTGGGCCCAGGCGGGCAGCACCTCGGCCCCGGGCATGTCCAGGCGCACGCCTTGGGGACCGTAGTGGTCCAGGCCCGAGCCCGCGGGGATCAGCTTGCCGATGATGATGTTCTCCTTGAGGCCGACCAGGTGGTCGTGCTTGCCCTCAATGGCCGCCTCGGTGAGCACCCGGGTGGTCTCCTGGAAGGAGGCCGCCGAGAGCCACGAGTCGGTGGCCAGCGACGCCTTGGTGATCCCCATGAGCTGGGCCCGGCCGTCGGCCGCACCCCGTCCCTGGGCCTCCAGGCCGTCGTTGGTGTCGTTGAACAGCTTCACGTCCACCATCGCGCCGGGCAGCCAATGCGAGTCCCCCGCGTCGACCACCTGGACCCGACGGGTCATCTGGCGCACGATGAGCTCGATGTGCTTGTCGTGGATCGACACGCCCTGGTCGCGGTAGACGTTCTGGACCTCCTCGACCAGGTACTGCTGGGTCTCGCGCGTCCCGCGGTACTTCATCATCAGCTTGGGGTCCAGCGGGCCGTCGTGCAGCGGGGTGCCGACCTCGACCTCCTGGCCGTCCTCGACCAGCAGGTGCCGCGCGATGGAGACCGACTCCTCTTGGACCTCACCTTCGTCGGACACGATGGTGACCTTGCGCTCGCGGCCCACCAGCTCGATGTGCACGATGCCGGTGTGCTGGGCCACCTTGGCGGCGCCCTTGGGGGTGCGGGCCTCGAAGAGCTCGACCACGCGCGGCAGGCCGTGGGTGATGTCGCTCTCGGTGACCCCACCGGAGTGGAAGGTCCGCATGGTCAGCTGGGTGCCCGGCTCACCGATGGACTGGGCGGCGATGACGCCGACCGCCTCACCGAGCTCGACCTCCTGGTGGGTGGCCAGCGACAGGCCGTAGCAGGCCGCACAGACTCCCTGGACGGCCTCGCAGGTCAGCGTCGTGCGCACGCGCACGCGCGTCACCGCCTCGTCGTCGCGCAGCCGCGCCACGTCGTCGAGGTCAAGCATCGTCCCGGCCGCGACGAGGGTGCCGTCGCCCAAGGTGACGTCCTCGGCCACGACCCGGCCCCACAGCTTGGTCTCCAGGTGCGAGCGGCGGGCCCGGGTGTCGGGGGCCACGTGCTCGATCCACATGCCCCGCGTCGTCCCGCAGTCCTCCTCCTTGACGATGAGCTCCTGGGCCACGTCGACCAGACGCCGGGTCAGGTAGCCCGAGTCCGCCGTGCGCAAGGCGGTGTCGCCCAGCCCCTTGCGAGTGCCGTGGGTGGAGATGAAGTACTCCAGGACCGACAGCCCCTCGCGGAACGAGGACTTGATCGGCCGCGGGATCATCTCCCCGCGCGGGTTGGACACCAGGCCCTTCATGGCCGCGATCTGGCGGATCTGCTGGCTGTTGCCGCGCGCACCGGACTCGACCATCATGCGGATCGGGTTGCCGACCTTGAGGGCCATGGCCCGCTCGGTGGCGTCACCCACGTCCTTGTTGGCGTTAGTCCAGATCTCGATCTCCTGCTGGCGCCGCTCGTCGTCGACGATGACGCCGCGCCGGTAGTTGGTCTCGACCTTGGCGGCCTGCTCCTCGTACTTGTTGAGGATGGCGGCCTTCTCGGGTGAGGTGACGATGTCGTCGATCGAGATCGTCAGCCCCGACTGGGTGGCGAAGCGGAAGCCGAGCGACTTGATGGCGTCGAGCGACTCGGCGACCACCTGGCGGCTGTAGCCACCGGAGATCTCCTCGACGATGGTGCCGATGGGCCGGCCGTTCTTGCTCACCAGCTCGTTGACGAAGCGGAAGCCCGCCGGCAGCGCCCGGTTGAACAGCACCCGACCCGCCGTGGTGACCAGCGAGCGGCGACCCGCCGTCTCGGGGATGCCGGCCGCCTCCAGGCGGGCGTCCAGGGGGGCGCCGGCCGGGGGCCGGACCTCGATGGGCGTGCGCAGGGAGATGGTACCCTCCTCGAGGGCGGCCTCGATCTCGTAGACGTGGCGGAACACCCGCGGGTTCTCGACCACGTCGTCGGACGCCTGGGTCAGGTAGTAGGCGCCGAACACCATGTCCTGGGAGGGCTCGGTGATGGGCCGTCCGGTGGCCGGGGTGAAGATGTTGTTCACCGACAGCATGAGGACCCGGGCCTCGGCCTGGGCCTCGGCCGACAGGGGCACGTGCACGGCCATCTGGTCGCCGTCGAAGTCGGCGTTGAAGGCCTTGCACACCAGCGGGTGGATCTGGATGGCCTTGCCGTCCACCAGGATCGGCTCGAAGGCCTGGATGCCCAGGCGGTGCAGCGTCGGCGCGCGGTTCAGCAGCACCGGGTGCTCGCGGATGACCTCCTCGAGCACGTCCCACACCACCGACTTGCGCCGCTCGACCATGCGCTTGGCGCTCTTGATGTTCTGGGCGGCCTGCGTCTCGATCAGCCGCTTCATCACGAAGGGCTTGAACAGCTCCAGGGCCATCATCTTGGGCAGGCCGCACTGGTGCAGCTTGAGCTGGGGGCCCACCACGATGACCGAGCGGCCCGAGTAGTCCACGCGCTTGCCCAGCAGGTTCTGGCGGAACCGGCCCTGCTTGCCCTTGAGCATGTCCGACAGCGACTTCAGCGGGCGACCGCTCTGGCCCACGACCGGCCGGCCGCGGCGCCCGTTGTCGAAGAGGGCGTCGACGGCCTCTTGGAGCATGCGCTTCTCGTTGTTGACGATGATGTCGGGCGCGCCCAGGTCGAGCAGCCGCTTGAGGCGGTTGTTGCGGTTGATGACGCGGCGGTACAGGTCATTGAGGTCGCTGGTGGCGAAGCGCCCACCGTCCAGCTGCACCATGGGGCGCAGGTCGGGCGGGATCACCGGCACGGCCTCGAGGATCATGGCGCGCGGGTCGTTGATGCGCCGGCCCTGGTCGTCGCGACGGTTGAAGGACTGCACGATGGCCAGGCGCTTGAGGAACTTGGCGTGCCGCTGGGCGCTGAGCGGCTTGCGGCCGTCGCGCGCATCGATCATCTCGCGCATGACGCGCTCTTCCTCGTCCAGGTCCATGCGGTCCAGGAGCTGGATGATCGCGTCGGCGCCCATGCCGCCGGTGAAGTACTCGCCGTAGCGGAACTCCATCTCGCGGTAGAGCACCTCGTCCTCGACGATCTGGCGCGAGTGGAGGCCCTCGAAGGTGTCGAAGGCCTGGCGGGCCAGCTCGCGCTCCTCGGCGTAGCGCGTGCGCACCGCGTCGAGCTCCTTCTCGCCGGTGCGCTGCAGGGCGCGCAGCTCGGAGTCGCGGGCCCCGTCGGTCTCGAGCTTGCTGGCGCGGGTCTCGATGTCGACCAGCTTGCGCTCGACCGACCCCGCCTCGCGCTGGTCGATCTCGGCCAGCTCGTCGTTGAGGGCCTGGCGCAGCTCGCCGAGGTCCTGGTGGCGACGCTCCTCGTCCACGTAGGTGACCAGGTGGGCGGCGAAGTAGATCACCTTCTCGAGCTGCTTGGCCTTCAGCTCCTCCTTGGGTAGGGTGCCCATGAGCAGGTAGGCCAGCCACGAGCGCGTCCCGCGCAGGTACCAGATGTGCACCACCGGCGCCGACAGGGCGATGTGGCCCATGCGCTCGCGGCGCACCTTGTCACTGGTGACCTCGACGCCGCAGCGCTCGCAGACGATGCCCTTGAAGCGCACCCGCTTGTACTTGCCGCACGCGCACTCCCAGGCCTTCTGGGGCCCGAAGATCTTCTCGCAGAACAGGCCGTCCTTCTCGGGGCGCAGGGTCCGGTAGTTGATGGTCTCGGGCTTCTTGACCTCGCCCGAGGACCAGCTGCGGATGTTCTGGGCCGTGGCCAGGCCAATGGACAGCTCGTTGAACTGGTTCACGTCGACGGGACTCATGACAGCTTCCTTTCGGCGGCGCGGCGGGCGTCTTCCTCGTCGGACCCGCGCTCGGGCCGACTGATGTCGATGCCCAGCTCACGGGTGACCGAGAAGAAGTCCTCCTCGGTGTCGGCCAGGTCGATGTGTGCACCCACGCGGTCGCGCACCTCGACGTTCAAGCACAGCGACTGCATCTCCTTGATCAGCACCTTGAAGGACTCGGGGATGCCGGGGCTGGGCAGGTTCTGGCCCTTGACGATGGCCTCGTAGGCGCGCTCGCGACCCTTCATGTCGTCGGACTTGACGGTGAGCAGCTCCTGGAGGGCGAAGGCGGCACCGTAGGCCTCCAGGGCCCACACCTCCATCTCCCCGAAGCGCTGGCCGCCGAACTGGGCCTTGCCACCCAGGGGCTGGGCCGTGATCATCGAGTACGGGCCCGTCGAGCGCGCGTGGATCTTGTCGTCGACCATGTGGGCCAGCTTGAGCATGTAGGCGTAGCCGACCGAGATCGGCTGGTCGTAGGCCTCGCCGGTGCGCCCGTTGAACAACGTGACCTTGCCGTCGTTGTCGCCGGCCAGCATGCGCTCGCCGTGGGCCCCGTCGACGTTCAGGCTGGCGAACAGCGCCTGGATCGTCGGGCGGTCCTTGGTCCGGTCCGACTCGTCCCAGTGGGCGCCGTCGAAGGACGGGGTGGCCACGTAGACGGCCGGCTCGGTGCGCGGGCGGGTCTTGCGGTAGGGGCGCGCGCCGGTCTCGTACTGGTCGTCGTGGCCCGAGGTCCCGACCGCCGGGTTCACCTCGACGCCGCTCCAGCCGTAGCGGGCGGCGTAGCCCAGGTGGCTCTCCAGGATCTGGCCCACGTTCATGCGGCTGGGCACGCCGAGGGGCGACAAGATGATGTCGACCGGCGTCCCGTCGGCCAGGTAGGGCATGTCCTCCTCGGGCAGGATGCGCGAGATGACGCCCTTGTTCCCGTGGCGGCCGGCCAGCTTGTCGCCCTCGGCGATCTTGCGCTTCTGGGCCACGTACACCTTGACCAGCTGGTTGACGCCGGGCTGCATCTCGTGGTCCTCGTCGCGGCTGTACACCTTGACGTCGATGACCTTGCCCGACTCGCCGTGGGGCACCTTGAGGGAGGTGTCGCGCACCTCGCGGGCCTTCTCGCCGAAGATGGCGCGCAGCAGGCGCTCCTCGGGGGACTGCTCGGTCTCGCCCTTCGGGGTCACCTTGCCCACCAGGATGTCGCCGGGCTCGACCTCGGCCCCGATGCGCACGATGCCGCGGTCGTCGAGGTCGGCCAGGATGTCGTCGGGCAGGTTCGGGATGTCGCGGGTGATCTCCTCGGGACCCAGCTTGGTGTCCCGCGCGTCGATCTCGTACTCCTTGACGTGGATCGAGGTCAGCACGTCGTCGCGCACCAGGCGCTCCGAGATGATGATGGCGTCCTCGTAGTTGTAGCCCTCCCACGGCATGTAGGCCACCAGCAGGTTCTTGCCCAGCGCCAGCTCGCCGCGCGAGGTGGAGGTGCCATCGGCCAGCAGGTCACCGGTGCTCACCGTCTCGCCCCCGAACACTAGGGGCTTCTGGTTGATCGAGGTGTCCTGGTTGGAGCGCCGGAACTTGTTGAGTGTGTAGGTCTTCTTGCCCAGCGGCCGCCCGTAGCGGTCCACCGCGCTGCGCTCGTACTCGACGAGGATCCGGTCCCCGCTCACCGAGCGGACCACGCCGTCGCCCTCGGCGACCAGCACATCGCCCGAGTCCAGGGCCGCCCGCAGCTCCATGCCGGTGCCCACGAAGGGGGCCTCCGGGCTCACCAGGGGCACGGCCTGCTTCTGCATGTTGGCGCCCATCAGCGCCCGCTGGGCGTCGTCGTGCTCGACGAAGGGGATCAGCGAGGTGGCCACCGAGATGATCTGGCGCGTCGACACGTCCATCAGCTCGACCTCGTCGGGTGCCACGTAGTCGATCTCCGAGGTGGTCGACGAGGACCGCGAGGCCGAGCCCACGCGCACGCCGGTCCCGATCGGGCCGCGGCGCACCAGGACGCGGTCGGCCTTGAGGCGGCCGTCCTCACCGATCTCGGTGTTGGCCTGGGCGATGACGAAGCGCTCCTCCTCGTCGGCGGTGAAGTAGCGGACCTCGCCGGTCACCCGGCCGCCCTCCACGACCCGGTAGGGCGTCTCGATGAAGCCGTACTCGTTGATCCGCGCGTAGTTGGCCAGATACCCGATGAGGCCGACGTTGGGCCCCTCGGGCGTCTCGATGGGGCACATACGCCCGTAGTGCGAGGAGTGCACGTCGCGCACCTCGAGGCCCGCGCGCTCGCGCGAGAGGCCGCCGGGCCCCAGCGCCGACAGGCGGCGCTTGTGCGTCAGGCCCGACAGCGGGTTGTTCTGGTCCATGAACTGGCTCAGCTGGGAGGTCGCGAAGAACTCCTTGATCGCTGACATCACCGGACGGATGTTGATCAGGGTCTGGGGCGCGATGGCCTCGACGTCCTGGGTGTTCATGCGCTCGCGGACCACGCGCTCCATGCGCGAGAGGCCCGTGCGCAGGGCGTTCTGGATCAGCTCGCCCACGCTGCGGATGCGGCGGTTGGCGAAGTGGTCCTGGTCGTCGATGTGGTAGTCGGTCTCCTTGGCCGTGCGGTCACGGGCCAGGTTCAGCAGGTAGGTCGCCGTGGCCAGGACCTCGGCCTTGGCCAGCACGAACAGCTCGGGGTGGGGCTGCTCGAGCACGTCGCCGAACAGCTCCACGTTGCGGGCGAGCTCAGCGCCCAGCTTGCGGTCCAGCTTGTAGCGGCCCACCCGGGACAGGTCGTAGCGCTTCTCGGAGAAGAAGGCGCCCTCGAAGTACTGGCGCGCGGCCTCCACCGTCTGCACCTCGCCGGGACGGGCCCGGCGGTAGATCTCGAGCCAGGCCGTCTCCTGGCTGGCGCGCTGGAAGCCCTCGGGCGAGTCCTCGATGCTGTGCTTCTCCATGTGACGCTGGATCTCGAGGTGGGCCTTCTTCCAGTCCGCGCGGTACTGGTCGTCGAGGAAGTCGAAGTGGGCCACGAACTTCTCGAAGAACGCCTCATCGATCCCGGCGTCCAGTGCCCGCAGCAGCGTGAAGATCGAGACGCGGCGCTTGCGCGCGATGCGCGCCCCGGCGTTGGCGGCCTTGTTGCGCTTCTCCTCCAGGTCCACCTGGAGCCACTCGCCGCGGCTGGGGTGGATGGTGCCCTCGAAGGCGACCTTGTCGTCCTTGCCGGGCTGGAACAGCACGCCCGGTGAGCGCACGAGCTGGCTGACCACCACGCGCTCGGTCCCGTTGATGATGAAGGTCCCCTGCTCGGTCATGATGGGGAAGTCCCCCATGAAGACCGTCTGCTCCTTGATCTCGCCCGTCTCGGCGTTCAAGAAGCGGGCCCGTACGAAGACTGGCTGGGAGAAGGTGGTGGCCCGCTGGCGGCACTCCTCGACGGTGAACTTCGGCGGGCTCTTCAGGTCCGCGTCGTCGGGGTCGTACTCGAGCTCCAGGCTCAGGCGGCCCGTGAAGTCGGTGATCGGGGAGATCGACGCGAAGGCTTCCCGCAGCCCGTCGCGCATGAAGTAGTCGAAGCTGTCCCGCTGGATCTCGAGGAGATCGGGCAGAGGGTAGGCCTCGCCCAGGGCGGAGAAGCTGAAGCGGTCCGGGCTGCTGATCCGTGGCGTCAACGGTCAATCCTCCGATAGGTGGGCGAACCAGGCGAAACCGGCCAGACGGCATCCACGGCGACGTTTGGGGACGACGAAGCGGGACGCAGGGGCACGGTTTTTCGAGTCTAGTGCCAACTTGCGCCGACACGCAAGTAGGGCGTCACCGCAGGACGCCCAGCCGCCAAGCGGCTGGCGCTACCATAGGCAACTTCCGTGCCGGGGTCAAGTACCCCGGCGGCGGCGGCGGGGCCGGGCCCCGCCGCCGCGCCCGGGCCTACTTCAGCTCGACGGTGGCGCCGGCGCCCTCGAGGGCCGCCTTGGCCTTCTCGGCGTCGGCCTTGGAGACCTTCTCCAGGACGGGCTTGGGGGCCCCGTCGACCAGGTCCTTGGCCTCCTTGAGGCCGAGGCTCGTCAGGGTGCGAACCTCCTTGATGACCTGGATCTTCTTCTCGCCGCCGCTCACGAGGATGACGTCGAAGTCGCTCTTCTCCTCGGCCGCCTCGGCCTCGGCGCCGTTTCCGCCCGCGGCGGGTGCCGCGACGGCCACGGGGGCCGCGGCCGTGACCCCGAACTTCTCCTCGAAGGACTTGAGCAGCTCGCTCAGCTCGATCACCGACAGCTCAGCGATGCCGTCGAGAATCTGCTCCTTGGTCAGTGAACCCATGATGCTCCTTTAGTTGTGATTTTGATGTCGGACGGGTGCGGTCTAGGAGGCCGCGTCGGTCGGCTCGGCGGTATCGGCGGCAACGTCGGCCACCTCCACGGGGGCCGTGGCCGCGGGCTCGTCGCCAGCCGGGGCCACCTCGGCCTCGACCTCGGGGGTCGCAACAGCGGGCTCGTCGCCAGCCGGGGCCACCTCGGCCTCGACCTCGGGGGTCGCAACAGCGGGCTCGTCGCCAGCCGGGGCCGCCTCAACCTCGGCCTCGGGGGTCGCAACCGCGGGCTCGTCGCCAGCCGGGGCCGCCTCAACCTCGACCTCGGGGGTCGCAACAGCGGGCTCGTCGCCAGCCGGGGCCACCTCAACCTCGGCCTCGGGGGTCGCAACAGCGGGCTCGTCGCCAGCCGGGGCCACCTCGGCCTCGACCTCGACCTCGGCCTCGGGCGCCGGGACGCCACCGCGCGCGTCGAGCAGGGCGGCCAGCCCGTAGGCCAGGTTCTGGGGCAGGGCCTTCAGCAGGCCGGCCAGGGTGCGCATCGGCGCGGCCAGCATTCCGGCCACCTGGGAGAGCAGCACCTCGCGGCTCGGCAGGTCGGCCAGGGCCACCAGGTCGGCTGGGGTCAAGGCGCGCCCGTCGAGCACGCCACCCTTGACGACCAGGGCCGGGGCCTCCTTGGTGAAGTCGCGCAGCGCCTTGGCCACCGCTGAGACGTCGCCGTCCACGAACGCGATGGCGGTCGGCCCCTCGAGGTAGCCGGTCAGCGGCTCGATGGCCGTGCCGGCGATGGCCCGGCGTACCAGGGTGTTCTTGAACACCTTGTAGTCCGCGCCGAGCGCCCGCAGGCGGCGACGCAGGGTCGAGATCTGGGCGACGGTGAGCCCGCGGTACTGGGTCACCACGGCGGTGCCCGTCGCGTGGGCGCGCGCGGCGACCTCCTCGACGACGGCGGCCTTGTCAGCGTGGGCGGTGGCCATGGTGCTCCTCTCCCGGACGCGGTCCGGATCGGGCCGTGACATCCGGAGGAACTCCCATCCCTCGTCAGGCGGACCAACGGTCCATTACGGGTTTCCCCACCGGATGTCTTCGGCGACTTGCGACTGTGGCGCCTTGCGGCGCGAGAGGACAGCCTACTGGCTGGCCCCGAGAACCCGCAACTCAGGCGGGCGTGGCGACCTCGTCGAGCTCGCGGGCGTGGGTCGGGTCGATCTTGACCCCGGGACCCATGGTCGACGAGAGGGTCACGCCCAGCAGGTAGCGACCCTTGGCGCTGGCCGGCTTGACGCGCACCAGCTCCTCGAGCACCGCGTGGACGTTGCGCGACAGGTCGGCCGAGGCGAAGCTCACCTTGCCCACCCGCAGCTGGACGTTGCCGACCTTGTCGGTGCGGTACTCCACGCGCCCGCCCTTGAACTCGGTGACCGCCTTGGCGACGTCGGTCGTCACGGTGCCGGTCTTGGGGTTGGGCATCAGCCCGCGCGGACCGAGCACCCGGCCCAGCGACCCGACCTTGCCCATCAGGTCCGGCGTGGCGATGGCCACGTCGAAGTCCAAGAACCCGCCGGCCACCCGGGCCACCAGGTCGTCGGCGCCGACCTCGTCGGCCCCGGCGTCGCGCGCCTCCTGGGCCGCCTCGCCGGCGGCGAAGACGACGATGCGATTGGTCTTGCCGGTGCCGGCCGGCAGCGAGAGCGTGCCGCGCACGATCTGCTCGGCGCGCCGGGGGTCGACCCCCAGGCGCACGGCCAACTCGACGGTCTCGTCGAAGCCGGCCGAGGCGATCGCCTTGACCTTCTCGATGGCGTCAGCGACCGTCAGCTGCGACGTGCGGTCGACCTGAGCCAGGGCGTTGGTGTACTTCTTGCCGTGCTTCACAGTGTTCTCCTACCCCACCACCGCGATGCCCATGGAGCGCGCGGTGCCCGCCACCTGGCGCTTGGCCATGTCGAGGTCATCGGTGTTCAGGTCCTTCAGCTTGGTCGACGCGATCTCGGCGACCTGGGCGTCGGTGATCGAGGCGACCGTCTCGCGGCCCGCGGTCTTGGCGCCCTTGGGCAGCCCCGCGGCCTGGCGCAGCAGCACCGGCGTCGGCGGCGTCTTGAGCACGAAGGTGAAGCTGCGGTCCTCGTAGATGGTGATCTCCACGGGGATCACGGTGCCGCGCATCGACTCGGTGGCCGCGTTGTACTGCTTGCAGAACTCCATCGTCTGGATCCCGTGGGGCCCCAGGGCCGTGCCCACCGGCGGGGCGGGTGTCGCCGCGCCAGCGTCCAGCTGGATCTTCACCACGGCGGTGACCTTCTTGGCCATGCCTGTCCTCTCCTTGCTTAGAGCTTCGTGACCTGCGTGAAGTCAAGCTCCACGGGGGTCTCGCGGCCGAAGATGTCGACCAGTACCTTGACCTTGAGCTGGTCCTCGTTGATCTCGGCCACGTGGCCCGAGAAGGTCGCGAAGGGACCCGACTTGATCTGCACGGTGTCGTTGATCTCGAACTCGTGCGTGGGGCCCCGCCGCTTGGGCACGACCTCGACGCCCTCGACGTGGGGCCGGATGATGTTGTCGACCTCCGGGCGGGTGAGCGCCGTGGGTCGCGTCTTCTCGGCCCCCACGAAGCCGGTCACCCCGGGGGTCGAGCCGATCACGTAGAAGATCTCCGGGTCGGGCTCGCAGCGCACTAGCAGGTAGCTGGGGAAGACCCGCTTGGAGACGGTGACCTTCTTGCCGCCCTTGAACTCGGTGACGTCCTCTTCGGGCAGGTAGACCTCGTAGATCCGGTCGCCCAGGTCGCGGCTCTTGACGATGTTGTTCAGGGCCCCGATGACCTTCTGCTCGTGGCCGGCGAAGGTGTGCACGATGTACCAGCGGCCGGGCCGGTCAAAGGCGCTCTCCGCCTCGGCGGGAGCCTCGTCGAGCTCGACGTCGAGCTCGACGTCGAGCTCGTCGTGGTCGGGGACGGACAGGTCGCTCATGCTCACCGCTGGAAGAAGAAGGTCACGAACTTGGAGAAGCCCGCCCCCAGGGCGAAGATCAGTGTCGTCATGAAGACCAGGACGCCAAAGACGATCGAGGTGTAGTTGGCGACCTCGGGGCGATTGGGCCAGGCCACCTGGCGCATCTCCTCGCGCACCTCGCGCACGAACTGGCCCGTGTGGGTGCGCTGGGCGCGACGGCGCTGCAGGTCCTGGGCCGACGTGGTCCGGCGCGCCGAGGTGCCCTCGGTGCCCAACTGGCCCTGTTTCTGCATGAGTCGCTTCTGTTCGCGGTTCATCTCGTCTTCCTCACGTCTTGCCCCGAGCAGGGCAGGAGGGACTCGAACCCCCAACCCCCGGTTTTGGAGACCGGTGCTCTACCAATTGAGCCACTGCCCTTCGACCTCGCGGTCAAGGGAGTCCAGCCTACCATCCCGGGGCCCGGGGCCTCTAGCGGGTTTCCTTGTGCATGGTGTGGCGCCGGTCGAACCGGCAGTACTTGTGCATCTCGATGCGCTCGCGGTCGTTCACCTTGTTCTTCATGGTGATGTAGTTGCGCCGCTTGCACTCCTCGCACGCCAGGGTGACCTGGACCCGCTTCTCGTTCTTGGCCATCGCTCCTCTCCTGTCGTCTGCCTGGTAGCGGCGGCGGGAGTCGAACCCGCGACACCACGATTATGAGCCGTGTGCTCTAACCACCTGAGCTACGCCGCCTGGCGAGCCCTCTGTCGGGGTTGAACCGACGACCCCTTCCTTACCATGGAAGTGCTCTACCACTGAGCTAAGAGGGCGCGCGCCGTCGCCGACGCAGTGGGCAAGTCTACCCGGTGCCCAGCACCTCTTCCACCCCGGGCGAGCCCACTACCCTGGACCCATGCGCATCCGGCTGGTCGAGGTGGCCGACGCCGAGGCCCTCATGGCCATCTACAACCCCGAGGTGACCGAGACGACGGTCACCTTCGACCTGGTCCCGCGGTCCCGGGCCGACCAGGAGGTCTGGATCCAGCAGCACCAGGCGACCCACCCGTGCCTGGTGGCCATCGACGACGAGGGCGCCCTCGGCGCCCCGGGCGCCCGCGGCGAGCGGGTGGTCGGCTTCGCCGTCGTGTCCCCGTTTCGCAACCGCCCGGCCTACGCCACCACGGTCGAGAACTCCGTCTACGTCCACCGCGACGCCCGGGGCCGCCAGGTGGGCGAGCGGCTGCTGACCGCACTGGTCGCCCTGGTCCAGGAGTCCGGGTTCCACGCCATGGTCGCGCGCATCGTGGGCGAGAACGCGGGCTCGATCCGGCTGCACGAGAAGTGCGGCTTCTCCCTGGTGGGGACCGAGATCGAAGTCGGTCGCAAGCACGGCGTGTGGCTGGACGTGGTCGAGTACCAGCGCGTCTTGAACGCGCCGGGCCGCCCCAGCGCCGCCGGCTCCTAGGGCCCGGCCGCCACCGGCAGCTCGCCGGCGGGCGCGGGCTCTTCGGAGGCCCATGACCACTGGGTCCAGCGGCCCATGGGCACCACCAGCACCCCGCCGAGCACCGCCACCGCGCCGGCCAGCAGCAGCGGGTTCCCGTGGGCCAGCCCGGTCAGGAGCTGGCGTCCCCCGGGCAGGCCGATGAAGGGGCCGGTGATGGACAAGAAGAGCAGCCAGAAGTGCTCACGGCCCCGGTAGCTGGCCGCCAGCAGCATCAGTCCCCACGCCAGGTACCAGGGCTGGACGACGGGCCCGAGCTCGACGATGAGGAGCAGCGCGACGGCCAGCGAGCGCACCCAGCCGCGCTCCTGGCTGCGCCACAGCAGCCACAGCGTGATGCCGCCGGCCACCGCCAGGCCGCTCACCCGCGCCACCGAGAGCACCGCGCGCACCGAGACCGCTTCGAGGCCCACGGCGTGCAGGCCGTTGCCCAGCGCCATCCCCACCGCCGTGGCCGGGGCCGCCCACGAGCGCACCGTGCCGTTGGACAGGAGGTTGCGCACCCACCCGAAGCCGAAGCCCGCCATCCACGACGAGACCACGAGCGTCGCGATCAGCACCGCTCCGGCCTTCAGGGCCGGCACCACGCGCGCGCGCACCGTCGCGGCGATCCCCGGCCAGGTCCACGCGACGAAGGCCAGGCCGACCACCGCGGGGGCCTTGACGGCGGTGGCGGCCGAGCACAGGGCCAGGGCCCACCACGTTCGGCCCCGCACGGCCAGGGCCACGCCCAGCACCAGCAGCGCCGTCATGGCCGCGTCGTTGTGCGCCCCGCCGATCAGGGTCAGCAGCACCAGCGGGTTGAGCGCGCCCAGCACGAAGGCCTCGCCCGGGTCCCGCTGGAGGCCGCGGGCCAGCATCGCCAGGCCGTACCCGATGCCGACGACGGCCGCCACCTCCAGGAGGCGCAGGACCAGCACCGTGACCAGCTCGTTGTGGCCGGTCAGGCGCGTGATGGTGCCGTCCAGGAACAAGAACAGGGGACCGTAGGGGGCCGGGGCGTTGCCCCACAGCGGATCCACCGGGTTCACGTACGGGCTCGATCCCAGGGTGAAGGGCCCGTAGATGTAGGGGCTGATGTGGTAGCTGGTCATCTCGCCCTGGGCCGCGTAGCTGAAGACGTCGCGCGAGAACATCGGCGGGGCCACCACCATCGGCAGGCTCCACAGGACCAGCATCACCCACAGCGGGCGCAGCGGGGCTCCCGGGTGGATCTTCATCACCTCGGCCAAGCGCAGCCACACCCGCATCAGCAGCACCAGCCCGCCGTAGGTCAGGACCACCGCGACCAGGTACTTGGTCACCGACGGCGTCCCGGTCGGGCTGGTCGAGGGCTCGCCGAAGAACCAGGTCCCGGCCATGTTGAGCTTGAAGGGCGAGTTGGTGAACGACCCGCCGGCCAGGATCAGGCTCATGGCCACCAGGCCCAGTAGGGCCGGCTGCCACAGGAAGGACCAGCCGGCAAAGGGACCGGGGCGGAAGCGGCCCAACGGCGTGTAGCGCCGCTCCAGGGCGCTGACCGACGTCTCGAAGCTCGTCGCGCCGCGTTCGTAGAGTCGGCGCACGCCGGCCCCCACGACCCGGATGCGACGCACGCGACTCCTCTCGGCTCCCGGTCCCTCCGGGAGCACGTCACCGGTCGCGCCGCAGCGCGACCGGTGGTCTGGTGGGCCGGGAGGGATTTGAACCCCCGTAGGCAAAGCCGTCTGGTTTACAGCCAGATCCCATTGGCCGCTCGGGCACCGACCCGCGCGTCATCCTACTGGAGCCCACGGTCCGCTTCCACCCGACCGCGCGATCCCCCCGCTCTAGCATGGGCCCATGCCCACCTTCGACGTCGTCTCCGAGCTCGACACCCAGGAGGTCCGCAACGCCGTGGACCAGGCGAATCGCGAGGCCACGACGCGCTTCGACTTCAAGGGCACCGGGGCGCTGATCGAGATCGGCGACGACGAGCTGACCTTGAGCGCCTCGACCGAGGACCGCCTGGCCGCCCTCTACAGCGTGCTCCAGGACAAGTTCGTCCGGCGGGGCATCTCACTCAAGGCCCTCGATCCGGGCCGGGTCGAGGAGGCCGCCAAGGGCACGGCGCGCCAGCGGGTGGGCCTGCGCGCCGGCATCACCGCCGAGGTGGGCCGGCAGATCAACAAGCTGGTCAAGGACCTGGGCCTGAAGGGCGTCAGCTCGTCCGTCCAGGGCGACCAGGTGCGCGTGACGGGCAAGCAGCGCGACGACCTCCAGGCGGTGATCGGTCACCTGCGCGAGGCCGACCTCGTGGTGCCCCTGCAGTTCACCAACTTCCGCGACTAGCGGCGCACGTCCTCGGTGACGGGCTCGGTAGGGGCCTCGTGGGCGGCCACGTGGAAGATCCGGTTGAAGACCATCATCTTGAGGATCCAGAACAGCCCGAAGCTGACGAGGTTGGTGGTGGAGACCAGCCCGGTGTTGACCAGGTGGGGCCAGGTGTGCTCCTTGACCTGCTCCTTGGCCCAGGTGGCCCCCAGCATCGACACCGCGATGCCGAGGAAGGACATGGTCCAGAACGGGACGATCTCCTTGCGGAAGTGGCTCCGGCCGCGCTTGCCCCAGGTCCAGGTCCGGTTCAGGTAGTACGAGGGGACCGTGGCGATCAGGTTCCCGGCCACCGTCGACTCGATGACGCCGGTCAGCAGGTGGAAGCCGTAGATGATCGAGATCGCCGTGAACGAGACGACCGTCGAGATCACCGACACCGAGGTGAAGCGCACGACCTTGCGGCCCTGGTGTGTCTGAGACCAGGCGTGCACCGCTCGCAGCCGCTGAATCATCCTGTCCAGTCTACCGACCGCGGGGGGCCCAGGGTCGCCAGTGACACAATGGGGCAATGACGACCGCCCTGGAGGACCTGCTCGACCTGCTCGACATCGAGGCCATCGAGGTCAACACGTTCCGGGGCCAGCATCCCCACGAGGAGCGCCTCCGGACCTTCGGGGGCCAGGTGGCCGCCCAAGCCCTGATGGCAGCCGGTCGCACGGTCGAGCACGGCCGCGTGCACTCGCTCCACTCGTACTTCTTGCGTCCCGGCGACCCGACGCTGCCCATCCTCTACGAGGTCGACCGGATCCGCGACGGGCGCAGCTTCACCACGCGGCGCGTCGTCGCCATCCAGCGCGGGATGGCCATCTACAACATGCAGGCCAGCTTCCACGAGGACGAGGCCAGCCTCGAGCACCAGTTCCCCATGCCCGCGGCGCCCGATCCCGAGACGATCCCGCCGCTCGCGGCGCGCCTGGCCGAGGAGCCCGTGGTCTTCGACGCGTGGTTCAAGCGCCAGCACCCCATCGACCAGCGCTTCATCGGCGAGCTCCCCTGGAGCCCGAACCGGGACCGCGAGCCGCGCCAACGTCTCTGGATCCGCGCCGACGGCGACCTGTCGGGCTACGACCCCCTGGTGCACGCCTGCGTAGTCACCTACGCCAGCGACCTCAGCCTCTTCGACGCGATCCTGGCGCCCCACGCGGTGCGCTGGGACGACGGGACCTTCATGGGGGCGAGCCTCGACCACTGCATGTGGTTCCACCGCCCGGTGCGCGCCGACCACTGGCTGCTCTACGACACCGACTCCCCCATCGCCCACGGGGCGCGCGGCCTGGCGCGCGGCTTCCTGTTCGACCGTGACGGCGAGCTGTGCGTCTCGATGGTCCAGGAGGGTCTGGTGCGCGTCATCGACCCGGCCCACGCGGCGGGCGCGTCGGGGGACCCCCGATAGGCTCGCGCCATGGACCTGACTGACGCCATCGCCGACTACGCCGCCGCGACCGCCGTGTTCGTGGAGGTCGCGCGCCGCATCGACCCGGCCGACCTGGATCGCCACGCCGAAGGCGAGTGGTCCGCGCGCCAGGTCATCCACCACCTGGCCGACGCCGAGATCGAGGCGGCCAGCCGACTGCGCCGCCTGCTCGGCGAGGCCCCCGGGGCCGCGCTGCTGGCCTTCGACGAGGCCGGCTGGGCGACCACGCCGGCCTTCGACTACGCCGGCGCGCCCGTGGCGCCGTCCCTGGCGATCATCGAGGCCCTGCGGACCTCCGCGCTCGACATCCTGCACCGGTTGACGCCCGCCGACCTGGAGCGGCGCGGCGAGCACAGCGTGCGCGGGTCCTACAGCGTGGCCGACTGGATCGGGGGGCACACCGAGCACCCCCGCGCGCACGCCACCCAGATGCTCGAGGCCCTGGCCAGCGAGGGCTGAGCGGGCCCGCCGCATCGCGACGGGCCCGCCCGCCCCTAGCGCTGGTCGATGGCGACGTAGTCGCGCGCGTCGGCGCCGATGTAGAGCTGGCGCGGGCGGGTGATCTTCTGGTTCTGGTCCAGCAGCTCCTGGAAGTGGGCCAGCCACCCCGAGGTGCGCGGGATCGCGAAGAGCACCGTGAACATCTCGGTCGGGAAGCCCATCGCCTGGTAGATCAGCCCCGAGTAGAAGTCCACGTTGGGGTAGAGGCGCCGGGAGATGAAGTAGTCGTCGGCCAGGGCGATCTCCTCGAGCTTCAAGGCGATGTCGAGCAGCCGGTTGCGCCCGGTGATCGAGAAGACCGAGTCCGCGGTCTGCTTGATGATCTTGGCGCGCGGGTCGTAGTTCTTGTAGACCCGGTGACCGAAGCCCTCCAGCAGCACGTTGCCCTTCTTGACCTCCTCGATGTAGGCCGGGATGTTCTCGTAGCTGCCGATCTTGGCCAGCATCTTGAGCACCGCCTCGTTGGCCCCGCCGTGGCGCGGGCCGTAGAGGGCAGCCGTGGCCGCCGCGGTGGCGACGTAGGGGTCGCCGTGCGAGGACGCCACGGTACGCATGGACGTGGTGCCGCAGTTCTGCTCGTGGTCGGCGTGCAGGATGAACAGGATGTCCAGGGCGTGCGCCAGCACCGGGTCGGCCTCGTAGCGCGGCTCGGCCACCTTCCACATCATCGACAGGAAGTTCTGCGTGTAGTCCAGGCCGTTGTCCGGGTACACGAAGGGCATGCCCACCGAGAACCGGTGCGCGGCCGCGGCCAGCGTCGGCATCTTGGCGATCAGGCGCACCACCTGCTTGTGCAGGACCTCGGGCTCGAAGAGCACCTTGGAGTCGCGGTAGTACGTCGACAGCGCGGCGATCGCCGAGACCAGCATGCCCATGGGGTGGGCGTCGTAGTTGAAGCCCTCCAGGAACCGCTTACGGACGTTCTCGTGGATGTAGGTGTGGTAGGTGACCTCACGCTTCCAGGCCGCGAACTGCTCGGTCGTGGGCAGCTCACCGTAGTTGAGCAGGTAGGCCACCTCGAGGTAGGTCGACTTCTCGGCCAGCTGCTCGATCGGGTAGCCGCGGTAGCGCAGGATCCCGGCCTCGCCGTCGAGGTAGGTGATGGCCGACTCGGTGGCGGCCGTCGCGGTCAGGCCCGGGTCGAAGAACCAGACCCCCGGCACGGCCTTGGTGAAGTCCTTGGCCGCCACGCCTCCGTTGCGGATCGGGATCTCGTGGGACTCCCCCGTCCGGTTATCGATGACGGTTATCGATTCAGTCACGATGTCCTCATTTCCCATTCTGCCCCCCGACCATCGTAGGCTCCCCGCCTACCCTCCAGTACCCGAGGGCGCCACCACGAGCCGGTAGCGCCGGACGGTCGGCCAGCGCCCGCCCGCCGGCACCCCGTTGAGCGTCAGCACCAGGGTGCCGCGGGATCCCGGCGCCAGGGAGTAGGTCCCCAGGGAGAACCCGATGGAGCTGAGCGGGCCGAGCGTGGCGCGCTCGTGGGCGACGTGGGTGACCACCCCGGCAGCGTTGGCGATCGTCGCCGTCAGGGCCACCGGCTGGTAGGTGTCGGCGGCGTTGGTGACCGTCGCGGCCAGGGAGGTCGTGGGCGCCGCGATGAGCAGCAGCTCGCCCGCGGGTGCGGGCAACGGGGTCGGCGTGACCTCGACCGCGCTGATCCCGGCGCTGCGGTGCAGCTGCAAGGACGGTGAGGCGGCCAGGGTCGCCAGGGTGGTCGGGAGCGCCAGGTTGGCGACCAGCGTCGTCAGCGCCTCCAGGTGGACGAGCCCGGGCTCGCGCACCAGCCCGTAGCGCGCCCGCGACCAGGTCGCGGCCGTCGCCTGCAGCCCGGCCTGGGCCGCGGCCAGTGTCCCGCTCGCCCCGCTCAGGGCCGTCCAGGGCAGATGGAGCGTGGCGGCCACGGCGTTGAGGATGGTGGCGGCGGCGTCGGCGCGCTCCTCGGTGACTTGGGCGACCACGACGTTCAGCTGATGGGCGATGACCGGGCGGCGCAGCAGCACCGCCTCCTCGGCCCAGCCGGGCAGGGCCGCCGCCAGCTGGCTCAGGCGGGCCGTGAAGACGACGCGCGTCAGCGAGCTGCCGTGCTCCAGGAGGTAGGCCAGGTGGCCATCGAAGGCGTTCTCGCGCGCGACGAGGGTGTTGACCAGCTGCCCGAAGGACCGGTTCTCGCTGCGGCGCACCGAGCGCGCCCCGTGGGCCGCGCGCGACACGTCGGCGGCGAATCCCACCGCCACGACGGTGACGGCGAGCGCGGCCACGGTCCACGCCCTCGCACGACGACGCTGGCGGGACCAAGCCACAGGGGTCCAACCTACTGGGGCTCGTCCCCCTCGTCAGCACTGGGCTCGACGACCTCGGCGTCCAGGGCCCCGGCGTCGTCGGCGCGCTCGGGCAGGTCGTCCCAGCGCTGGGGGCTCAGCCCCACCGGCAGCGTCGGCACCTCGGCGGTGACGCCCAGGACGCGGGCGGCCGGGGCGACGCCCAGGCCGTGGAGGCTGCGGGCCACCGGGAGCAGGCGCGACTCGACCGAGCCCACCAGCTTGTTGAAGTGCCGCGTCGCGTCGTTGAGTGACTTGCCCAGCGCCCCCAGGTGCTCGGCCACCACGCGGACCCGCTCGTAGACCTTCTCGGCCTCGGCGCGGATCTGCTCGGCGTTGACCGCAGTGCGGTGCTGGCGCACCACGGACTGGACCGACCACAGCAGTGCGAGCAGGGTGGTCGGCCCGGTGAGCAGGACGCGCGCGCGCGTCGCGGTCGCCGACAGCTCGGAGTCCACCGACAGCGCCGTGGCCACCGCGGCGTCGCTGGGCACGAAGCAGACGACGAACTCGGGCGAGGCGTCCAGCGACGACCAGTACGCGCGGTCCCCCAGCGCGCGCACGTGGAGGCGCAGCGCCTGGGCGTGCTCGCGGTAGCGGGCCTCGCGCTCGGCGGGGTCCTCGATGGCCAGCGCCTCCTCGAAGCGGTCGAAGGGGAACTTGGCGTCAATGGCCACCTGGGCGCCCGGCAGGTGGACCACGCAGTCGGGCCGGCGACGGCCCTCCTCGGTCGCCGTGGTCACCTGGAGGTCGAAGTCGATCTTCTCCACGAGGCCCGAGGCGGTCAGCACGTTGGCCAGCTGGACCTCGCCCCAGCGGCCCCGCTCGCTGGAGCGGCCGAGCAGCTGGTTGAGGCGGGACGTCTCGCCCAGGGCCTGCTGCTGCACGCTGAGCAGGTCGTCGGCGCGCTGGCGGACCTCGCTTAAGGCGTTCACGTGCTCCTTGTCGAAGTCGGCCAGGCGCCGCTGGTAGCTGTCGAGGGCCTCGCGCAGGGGCCCGAGGGCGACCTCGAGCCGGGCGTCGCGCTCGCGCTGGAGCTCTCCTTGGGTACTGCCGAAGCGCTCGACCGTCGTGGCCAGGACCCGACCGGCCAGGACCTCGAAGCGCGCGTCGGCCTCGCGCGCCTGGCGCTCGTGGTCGACCCGCTCGCGCTCGGCGGCCTCGCGCAGGTGGCTCAGCTCGGCCTCGGCGAGGGCCACCTGCTGGCGCGCTGCGGCCAGCTCGGTGCCCTGGAGGCGCAGGCGCCGCTGGGCCGTCAGGCCCGCGGCGAGCGCCCCGACGACCACGCCGACGACCAGCCACACACTCTCCACGCGAAGACCTCCTCGTGCCCGTCTCCTAGCGCGGAGGGTAGCCTGTCGCGGTGACGCGACGGTTCGGACTCCCCGCACGCTTGACCCGCTCGGGCCCGGCCGCGCCGCCCTCCCTGGGGATCACGCCCCGCATGCGGCCACCCTTGGTCCAGGCGTTCGCCCTGGTCGGAGAGGCGATGGCCGAGGCCACGCACGCCTTGCTGGCCGGGGATCGCGAACTGGCCATCCGCGTGGTCGAGTCCGACGTCGTCGTCGACGACCTCGTCGAGGGCGTCATTGCCGAGGCCGAGGCCGAGCTGGTCGGCGGCGGCGCGCTGGCGGCCGGCGACCGCCAGGAGCTGCTCGACCTGCTGCGCATCCTGCCCGAGATCGAGCGCAACGGCGACCTGGCCGAGCACATCGCCCGGCGGGCGGCTCGGGGGCTGGGTTCCGAGATGTCCCCGCGCAGCCGGGGACTGGTCGAGCGCATGGGCGAGGTCGCCACCGTCATCTGGCGCCAGGCCACCGACGTCATCCTGGATGGCCGCGGCGATGCGTCCTCCATCGAGGACGTCGACGACGAGCTCGACGAGCTGCACGTGGCGCTGACCGCCGAGCTCACCTCGGGGTCGATGCCGGTGCCCGTCGCGGTGGAGGTGGCCCTGCTGGCCCGCTTCTACGAGCGCTTCGGCGACCACTGCGTGAACCTGGCGCGGCGCCGCTTCGGGCGCGACAGCACCGACTGATCGCACCGCCCGGCCCCGGCAGCGACCACAATGGGGCCGTGACGGGCGAGCACCGACACGAGGAACTCGGCGTCGAGCGCCTGGAGACCTTCTCGGATAGCGTCCTGGCCGTCGTCATCACCCTGACCGCCTTCGAGCTGCGTGCCCCGGCCCACCCGACGCTCACGGCCATGGGCCACGTGGCCCCCACGCTCCTGGTGGACGCGGCCAACTTCCTGTTCCTCGGCATCTACTGGAACAACCATCACCACCTGCTGCGGGCCGCCTCGCGCATCTCGGCGGCCATCATGTGGTCCAACCTCTCCTTGCTGTTCACCCTGTCGCTGATCCCGGTCATGACTCAGTGGGTGGGCACGCAGTACCGCTCGACCGCGCCCGCGGTCACCTACGGCGTGGTGGCCCTGGCCGCCGCGGCCTGCTACCAGCTGCTCACGCGAGCCATCATCCGCGCCGAGGACCACCCGCACGTCGCGCGGGTGGTGGGCCGGGGGATCAAGGGCACCTTGTCACTGGTCGGCTACGCCGCCGGCATCGGCCTGGCCCTGGTGAGCCCGTGGCTCGGCTACGCGGCCTACGTGAGCGTCACGGTGCTGTGGCTGGTCCCCGACCGGCGCTTCGCCCGCGCTGCTCACTGAGCCGCGAGCGCCTCGGCGATCTGGATCGCGTTGAGGGCGGCCCCCTTGCGCAGGTTGTCCCCGGTGACGAACAGGCTCAGGCCGTGGGCCACGGTGGTCGCGCGGCGCACCCGGCCCACGTAGGACGGGTCTCGGCCCGCGGCCAGGCGGGGCGTGGGCAAGTCGCTCACGACGACACCGGGCGCCCGCGCCAGCAGCGCCAACGCCTCGGCGGGGTCGAGGTCCCGCGCGAAGGAGGCGGTGAGGGACAGGGAGTGCCCGGTGAAGACGGGCACGCGCACGCAGGTGGCATCGACCGCCAGGTCCGGGATCTCGAGGATCTTGCGGCTCTCGTCGCGCAGCTTGCGCTCCTCGCCGGTGTCGCCGGAGCCGTCCTCGACCGGCGCCCCGGCCAGGGGCACCACGTTGTGGGCGATCGTCATGGGGAACTTGTCGCCCGGCACGAGCGGCAGGGCCATCCCGTCAAAGGTCAGGACCCGCGCGTCGCGGTCGCGCTGGGCCTCGAGCTGGTCGAACAGCTCGTCGACCCCGGCGCGCCCGGCGCCGCTGACGGCTTGGTACGTGGCCACGACCAGGCTGCGCAGGCCAGCGGCCGCGTGCAGCGGCTGGAGGACCGGCATGGCGGCCATCGTCGTGCAGTTCGGGTTGGCGACGATGCCCTTGGGGATCGAGGCCAAGGCGTGCGCGTTCACCTCGGGCACCACCAGGGGGACGTCGGGGTCCATGCGCCAGGCCGACGAGTTGTCGATCACGAGCGCTCCGGCGGCGGCCAGGCGCGGCGCGATGACGCGTGACGCCGTCGCCCCGCACGACATCAGGGCGATGTCGATGCCCGCGAAGTCCGCTCCCTCGGCGTCCTCGACCCGGATCGCCTCGCCGTTCCAGTCCAGCGTCGAGCCGGCCGAGCGCGCCGAGCCGAACAGGCGCAGGGAGGTCACCGGGAAGGCCCGCTCGCGCAGGATCGTGCGCATCACGGTTCCGACCTGCCCGGTCGCCCCCACGATCGCGACGCGCACGCTCACTCCCCGCGCGCGGCGTCGAGCCCGAAGGCGGTGTGCAGGTGGCGCACCGCCTCGGCCACGCGGTCGGCGCGCACGACGCAGGAGATCCGGATCGAGCTGGTCGAGATCATCTCGATGTTGATGCCGTTGGCCGACAGCGTCTCGAACATCAGGGCCGTGATGCCCGGGCTGGACTTCATGCCGGCCCCGACGATCGACACCCGGCCGATCTGGTCGTCCGAGCTGACCACGGCGGCGCCGATCTCGACGCGCACCGCCTCGCACACCTCCCGGGCCAGCGCCAGGTCGGTCATGGCCACCGTGAAGGAGATGTCCGTCAGCCCGTTGGTGCCGGTGTTCTGGACGATCATGTCCACGTTGACGCTGCGATCGGCCAGCTCGCGAAACAGCCGGGCGGCGACGCCGGGCCGGTCCGGGACCCCCCCGACGGTGATCTTGGCCTCGGAGGTGTCATCGGTGACCGCCGACACGACTGCCTCTTCCATGGTGGGGTCCTCCTCCACAATCCACGTCCCCGGCTCCCACGTGAAGCTGGAACGCACGTGCAGCGGCACCCGGTGGCGCCGCGCGAACTCGACCGAGCGCAGCATGAGGACGCGCCCCCCGGTGGCCGCGATCTCGAGCATCTCGTCGAAGGACACCTTGGCCAGGCGCCGCGCCTTGGACACGACGCGCGGGTCGGCCGAGAAGACACCCGTCACGTCGGTGTAGATCTCGCACACGTCGGCCCCGAGGGCCGCCGCCAGGGCCACGGCCGTCACGTCGGACCCGCCGCGACCCAGCGTCGTGATGTCGCGCTGGGTCGACACGCCCTGGAAGCCCGCCACGACCGGCGTCAGGCCCTCGGCCAGGGCCTCGCGCACGCGGTCGGGGCGTATCTCGAGGATCTTGGCCCGGGTGTGGTCGGTGTCGGTGATGATCCCGGCCTGGGAGCCCGTGAAGGACGCGGACTCGACTCCGTGGTCCGCCAGGGCCATCGAGACCAGGGCCATCGAGATGCGCTCGCCGGCCGTCAAGAGCATGTCGAGCTCGCGGGGCGGGCGCGTCGGCGAGACCTCGCCGGCCAGCCGCAGCAGGTCGTCAGTCGACTTGCCCATGGCCGAGACCACGACCACCACCTGGTCGCCCGCGGCCCGGGTCCGGGCCACGTGGTCCGCGACGGCGCGGATGCGCTCGGCGTCCCCGACGGAGGTGCCCCCGTACTTCTGAACCACCAGCGCCATGGGCCAAACTTAGTTGACGACCCGGACCACCCCGGCGGGCCCACTAGTCTCGCACCCATGGCGACCGAGAAACGAGCCCGGCAGAAGGCGGCCCGACGCGACAAGATCGAGGCGCTCCAGCGCGCGGCCAAGCGCCGCCGCCAGGTGCGCAACGGGACCATCGTGGTCGTGGTGGCCGCGGTGATCATCCTGAGCGCGGCCCTCCTGTTCACCCACCACTCCCCGAGCTCGGCGAGCGCGGGCTCCAGCACGACGACGACGACGACCACCGTCGCCTCGACGACCACGACGACGACGGCCGCGGCCAGTGGCGCGCAGGCCCGGGCCAACGCCGTGGCGGTCAAGGCGGGGTGCCCGGCGGCCACGACCACGCGCGTCAACACGCTGTCGTGGACCAGCGCCCCACCGATGACCATCTCCAAGACGATCACCTACTACGCCCACGTGGCCACGACCGCGGGGAACTTCGTCATCCGCCTCGACAGCGCCACGGCCCCCATCACGGTCAACAACTTCGTGTTCCTGGCCGAGCACCGCTTCTACAACTGCGTGATCTTCCACCGGGTCATCCCGGGCTTCGTCGTCCAGGGCGGCGACCCCACGGGCACCGGGGCGGGCGGCCCGGGCTACACCATCGCCGACGAGTACCCCAAGACCGGCAGCCCCACCTACCCGCTGTACTCGGTGGCCATGGCCAATACCGGCTCACCCCACACCGGCGGCAGCCAGTTCTTCATCGTCACGGGCCCCTCGGGCGAGTCGCTGCCGAACCAGTACTCGCTGTTCGGCCAGGTGATCTCGGGCCAGTCCGTCGTGCACGCCATCAACCTCCTGGGCACGACGAGCGGCACCCCCACCGTCGTCGAGCGCATGCTCACCGTCACCATCAACGAGGTGCCATGACCCAGCCCATCCCCAACCCCGACGGCTCGAGTGAGCGCCGCATCCGCTTCGACGAGGCGCCGCCCCTCATCATCGACCCCGCCCGGCGCTACCAGGCGACGATGACCACTACGCACGGCACCCTGGAGCTCGCCTTGAACCCCGCGATCGCCCCCGTGACCGTCAACAGCTTCGTGTACCTGGCGCGGTTCCACTACTACGACGGCATCATCTTCCACCGGATCATCCCGGGCTTCGTGCTCCAGGGCGGCGACCCGACGGGCACCGGGACCGGCGGACCCGGCTATCGCTTCGCCGACGAGCTGCCCGCCGCGGGCCGCTACGAGCTGGGTTCCCTGGCCATGGCCAATGCCGGGCCCAACACCAACGGCTCGCAGTTCTTCGTCATCTCGGGCCCCGACGGGGTGCGCCTGCCGCCGCTGTACTCCCTGTTCGGCCAGGTGGTGGCCGGCCTGGACGTGGTGGCCACGATCGACGCCCTGGGCAGCCGCTCGGGCACGCCGCGCGAGGTGGTGAGGATCGAGTCGGTCACGGTGCGCGAGCTCGAGGACTAGCTCCCCGGCGCGCTACGCCAGCCGCCGCTCGTGGGCCCAGTGCGACAGCTCGTGGCGGCTCGACAGCTGCAGCTTGCGCAGCACGGACGACACGTGGCTCTCGACCGTCTTGACGGCCACCCCGAGCTCGACGCCCACGTCGCGGTAGCTGAAGCCCCGGGCGATGAGGCGCAGGACCTGGCGCTCGCGCGGCGTCAGCGACTCGAGCTCGGGATCGGTGCTGGTGCCCGCGGGCAGGTCGCGGAACGCGTCGAGCACGAACCCGGCCAGGCGCGGCGAGAACACCACCTCCCCCTGAGCCACCGCCCGCACCGGGAGGGGCGCGTGGTCGGCGGGGTGGCCGCTGGGCTGGCGCGGCGCTTCCAGGTCAGCCCCACGGTCGTGCGGGTGGCCTTCGTGGTCGGGACCCTGCTGTGGGGGGCGGGCGCCCTGGTCTACCTGGCCCTGTGGGCCCTCCTGCCGCGCGACGACGGCGTGGTGCACCACGAGCGCAGCCGGCTGGCCGGCGTGGCCGTCGCCGTGATCGCCGTGGCGACCGTGATCGTCGTGGCCCAACGAGGCTCGGTGCCCGCGGCGCGGGCGATCCTCGCGGTGGTCATCGTCTCGGTCGTGCTGGCGCTCTACGACACCGTGCGGACCCCCCGCAGCGGCTGGCACCTGGTGCGCGGCGCACTGGTCGCCGTGGTCTCCACGGTGCTCGTGGCCAGCGCCCTGGCCCTGGCCGTGGGGCCCCTCGCCGGCGTGGGGTGGCACTCGGGCGTGGGAGTCCGGGTGTGGCGACCCCTGGCTCTGCCGCGCGCGGCGAGCGCCGGGCTGCTCGTCGGCTCCTTGACCGTGGACCTGCGCCACACGCGCCTGCGCGGGTCCCTCGACCTGCACGCGACCGTCGACGTGGGCCGCCTCGTCGTCTGGGTGCCACCCCAAGACCGGCTGATCGTCGACGCCACCTCGGGCATCGCCCGCGTGTTCACCGCGCCCCTGGGGTCCCCGCACGCGGAACCGCGCGGCCCGACGGTCGTCGTCCACGTGGGGGTCGGCATCGGCCAGGCCCAGGTGCTGCGCTAGGGCGCGCGGACGCCGCGTCGCCTCCGGGGACCACGGGTCCCCTCTTCCGCCCCTCTGGCGTGGGCAGTACTATCCAGCAATGAACTTCCGAACCGTGGGGGTCGTCGGGTCGGGCATCATGGCGGCGGGCATCGCCGAGGTCGTGGCTGCCGGCGGCGCGGAGGTGATCGTGCGGGGACGGCGCGCACCGGCCGGCGATACGCTGCTCGCCGTGGTGGAGCGCTCCCTGGCCCGCCAGGTGGCGCGCTCCACGAGGGAGGACGACGAGGCCGCCGCCATCCGCGGCCGGATCCGGGTCACCACCGAGATCGAGGACCTGGCGGGGTGCGATCTGGTGATCGAGTCGGTCGTCGAGGACCTCGACGTCAAGCGGGTGCTCTTTTCCGAGCTCGACGACGTGACGCGTCCCGGAGCGATCCTGGCCACCAACACCTCGACCCTGTCGGTGATCGACCTGGCCGTCCAGACGAGCCGGCCCGAGCTGGTGTGCGGCATCCACTTCTTCAACCCCGCCCCGGCCATGGCGCTGGTCGAGGTGGTGCGGCCACTGACGTCCTCGGACGAGACCATCCTGGCCGTGACCAACTTCGTCGTGGCCTGTGGCAAGGAGCCCGTCGTCGTCAAGGATCAGGCGGGCTTCGTGGTCAACGCCCTGCTGTTCCCCTACCTCAACAACGCCGTGCGCCTGCTCGACCAGGGCGTGGCCTCCCTCGAGGGGATCGACACCGCGATGCGCGGCGGCTGCGGCTTTCCCCTGGGTCCCTTCGCGCTGCTCGACC
Source organism: Actinomycetes bacterium (assembly GCA_021785695.1). Classification (GTDB taxonomy): domain Bacteria; phylum Actinomycetota; class Acidimicrobiia; order Acidimicrobiales; family RAAP-2; genus RAAP-2. The sequence goes on from JAJYEQ010000001.1 coordinate 223,546, forward strand.
TGGTGGGGCTGGACACGTCCCTGGCCATCCTCGAGACGCTCTACGCGGAGTTCGCCGACCCCAACTACGCGCCGGTGCCGCGCCTGCGGCGCATGGTCGCCGCGGGGCTCCTGGGCCGCAAGAGCGGCCAGGGCTTCTACCACTACGCGCGATGAGCGAGGCCCGGCGACCCTGGGTGATGCGCACCTACTCGGGCCACTCGACGGCGGTGGACTCCAACGCCCTCTACCGCGCCAACCTGGCCAAGGGCCAGACCGGGCTCTCGATCGCCTTCGACCTGCCCACCCAGACCGGCTACGACCCGGACCACCCGACCGCGCGCGGTGAGGTCGGCAAGGTCGGGGTGCCCGTCGCGCACCTGGGCCACCTGCGCGAGCTGTTCGCCGAGATCCCCCTGGACCAGATGAACACCTCGATGACGATCAACGCCACGGCGGCGTGGCTCTGGGCCCTCTACCTGGTCCTGGCCGAGGAGCAGGGCATCGACCCGGCCGCGCTGGCCGGGACCACCCAGAACGACATCGTCAAGGAGTACCTGAGCCGGGGGACCTTCATCTTCCCCCCGGACCCGTCGCGCCGCCTCATCGTCGACATGATCGCCTACGGGATCGACCGGGTGCCCGCGTGGAACCCGATCAACGTGTGCAGCTACCACCTCCAGGAGGCCGGTGCCACCCCGGTCCAGGAGATCGCCTACGCGCTGGCCACGGCCATCGACGTGCTGGACGCCGTGGCCGCCTCGGGCAAGGTCCCCCCGGCCGCCATGCCCCGCGTGGTGGGCCGCATCTCCTTCTTCGTCAACGCCGGCGTGCGCTTCGTCGAGGAGGTAGCCAAGGTCCGGGCCTTCACGGCGCTGTGGGACGAGATCTGCCGCACCCGCTACGGCGTCGACGACCCGGCCCTGCGGCGCTTCCGCTACGGCGTCCAGGTCAACTCGCTGGGCTTGACCGAGCAGCAGCCCGAGAACAACGTGGCCCGCATCGTGCTCGAGCTGCTCGGGGTCACCCTGTCGGCCGACGCCCGAGCGCGAGCCATCCAGCTGCCCGCCTGGAACGAGGCCCTCGGCCTGCCGCGCCCGTGGGATCAGCAGTGGAGCCTGCGGATCCAGCAGGTGCTGGCCTACGAGAGCGATCTACTCGACTACCCCGACCTCTTTGCCGGCTCGATCGTGATGGAGTCCAAGACCCACGAGCTGATCGGCGCCGCGCGCGCCGAGCTCGACGAGGTGCTGGCCCTAGGCGGCGCCTTCGCCGCCATCGAGGAGCTGAAGGCCCGTCTCGTGGCCAGCCAGTCGGCCCGGGTCGCCCGCATCGAGCGCGGCGACCAGGTCGTCGTGGGCGTCAACCGCTTCACCGAGACCGCCGAGTCGCCCCTGACGGCCGATCGCGAGTCGGCGATCCTGAGTGTCGACCCCGCCCTCGAGGAGCGGCTGGCGGCCGACGTGCGCGCCTGGCGCGCCCAGCGCGACGAGGCCGCCGTCGCCGCCGCGCGCGCCGAGCTGGCCCGGGTGGCCGCCAGCACCGAGGCCGCCGACAACATCATGGAGCCGTCGCTGGCCCTGGCCCGCGCGGGCGGGACGACCGGCGAGTGGGCCGACACGCTGCGTGAGGTCTTCGGCGAGTACCGCGCCCCCACCGGCGTGCGCGGCGGGATCGGCGGCCGCGGCCCGGCCTTCGCCGAGCTGCACGCCCGGGTGGCGGCCCTCACCGCCGCGCGGGGCGCGCCGCCCCGCCTGCTGGTCGCCAAGCCCGGGCTGGACGGGCACTCCAACGGCGCCGAGCAGATCGCAGTGGCGGCCCGCGACGCCGGCTTTGAGGTCGTCTACCAGGGCATCCGCCTGACCCCGGCCGAGATCGCCGCCGCCGCCCGCGACGAGGACGTCGACCTGGTGGGCCTGTCGCTGCTGTCGGGCTCGCACCTGACGCTGGTGCCCCGCGTGCTGGCCGACCTGCGCGCCAACGGCGTCGCGGTCCCGGTGGTCGTGGGCGGGATCGTGCCCGCCGCCGACGCCGCCCGCCTGCGCGCACAGGGCGTCGCCGCGATCTACACCCCCAAGGACTACGAGATCTCCGCGATCATCGCCGACCTGATCTCGCTGGTGGAGCGGGCCCCGCAGCGCTAGAACCGCCGCACCGGCCGGCGCAGGTCGTAGCGGCCGGCGCGGAACCAGCGCCCCGAGAAGCGCCACGCCGGTGTCGGCTCGACCGCCGCCACCGGTGCCGGGGCCGCGCTGAGCGCCAGCGCCGCGGCCACCAGGGCCACCTCGGTGGCGCTGGGGCCCGGCCGCGGCCGCAGCCCGCTCACAGGGGGACGTTCCCGTGCTTGCGCTTGGGTAGGTCCTCGCGCTTGGCGCGCAGCAGCTCGAGGGAGCGCACCAGCACGCGGCGGGTGTCGGCCGGGTCGATGACGTCGTCGACGAAGCCCCGCTCGGCCGCGATGTAGGGCGTGGCGTAGCGCTCCTCGTACTCGTCGACCAGCTCGGCGCGTCGGCGGGCCGGGTCGTCGGCCTCGGCCAGGTCGCGCCGGTAGACGATCTCGACGGCGCCCGAGGAGCCCATGACGGCCAGCTCGGCCGTCGGCCAGGCGAAGACCAGGTCGGCCCCGATGGACTTGGAGTTCATGACCACGTAGGCGCCGCCGTAGGCCTTGCGCGTGATGATCGAGATGCGCGGGACCGTCGCCTCGCAGAACGCGTAGAGCAGCTTGGCGCCGTGGCGGATGATCCCGCCGTACTCCTGGTCGGTCCCGGGCATGAAGCCGGGCACGTCGACCAGCGAGATGATGGGCACGTTGAAGGCGTCGCAGGTGCGCACGAAGCGGGCCGCCTTCTCGCTCGAGTCGATGTCGAGGACCCCGGCCAGCACGGCGGGCTGGTTGCCGACGATCCCCACGCTGTGGCCCCCCACGCGCGCGAAGCCGCACGTGATCTGCTGGGCCCACCCGGCGTGGACCTCCAGGTAGTCGCCGTCGTCGACGATGCTGGTGATCACCTTCTTCATGTCGTAGGGCTGGTTGGCCGACGCCGGCAGCAGCGAGCGCAGGTCCTCGCACACCCGGTCCACCGAGTCGTCCGTGGCGACCAGCGGGGCCTCCTCCAGATTGTTGGAGGGCAGGAACGACAGCAGGTAGCGGACCTCGTCGAGGGCGCTGCGCTCGTCGGCCAGCACGAAGTTGGCCACGCCCGACTTGGTCGCGTGGGTCTGGGCGCCGCCGAGCTCCTCGAGGGTCACGACCTCCCCGGTGACGGTGCGCACGACGTCGGGACCGGTGATGAACATGTGGCTGGTGTCCTTGACCATCACGACGAAGTCGGTCAGGGCCGGTGAGTAGACCGCCCCCCCGGCGCACGGGCCCAGGATCACCGAGACCTGGGGCACCACCCCCGAGGCCGCGGCGTTGCGCCGGAAGATCCCGCCGTAGGCGTTCAGCGCGGCCACGCCCTCCTGGATGCGGGCTCCGGCCCCGTCGTTCAGGCCGATCACCGGCACCCCGGTGGCCAGCGCCAGGTCCATGACCTTGTGGATCTTGGCGCCGTGGGTCTCCCCGAGGGCCCCCCCGAAGACGGTGAAGTCCTGGGAGAACACGCAGACCCGCCGCCCGTCGATCTGACCGAACCCGGTGATCACGCCGTCGGTGTAGGGACGGCTGTCCTCCAGTCCCATTCCCGAGGCCCCGTGCCGGCTCAGCATGTCCAGCTCGGTGAAGGTCCCCTCGTCGAGCAGGTACTCGATGCGCTCGCGCGCGGTCATCTTGCCCTTGGCGTGGTGGCGCTCGATGGCGACACTCCCGCCCGCGGCGCGGGCCTCGCGCCGGCGCTCCTCCAGATCGGCCAGGCGGTCAGCCATCGTGTGTTCCATAGCCGGTCAGGCTACCCACCCGGGCGCCATCCCGTCGATGTCAGGGCGCGGTCTCCTCGACCAGCTCGATCAGCGTGCCAAAGGCCGCGCGCGGATGGACGAAGGCGACCAGGGTGCCCCGCGATCCCGGGCGCGGCGCCTCGTCGAGGACCCGGCCTCCCTGGGCCCGCACCGCGGCCAGCGCCGCCGCGCAGTCGGCGACGCGGTAGCCGATGTGGTGGAGGCCCTCGCCGCGCGCCTCTAGGAAGCGCCCCACCGGCGAGTCCGCCCGGGTCGGCGTGAGCAGCTGTACGTAGCTGTCGGCCACCGCGATCAGCGCCTCAGCCACCCCGTCGCTCTCGACGACCTCGCGGTGCACCACCCGGGCCCCGAAGGTCTCGGCGTACCACGCGACCGCCGCGTCCAGGTCGCGCACGGCGATGGCCACGTGGTCGATCTCCACCAGCAGCGACTCCATCAGCCCTCCCGGTCGTGGCGGCGAAAGATCGTGAGGCGGTCCTCGCCCACCGCCGCGCGGCGCGCCGGGTCCGAGATGCCGAGCCCCTCGCGCTCGGCCGCGCACAGGATGCCGATCTTGCCCTCGTGGCGGTTGTGGTGCATCTCGTAGGTCGCCTCACCGGTGCGCTCCAGGGGGAAGACCGCCGACAGCGGTGGCACGACCCGGCCCTCGACGACGGCCTGGTTGGCGTCCCAGGCCTCGCGGTAGTTGGAGAAGTGCGAGCCGCGAATGGTCTTGAGGCGCATCCACAGGTGCCGGTTGTCGTACTCGACCATGTAGCCGGTCGTGGCCGCGCAGGTGACGATCGTCCCGCCGCGCCGGGCCACGAAGACGCTGGCCCCCATGGTCGAGCGGCCGGGGTGCTCGAAGACGATGTCGGGGTCCTCGCCCACCAGGTCGCGGATGTCGCGGCCCAGGCGGCGCCACTCGGACTCGTCCTGGGTGTGCTCGTCCTTCCAGAACCGGTAGTCGCGCTCGGCCCGATTGAGGACGTGGCGGCACCCCAGCTCGCGCAGGGTGTTGGCCTTGGCCTCCGAGGACACGACCCCGATGGGCACGCCACCCGAGTTGAGGACGTGCTGGACGGCGAAGGACCCGATGCCGCCCGAGGCGCCCCAGATGAGGACCTTGTCGCCCTGGGTGACGGGGGCGCCGTTGCGCGAGACCAGCATCCGGTACGCCGTGGAGTTGCACAGCGCGTTGACCGCCGCCTCCTCCCAGGTCAGGTGGGTCGCCTTGGGCATCAGCTGGTTGGCCTTGACGATGGTGATGTCGGCGAGTCCCCCGAAGTTGGTCTCGAAGCCCCAGATGCGCTGGTTGCCCGCCAGCATCGAGTCGTCGTGGCTCGACGGGTCCTGGTCGTCGACGTAGTTGCACTGGATGGTGACCTCGTCACCGGGCTGCCAGTTGCGCACCGCCGAGCCCACGCGCACCACGATGCCGGCCGCGTCGGAGCCCACCACGTGGAAGTCCTGGGCGTGGCGCGCCCCCCAGCGGCTCTCGCGGCCCAGGCGGTCCAGGAACCCGAAGGTCGGCACCGGCTCGAAGATGCTGGTCCACACGGTGTTGAAGTTGAGCGAGGAGGCCATGACGACCACGACCACCTCGTCGGGCGCGTACTCGGGCAGCGGCACCTCGCCCACGTGCAGGCTCTCGCGGGGGTCCTTGTCGCGGGTGGCCCGTCCCGCGAAGATGTCTTGGTCGCGGCGCTCGACGTACACCGCGCGGGTGGTGGTCGGCAGGGGCGTCTCGGCCAGCGTGGCCGCGTCGGCGCCGCCACGCACCGCATCGAGGAGTTCCATTGGCCGAGACTAGCGGGCCCCGTGCGCAGCGCCCAGCCCCGTGAATCCTCGCGGGCATCTCGGCCATTGCGCCGTGGTGCGTAGGTGGATCCTGGGTTCCCCTCGACGGCGGCGCCGGTCACCATGGAGATATGGCCGTTCTGCTCGGTGCGCTCGTCGCGGGCCTCATCGTGGCCTCCCTGCTGGTCCTGGGTGGCTTGGCCGGGGGCGCGGCGCTGGCCAGCGCGCACACGCTGCGGGCCGCGCGCGACGATCGCCGGCGCGCCGACGAGCTCGACGCGTTCTTGGCCGCGGTGCTCGCCCCGGTGCCCGCGCGCCCGCCCCACGGCGCCGACATCGCCTGATCAGCGCGAAGGGGCGCCGGTAGTGTGGCGCCGTGAAGGTCAAGCTGTCCAAGCGGGGTGACTACGTGGTGCGCTCGGCCATCTGCCTGGCCACGCACTTCGACGCCGAGCAGCCCACCAAGCTGCGCCAGGTGTCCGTCGAGATGGGCGTGCCGCGAACCTTCGTGTCCCAGATCCTGGGCAACCTGGTCCAGGCGGGGATCGCCACCTCCTACTTCGGGGCCAACGGCGGCTACCGCCTCACGCGCCCGCCCGGCGAGATCACCCTCCTGGAGGTCGTCGAGGCCGGCGAGGGCTCCTTGGAGACCGACACGTGCGTGCTGGGTGACGAGCCCTGCCAGTGGGAGACCGTCTGCCCGGTGCACGAGACCTGGTCCAAGGCCACCGCGGCCCTGCGCTCCGAGCTGGCCACGACCACCCTGGCCACGCTGGTCGAGCGCGACCGGATGATCACCGCGGGCACCTACCACGTGGTCGGCCACCGCCACGCCGGCCCCGAGTCCATCGACGTGCGCGACACCGTGCACGTCGAACGGCCCGCCGACGACGTGGCCCGGCGCCTCACCGGCGGCGCCTGGCTGATCCCGCACCTGGATGCGGCCCGCGAGGACGCCGAGTCAGTGGTCGTACGCGTGGGCCCGGGATCGCGGGGCTGGCTGGCCAAGACGGTCGCCGTCCACCTGGGCGATCCGGTGACCACCGAGGAGGGGGTGGCGATCCCCCTCCAGTGGGAGGCGACCGGGCCGACCGGGCTCTTCCCGCGCCTCGTGGGCACGCTGGTAGTGGCCGAGCTGGACCCGGAGCGCTGCGAGCTCACGCTGATCGGGCGGTACCGCCCGCCGCTCGGACGCACCGGGCACGCCCTGGACGAGGCCGGCTTGTCCCGCCTCGCGCGCGCCACCGTGCGCGCGTTCCTGCGCCGACTGGCGGCGGCCTTCGAGGACGACGGCGCGCAGCCCTAGCTGGTCACCGGGATGCGGCGCACCACGTGGGCGCTGATGCGGTTGGCGAACGCCTCGAGCTTGGAGGGTCGCACGCGCGACGTGCCCCGCTCGCGGGGCCCGAAGGACTCGCTGGCCACCACGACGCCCCCGTGGGCCTCGATCTGCCCGGCCAGCTCGGCCAGCGCCCCGCGCGGGTTCACCCCGTAGGTGGCCGCCAGCGCGACCGGACGACCGCCCAGGGTGTCGAGGCGCCCGACGAACGCGCGCATCGCGCTCGCGGCCCGCACCCGGGCCACGACCAGGCCCTCGACCCACGTCGCGAGCACCAGGGCGTCGGCGTGCGCCAGGTCGACCGGCAGCACCTCAGCCACCGAGCGCACCGTCACGCGGGCGCCCTGGCCGCCCAGCTGGTCGGCCAGCCGCTCGGCCAGGTCCCGCGTCGTGCCGCCCGAGGACGCGTAGGCCACCAGGACGCGTGGCCCGTGGGCCCCCGCACCCCAGGACCGGTCGGGGCGCGCCGGCGCGGCGTCCAGGATCGCCCGGGCCGCGCGGCGCCCCTGGGCCATGGCCTCGACCACGGTGCCCGGTCCGGTCAGCGCGTCGCCGGCGAACCACAGGCGCTCGCGCCGCGGCGCGGCCGCGGCCCACAGGCCGACCTCGCGGTCCAGCGAGAGGCTGCCCACCTCGCTGTAGTGGTTGTAGGCCGAGGCCGGGTTGGCCAGCAGCCCACTGGCGCGCCAGCGCCCGTGGGGATGGGTCCCGGCCCGCTTGGTGATCGGCGCGCTGGCCACCGCCTCGCGGTAGGAGCCGTCCAGGCGGTAGCCCATGGCCATGACCACGAGGTCGACGTCCAGGTCGTCGGTCTGGTCGGCGAGCACCGTGGGCGGGGTGGTGCGCTCGCGCTGGGTGGTGTGGGCCAGGCGGGCCCGGCTCACCCGACCCGTCCCCGAGAGCTCGGTGAGCGTGCGCGAGAAGAGCACCTCGACGCCCTCGGCGCGGGCCTCGGCCAGCTCGTCGGGTCGCGCCAGGGCGAAGCGCTCGTCGAGCCAGTCGACGCAGGTGGCCTCCAGGCCCAGGCGCCGCGCCATGCGCGCGACGTCCATCGCCGTGTTCCCGGCCCCCAGCACCAGGACGTGGGGGGCGCGCTGGTGGTCGACGCCGAGCGCCGTGCGCCAGGCGACCACGTCGCCCCCCGACATCAGGGCGTCCTTGGAGCCCTGGAGGAAGTAGGTGGCGTCCACGACGCCCTCCAGGTCGGCCCCGGGCACCGGCAGGCGGATCGGAACGCCCGCGCCGTTGGCCACCACCACCGCGTCATGGACGCTGAGCAGGTGGTCGAGCGCGTCGGCCGGGATCGGCGTCGAGCAGCGCAGGTCCACACCGGCGGCCACCAGCTGGGTCCAGGGGCGCGTCGCCACCTCGTCGGGCAGGGTGAAGTCGGGCATCCCCCACAGCAGCAGGCCGCCGGGCTGGGCCTCGCGCTCGTAGACGGTCACGTGGGCCCCGGCCTCGACCAGGTCGAAGGCCGCACCCAGGCCCGCCGGCCCGGCGCCGATGATGCCCACCGACAGAGCCTCGGCCGCGGGCGCCGGCACCACCGGCGGCGGCACGGGGGCGTGGTCGGCGATGAAGCGCTCGATGCGGCCGATGGCCACGGGCACCCCGCCAGCCAGCGACCACGTGCAGGCGCCCTCGCACTGGGCGGCCTGGTTGCACACGCGGGAGCACGCGTCGGGCAGCACCGTCGTGCGCCGCAAGATGGCGTGGGCCCGGTCCAGGTCACGCTCGCGCACGGCGGCGACGAACTGCGGGATGTCGTTGTGCGCCGGGCACCCGCGCACGCAGGTGGGGTCCGGGCACGTCAGGCAGCGCGTCGCCTCGGCGACGACCTCGTCCCAGGTGTCGTAGCCGCGGCGGGTCTCCTCGACGTTGCCGCGCAGCTCGACGGGGTGGTGCAGCGGCGGGTCGTAGCGGTCCGCGACCGCCAGGGGGCCCTCGACGACGATGGCCGAGAACGGGCACACACGCTCGCACTGGCGGCAGCCCACGCACGCCGCATCATCAGCGATCGCGGTCCAGGTGACCGGCTCCATCGAGAGCGCCCCGGCGGGGCAGCGGATCACGCACTCCTGGCAGCCCGCACAGCGGTCGACCAGGACGGTGACGTGGCGACTCGCGGCGCTCTGGGCGTCCGCGGTGGTGGGGATCAGGGTGGTCATGTCGCTCCTCAGTCCGCGGCGTTCATCAGGACGTAGAGGACCGCGGTGACGATCCCCAGGGCCAGCGCGAAGCCGGCCGCCGACACCTGCACGGCGCGCGGGTGGCGGCTGACGGAGGCCAGGTCGCGGCCGGCCACGCGCCAGCTGGTCCACATGGCGGCCAGGGTGCCCAGCGCCATCACCCCCACCTGCACGGCGATGATGCCGGCGTTAGAGGAGATGAGCGAGGCGTTGTACAGGGACGAGTGCGCCGTCCCGTAGCCGAACAGGTGACCGATCGAGACGGGCACGCGCGGCAGGTGCTGGAAGAACTTGGGCAGCTGGCGCGCGAAGTAGTCCGCCCCCACCACCGGGATGATCCCGTACATGAGGGGCAGGAAGTAGGCGCGGAACGGGCTGGTGCGGTCCACGAAGGTCCGTCCGGCCCGCTCGGGCAGCGCCGCCGGGGACGCGAAGGCCCGCTGGAAGCCCGCGGCGACCACGGCCATCACGACGGCCACGGCGGCGATGATCGCGAGGTAGCTCACCGGGTTGGGGTAGTGGGGGAAGAACGTGTGGGCGTTCAGCCAGCTGTCGAAGTGGGTGAAGGTGGTCAGGGCGTTCAGCTGCTGGTAGACCACCAGGCCGAACAGGATCGCCACCGCCCAGGCCACGTCGGCGCGGCGCCGCGAGGGCATCACGACCGAGGTGAGCGGCTTTTGCAGGTAGAGGCCGATGTTGTCGGACGGGCACGCCTTGTAGCACTCCGAGCACAGGCCGCACGACAGGTTCGAGTCGGCGCTGCCGGGCCACGTGTACCACGGGCACCCGTACCCGTCGGCGTCGCCGCGCATGCAGTCCTTGGTGGTGCAGCTCTGGCAGACCTCCCGGTCGCGCGTGCGGAAGCCCGCCACCGATCCCATCGACCCCACCGAGCCGATGAGCGCGCTCAGCGGGCATACGTAGCGGCAGAACGTGCGGCGCTCGAAGACCAGGAAGAAGAGCAGGGCGCTCGAGACGATCCCGAGCACCATGAAGCTCGTGTCGGCCGGGTTGCCGGGGCCGGCGATGTTGAAGAACTCCTCGATCCAGGTGAGCGCCAGGAACGCGGCCACCGAGAGCAGGAAGCCGTACTGCGCCACCGACTCGGGCATCTTGAGCCCCAGGCCGATGCTCTTGGTCGTGCGCTTGAAGAAGGTGTGGCGCTGGACCCACTCGCCGAAGCCGCCAAAGGGGCACATCGCGCACCAGGCCCGACCGACCACCACCATCATCACGAAGACCAGGCAGAACCAGAGGTACCAGGTGATGGCGGTGGCGAAGTTGAGGCCGGGGTCCACGGTGCCCACCAGGCCAATGCCGATGACCAGCCAGAAGATGATCTGGTTGGGCAGGATCAGCAGGAACTGGAACTTGCGGTCCCGCAGGATGCGGGCGACCCGGGGGGAGCGCGCCAGGTCTAGGCCGCGCGGCGGGTCGGTGTCCTCGAAATGGCGCGTGCGCGCCGGATCCTCCGGCGTGCGCGTGCGGATCGCCACCTCGACGGGGTCGATGAGGTGGGGTGGGGCCACCGCCGTGGTTCCGGTGGTCTCCACTGTGGTCCCTGCTGCCATGCTGCCCCCTCGGTGTCTTCCCGCGTACTACGTACGTACGCCCGTGGAACTACTTATGTGAAATCTGTATTATCACGTACTGCACGTATTGTCAAGTCACGTGATATACGTACAGTGACCGGCAGTTTGGTGGAGTGATCCACTGGGCCAAGTTCGCTACGCACCGGGCTCGCACCCGTCACGGTGCGTGGCGTGGCACAGTGGCGGGGGAGGTTCCATGGGCGAGGACGTCGTGACCGAGCACACCGGCGAGTCCGCGATCCGTCGCGCCGTGCCCTCGGCCGTCAACCCCATCCGCGTGCTCATCGTGGACGACCACGCGCTGGTGCGCGAGGGCACGGGCCAGCTCTTGGACCAGGACGACGCGATCACGGTCGTGGCCATGGCGGGCTCGGGCGAAGAGGCCCTCGAGCAGATCGCCACCCTGGTGCCCGACGTCGCCCTGGTCGACATCAACCTCCCGGCCATGAGCGGTCTGGAGCTGGCGCGCGCGGTCATCGCCGACCACTCGCCCACGCGGATCCTCATCCTCAGTGCCTACGACGAGTACGCCTACGTCGCCGAGGCGCTGGAGGTCGGGGTGGGCGGCTACCTGATGAAGACGGCCAGCGCCAAGGAGCTCATCGACGCGGTGCGCGCGGTCCACGACGGCGTCTTCGTGCTGGACCGCCAGCTCTCGCGCCGCCTGCTGCGCCGCCACGACGACACCGCGCCCACCGTGGGGACGCTCACCCCCCGCGAGACCGCGGTCCTCGAGTCGCTGGTCAAGGGCCGCTCCAACAAGCAGATCGCCGCCGAGCTGGAGCTCGGCATCCGCACGGTCGAGGGCTACGTGTCCAACATCCTGGGCAAGCTGGGCGTCACCTCGCGCACCGAGGCCGTGACCTACGCCATCAGCCACCGGCTGGTGGCCACCCCCACCGATGGAGGCTGAGCCGCACCTGGAGACCACCGGGACCGAGGCACCCCGCCCGGTTCTCGAGCGGATCTTGCGGCCCCCCCTGCACCAGCGGCCGTTCTGGGTCATCCAGGTCGCGGTGCTGGTCATCGTCGGCGTGCACTTCGCCCTCGACGTGTACCCGGGCATCGTCGACAACGTGCTGCCGACCAGCATTCCGGTGGCCATCTTGGTGCTGCCCATCGGCTACGCCGCCCTGCGCTACGGCCTGGCCGGGTCGGTGGCCACGACCGTGTGGTCGATCCTGCTGTGGATGCCCGACCTGTTCTTGCCCCACGACGAGGGGCACGCCGGCGACGACCTGTTCAACTTCGCGATCATCGCGGTGGTCGCCATCGTCTTCGGGCGCCGGGTGGAGGTCGAGCGCCTCACCCAGGCCCGGGCCGACGAGATCAACGCGCGCACCCTGGCGGTGCAGGCCGGATACCGCCGCCTCTTCGAGTCGAGCCGCTCCCCCATCCTCGTGCTCGACCAGGAGGGGTGCATCGTGGACGCCAATCCCGCGGCGACCGCGCTCGACCCCACGGTCGTGGGCCGGTCGGTCGAGGCCGTGCTGGGCACCCCCATCGACCTCGATCACGTCAGCGGGCACGTGGTGTCCACGACCACGGGCCGGGACTACCGCCTCGACGTGGTCACCATCGCGCCCGGCCCGACCGGGGCCCGGCGCCAGGTGACCTTCGAGGATGTGACCGAGGAGCGCACCGAGGAGCGCCGGGCCCGGCAGTTCGCCCAGCAGATCGTCCAGGTCGAGGAGGACCAGCGCCGGCGGCTGGCCCGCGAGCTGCACGACGAGCCCCTCCAGCTCTTCTTGCACCTGGCCCGGCGCCTCGAGTCGCTGTCCAGCGCGGCCGGCGTGCCCACCGACGTCGCCGCCCGCCTGGCCGAGACGCGCAACCAGGCCCTGGACGCCGCGACCCGCCTGCGCAGCCTCGCCCGGAACCTGCGCCCGCCGGCGCTGGACCAGCTGGGCCTGGTGCCCGCCCTGTCGAGCTTGGTGGCCGAGCTCGAGGACGAGGAGGGGCTCAACGCCCACCTCGAGGTCCAGGGCACGCCGCGCCGTCTCCACGACGACGTGGGCCTGGTGGCCTTCCGCATCGTGCAGGAGTCGCTGCGCAACATCCGCCGCCACGCCGCCGCCCACGAGGTCCGCGTCGTGATCGGCTTCGACGCGGCCACGCTGCGCCTGAGCGTCGTCGACGACGGCATCGGCTTTGACACCCACCGGCTCGGCCGGCGGCCCGGCGAGCCGCCGGCCATGGGGATGGTGGGCATGCGCGAGCGCGCCCGCCTGCTCGGCGGGACTCTGGTCGTGCGCTCGACGCCCGGCGTGGGCACGGCCATCGAGGTCGATCTCCCCCTGGAGCCCGCCGCGCCGCCGGCGCCGGAGCCCCCAGATGGTGCGGACTAGGGTGACCCTGACCGACTAAGGAGGTCCTCATGCCCCGCAGTGTCATCGTCGCCGGCGCCCGCACGCCCATCGGCAAGCTGGCCGGCGGGTTCGCCTCGCTTCGCGCCCACGATCTGGGAGGACACGCCATCGCCGCCGTCCTCCAGGCGACGAAGCTCGACCCCGCCACCATCGACGCGGTCCTCATGGGCCAGGTCATCCAGGCCGGGCAGGGCCAGATCACGGCGCGACAGGCCGCCGTCAAGGCCGGCATCCCCATGACGGTGCACGCCACCACCATCAACAAGGTGTGCCTCTCGGGCCTCCAGACCATCTACCTGGCCGACCTCATGGTGCGCGCTGGCGAGGCCGAGATCGTCATCGCGGGCGGCATGGAGTCGATGACCAATGCGCCCTACCTGCTGCCCAACGCGCGTGCCGGCTACCGCCTCGGCGACCAGACGGTCGTGGACTCGATGATGTTCGACGGCCTGACGTGCGCCTTCGACGAGTGCGCCATGGGCCTGGCGACCGAGCGCTACAACGAGGGCCGCATCAGCCGGGCGCGCCAGGACGAGTTCTCCGCGCGCAGCCACCAGCTGGCCGCCGCGGCCATCGCCTCGGGCCGCTTCGCCGAGGAGATCGTCCCGGTCCCGGTGCCCCAGCGCAAGGGTGACCCGGTGGTCGTGGACACCGACGAGGGCGTGCGCGGCTCGACGACGGCCGAGACGCTGGGCGCCCTGCGCCCCGCCTTCCAGAAGGACGGCACCATCACGGCGGGCAACGCGTCCCAGATCTCCGACGGCGCGGCGGCCGTGCTGGTGATGAGCGCCGATCGCGCCGCCGCCCTCGGCCTCACGCCGATCGGCGAGCTGGTCGGCTACGGCCAGGTCGCCGGACCCGACCCCTCGCTGCTGCACCAGCCCTCCCACGCCATCACCGTGGCGGCCGCGCGCGCCGGCGTGGACCCGGGCGCCCTGGACCTCTACGAGATCAACGAGGCCTTCGCGGCCGTGGGCCTGGCGTCAGCCGACGACCTGGGCATCGACGAGGACCGGCTCAACGTCAACGGCGGGGCCATCGCCCTGGGCCACCCGGTCGGCATGTCGGGCACCCGCATCGCGCTGACGGCACTGCACGAGCTGCGCCGCCGGGGCGGCGGGACCGCGGCCGTCGCGCTGTGCGGCGGGGGCGGTCAGGGAGACGCCGCGATCCTCCGCTCGCTCTAGAAACCTTCCAGTCCCATTAGTCGGGCGGCGCGAAGGTCGCCACCAGGTCGTAGGGCCCGCCCAGCAGGCTCCCCGCGTCCGCCAGCGCCAGCACGATCGCGCCGGCCAGGGGATAGCGCCCCTTGGCCAGCACCGCGGGCGTCGGGGCGGCGACGGCCACCACGAACTCGTAGACGGTCGGGTTGTGCCCGACGAGGGCCAGCGACGAGACCCCGTCGTCGGCCTCACGCAGCGCCGCGAGCACGTCGGCCGCGCTGACGTCGTGGTGGCCGTTGTAGAGCGCGGGCGCGATCAGCGACGCGGACACGAAAGGCGTCCCCTCCAGGGCCTCAGCGAAGGTCTCCCGGGTGCGCCGGGCCGGGCTCACCAGCACGCGGGCCGGGCCGAAGGCGCCCAGGCCCGCCGGGTCGGCCGCGCGCTCGCGCAGCCACCGGCACTGGCGCTGGCCGCGCGCGGCCAGCGGACGCTCGAAGTCGCTCAGCCCCAGGGCTCCCGGGACCGCCTTGGCGTGGCGGATCACCGTCAGGTACCGCACAGCGACAGTCTGGCAGAGCGGGGCGCTACTCGCTCAATACGTGGCGGCCTTCGAGGGCCCTCCCCAGCGTCACGTCGTCGGCGAACTCCAGGTCGGCGCCCACCGGGAGCCCGCTGGCCGGCTGCGAGATGACGAGGCCCGGCACCCGCAGGAGCCGGCTCAGGTACATGGCCGTCGCGTCACCCTCGACGTTGGCGTTGAAACACAAGATGACCTCGTGCACGGGCCCCTTGAGGCGCTCGAGCAGCTCGGCGATGCGCAGCCGGTCCGGGGTCACGCCCTCGAGAGGGTTGAGCACGCCGTGCAGGACGTGGTACGTGCCGCGAAAGGCTCCGGAGCGCTCGACGGCGGCCACGTCGGGCGGGCTGGCCACGACGCACACCACCGTGGCGTCACGTCGCGCGTCGGCGCAGATCTCGCACAGCCCGCCGACCTCGGCCACGTTGCAGCACTGGGTGCACAGCGTCAGGCGCGTCGTCAGGTCCTCGAGGGCCCGGGCCAGACGCCGCACGTCCTCACCGGGCTGGCGCATGAGCCAGAACGCAATGCGTTGTGCCGACTTGGGGCCCACGCCCGGGAAGCGTCCCAGCTCGTCGACCACCGCCTGGAGTGGTGCGGGATAGTTCACCCGATCTCCTCGGCGCCGGGGAACATCTCCGTTATCAGGTGCTCACCGACGGACTCGACCTCGACGGTGACGTCGTCATCAGCGGGCGCGTCGCCCGACGGTGGCGCCGGTTGGGGCGGGCGCGGGGGGCGCGCGGGGGGCGCGGCGCGCAGGGTCGGGTCCACCTCCCAGCGCACCTCGATGAGGTGCCCGAACTCGTGCTCCAGCGCGCGCACCAGTCCGTGGTGGATGACCTCGGTGTTGGCGCGCATCTCCTCGCTCGGCACCGCCAGGGTCAGGCGACCCTCAACGAAAGAGCGCACCTGCGCCGAGCGCAGGACCAGCTGGGCCGCGCGCGACGTTCGCGGCACCACGCGGTGCTCGAATCGCTCGCGCATCGAGGCGTCGTCGGACGCCTCGGCCCGGGCCTCGGGGGAAGCCACGCCGGCGGCCGGGCCAGCCACCGGGGCCGGCGTCTCGAGGGGGGCGCCCACCGCTGACAGTGGCGCCACGGGCGGGGGCGGAGCGGGACTGGGGGCGCCAGGCCCGCCGAGGGCCAGCTGGCGTTCGAGGCGCTCCAGGCGCTCGGCCAGAGCCGCGGTCGTGGTGTCCAGATCCGGGCGAGCCAGCCGGGCGACCGCCACCTCCAGCGAGATCACCTTGTCGGGCGCGCTCTTCATGTCCCGCAGCGCACGGCCCAAGGTCTCGAGCGTGCGCACGGTGCGTGCCGGGCCGAGCCTCTCTCCGAGGGACGCGAGGCGGGCGCGATCGGCGTCGACAGCGTCGGCCACGTCGGGAGCGACCTCGAGTAGGAACATCTGGCGCACGTCGGCCGCCAGCGCCTCGGCCAGCTGCTCGGGATCCCACCCCTGGCGCAGAGCGCCCGCCAGGGCGGCCAGCACCGCCGCCGCGTCCTCGGCGATCAGACCCTCGACCAACTCGGTCGAGGGCGCCCGGTCCTCATCGACGACGCCGGTCGCGAGCAGCTGGTCCAGGGCGCTCAGCGCGTCGCGGGCCGACCCGTGCGCCAGGCGCACGGCCGCCTCGATCGCGTCGTCGTCGACCGTCAGGCCCGCCGCCTGACGCACGTCCTGAAGCAACTTGGCCAGCGTCTCGCCGCTGAAGAGGTGGAACTCGAGGTGCTGGGTGCGCGAGCGAATGGTGGGCAGCACCTTGTGCGGGTCCGTCGTGGCCAGGACGAAGACCACGTGGCTCGGCGGCTCCTCGAGCGTCTTGAGCAGGGCGGCCGCAGCCGCTTTGGACAGCTGGTGCACCTCGTCGACGATGTAGACCTTCCACCGTCCGGGCGTCTGGTGCCAGGCGCCCGCCGTGATCTCGCGCACGTCGTCGACCCCGTTGTTCGAGGCGGCGTCGAGCTCGATCACATCGAGGGAGGCCCCCCGCGCGATGGCGACGCAGCTGGGGCACTCCCCGCAGGCGTCCCCCTCGTGGGGTCGTTCGCAGTTGAGCGCCTTGGCCAGGATGCGGGCCGTCGTGGTCTTGCCGGTGCCGCGGGGTCCCGAGAACAGGTAGGCGTGGACTACGCGGCCATCACGGGTGGCGCCCCGCAGGGCGCGCACGATGTGGTCCTGGCCCCGAAGCTCGGCGAAGCGGCCCGGGCGGAAGCGCCGGTACAGGGCGGTCACGCCTTCAACGGGGATGGGCGTCAGATCCGCGGGCACGGCCCGATGCTACCGGTCACCTGGTCCCCGGCCCGGCGCCCAAAGCGATGGCCAGGCGAACCGTGGCACCCAGTCAGACTCGCTGAGAGCTGCTGGCTTCCACCCCTGACTCGGTTCACGAGCGACCGTCGCACGGGACCCGGCCATCGCTTTCGGCGTCGGTCCGACCAGGCTAGCGCCGGGGCCGCGTGTCGGGTCAGGTAGCCTGTCCGATGCCCGCTTGGCGGGTCTGGAGGAGTGCGAGAGCGGCCGAATCGGCACGATTGGAAATCGTGTGTGGGGCAACCCACCGTGGGTTCAAATCCCACCTCCTCCGCCACGGGGTGTTTACGAAAGTAGACCCCAACTGCTTACGAAAGTCCGGCCACGAGCCCCCGAGGCTGGTGTCACCGTCCATGTCGGCCCGCAGATCACCTACGGGCGGCTCTACGCCCTCACGACCGCGCGGGCGAACCGTTCAACGCAGCGAGAATGGCCCGCAGGACGTGACTCGTCCTGCGGACTGCTATCTGGAGAAGGCTGCTCGCCTACGAGGTGACGTCGTCAGGTGGATCGAGGGAACTAAAGGGCTCCGCGAGGCAGATCTGACCGTTTTCGTCGAGTTCCTCGAAACCGTGGTCGAGCGGAAACGGTACGCAAAGTGGGTCTGACGTCGGTCAACCCGAGAACCATTGAGTTGCGGGGTTACGTGCTGGTGT
This sequence comes from Actinomycetes bacterium, assembly GCA_021785695.1. Lineage (GTDB taxonomy): Bacteria > Actinomycetota > Acidimicrobiia > Acidimicrobiales > RAAP-2 > RAAP-2. Next base: position 241,401 of record JAJYEQ010000001.1, read on the forward strand.
CGGCCCGGAAGCCGACATGCTTTATCGCACGCCCTCTGCAGGAATTCTGTCTGTCGATAGTCAGTTTGGTTTTTCTGGAAGGGCGTTCGCCAGGAGGTTGGCCACACGCAGTACCTCATCATCGGTGACGGGACCGGATGCCCCGATCATCTCTGCAAGATGCTTTCCGTAGGTGATCCAGACACCATCGATCTGGAACGGTTTCAAGAAGAGATCCCACTCGGCGTCGATGAAGCAGAGGACCATGTGGACCGGCACCTCCAGGTCGCTCACTACGGTGCGCACCATGGCCGCCTGCTTGTGCAGCCCTCCGGCCAGCTTGGTCTGGTCATGTCCGTTGACGTAGACGTGATAATCGGTCGTACGCCAGCCACCCTTGTCACGGCGTTGCAGCCGGCCCTCGTACTTCTTGGCGTCAATGATCCAGACGCCACTCGCTGCGATGGCCAGGTGGTCGATGTTGGCGCTGGACCTTGGCATCTTGCGATCGTGGAGTAGCACCGCCCGGTCCCCGATCCGCCTGGTCAACGCCTCGGCCAAGATGCGCTCGCCCTCGGAGCCCTTGGCCCAGGCCATCGTCGACTGGGGGTCGTCAACGAGGAACTTGACCAGGCCCGCAAATCGACCGAAACGCTGGTCCAGTATGGCTTCACGCTTCTGGTGACGGCGCTCGTACTCCTTCTGCGCCGAGCCACCGGCCAGACCGCTTTTGGGCGCGGTGAGTGCCGGCGGATCCGGAAGTGTTGCGATTGGCGGCTCGGGCGCCGTCTCACCCCCGCACTCAAGACAGGTGATCAACTTGGTCGCCTTGTCCCAGTGGGCTTTGGTCGACGTCGTCAGAGCCGTGCCGCACACTGAGCACGTGCCGGCGTACCGCAAGCGAATGACGTCATTAGCCATGTCTGCACGCCCCTCGAGTTACCACGACTGACTGCGTCCTCGGACGGTCTACCAGTTGAATGTAACAAGCGCTGTCTACCGTTCACTACGTGAACGTCGAACGACCAGTGCCCGCCAATTGCGGAGCCCTCTTCGAACATCGACTGGAACTTTCTCAAAGACTCGACGAAGCTCACCGAACGATCCGTCGATGATGCAAGACCTCTCGCGACGTCCCAGTTAGCGTTAATCCAGATGACGTCGCACCCCGACCACGTTGAACTGTCAAAGCGCACACTCCGCCAGAGAGCGGCGGAGTTCGCCCGCAAGCACGCCGAGGACTCAAGCGAGATGGCCGAGCGTCAGATCTTCTGGAACGATCTGTTCGCCATCTTCGGCCGAGAAGTCAAGGAAGTGGGACGCTTCGAGCGCGCCGCTCACCGACTGTCTACCGGGCGCCACGGCTGGATCGACCTCTTGGTTCCCGGCGACATGGCCGTCGAACACAAGAGCCGCGGCGAGAACCTCGACACGGCGATGACCCAGCTCTTCGACTACCTCGACGATTTACAGCCCGCGGCTGCGCCGTGGTTGGTGGTGGCCTGCGACTTCCAGAACTTCTTTTGGCAGGACCTGCGGGCCGGGACCGAGGGGCGCTTCACACTGGATCAACTTCCCGAGCACGTGGAGTTGTTTTGGTGGCTTGCGGGCATCGAGCCTCAAACAACATTTGAGACCGAAGAACAGACCAACCTGGTGGCGACTGGCTATATGGCCGACCTGCACGACGCCGTACGGGCTAGCGGCTACGACTCGCACGCACTGCGCGAATGGCTCACGCGCATCTTGTTCTGCCTCTTCGCCGACGACACTGAAGTCTGGACCTCGAACGCCTTCAAGCACTACGTCTTCCTGCACACCCGCCGGGACGGAACCGATCTTGGTCCAGCTCTGGCCTATCTGTTTCAGCTGCTCGATACTCCCGACAACCGGCGTCCGAACAACCTCGACGAGGACCTCGTCGATTTCACGTACATCAACGGCGACCTGTTCGCCACCGTGCTGCCCATTCCCTCCTGCGACGAAGCAACGCGAGACGCCCTGCTGGCTGCCTGCAAATTCGACTGGTCGGCCATCAGTCCGGCCATCTTCGGCTCGATGTTCCAAAACGTCATGACCCCCGCCGAGCGGCGCCATCTTGGCGCCCACTACACAACTGAGGAGAACATTCTCAAGACCATCCGGCCTCTCTTCCTCGATGATCTCGAAGCCGAACTCGCGGCAATCCGAGTTACGAAGAGTGCACAATCTCGCGTTGCGCTCACGGCCTACCACAACCGACTCGCGACTCTCACCTTCTTCGACCCGGCCTGTGGTTGCGGAAACTTCCTGGTGATTGCCTACCGCGAACTGCGGCGTCTCGAGACCGAGGTACTGCGCGCCATGCGTACGCAAGGAACCTCCTCGGTGACTCCAGCCATGGACATCGCCCACTTCCTCAAGGTGACCGTCGACCAGTTCTACGGCATCGAGATCGAGGAATTTCCCGCCAGAATCGCACGCACCGCCCTCTACCTCATCGACCACAAGGCCAACCGGGAGTTCTCGACCGAGTTCGGCGAGTACTTCGCGCGGTTCCCCATCCCGACCTCCCCGCACATCCGCATCGACAACGCGTTGCGCATCGACTGGAACGACGTGCTGCCCGCTAATCGAGCGCACTACGTTATGGGTAACCCACCCTTCGTGGGTTCTCGACTCGCCGACGCCGATCAAAAGGCTGATCAGGAACTGGTGTGGACGGGCAACAGCCTTCAGGGAAAGCTCGACTTCGTTACCAACTGGTTCAAGCTGGCTGCCGAGTACATCGATGGTCACCCAGTTCGTGTGGCCTTCGTAGCAACAAATTCGATTACCCAAGGCGAACAGCCCGCCGTGCTCTGGCGGGAGCTGTACCGGCACACCGGCCTCGGAATCGACTTCGCGTACGCCACCTTCGCCTGGTCCAGCGAAGCCTCGGGCACCGCCGCGGTGCACGTGGTCATCATCGGTTTCTCCACCGTAACCAAGCCAACCACTCGTCCACTGTGGGTCTACCCTGACCCCGCCGGCCCCGCCGTACTCGTACGGGCTCGCAACATCAACCCGTATCTCACTGACGGGCCCGACGTTGTCGTCCAGTCGCGCCAGTCGCCTCTCGTCGAGGGAATTCCACCCCTGCTATTCGGATCCATGCCGCGTGACAATGGCCACCTCTCGAACATCACACCAGGCGTCGCCGCCGAGATCCGCCGCACCGATCGGTTGGCATCTAAATTCTTACGCCGATTGATTGGAGCCACTGAACTCATCAACGGGACCGAGCGTTACTGTCTCTGGCTGGTCGGCGCGGACCCCTCGGATGTTGCCGCTTCGTCAGTGCTGCGTCAGCGCCTCGACGCCGTGCGCCAAATGCGCCTCGAAAGCCGGGCGGCTACTACCCGGGCGCTCGCCGCGACACCGGGACTCTTCGCGCAGATCGCACAGCCGGACGTTCGGTACTTGGCGGTGCCCCGTCACTCCTCCGAAGCACGTCGGTACTTGCCCACAGCGTTCTTTGAGCCCGACGTCATTGCTTCCGATGCACTCCTGTTCATACCCGGAGCTGACGAGGCTCTCTTCGGCCTGCTGTCATCAAGCATGTTCATGGCGTGGAATCGAGCTATCTCGGGTCGGATCAAGTCTGACCTTCGCGTGAGCCAGGAGATTACGTACAACAACTTCCCATTCCCCGAGATCACCGACGAACAAATGGCGAGACTCACCGCCACATCCTCCCAAGTCCTCGCTGAACGTCAGGAACACCCTGACGCTTCACTGGCCGATCTCTACAATCCACTAGCGATGCCACCAGGCCTGGTCCACGCCCACGATGAACTCGACCGCGTGGTCGACGGACTTTTCGCCCCTCGCCGGCGATTCGAACTGGACGCCGAACGCCTCGCCGTACTGCTCGAGCGTTACGAGCAGTTGAGTTCACCACTGCTCGCCGCGGCGTCGTCAAGGACTCACCGACCGAAACGATGAGCGACACCGGGTCTACGGCAGAATCGGACGTGACTCGCAGACAGCACACGGTGTCCAAAGGGACTCTGCGCCAGTTCACTGACCCGTTGACGGGCCAGCTCGAGTCGTTCCACCTCGTGTTCGAGTACCCGTCGCTGAAGTACCCCAAAGAAGTGGGCTACGTCTGGAACTTTGTCGAGCATGAACCTTCGGCGACCGAACAAAGATGGAAATCCACCGAAGATCGGCTTCCGGCTCTCTACTCCACCCTCAATGACAGAACGCTGGTCGAAATGACGAGGATTTCGGAAGTTCCCCACTCTCGATCATCGAAATTCCCCACCTGAGAACTGCAGCGGGTTGTTGCTGAGACTACTTCGTGTTGGGCTGGTGCACCGCCTTTCTGGTCGCTTCGGATCGAGCTCGGTGACTGCGCATGCGGTAACTCTCGCCGTCGATGTTGAACTGTCGGCAACGCTCGAAAACTGAGCACTTTCGACGGTGAAAAGTGAACACCTGAAAATGGAGGGTGATCACTTTGGAAGACTGGGCCCTGATTCGAAGACTGGCGGCTGAGGGCATTACCCATGCT
>JAJYEQ010000034.1 GCA_021785695.1 Actinomycetes bacterium
CTTGGATTCCGTTCGACTTGCATGTATTAAGCACGCCGCCAGCGTTCATTCTGAGCCAGAATCAAACTCTCCATCAAGACTCTTCGGGTTTCCCCATCGAATCAGAGAGCCGGACAGGTAGCTCTAACTCCTGTCCGACAGCGGTGGCACCACGGGGTGGTACCGCCGCCACTGCAACTTCGAACGACGCGTCCGGTTAGGCCCGTCCATCGTCGCCCTTACTGGCTTTTGGCTCTCGTTCTTCCGTTTTCAAGGAACGACCACGCACGCGGCAAGCCGGAGGTGCGCCTCACTTCACCGGGTCTCCCCGGCCCGCCACATCTCAGTGGCAGGGATTCACACTCTAGCAGTGTCACCACCAGCGTGCAACTCAGGGAGATCGCCGTACCCTTCCGTCACGCGGGCGGTTGGGCCGGATGCCACTCTAGCGCACCTTCGACGAAGGCGTTGAGTGTGGCGATGAGCCGCATCTCCTCGGTCGAGCGGGCCCGCGTCTCGAGCAGCTCCTCGGTGGAGACCACCACCGCCAGGCAGCGCGCGCGACTGATGGCCACGTTCAGGCGATGGCGGGAGAAGAGGAACTCCGCCCCGCGCACCAGGTCGGCCGCAGACGACGTCGTCATCGAGAAGAACACCACCGCTGCTTCCCGTCCCTGGAACTTGTCCACGGTGCCGACCTGGACGTCCCCCAGCCGGTGCGCTTTCAGGTGATCCCGAATCGTGCGGACCTGGTCGTTGAAGGGCGCCACCACCATGAACTCCGAGGGCTCCAGAGGGCGCTGCCGGCCCTCGTGGTCAGTCCACGGGGTTCCCACCAGCTGACCGATGGCCTGGGCGATCGCGGTCGCCTCCTCGGGCGACGACGTCGAGCGGTCCGTGTGGGAGACCCGGATCCAGCGCAGTCCGGTCCCCAGTACGGTGGCCTGCCTCGCGCAGGCGGGATGGCTGGTCAGCCGGTCCTCGTAGATCTGGTGGGAGATGTACTGGCACACGTCGGGGTGCATGCGGCGCGACTCGGTCAAGAAGAGCCCCGCTCTCGAGGGAATCGTCGCGTGGGGACCCAGCACGTGGGCCAGCACGCTGGATCCCGCATCACCGGGGTGGTCGGCCTGGGCGACTTGGGCCAACTGCAGGGGATCTCCCAGCACGATCAGGTTGCGCGCACCCGACGTGCACGCGACCGCGTCGGCGAGCGCCAGCTGGCCCGCCTCGTCGATGATCAGCACGTCGACGGGAAACGGGCGCATCCCCGAGCGGGCCCACAGCCACGGAGATCCGGCCACGAGATTCATCCGGTTCGACTCAATCAACTCGCGCTTCGAGTTCGTGTAGGTCACACCTGCCAGGCCCCCCCCGGGGTCTCCGCCCCAGCGCACCGCACGCACCGCGTCGAGCGCACCCTGCTTCTTCAGCTGGCGATGGGCGGCTTTGAGCAGGTTGTCGATGGCCGCGTGGCTCATCGCCGTCACGCCCACGCGCAGTCCCGACTCGAGCAGGTGGGCCACGAGGAGCGCGCCACGGTAGGTCTTGCCGGTCCCCGGGGGACCCTGAATGGCAACGTAGGAGCCATCGAGCTGGGTGCTCCAGGCGAGCATCTCGGCCACGTCGTCGCGAAACTCCCCTGCCGGGGGACCACCACCAGCCACGAAGCGGGGCGGTCTCGCGGCCAGCAGCTCGCTGGCGACCGGATTGACGGGCTCTATCTCGGTGGGGAAGGCCAGACGCTGCGCCAGCTCGGCCAGCGCGACGGCCTTGTCGCGTGGGGGGAAGTAGTCGTCCCGGATCGCGACGACGGGCACCCGCCCGTCGTCGGCGGACGCCGGGGTCCAGCGAATCATCGCCGTGCGCAGCTCGGCGCAGAAGGCGCCGATGGACCCGTAGCCGGGCTCCCCGTCGTCGAAGACCAGCAGGACGCTGCCTCCCTTCGCGAAGGCCTCGTCGACGGGCTGCTCGGGCCACGTCACGCTGACTCGATGGCGCAAGGCGCCAGACCCCCCCCGGACGGGCACCAGCTCGGGGGCACCCTCGGCTCGCAGCGCGGCCAGATAGTCCGTGTCCCCCAGCAAGACGTCCAGACCGGCGCCGGCGGCGGCGAACTTCGGCGTCGTGGTCGCGCTGCGCTCGCGACGCCAGTAACCGGTGAGGTCGCCGACCAGCCGCTCGACGCTGCCGGCTGGGTATCCGCCCAAGATGCGCACCGCCTCGTCGAGGGCCCCCTCCTCCTCGGTGGCCAGCACGGCCGGGCGCCAGGCCATGTCCGCTGGCCGAAGCGAGACCAGCCACTCGCGCAGGCTGCGTGTCGCGTCGACGTCGTCACGGTTGTACCGGGCAATCCCCTCGAGGATGGCCGGGTTGCGCGTCTGGACGTAGTGCTCGTACTCGACGACGGCACCCGCCCCGCGCTCGATTCCCCCCTGGCGCTCGAATCCCGTCAGCTTCTCCATCGCCTTGAGCCCGTATGACTCGACCCCGGCGCGCACCGCGTTGCGGACAACGCTGTAGAGGTCGACGAAGATCCCGGTGCGCACCAGCTGATCGAAGACGGCCTCGGTGGGCGTCCCCACGACGAACCGCTCGATCGCCGAACGCTCGGTGTGGTTGTAGTGATAGACGTGCATGCCGGGAAACCGGGACCGCCGCTCGCGAAAGAAGTCGACCAGTCCGTCGAGCAGGTCGCGCTGCGCATCGAGGTCGTGAGCCCAGCGCGCCTCGTAGTGCCACTCGCCCGGACCAGCCTGGTACGACAGCCCCGCGAGGAACAGGAGTTCCGCCTGGGGGCTCCAGAAGGGGTGCCCCTCAAAGTCGAAGAACACGTCACCATCATCGGGTGCCGGCAGCAGCTCAAGACCACGCCCATAGAACGGGTCGTTCGACGGCTCGATGATCTCGAAGGGGGGTCGCTCCTGGGGCCGCTCGCGCGACGACACCTGCAGCAGGGCCTGACGGTGGTGCCGGTGCCAGCGCTCGGGGACAAGTGCCGGGCCACGGTCGAGCGCCGCCAGGTCACCGAGCCGCGTCACCCCGGCGCGCTCGAGCACGTGGCGCTCAGCCCCGCCGAGCGACGCGACCCATACCAGCGAGTCGTTGCGGCGCCACTCGGCCTCGCAGACCGGCGCGTACTCGCAGATTGCACAGTGCGCGCACTGCTCGGGTGCGGTCGCCTCGTCGCCCTCGTCCAGTAGGTGCCGGGCCACCTGCCGGCGCAGCCGGCGCCAGTACGGGCTGAACTGGTCGACGCTCAGGGTCTCGATCACACCCGACCCCAGCCACAGGTGCATCTGGCGCGGTGCGATGCCCAGGACCGCGTGGATCGCCTCGGCGTAGAAGCACAGCTGGAGCACGTGTCCGGGTCGCGCGGCCGCCCGGGTCAGCTTGGCGTCGACGGGCTCGTAAATACCCGGCTCGCCCGGCACCTGGACCACGAAGTCGGCGATCCCCCGAATGCCCCCAAACAGCAGCGGCATCTGGTACAGCACGTCGTGGCCGTCGTGCCAGAGCGGGGCGACGCGCTCGACCCAATCCGCGAAGGCCTCGGCGGGCTGGCGCGGGGGAACCCGCACCACGTCGCGTCCCTGGGCCTCGAAGGAGCGCAGGCACGCATCCTCGTGGCTCATGCCCTTCTCCATCAAGAGGTCGGCCAGGTCACCGGCCGGGCTCGGCAGTGGCGTTAGCGATCCGCGCTCCTGGAGTCGGCGCAGCGTCATGGAGTGGGCGCACTCGAGCCACGCTGAGATCTTTGACGGGGTCAGCAGGGTCTCGCTCATATCATCCTTCGGCACCTCGGGTTAGCGCCCACCGTGGCACCGCAGTGTCACACGTCCTCGGCCACTCCCACGGCGAGTGCCGTTCCACCCGTGATGCGCACCAGCTCCTCGAACGATGTGGGAAAGACGTAGCGCGGATGCCCTCCGGCCGCCCAGACCACGGGCCACGCGGCCAGCGCCGTGTCGACCACCGTGCGTACCGGCTCGGGATGCCCGAGCGGTGCCACACCTCCGATGGGCTGCCCGGTGTGCTCGCGCACAAAGTCGGGTCCGGGCCGCCGTAGGGTCGTCACGCCCAGATCGCCGGCGACCCGCAGAGTATCGACGCGGTGAGCGCCCGACGCGAGGATCAGGAGTGGCCGTCCGTCAGCCTCGAACAGCAGGGAGTTCGCCACCTGGCCAACCTCGATGTCCAGCTGTGCGGCTGCGCGGGCGGCCGTCGGCGAGGGCTCGATGGTCTCGACGATGCGGGCCCGCGACCCCGCCGCCTCGAGGGCTGCCTGCACGAGGAGCCCGTTGGGGTGCCACGACGTGATCTCGCGGACGTTCACGCCGACTTCCCCGCGCGCGCCGCGGCGATGCGGTCCCGCAGAGTCGCGTCAACGACCTGCCAGGTCTCTTGCTGATAGGGCCACGCCACCGGCCCGGCGGCTCCGCGCGAGCTGCGGCTGCGCAGCGTCGCCCCGGGCTCGAAGACTGCGAGCAGTCCGGCCAACTCGGTCGTCTCGGCCACGACCTCGCGGAAGGGCCGTCCCGACCGCACGGACTCGCCCACCGCCCGGCCCACCAGCTCGTGCGCCTCCCGGAACGGGCGACCCTGCTCCACCAGGCGCTCGGCCAGGTCGATGGCGGCCATGTAGGGATCGTCGGCGGCCGCGCGGGCGACCTCCTCGTGGAACTCCAGCGACCCGTACGCTCCGCGCAGGGCCTCCAGGACCAGCG
>JAJYEQ010000025.1 GCA_021785695.1 Actinomycetes bacterium
CTGCAGGTAGGGGCCGGTGTCGCCCTCGAAGGCCACCATGCGGTCCAGGTCGAAGACGTAGTCGCGCTGGCGCTCGGTGGACAGGTCGGCGTACTTGATGGCCGCGCGCGCGATCTGCACCGCCAGCGCGTCGCGCTCGGTCGGGTCGGCCGTGGCGCCGCGCTCGTCGAGGGCCCGGCGCGCCCGCTCGATCGCCTCGTCGAGCAGGTCGATCAGCTTGACGGTGTCGCCGCTGCGGGTCTTGAGCATCTTGTGGTCCGCCCCCAGCACGTTGCCGAAGGCCACGTGCTCGCAGCGCACCGTGTCGGGCAGCCAGCCGGCCTGGCGAGCCACCGCGAAGACCATCGCCAAGTGCTGGGCCTGGGGCGTGCCCACGACGTAGAGCAGGCTGTCGGCGCCCAGGCGCTCGACCCGGTCGCGCACGGCCGCCAGGTCGGTGGCCGCGTAGCCGAAGCCCCCGTCGCGCTTCTGGACGATCAGGGGCAGGGGCTCGCCGTCACGATTGGTGAAGCCCGGCGGGAAGACGCAGCGGGCCCCGTCGCTCTCGGCGAGCAGGCCCTGGCGATCGAGCTCGGCCACCACGCCGGCCAGGTCGTCGTTGTAGGAGGACTCGCCGCGGATGTCGGCGGCGCTCAGCGTGACCCCCAGGCGCCGGTAGACCTCGCTGAAGTAGGCGACCGACTGGTCGACCAGGCGGCGCCACAGGCGCCGGGTCTCGGGGTCGCCGGCCTGCAGGGCCACGACCCGGGCCCGGCTGCGCTCGCGGAAGCCCTCGTCGGCGTCGAAGGCCGCGCGGGCCGCCTGGTAGAAGGCCGTCAGGTCGCCGATGGCCAGCTCGGCCGCCCCGGCATCCTCGCCCCGGTCGACCAGGTGCTCGATGAGCATGCCGAAGGGCGTGCCCCAGTCGCCCACGTGGTTGCGGGCGATCACCACCTCGCCCCCCAGGCGCTCGAGGGCGGCCAGGGCGTCGCCGATGACCGTGGAGCGCAGGTGGCCCACGTGCATCTCCTTGGCGACGTTGGGCGCCGAGTAGTCGATGACGACCCGGCGCGGCGGGTCGGCGCGCGCCACGCCGAGCCGCTCGTCGGCCACCAGGGCGTGCAGGCGCACGTCGAGGAACGCCGGGGTCAAGGTCACGTTGAGGAAGCCGGCACCGGCCACCTCGACGGTGGCCAGGCCCTCCACATCGAGGGCCGCGGCGACCTCCTCGGCCACCTCCCGGGGCGGGCGCCCGAGGCCGCGGGCCAGGGCCAGGGCCCCGTTGGCCTGGAAGTCGGCCCGCTCGGAGGGGCGCAGCACCGGGTCGGCCCCGGGGACCACGTGGGCGAAGGCCGCACGCAGCCGGGCCTCCAAGAGCTCGCTCACGGTGTCCATGCGCCCAGTCTCGCACGGTGGCCGTTGGCGGGCACGGGAGCGTGGGGCAGAATGGGGGCATGACCTCACGCGACTCCTTCTCCTCAGCCGCCACGCTCCGCGTGGGCGGACGCGACCTCGCCTACCACTCGCTGCGCGCTCCGGCCCTAGAGGCCCTCGGCGTGAGCCGCCTCCCCTACGCGATCAAGGTCCTCTTGGAGAACCTCCTGCGCCACGAGGACGGCGCCAAGGTCACCGCGGCCGACATCGAGGCCCTGGCGCGCTGGGGCGAGACGCCCACCCGCCACGGCGAGGCAGCCGGGGACGACGCGCGCGAGATCGCCTTCACGCCCGAACGGGTGCTGATGCAGGACTTCACCGGCGTACCGGCCGTCGTCGACCTGGCCGCCATGCGCGACGCCATCATCGAGCTGGGTGGCGACCCGGCGCGGATCAACCCACTGGTGCCCGTCGAGCTGGTGATCGACCACTCGGTCATCCTCGAGCACACCGGGTCGCCGTCGGCCTACGAGGACAACGTGGCCATCGAGTACGGGCGCAACGCGGAGCGCTACACCTTCCTCAAGTGGGCCCAGGGATCCTTCGACCGCTTCCGCGTCGTGCCCCCGGGCATGGGCATCTGCCACCAGGTGAACCTGGAGCACCTGGCGCGCGTGGTCTTCGCGTCGGCGGGCACGGCCTACTTCGACACCGTCGTCGGCACCGACTCGCACACCACGATGGTCAACGGCCTCGGCGTGCTGGGCTGGGGCGTGGGGGGCATCGAGGCCGAGGCCGCGATGCTGGGCCAGCCGACCTCCATGCTGATCCCCCCGGTGGTGGGCCTGCGCCTGACCGGGGCGACGCGCGAGGGCATCACGGCGACCGACGTGGTGCTCACCATCACCGAGCTGCTGCGGCGCCACGGGGTCGTGGGCAAGCTGGTCGAGGCCTACGGGCCCGGCGTGGCGGCCCTGTCGCTCGAGACCCGCGCCACGATCGGGAACATGTCGCCCGAGTACGGGGCCACCTGCACCATCTTCCCCATCGACCAGGTGACCCTGGACTACCTCCACTTCACCGGGCGCGACGCCGACCACGTCGCCCTGGTCGAGGCCTACGCCCGGGCCCAGGGCGTGTGGGGCGAGCCCGCCGTCGACCCGGTCTACTCCGAGTACGCCGAGCTGGACCTGTCCACCGTCGAGCCGAGCCTGGCCGGCCCCAAGCGGCCCCAGGACCGCGTCACGCTGTCGAGCGCCCGCGAGGCCTTCCGCAGCGCGGCGGGCCGCGCGCCCCTCGAGGTCACCGGCACCGACCACGCCGCCCACCTGCGCGAGGGCGCCGTGGTGGTCGCCGCCATCACGTCGTGCACCAACACCTCCAACCCGGCCGTCCTGGTGGCCGCGGGCCTCGTCGCCCAGCGCGCCGTCGAGCGCGGGCTGCAGGTGGCGCCCTGGGTCAAGACGTCGCTGGCCCCGGGCAGCCGGGTCGTGATGGACTACCTGGAGCGCGCCAACCTGGTCGCGCCGCTCGAGAAGCTGGGCTTCTACCTGGCCGGCTTCGGGTGCACCACCTGCATCGGCAACACCGGCCCCCTGCTGCCCGGGGTCTCCGAGGCGGTCACCGAGCACGACCTGTCGGTCGTCTCGGTCCTGTCGGGCAACCGCAACTTCGAGGGGCGCATCCACCCCGACGTCAAGCAGAACTACCTGGCCAGCCCGCCGCTGGTCGTGGCCTACGCCCTGGCCGGCACCATCGACATCGACCTGACCCGCGAGCCCCTGGGCACCGACGCGGCGGGCCAGCCGGTGATGCTCGCGGACCTGTGGCCCCGCGACGAGGAGGTCGCGGCCGCGGTGCGCGCGTCGCTGACCCCGGCCATGTTCCAGGAGCGCTACGCCAGCGCCTTCGCCGGCGACGAGCGCTGGCAGGCGATCGCGGCCACGCCGGCCGCGACCTACGAGTGGGACCCGGCCTCGACCTACGTCAAGCGGCCGCCGTTCTTCGAGAACCTGGGGCCCGAGCCCGGCGCGGTCGCCGACGTGGTGGGCGCGCGCGTGCTGGCCAAGCTCGGCGACTCGGTGACGACCGACCACATCTCGCCGGCGGGCTCGATCCGCTCCACCGTCCCGGCGGGTCGCTACCTGACCGAGCTCGGCGTGGCGCCGGTCGACTTCAACAGCTACGGCACCCGCCGGGGCAACCACGAGGTCATGATGCGCGGCACCTTCGCCAACGTCCGGCTCCGCAACCAGCTGGCCCCGGGCACCGAGGGCGGAGTCACGCTCCTGCTGCCCGCGGGCACCGAGACCTCGATCTACGAGGCCGCCATGGCCTACGGCGCCGCGGGCACCCCGCTGGTGGTGCTGGGAGGCAAGGAGTACGGCAGCGGGTCGAGCCGCGACTGGGCGGCCAAGGGCACCCGCCTCCTCGGGGTGCGCGCGGTGCTCGCCGAGAGCTTCGAGCGCATCCACCGGGCCAACCTCGTCGGCATGGGTGTCCTGCCCCTGCAGTACCTGCCCGGCGAGTCCGCCGCGACCCACGGCCTGACCGGCACCGAGGTCTTCGACGTCCTGGGCCTCGACCCCCTGAATGGCGGCGAGACGGTCCCCGAGGTCACCGTGCGCGTGACGCGCGCGAACGGCGAGGTCGAGGAGTTCCCGGTGCGCCTGCGCATCGACACGGCGACCGAGGCCGACTACTACCGCCACGGCGGCGTCCTCAACTTCGTGCTGCGCCACCTGGCGCGCTGAGCCGCCGCTGGGGGCCAGCGCGGCGGCTCAGCGCGACGCCAGCGCGCCCGTCAGGACGGTCGTGTAGCTGGCGCGCAGCGCCGCGCTGTGGGGACCGCCCACGCGCACGAGCGCCCGCACGCGGGACCCCGAGACGACGCCGACCTGGCCGGGCCAGCGCACCGTGCCGCCCACGTGGGTCGCGCCGGCCAGCAGCGTCGCGCACCCGCGCACCAGCAGGGTCGCGCCGGTCGTCGCGCTGGTCGCCTCGGCGATCGCCGCCTCCCAGCGAGCGGCCACCCCGCAGCCGGGCAGGTCGACCAGGAGGGCGTGGCCCCCGGAGTACGCCGGCGCCGGGGCGCTCACGGCGTGCGCGCCCCCGCCGACCGCCTCGGCCAGCAGCGGGCTCGCCGCCGGGGTGAGGGTCGCCGCCAGGGCCGGCACTGTGCCGACCGCGACGACGGCGATGGCCACCAGCGAGGCGGCCGCCGTGGCCAGCGGCGCCCAGGACCGGGCCGGCGCGGGCGCCGGGGCCGGCGCGGCGCGCAGAGCGACGAGCCCGGTCAGCGCCAGGGCGATCTGGGGCAGCATCGAGTTGGGGTCGGTGCCCACGCCGCCCCAGAAGCCCATGTCCTGGACCACGACCCAGTCCGCCAGGGCGGCTACCACCAGCACGCCGACGCCGAGCGTGGCCAGGTCGCGCCGTCCGCTGAGCAGCAGGGCCCCGGTGCCCGCCAGCACCACGACCACGAGGAGGTTGACCGCGCCGCCGTGGGCGGCCACGGCGCGCGCGGCCGCTCCGATCAGGGCGCTCAGCCCGCGCGGCTGGCTGTTGGTGGCCATGGCCTGGAGGGTCCCGGTCAGATTGCCGGTGACGTGGCGGGACTGGCCCTGCCAGGACCCGCGCCCGGGCCACGCCTGCAGCACGGCCATCGCGGCCAGGAACGCCCCGAGGGTGGCCAGCAGCCGCCGGCCCAGGCGCGGCGTCCACGCCGAGGGCGGCAGGGCGACCAGCAGGCCGGCCACCGCGTAGAAGACGACGCCGCCGGGCGCCCCGGTCAGCCAGGACAGGCCCGGCGCGAAGATGCCCCCGAAGGCCTCGCCGAGGGCCCACACCAGCACGCTCCAGCCCAGGCTGGCCAGGCCGGCGGCGCGCGACCACCAGCCCCGCGGCGCGACCAGCAGCCACACGCCGAGCCCCAGCTGGATCCACACCGCCGAGGCGGGCACCGAGACCGGGTGCTGGTTCCACAGCACCCCGCCCCAGCTCACCAGCGACTGCACCCAGCCCGGCGAGGACGCCGCGGCCGGCGCCACCACCTGGGGCACCATGGCCAGGGGCATCGAGGACTGGGCCTGGAGCACGCCGTCGAACACCCAGATGGCCCCGAAGGTCAGGCGCACCAGGCGCCGCGCGGTGGGCTCACGCTCGACCAGCGCGGTCGTCAGGCCGACGCGGTGCCGCCAGGCCAGCGTGCCCAGTCCGATGACCACGGCCACCAGGACGATGGCCACCAGCTCGACGGCCAGCTCGTGGTAGAAGCCGGCCACGACGACGTGGCTCCCCGCCGCCAGGCCCGTCGACAGCCCAGGCACGAGCGCGGCCTAGCTCTCCAGAGGTCGCGTGGGACCCTGCTGAACCCGCACCACCAGCGCCAGCAGGATTATCCACATGGCCGCCACCAGCGCCAGCAGCACCGCCACCGTCCAGCGGCCGATCAGGCCGTCGGTCCGCGTGGCGTTGACCGGTCCAGCGAAGGGGTCGGTCTGGGTGACCGTGGCCGTGAGGGTTCCCTGGGCCACGGTCGCGCCGCCGAGGGCGGCCGAGGCGACGAAGTGCGTCGGGCCGGCCCAGGTCGGCTGGTAGGTGACGTGGGCGACGCCCGCCGCGTCGGTGGTCGCCGTGCCCACGGTGAGCAGCGGCGCGCCGGCGAACTCCTCGACGTGAACCGCGAAGGTCACGACGGCGTTGGCCACCGGCGCGCCGGCGGCCGAGTCGACCACGGCGGTCAGCTCGGTGCCCACGCCGTGGGTCGGGCTGCCGGCACGAAGGGCCAGGGATCCGGCGCCGGCCGCACCCGCGACCCCACCGAGGAACAGGGCCAGGGACGCGGTGCCCGCGACGACCAGACTGCCCAGAAGCTGCACGCGACGGCTCACGGCCGACCTCCTTGGTGACTCGACTCCGCGGCGACCTCTTCCATCTCCGTGACCGACAGCGCGGGGACGAAGCGGAACACGATCAGCAGCAGCAGGGGGATGGCCGCGGTCGCGGCCACCGTGATGGAGATGGGCACCCACGTGAAGTGGAAGGTCCCCCACAGTCCGGACACGGCGCCCGAGCCCTTGGTCGCGGCCCGCACGATGGGCTCGGTGGCCGGGGGGATGACGATCACCAGGCGCTTGACCCACAAGGACAGGACCACCAGCACCGAGGCGACGGTGACACCGGTCATGGTGCGCAGGGGCTTGATGGCCATGATGAGGATCGGCACCAGGCCGCCGGCCACGAAGTAGAACCAGAACGGCACCCAGTAGCGGCCGGCGATGATCTGGTAGACCCAGGCCGCCGGGCCCGCCGTGTTCGAGTAGCCGTCGATCAGGTACTCGGTGAAGGTCAGGTACAGGTAGGCCGCACCGAAGGCGATCATCAAGAAGCCCAGGCGCACGAAGTGCCGGCTGCTGATGTAGCTCTCCAGGTGGTAGAGCTTGCGCACCGCGGCCACCGACAGCACCACCAGGGCCACGCCCGAGTAGAGCGCGGCCACCACGAAGTACACCGGGAAGATGGTCTCCATGTAGCCCGGGCGCGACGAGGACGCGAAGGCGAACGACAGCACCGAGTGGACCGACACGGCCATCGGGATGATCATGATGGCCAGCAGCCCGATCGACCCGTTGAGGCGGCGCCGCTCCGTGGGGGTGCCCCCGAAGCGACCCACCAGGACCCGGTACAGCGTCTGGCGCACCCGCACGCGCGTCGAGGGGGCCTCGGCGTCCAGCTGGGTCAGCACGACCTGGGCGTCGGGCACCAGGGGGAGGTAGAAGAAGACGATGGTGGCCATCAGGTAGGTCGACACCGCGAAGAAGTCCCAGAGGATCGGGGAGGACAGGTTCCAGTACGGCAGCCAGATCAGCTCCCAGATCTTGCCCGGGTTCCCCAGGTGGGGGATGATGAAGATCATCCCGATGGGCAGCGTCACCAGCGCGGTCGCCTCGGCGATGCGCGTCAGGGGCGCCCGCCAGCCCTGGTGGGTCAGGCGCAGGATCGCTGAGACCACCGCACCGCCGTAACTCACCCCGATGAAGGCCACCAGGTTGGACTCGTAGATGCCCCAGAAGGCGCCGTTGTTGTAGCCGGCCGAGCCGAGCCCGTGGGCCAGCTGGAAGATCCAGGCGATGATTCCGAGCACCACGACGGCGCCCAGCACCAGGATGCTCGGCCACCACCACCGGGGCGTCTCGAGCACCGGGCGCAAGACGGCGCTGCGCAACTCGTGGTCCACGCGGTGCTCGACCGGGGCCGGCGTCGCGATCACATCAGTCATGAGGGTTCCTCTCGTGGCGCGGCTCAGCTAGCCGCATCGTGGTCGCTGACCAGGTCCTGGCCGTGGCCCGGGATGTAGTAGACGCGCGGGTGGGTCCCGTACTCCTCCTTGAAGACCATGCCGTTGTTGTCGGCCAGGAAGGACGAGATCTTGATGGTCTGGCCCTGGCCGTTCACCGCGGTGTCCGACGTCAGGTCGCCGAAGTAGATCACGCCCATCGCGCAGTGCGTCGCGCACTCGGGGATCTGGCCGGTGGGCAGCATGGCCGCGCAGTCGATGCACTTGCCCACGGTCCCTTGGACCTGGGGCACGGGCCACTCGGGGCTCTGGGCGAAGGGCTGCTTGGGCGCGGGCTCGGGGGCTCCCCAGTTGAAGTACCGGGCTTCGTAGGGGCACGCGTTCATGCAGATGCGCGTGCCGATGCACTTGCTCTGGTCGACCAGGACCAGGCCCTCAGGCGTGCGGAAGTTCGCACCCACCGGGCACACCGGGACGCACGCCGGGTCCTCGCACTGCATGCACGGGCGCGGCATGGGGTACTCCTCGCCGGCCGCGTTGGTCATCGTGTAGACCTTCATCCACGTCTGGTCCTCGTGGAGGAAGTGTGCGGTCTGGCAGGCCACCGTGCACAGCTGGCAGCCGTTGCACATGCGCAGGTCGATGACCATGCACCACTGCTTGGTCGGCCCCGACGACGTCGTCGAGGAGGGCTCGGCCGCCAGGGCCACCGTGCCACCGACCGCTCCCAGCACGCCGAGACCGATGCCGCCCAGGGCCGCCGCGCGCAGCACGCTGCGCCGCTGGATCGTCACTGGGGTCGTCGTGCCCGCCGCGGACGCCATCTCGCTGGTCGTCTCACTCATCCGTTCACCACCTTGATGTTTCCTTCCATCCAGTCCGTCGTCGACATGGCACCGCCGGCACCGTTGGAGCCGCTGCCGCAGGGCGCGTAGCACTGCCACACGAAGGTGCCCGTCTTGGTCGGGACGAACGTGGCCGTCACCGTCACGTGGCCGTGGGTGGCCACCGGGATCGGCATGTTGAAGTTGAGGGCCGGCACGGTGAAGGTGTGCGCCACCATGACGTCAGAGACCGAGGAGACCGTCTTGGCGCCCACCTGCTCGGTGCCGGTGGTCGTTCCCTGGACCTTGGCGAACATCATCTGGGCGCCCTGGAGGGGTGCCGTCCCGGTGTCGTAGCTGGTGATGACGACGGTGACCGTCTCGCCCTTCTTCACCGTCCACGACGTGTTCGTGTACTTGGGCTGCCCACCGAGCTGGCCCGTCGTGTTGGTCAGGATCGACATGTGCTCGGTGACCGCGCCGCCGTCGGCAACGGCCGGGACGGCGGTCGAGGGCTTGGTCAGGTCGCGGATGCCCGCGGCGACGCCACTCACGGCGGCGACCGTCACGCCGAGTCCGACCAGGATGCCGACCAGGGACCCCACGACGATGGCGGCGCGCGCGGCGCCGCGCCGGGGACGCCGCCAACTCAGGCGGCCGAGGCGGGCCAGCGGGTCGCTGGCCCCCAGGCGAGCGAGAGGGTCTCGGGCGCTGTCGCGCCCGAGACCCTCGCTGCGGGAAGAGCGGTCGTCGCTCACGCCACGACCCGGATCTTGCCGGTCATCCACGTCATGGTGGACATGGCGCCGCCCATGCCGTTCGCGCCACTGCCGCAGGGGGCGTAGCAGTGCCACACGAACGTCCCGACCTTCTTGGGCACGAAGGTCGCCGTGACCACGATGGACTTGCCCGTGGGCGCCACCGGGATCGGCATGTTGAAGCCCAGGCTCGGCAGCGTGAAGGTGTGGGCAATGTTGATGTCCGACACCGTCTTGACGCCCTTGCCGGCGACGAGCTCCTTGCCCGACGTCGTGCCCATGACGGCGTCGTACTTCATGTAGTTGCCTGTCAGGGGCGCCGAGCCGTCGTCGAAGCTGATGATGCGCACGGTGACCGCCTCGCCCTTCTTCACCGTCCAGCTGGCGTTGGTGATCTTGGGCCAGCCGGCCTTGCCGTCCATGTGGCCGGTCACCAGGCGCATGGTCTTGACGACGTGCGGCGCCGCGGCACCCGCCGTGCCCGTTGCCAGGGCGCCACCGGCCAGCGGCGCGAGAGCCAGGGCCAGGGACGCTGCTGCAGCCATCGGGTGCTTCATTGTGGGTTCCTCCTGATGTTGTGGTAGTGATGCCCCCGCAGGGGCGAGACTCTCGACCCGCCGCCTGCCGCCCGGAGGCGACAGGCGGCGGGTCGAGACTGCTAGGCGACGACCTTGATGTGGCCTTCCATCCAGGTCATCGTGGACATCGCGCCGGCCATGCCGTCGGAGCCCGAGCCGCACGGGGCGAAGCAGCGCCACAGGAAGGTCCCGGTCTTCTTGGCCACGAAGGTGGCGATGATCACGTTGGTCTTGCCGGTGGGTGCGGCGGGGATCGGCATGTTGAAGCCGAGGCCCGGCACGGTGAAGGTGTGGGCGATGTTGATGTCCGACACCGTCTTGACGGCCTTGCCGCTCACGAGCTCCTTGCCCGACTTCGTGCCCATGACCTTGACGTACTTCATGTAGTTGCCCGTCAGGGGCGCCGTGCCGTCATCGTGGTTGATGATGCGCACGGTGACCGTCTCGCCCTTCTTCACCGTCCAGTTGGAGTTGGTGATCTTGGGCTGACCGCCCAGCTTGCCGGTCGTGTTGGTGATCAGCTGCATCGTCACGGTCACGTGTGGCGAGGCCGCACCGGCGGTCCCGGCAACCAGGGCGCCGCTCGCCAGCGGGGCCAGTGCCAGGACCAGGGACGCTGCCTTGGCCATCGGGTGCTTCATGGTGGGATTCCTCCTCTATGGGTGTGGGTACTGCAGCGCCTCCCGCCACCGCCCCTTTCCCTGGCGGCGGGCGACGACTCCTAGGCGGTGACCTTCAGGTATCCGCGCATGTAGCCGTTGGTGGCCATCGACCACTTGTCGCACGGCAGAGCGCAGAACCACTGGAACGTGCCCTTGGACTTGGGTGTGATCGTGAAGTGGGTGATCGAGGGCGACGAGGCAGTGCCGGCGGGCGTGTCGGCATTGATGTTGAAGTTGGGCAGCGTCCAGGTGTGGGCGTGCGGGTCGTAGTTGTAGAGCACGACGTCGTAGGTGGTGCCCACCTTCATGGTCAGCGTGCCCGGAACGAATGCGTCGTCAACGGTGCCACCCTGGCCCTTGACGCCACCCAGGGGCGGCGGGTTGATCGACATCTTGACCGTCACCGCCGACGGCGTGCTCGGCGCCGTCGCGGCGGGCGCCACCGCGGACGTGGCCGACGTGGGGCCGGTCACCCGGTGCCAGATCCAGCCGACCCCCGCCGCCAGGGCGAAGACGACGGCGGCGACGTAGATCGTGGCGAGCACCAGGTTCGCCAGGCCGCGCAGGCGGCGCGGCTGCTCGCTCGTGGGGGGACGCAGGACGTTGGACTCGCTACTCATGGACTCTCCTCGGCCGGGCTGGTGTCGTGCCCACGTCCAGCCAGTTTGGTGAGTGTGTCACTTGACGTGTAGTGAGGGAACTGGGGTCTACTCTCCCGTGATTCCACGGTAGAAAGACGGCGTTCGACCTGGTGACCTATCCTCAATGGCGTGTCAGAGGGGCCAGCGGCGTCGGCGTCGCCGATCACCGTGGTCGTGGTCGACGACCACACGGTGGTGCGTCGCGGGACCCGCGAGATGCTCGAGCGCGAGCCCGACATCGCCGTCGTCGACGACGTGGGGACCATTGAGGAGGCTCTGGCCGCGGTGCGGCGCCACCAGCCCACGATGCTCGTCGTGGACGTCGAGCTGCCCGACGGGTCGGGCGTCGAGATCGTGCGACGCCTGGTCGACGAGGGCTCGCCGGTGCGCTGCCTCATGCTGTCAGCCCACGACGACTACGTGTACTTCTCCGAGTCCCTGGCGGCCGGCGCGGCCGGCTACCTCCTCAAGACCGTCTCGACCGAGAAGTTCATCGCCGCGGTGCGCACCGTGGCGCTCGGTGGCACCGTGATCGACGGCGTCCTCTCCCACCGCCTGGCCGGCCGGCGCCAGCAGCCCGAGGAGCGCCTGGCCGCCTCGCTGACCGCGCGCGAGTTCGACGTCATCCGCGGCCTGGTGCGCGGCCGCTCCAACAAGGAGATCGCCAAGGACCTGGGCGTCGGGCTGCGCACGGTGGAGAGCTACGTGTCCACGATCCTGGCCAAGCTGGGCGTGCGCTCGCGCTCCGAGGCGATCGTCTACGTGCTCGAGCACCACCTCGTCACCCCGGGCTCGGCCCGATGAGCGTCGACTCGACCAGGATCCCGCTGCGCGCGATCCTGGCGCGCGCCCTGCACCCGCCCATCCGCGACCGCGCCTTCTGGCTCACCCAGCTGATGGTCGCCCTGTGGGCCGTCGTCCACCTCCTCATCGACGCGCACGGCGGGATCAGCCCCGAGTGGTTCCCCTACGGGACCCCCATTGACCTCCTGCTGATCCCCGTGGGCTACGCCGCCCTCCACTACGGCCTGTCGGGATCGGCCCCCACCACGTTGTGGTCCATCCTGCTGTGGATGCCTGACCTCCTGATGCCCGACGACCGGGGCCACTACCGCCACGACCTGGTCCAGCTGGTCGTGGTGACCGTCGTCGCCCTCTTCGTCGGGCTCGAGATCGAGCGCTCGCACCTCGAGCGCAACCGTGCCGAGGCCGCCGAGGCCGAGCGGCGCGCGGTCGAGGCCCACTACCACGAGCTCTTCGCCGCCAACGTGGCGCCCATCGTGCTCGTCGACAGCGCGGGGCGCGTCGTGGAGCACAACGACGCCTCCCGGGCCCTGTGGGCCGACCCGCTCGGGCGCACCCTCGAGGACCTGCTCGGCGTCGACCCGCGCGACTGGCCGGACTCGCCGACCGTGGCCCTCGAGACCAGTGGCGGCGAGCGCACCTTTCGCGTCTCGACGACGGTGCTCGCGGGCACCGCGACGCCCCCGCTCTCCCAGGTCATCTTGGAGGACATCACCGCCGAGCACCGCAGCGAGGTCGAGGCCCGGTCCTGGGCCAAGGAGGTCCTGCGAGCCCAGGAGCAGGAGCGGCGGCGCATCGCCCGCGAGATCCACGACGACCCTCTCCAAGAGCTGCTCCAGCTGGCTCGCGAGTTCGAGCAGCTCGAGCGCGGATCGCCACCCGGCGAGATCTCCACCGCGCGCGACCACCTGCTCCAGACGGTCCACCACCTGCGCGAGGTCACCCGGGGCCTGCATCCGGCGGGCCTGGATCAGCACGGCCTGGTGGCCGCGCTGCGGGGCCTCATGGTCGACGTGGAGATCGAGAACGACATCGAGACCACCTTCACCCAGGAGGGTGACCCCCTGGTGGACCGGCCCGAGGTCGAGGTCGCCATCTTCCGCATCGTCCAGGAGGCCGTGCGCAACACCGTGCGCCACGCGCACGCCGAGCACCTCGTGGTCGAGCTGGTGATCGCCGACGATGCCGTGACCGTCACCATCGCCGACGACGGTTGCGGCTTCGCGGGAGCCGTGGCCCCCGCGACGGGCCACCTGGGCCTCCAGAGCATGGCCGAGCGCGCCGTGCTGCTCGGCGGCACCTGCGAGATCACCAGTGCCCCGGGTGAGGGAACACGCGTGATCGCGACGCTGCCGCTGTCGGCCCCCGTCGGGCGGCCCCTGATCCACCACCACGCCTGAGGCGGCCTCCGCCCGGCCCCGACGGGCACCGCACCTGCGGCACCGCGGGCCTCAGCTGGCGCCGCTCACCGCGGCCGCGGCGTCGTCGACGCTCTCGTAGAGCGCGAGCGCGGCCAGTGGCGGGCCGGCCTGGGTGAGCTGGCGCCGCACGGCGTCGCTGGCCCGCGCCACGACCAGATCGGTGCCGTCGGCCGCCAGGTCGCGCACCAGGTCGGCCAGCATCACCAGCGCGCTGTAGTCGATCTCGGCCATGGCGACCGCGTCGACGACGACGTGGCGACCAGGCCCGTCGGCCCCGAGCAGGCGGTGCAACTCCAGCCGGAACGCCCCGGCGTTGGCGAAGTACAAGGACTCGTCGAAGAGGACCGCCAGGACCCCGGGGACCGGCTCGACGCCAGCGCGATCGAGGGGCTCCCAGCTGGTTGTTCCCGCGCGGCGGCCGAGCTCGAACATGCGCGGTCGGGCGCTGCGCCAGGTGCGCGCCAAGATGGCCAGCCCGACCGCGACGGCCAGGCCCAACTCGACGCCGAGGAGCAGCACCCCGAGAGCCGAGGCCAGCGCGACGGCTAGCTCGCTGCGCCCGGCGCGCCAGATGGCCCCAAACTGGCGCACCTTGATCAGGCGCCCGGCGATGAAGAACAGGACCCCCGCCAGCACCGGCAGAGGGATGACGTGGGCGAAGGCGGCGAAGGGCGCCAGCACCAGCATGCCGAGCCCGGCGACCAGTCCCGCCAAGCGCGTGCGGCCGCCGGCCAGGCCCACGACCAGGGTGCGCGGCGGGCTCGCGTCGACGGGGAACGAGCCCAGCAGGCCCGCGGCGACGTTGGCCACACCCACGCCGACGAAGTCCCGGCTCAGGTCCTCGCCCGCGCCGATCTCCTCGGAGGAGACCCGCGAGGTCATGGCGCTCTGGGAGATGACGACGACCATCAACGTCAGCGCGATGGTCACCACCTGGCCCCACTGGTGGAGCGAGAGCCAGCGCAGGCGCCACACCGGCGCGCCGGCGACGACGGTGCCGAGCTCGGCCACCCCCTGGTGGCTGAGGGACAGGGCGGCCGTCAGGACGACCGCGGCGATGACGGCCACCAGGGCCCACGGCAGGCGCGCGTTCAGGCGCTCGCCGACCACCATGACCAGCACCGTCCCCAGGGACAGCGCCAGGGGCCAGCCCCGGACCTGGCCGAGCTGCATGACGATCACGTGCAGGCGCCCCCCCAGGCTCGCGCCGCCCCCCGGGATCCCGAGGGCGTCGGGGAGCTGGTGGACGATGATGATGAGGCCGATCCCACCCATGAACCCGGTGATGATCGGCCGGCTCAGCAAGTCGGCCATCCACCCCAGGCGCAGGAGGCCGACCGCGGCGACGAGCAGGCCGGTGACCACAGCGGTCATGGCGACCAGCTCGAGGTAGGCGGGCGAGCCGGTCGCCGCCAGGTGGGCCAGCGCCACCGCGAACAGCGGGGCGATGGTCGAGTCCGCACCGACCGACATGATGGGGTTCGCGCCCAGGGCGAGGAAGACCATCGTCCCGGCGATGAAGGCGATCATCGCGAGGAAGGCCGGCACACCGGCCAGGCGCGAGGTGGCCAGCTGCTCGGGGATCGCGATCGCCAGCAGCGTGACGCCGGCCACCACCTCGCGCGGGAGGGACTTCCGCGTCAGGCCCGCGAACAGGTCGCGGATTCCCCGCGCGGCGACGCGCCGACCGACCGGTGTGCGTGGGGTCGGCCGGCGCGTCCAGCTCACGCGCTCACCCTAGGCCCGGCCCTGGCGGTGCGCACCGGGCCGGGCCTAGGAGATCTGTCAGTCCTGCGGAGCGATAGCAGCCAGGGTCTCGACGCCCGCGACCATCGTGGCCGTGGCCTGGACCTTCACGCCCGGTCCGTACGTCGTAGTGAAACCGGAGACATCGAGGTTGGCCGGGACGGCCAGCGAGACGAGGTTGCCGCCCTCACTGGGCACGATCGTGAGGTTCGTGCCCGTGTTGAGGCTGACGGTGCCGTCGATCTGGATCACGCCGGCCTGGCCGGCCTGATCGACCTGGTTGCCGGAGTTGCCCTGGTTGCCGGAGTTGCCCTGGTCACCCGAGCCGTTCCCCTGGGTCCAGATCTTGGTCAGGGTCAGGGTGTTATTCGTGACTGTCCCGCGCGCGTGAACGTGCTGGTAGAGCACCACCGAGGGCGGCAGCGGGTAAATGCTAGGCGACACCGTGAAGGTGATGGGGCCCTGGTTCCCGTTGCGCTGGATGGTGATGGTCTCCGGGGTGGTGGCCGTCGCCGGCGTGATCAACGTCAAGATGCCCTCGGCCTCGGTGCGCATCGCGCCCTCGCCCTGGGAGACGTGGAACGACGCCAGGAGGTAGGCCGTCGTCGAAGGGGTCCCGGAGACCGAGACCGTGCCGCGCGCGTCGATGTGCTCACCGACGTACAGCGACGAGACGTCCAGGGACGTCGGCACGGTGAAGATCACCGCGGCGGCATTGTCCCCGGGCTGCACAGTCAACGACGTGGCGCTCACCGCAGCGACGCTGCCCTCCACCTCGATGAGGCTGCCCTCGCCGAGGTCGACGACCGCACCGCCCTGGGGCATCTCACTCGAGATCGCCACCAGCGTGAAGGTGCTGGTCGTCGCGTTGTAGCTGACCAGCATCTGGACCGGCGTCCCGGCGGTGAACCCCGTGGGCACCGCGGAGGGCGAGATACTCACGGTCGTTTGCGCCCCGTTCTCGACGTTGAGGACCAGCTCGGTGGTCGTGATCGAGCCCAGCGTGCCGCTCAGCTCGATCAGGTCGCTCTGGCCGACCACCTGCACGTTGGTCGCGTCCAGCGACGTCGGCGTGATGACGATGCCGGCGCGCACGACCTGGCCCGGGGCAAAGGCGTGGTGGCTGGCGTGGGACTGGCGGGTGCCGAGTCGCAGGCCCATCTGGCTCCCGCCACTCGAGACGACGAGCTGCGTCGCCGTCGCGCTGACGACGGTGCCCCGGATCTCGGTGTGGTTGGCGCGCCCGTGCTCGCGCACCGAGCTGGCCTGGTAGGTGCCGTTGACCAACTTGGTGGCGACGGCGACCACCTGACCGCCCAGGTAGACGCGGGCGGCGACTGCGGCGCTGACGTGTACCGTCGCGACGCCGTGCGGCGTGTTCAGCGTGATCGTGTCTAACGCCGTGCTCGAGGCGACGACGATGCCGTGGACCGCGCGACCGTGGGGATGGGTCCCGTGGTGCCCGTGGGTCCCGCTCGCGCCAGCCAGTGCCGGGACGAATGGCACCGCCAGCGTGAGGGCCGCGGCGAGCGTACCCGCGCGGACCAGATGCTTGGTGGGATTCATAACGACTCCTTTCGGGACGCTGGTGCGTCAGTCCCACCGTACGGGGCCTCCCTCAGGGGCTCCGGGGCGTCGTCTGTGAGTCTGGTGAGAATCCCGGCGGGTCCCGTCGCTCCCCCGAGGGATCGTGCGCGACCGTGGCCCATCGCGTCGTCTACGGGCCGGCGCCGGGCCCAGGAGACGGCCTGTGGCCGGGCGGGGCCTCTAGATGAACAGGAGCTGGGCGCCGCCGGTCATCTCGATGAACGTGGACGCGTTGATGATCGCCTCGACGGCGTCGTAGAGGTCGTCCTTGCTCAGGTGCATCATGTCGGCCGACATCTGGCAGGCCCACAGGTGGCCGCCCGAGGCGACGATCTGCTCGAGCATCTCGGGCACGGTGGGGACGTCGATCGAGGCGATCTGCTTGCGCATCATCGTCGTGGCCATCGCGGTCATGCCCGGCAGCCCCCCGAGCCCCTGGGGCATGTGGGTGGCGGTGTTGCCGAGCATCGTGAACTTGAGGTCGGCCATCCGCTTCTTGGTGATCATGTCGAAGCCCCAGAAGGTGAAGAACATGTGGACCTCGACACCCTCGCCGAGGGCCGCGTTGGCCAGGATCAGGCCCGGGTAGGCCATGTCCAGATTCCCCTTGGAGCAGATGATGGCCAGCGTGCGATCGCTCGGGCCCTCGTCGAAGTTCGGCACGGGGTTGGTGGTGGGTTCGCTACTCATGGGGGTTCCTCCGTTCGTGGTCGTCACACGCAGCCGCGTGGCTTGGGCAGGCCGGCGATGTAGGCCATCTTCTTGGCCGGCTTCTTCGGGAACAGCTCGAAGAGCTCCTTGGTCGGGATGCCGCCGATGGTCGTGATGCGCCGCAGGGTCGCGGTCTCGCCTTGGGCCTTGAAGTCCGCCCGCAGGAAGTGGATGGCCTTCCAGTGCTCCTCGCTCAGCTCGATCCCGATCTGCGCGGCCAGGACCCTGGCCAGGTCCTCGTCCCACTCGTCGTACTGGGTCAGGAAGCCTTCCGCATCGACCTGCACCGGGCGGCCGTTGATGCTTGCTGTCGGCATGGGTTACCTCCGCTAGGGATTCGGGCTCTCCGGCGACGCCGGGCCGGAGACCGGTTGGGCCCCAAGGGTCCGCAGGGTGGCCAGCAGGCGCGCGAGGCCGCGGCGAACGTCGGGATCGCGCATCTGGCCCAGGAGCGCGAAGGTCGAGGGGACCGAGGTGGTGCCCGACGCCTGGACCTGGCGGATGCTCAGCGCCGTCCGGCCCAGCAGCCCCATGACCTCGGGCTGGGTCATCTCCTTGACCGTCTCGAGGATCAGGACGATGTTGTCGCCCAGGAGCTTGACGTCCTCGTGGCTGAACGACGTGACGATCGTGTCGAGCACTCCCGCCACCTGGCGGGCGAAGGCGAAGTAGCCACGCTCGTCGAGCAGCTGCAGGCGGGCGTTCAGGCTCGACACCGCCGAGGTGGCTAGCGGGCCCGCCTCGTCGGCCATGGCGGCCAGGCTGCGCAGGGGGCCGATCCAGGCCTGGATGGCCGCCGCGTCTTGGAGCACCGCGCGGACCAGTCCGGCGATCTCGCCCGCGTCGAAGGAGCCGCTGGCCAGCTGCGCGATCGTCATGTTCATCGCCTGCTCGGCGATGGGTGCCAGCTCGTCGGCCAGCTCGCGCCAGCGCTCGCGCTCGAGGCGCTGGTGCCGCAGCTCGGCGACCACCTCGCCGAGCTGCTCGTCGAGGCGGTCGAGGCGCTCCTCGACCCCGTCAGCGAACACCGGCACGCGGGTCGTGGTCATGGCCCGACGTCCTCGAGCTCTTTGCCGGCCATGGACATCAGCGGCTCGAGCGGCATCTCCTTGCCGGGCAGCAGGAGGTTCCAGTACACCCAGCGGAACATCATCTTGCCCCAGTGGTTGGCCTCGGACTCGCGCAGCAGCTTGAAGGGACCCAGTCCCGGAAGCGGGTACAGGCCCGGGAGCGGCTCGGTGTCGTAGTTGAAGTCGATGAGCAGCCCCTTGCCCCCGCCCGACTCGATGAAGCAGTTGGCGTGGCCATCGAAGAGCCGCGTCATCGGCCG
Source organism: Actinomycetes bacterium (assembly GCA_021785695.1). Lineage (GTDB taxonomy): Bacteria > Actinomycetota > Acidimicrobiia > Acidimicrobiales > RAAP-2 > RAAP-2. The sequence continues at coordinate 18,714 of JAJYEQ010000025.1, forward strand.
TCCGTGCACGTGCTGGACGAAGTTGTCCTCGAACAGCTCGAGCGAGAAGTGCGCGACCGAGCCGGCCTTGGAGGTCGGGATGTCCGAGGCGTCCCCGAGGGCGAAGATGTTGTCGTGGGCCTTGGACAGCATGGTCTGCTTGTCGACGGGCACGTAGTTGAGCTCGTCGCCCAGGCCCGAGCGGGCCACGTAGCTGGCGCCCATGTTGAGCGGCACGGTGACCAGCAGGTCGAAGGGGACCTCCCGCTCGTCGTAGGAGACCAGCATCTTGCGCTCGGGATCGACGCGCTCGACGATGAAGTCGGTCTCGAGGGCGACCTTGCGGTCCTCGAGCATCGCTCCCAGGTGCTGGGACGCCACGGGCTTGGTGAAGGCGCCGTCGAGGGGGGTGACGAACACCATCTCGACGCGATCGCGCATCCCCTGCTCGGTGAAGAACGCATCGGCCAGGAACGTGAACTCGAGGGGCGCGACGGGGCACTTGATCGGCATGTCGACGATGTGCACGACCAGCCGCCCGCCGTCCCAGCTGGCCAGCTTGTCGGCCAGGGCCGTCGCCCCGGCGAACGTGTAGAACTCGTGGATGCTGCGGCCCCACTCGCCCTCGCTCATCCCGGGGGTCTCCTCGGGATGCGGCGAGGTCCCCGTGGCGATGATGAGGTAGTCGTAACCGAGCTCGCTGCCGTCGACCAGGCGCACCGTGGTGTCCTCGGGCACCACGCGATCGATCTCGCCGATGACCAGGTCGACGCCCGCGGGCAGGAACCGCCGGCGGGGCTTGACCAGGTCCGCCGGGCGGTAGATCCCGAAGGGGACGAACAGCTGGCCCGGCTGGTAGTAGTGGCTCTCGCTCTGGTCGACGACCGTGATCTGCCACTCCGCCGATCCCAGCCGCCTCCGCAGCCGATTGGCCGCGATCGTTCCTGCGGTGCCACCGCCCAGAATCACCAGCCGTTTCATGGCTCTCTCCTCTCTGCGAGATCGGGCAGGGCGCTGGTGGCGCGCTGGGAGATCTGGACCGCCAGCTTGGGCAGCATCACCAGCACCCGGTCACGATCGTCGCGACTCAAGTGGTACAGCTCGCGCTCGTCGTCCTCGGAGGCCGCGACCCCTCCCGCGAGCAGCATCCCGACCAGATGGGGTCCCACGCGCACGAAGGTGCGCGCGCAGTCGAAGTCGTGGGGTCCGGTGCGGAAGCGCAGGGCGAAGTCGGGATCCTCGGCCAGCTGCCGCCAGTCGTCGAAGCACTCAGCGAGCACCGCGGGGTCGTTGAGATTGTCGCGGAACCACGGGCACGGGTGGATGATGTCGGTGACGGGGTAGCCGCTCATATCGGTGATCACCAGCATCACGCTGAGCAGCTCAGCCCCCAGCTCCAGGTAGGCCAGCGAGTCACGAACGGCTGCTTCGAGGGCCCGACGGTGGACCGCGGTTTTGGGGCTGACGCCGTGGGCGTCGAGCATCCAGGCGATCAGCTCGGCCGGGAAGCGCCACTGGTGCCCGACCTTCATCGCGGGCAGCCGTCCCGTCGCCGCCATGCGGTAGACGGTGGAGCGCTCCACCCCGAGGATCTGGCCCACGTCCTCGGCCCGCAAGAACTGCTCGCCGTACTGCATCTTCTGCGGCTGCAGATCTTTCTGCACAGTCTGCATACTTTCGTGCCGTTGCTGCACATTTCGAACCGTACGCAGCGCTGCGCAGCGGAACCAGGGACCAACGTCCCAACGTGGTGTCTCGCCGTCGTCGGCGAGCGCCGGGCCGACTCCCCCGTCGATCAAGCCAAGGGGGAACTGCGCGTCTCGGCGCGGTGCGATGGTCGATGCCACTGACCAGTTGGGCGTCTCGAAGGAGAGCCGGGCTCCGATACGGGGGTGACAAATCGACGGGAAGCCGAACACCACGCGCGTGATCGGCTTGGCCAGGTTGCTCATCGATTCCGTGGGCTCGTTCGTGATCGCAACTTGTGCCCGGCGATGATCTCATCGCACCGACGCTTGCCGCTGTGCGCGTACACCCTCATCTGTGGCTTCGCGTACGACCTGAAATGTCGGTCGCGCGGGGCTGAAGTCAGCTCGGAGGTTGACCAGAGGGCCATCGTCTTGGTGTGGAGAGCAATCGGCACCACCAGGACGGCCCCGAACATGTTGTTACGTCAGGACAGTGGGAAGAACATAGGAGCGACGCGCTCGTTGAAGACAGCCGGCGTGAGCTGGGCGAACAGGAGGCCGGCCCCTATGGCTGTGCCCTATTGCCAGTAGATAGAGAATTGATTGGACTTCCCAGGTGCTCCTTCGTATCTTGGCACCGTGAACGCTGCAGCCCGCGGGGTGCGTTCTTGGTCGTCCATTAGGAGCAGTTAATGATCTCGCGCACCCGTGGCTACGGGTGCGCCTCTCTGAGGGTAGTTGCCCTTCTCGGTTCTGGAGAAGGCACGTTCTTCAAGTCGTTAGACGACTTTCGCCGATCACAGGAGCTGCCCGAACCTCTGACGCGGAAGGTGTTTGCCGGGCATCTGGGTGCGATGGATGACCAGCCATTCTCCCCATCCCGTGCGTGTCACGCCTCGATCACCGGTGGGCCTATCACACCCACATACGCGGCAAGGGAAGGAGCATCTTCAGGTATCAGGTAGCAGATGATTCGAAGAAACCAACGAAGGAGTTGTGTACATGTTCCGTAGAATGTATTCCTGGCTCGTGCTGCTCATTGGCGTAGTTCTCATCGTCCTTCCCTTCGCCATGTCCATGCCATCCAAGACGAGCGCGGGTCAGAAGATGCTTGACAACTTCCACCCGATCATGCAACGAGCCAACGTCAACCAAGCGGTCGACTACTACAACACGACCTTCCTGCCGCTCAAGCAGGTTGCCGTCGAAGGAGTGGCAGCGGCCAACGAGGAGACGGCCATGATGTCGGGATTCTCGGCGGGCTTGCACATGACGCCGCAGCAGTTGAACCAGTACTTGGCACAGCGTTATCCGGCGATGGCCCGGCTCCTCGGGGGTATGCCCACCTTGTCCCCCGTGTTCTCTCGCGTGCCAGCCGGGCTCGCCTTCTACGAGCCTTTGGTGATGACGATGAAGAACAACATCAACAACTACGCGCAGGTCGACAGCCTTCCTAATTTCAACCTGTTCACGTGGTTCTTCGTCGTCCCGGGTGTTCTCCTGGTGATTCTGTCCCTCTTGGGGCTGGGCATCTTCTCGCAGAAGCGGTCGAACATCGGCTGACCTTCTCGAGTGCCATGGGCATCGCCGTCAGGGCGATCGACTGATCATCATGGACGTCGCGGCTGCGGCCGGGTTGACGCCTTCGCCGCCTCCATTCTCCACGGGCACCGGGAAACGACGGGTCTCGACGGGTCTGCTCCCCCTCTGCCCGACACCCTGACCCGCCCCAGCAATGGCCTGCTCTCCGGGTTGCCTTCGCGCCTGCCAGAGAGGCCCCACCGGGGCTTCTGTCGACGACGCTCGAAAACTGGACACTTTCAACGCTCGAAAAGTGAACAGTTTCCGACACCCTAACTCTTGTCGTCGGTCGTCAACGTCACGCTCGGCAGACTGTCGACGCCCCGTCCCCTCA
>JAJYEQ010000026.1 GCA_021785695.1 Actinomycetes bacterium
GAAAGTGAGGCCAGACACGCACTCGCGACAGGCAACCACCGACAGCGTCGCAATCGCGATGTTCCACCGTCTCGCGACGACCGAAAATCACCCACTACGAGGGCTCGACGGTGGATTGAGGCTAAGAGCACGTGGCGGATCTCGCGATTGCTCGGACGGTGATACTTGTGTCGCAGGTAGGTCGAGCGATCGAGCCCGATCGTCTCACAGGCCCGTCGTTCGGAGTAGCCCAGGTGGTGAAGCCCCCTCACCACCTGGTACTTGCTTTTGGGTCGTGAGTGGTCTCCTCGAAGAGGCGACTCGCGGCCTTGACGAGGGCCAGCTCGCCCTCGAGGTCCTTGATGCGTCGACGCGCCTGCGCGAGCATGTCCGCCTCGACCCTCTTGGTGCCCGGCGCCTGGCCGATGTCCACGAGCGCCTGGCGCTTCCAGCGATAGAGCGTCGAGAAGCCGATATCAAGCTCCTTGGCGAGATCGAGCACCGCCTCGCCGGCGAGCATTCGTTCGCACACCTCACGGCGCAACTGCGCGGAGTACTGCTTGGGCATGACTACCTCCGGGTAGTTCACGGCCAATTTGTCACAACAGTGGAGGCAATTTTGGGGTCAAGGTCAGGAGCCTTCGGGCAGCTCTCCGAGTTGGGCATCCCCCCCACGAGGTCCCGGCGTCCGTGAGGCGGCTCGTGCCGCCATGGCGGCAACAGTGGGGACGCGGTACCGTACGGGTAGGGCCTCGAGGAAGGAGGCCGGCGATGTCTCGCACCTTGCTCCTGCTGGTGGTGATTGCCGTGCTCGCCGTGGCCACGATCCGGCGCCCCTGGCACCGAAACACCCGGGCGCCCCGCACGGGCGCGGGTCCGAACGCCACGCCGGAGGGTTCGCCACCGGCTTCCCAGCAACTGGCAGTTCCTGGACCGTTGGCCGAGTCGATCGCCCACCAGCTCGAGCGCTGGTCCCGGGCCGGGCTCATCTCGAGCGAGCAGGCTGCCGCGATCGCCAACTTCGAAGTGTCCGCGCCGCCGGTGCGCCACGCCTCGCGGTCCACGGCCGTGGCCGAGACCGTGGGCTACGTAGGGGCGATACTCGCCCTGGTCGGGCTCGGGCTGATCGTCGCACGCTACTGGGCTGACCTGAACACGCCGGTGCGACTCGCGGGAAGTGGGGTCCTCGCCCTGGCCCTCGGCCTGAGTGGAGGTTGGGTGTCCGAGACCGGGGGGGCGCCCTGGCGGCGGCTCCGCTGGTCCCTGTGGCTGGCGAGCACCGCAGCCGCCGGGCTCTTCGCCTTCGTCGCGGCGCGGTCCTTCGGCTCGTCCCCACCCCGGACGGAGGTCGTGGTGCTCGTGACGGCGCTTGTCGTTGGGCTCTTGAGCTTCGCTCTGTGGCGAGGCCGCTTCCGTCCCGTCCAAGAGTGCACCGCCCTCGGCGCCAGCATCGTGGCCCTCGGCGCGATCTCCCGACTCGCGGGCACGCCGACCTGGATGTCGGTGGGGGTGTGGATCGGGGCCGTCGCCGTGCTCGCCTTGGCCATTGGCCGGCGGGTGCCGACACGTATCGTCGCCGAGGTCGTCGGGGCGGTCGCCCTCTCCCTGGCCGCCATCATGCTGATCAACCACAGCCCCGGCCCCGGTGGCCTTCTCAGCCTGGCTGGCGCGGTGACCCTGCTGGCGATCTCCGCTGCGCCCCGTCTCAACTTCGCACGAGCTGAGGCGCTCGTCCTCGCGGTGACCGCGGCCGTGGTCCTCGCCCAGACGGCGCCAATAACACTGACCTACTTCTCCGATCGCGCTGGCCTAGTGACGGGCGGGCTCGTCTGGCTGCTCGGGGCGAGCGCCCTGCTCATCGGCGCAACGATGCCGCTGCGCGGAGCACGCCTCGCCCGTTGGGGCGGATCGCTCGTCGCCTTGGGCGGCGCCGCGATCATCGCGGCGCAGTACCGCGATCTCGCACCCATCGTGGGCCTGGCGACGGCTGTCGGCCTGCTCGTGCTGGGGACCCGGCCCGACGAGTTCGGGGAGTCGGTCATCGGTGCGCTCGGACTCCTGGTGAACGCGCCCTGGCTCATCGTTCGTTTCTTCCCGGGCCAGGTGCGCGCTCCGCTCGTCACCCTCATCACGGGCGCGCTCTTCGTCGCGCTCGCGCTGATGCTGGCGCGCGAGCACCCCCACGCACCCCACCGTCACGCACCAGGAGGTCGGCTGAGGCACTAGATCGGCCAGGCTCGCCGCTCCCGACACGACCGGTTCGCACCCCGCCGCGACCGCGACAGGGGTCACCAAGCGAGCGGGCAAGATCGCCTTCGCGGTGGGCACTGGAGCCGACGTGGGTTCTCCTGGGACACGATCCGGCAGCGCTATATGTGCCAGGGGTATCCCTTGTGATGCGGGAGAAGTCACCCAACGCTGGTGGCTCACCAGTCTCTCGGGTCGAAGTTCCGGGGACAAGATTGGCGTCAACCGGGTTCCGCCATCTTTTGGACGGTAGCCTTCGGTCGCCGTGGCCGCGCTCGTCACTGCGAAGGAAGATGCACAGCACGGCGCAGCGAGGAGACCACGATGACGAGATCGCAACGACGACGTTCTTGGCCCCAGCGCGGCGCACACGCGCTGCTGCCTGCGATGGCCATCGCGGTGCTGCTGGGCGTTGGTAGCCCCGCTGGCGCTTCGCCTTCCTCATCGGTGGCCCTGCGCATCGCCCAGTACGCTGTCGCAACCGCAACCCATGACAGGCCGGCCCACGTCGTCACTAGCGCTGACATCAGCAACGCAGCCTCCATCAGCACGGTAAACACCACCAGCCTGGATCCGGTGATCAACGTGGGCGACTTGTTCGAGTACCCCCGGCTCGTGTTGTTCCTTGACCAGAAGACATTCGCCAACATCTGTCTCAACATGCCCGACACGGTGGGCGGCGCGCCGAAGGTGATCCCCTGCCCCCACCAAGCCCAGGGACTCTGGAGTGGTCGCGCCGGTGCGCTCGCCGTCAGCAACCGGGCCATCGCCGCCGCTGCGGCAAAAGGGCGCGCAGTATCAGGTTCTGACGTAGTAGCGGCCGCGAAGATCTACGGCGTCACACTTCGCCACAAGCCCACCTTCCAGGCGGGCCAGGGTGGAGTCGTGCAGTTCTCCACACTGGTCGAGATGGGTCTCAACACCAAGTTCACAGTGAAGAACTGCGTGCGTTTTCCGAAGACCGCCTACGGCATACCTGAGCCAGTTCCCTGCTGACACCGGGGCCGAGACCGCGACTGCGCCGACGAGCGCCACCACGGCTCGGGTCGCACCCTGATGTCGAGGGAGCCGACTTGGATGTTGTTGATGGCCGGGGGCGTGGTCGGATGCTGCTGGGACCGGGACCTCGCTAACGGGTCTTACACCGCTCGCCTACACCGCTCGCCGACGGTCAACCGGGCAGTCGCACCGCCCCGGCCCACGGAACGGGCAATCTCACGGCAAGATACACGGGACGAGACACGACGGAGGCGTCATGAAGCTGAGCAAGGACCTGCTGTCAGAGTTGCGCGTCGAGCCAGGTGAGCCGGCGCGGCTGGACCGACGCAGCACCGCGCACGTTCACGCCAACTGGCCGGGCGAGGGGGCGGGGCACGGGGCCGACGAGCCGCGCAAGCAGCTGGCCCACGAGGACCTGGCGGTCTTCACCCATGAGCTCGAGGGGGCCCAGGAACTGCTGTGGGCCTCGGGGACGCACGCCGTGCTGATCGTCCTGCAGGCGCTCGACGCTGCCGGCAAGGACGGGACCATCAAGCACGTCATGTCGGGGGTGAACCCGCAGGGGTGCCGCGTGGTGGCCTTCAAGCAGCCCTCGGCCACTGAGGCCGCCCATGACTTCCTCTGGCGGGCCAACGCCGCGCTGCCGGCTCGCGGCGAATTCACCATCTTCAACCGCTCGTACTACGAGGACGTGCTGGTGGTGCGGGTGCACCCGGAGATCTTGGCCAAGGAGCACGACACCCTCGGGCCCAACTCCCACTTCTGGCGGCGCCGCTACGAGGACATCAACGCCTTTGAGCACCACCTGCACCGCAATCACACGAGGATCATCAAGATCTTCCTGCACCTCTCGCGTGACGAGCAGCGGCGGCGCTTCCTGGATCGGCTCGAGGACCCGGCCAAGCGCTGGAAGTTCTCCAGCGCGGACCTGGTCGAGCGAGGGTTCTGGGATGACTACCAGAACGCCTACGAGGAGGCCCTGACGGCCACGTCGACGTCCTGGGCCCCGTGGTACGTGGTGCCGGCGGACCACAAGTACGAGCTGCGCGCCCTCGTGGGGGGCATCATCGTGGACACCATCGATCAGCTGGACCTGCGCGCACCCGTCGTCGACCCCTCGCGCGCCGACGAGCTCGACCGCGCTCATCGCGCGCTGATCGCCGAGGGATGAGCCTCGGGCGCGCTCGGCCACGGCACGCGCCGCGGTGACCCGGGCCGCCGCCACCAACGGCGGCGGGCGCGGGCGTGACCAGGCGGCCTCGCCTCAGCGCGCCGTCGGAAAGGCCAGGTTCGCCTCGGGGGCCTCGTCGCGTACCGGCCAGCGCACCGTGACGGCCTTGGCGCGGGTGTAGAAACTGACGCCCTCGGGACCGTAGATGTGCCGGTCGCCGAACAGGGAGTCCTTCCAGCCGCCAAAGGAGTAGTACGCCAGGGGCACGGGAATGGGGACGTTGATCCCGATCATGCCCACGCGCACGCCACGGTGGAAGCGCCGTGCGGCCTCGCCACTCGAGGTGAACAGCGCCGTCCCGTTGCCGTAGGGGCTGGCGTTGATCAGCGCGATGGCCTCGTCCACGTCGCTCGCCCGGACGACGGCGAGCACGGGCCCGAAGACCTCCTGGCGATACACGTCCATCGCCGTCGTCACGCGGTCGAGAACGGTCGGCCCGACGAAGAAGCCACCCTCGTAGCCCGGGACCACCAGGCCGCGCCCGTCGACGAGCGCGCGCGCCCCCTGCTCGACGCCGCGGGTGATCAGGCCCTCGATGCGCTCGCGGGCGCCGCTCGTGATCACCGGACCCATCTCGCTGTCGGGTGCGCGCCCGGGTCCGACCCGCAGCGCCCGGGCCTGCTCGCCCACCTGGTCGAGCACCGCGTCCCCGTCGGGTCCCACCAGGACGGCGACCGAGACCGCCATGCAGCGCTCGCCCGCCGAGCCGAAGGCCGAGGCCACCAGGTGGCTCGCGGCGAAGGCCGGGTCGGCGTCGGGCAGGACCACCGCGTGGTTCTTGGCCCCACCGAGGGCCTGCACGCGCTTGCCCGCAGCCGTGGCGCGCTGGTGGATGTGCCGGGCGACGGCCGTGGAGCCGACGAAGGAGATGGCGGCCACACCGGGGTGGTCCAGCAGCGCCTCCACGGCGGTCGCGTCACCGTGGACCACGTTCAGGACGCCATCGGGTAGACCAGCCTCCTGGGCCAGGTGCGCCAGCAGGACGGCCGCCGACGGATCGCGCTCCGAGGGCTTGAGGACGAACGTGTTGCCCGTGGCGATCGCCAGGGGGAACATCCACATCGGGACCATCGCGGGGAAGTTGAAGGGCGTGATGCCAGCCACCACGCCGAGGGGCTGGCGGTACGAGAAGAGGTCCACATCGCTGGAGACCTGGTCGGAGTAGTCACCCTTGAGCAGCGTCGGCACCCCGCACGCGTACTCGATGACCTCGAGGCCCCGCTGGACCTCCCCGCGCGCGTCACTGAGCACCTTGCCGTGCTCGTCGCAGATCACCTCAGCCAGGTCGTCCAGGTGCGCGTTGACGAGCTCGCGCAGGGCGAACAGCACTCGGGAGCGCTGGCTCAGGGACGAGTCGGCCCACGAGACCGCGGCCTGCGCGGCGACGCGCACGGCGCGGTCGACCAGGGCGTCGCTGGCCAGCAGCACCTGGGCGGTCTGCTCCCCGGTGGCGGGGTTGCTCACGGGCCCAGTGCGCGCCTCCGGCTCGGTGATCTCGTGTCCGCCGATCCAGTGTGCGATCGTTCTCATCTCAACCCCCACAAACGGGCCCTCGCGGGCCCGCGTCGCCAGCGTACGCCGAAAGCCCCGCAGTAGCGTCGACAGCGATGGGGGCGCGCCTGTTCGGCTGGGGCACCGAGAGCGGCGCCCTCTCGAGCGCCGAGGAGCACGCCCTGGTGGACCGGGTGCGCCCCTGGCTGGCCGTCACGGCGCCCGTGGCCGCGCCCACCCTGCCCGAGGTCGACCTGACCCCACCGCGCCTGGCGCCGGCGGGCGCCCTGGCCTCCTTTATGGGGAGCGACCCGCTGGCCCGGGCGACGCACACCTACGGCCAGGCCTACCGGGATCTCGTGCGGCGCCTGGAGCGCCGCTTCGCGCCCGCGCCCGACCTGGTGGCCCGGCCACCCGACGAGGGCGGGGTCGTGGCCACCCTCGAGTGGGCGGACGCCCACGACGCCGTCGTGATCCCCTTCGGCGGTGGGACGTCGGTGGTCGGCGGCGTCGAGGCACCCCCCGACGACCCCCGGCCGGTGATCAGCCTGGACCTCGCGGACCTGAGCGGGATCGTCGAGGTGGACACGATCTCGCGCGCGGCGCGCTGCCGGGCCGGCACCCGTGGCCCGGACCTCGAGGCGGCCTTGGCGCCCCGGGGACTGACGCTGCGTCACTTCCCCCAGTCCTTCGAGTTCTCGACGGTCGGCGGCTGGCTCGCCACCCACGCCGCCGGGCACTACGCGACGGGACCGACCCGCATCGACGACGCCGTCGAGTCGCTGCGCGCCATCACGCCGCGCGGCATCCTCGAGACCGGCCGGCATCCCAGTTGGGGCGCGGGCCCGGACCCGCGCGCCTGGCTCCTCGGCTCGGAGGGAACCCTCGGCGTGATCAGCGAGGCCTGGCTGCGCGTGGTCGCCCGGCCGACCTTCCACGCCCGGCTGGTCGCTCGCTTCGCCGACCTCGACAGGGGCGTCGCGGCGGCGCGGGCCGTGGCCCAGTCCGGCCTGCGGCCGGCCAACGCCCGCCTGCTCGATCCCCTCGAGGCGGTGGTGTCGGGCGCCGGAGACGGGGGCACCGCCCTCCTCCTGCTGGGCTGTGAGTCCGCGGACCACCCGGTCGACGGCGAGATGGCGCGCCTCGGCGAGCTGGCGGCGGACCACGGCGCGTCCTTCAGCGACGGAACCCGGCCCGACGCGCGCTGGCGCGACGCGTTCGTGCGCGCGCCCTACGCCCGCGACGTGCTGGTGCGCGCCGGCCTGCTGGTCGAGACCTTCGAGACCGTCACCACCTGGGACCGCCTGGACACCCTGCGCCACGCGGCGGTCGGCGCCGCCGAGGACGCGCTGGCGGCCTCGGGATCCCCGGGCGGACGCGTGAGCTGGCGCCTGACCCACCTGTATCCCGATGGCGCCGCCCTCTACCTCACGGTCCTCGCCCCGGCCCGCGCGCGCGATCGCGTCGGGCAGATCGACGAGGTCCGCGCGGCCCTCCTGGCCGCACTGGCCAGCGCTCAGGCTCCGGTGACCCACCACCACGGGGTTGGTCGCGTCCACCAGCCAGCCCTGGCGGCGAGCAGTCCGGAGCTCGCCACCGCAGTGTTGGCCAGCGCCAAGTCCGCCCTCGACCCGCACGGACTGCTCAACCCCGGGGTGCTGCTGGCCTCCTCCCGCCCTGGTCGCGGTCGGCGAGACAGCGTAGGGTGAGGTCCCCGGAGGGAGCCATGCGATACGAAACCGACCTGGCGGCAATCGACACGCGCGGCGCCGCACAGATCGCGCCCAACGTCTACTGGGTCGGCTCGCTGCGCCGTGACCAGCGCTGCCAGACGCACGCGTACCTGCTCGACGCCGGGGACCAGTCCGTCCTCATCGACCCGGGCTCGTCGCTGACCATCGAGGCCACGCTGGCCAAGGTGCGCGAGGTGCTCGACCCGCGCCAGGTCCGCTGGATCGTGTGCCACAACGCCGATCCCGACGCGTGCGCGGGCCTGCCCGCCTTGGACGACGTCGTGGGCGAGGGCGCGGCCATCGTCACCGAGTGGCGCGCGGCCGCCCTGCTGCGCCACTACGGCTCGCACCTGCCCCTCCACCTCATCGAGGAGCACGACTGGGCCCTCGACCTGGGCGGCGCTCGGCGCCTGGAGCTCACCTTGACGCCCTACCTGCACTTTCCCGGCGCGCTGTGCGCGTACGACTCGGCCAGCCGGGTCCTGTTCACCGGCGACCTGTTTGGCGGCTTGACCAACGGTGAGCACCTCTGGGCGGCCGACGAGTCCTACTTCGAGGCCGCCCGGCCCTTCCACGAGCACTACATGCCCAGCGGAGACATCCTGCGCGCCGGCCTGGCGACCCTGCAGCGCCGCTGGCCGGAACCCGACGTGATCGCACCCCAGCACGGCCAGATCATCCCGACGCGTCTCATCGCCCCGATGTTCGAGCGCCTGAGCACGCTCGAGTGCGGGATCTTCCTCCAGGCCCGCGGAGACCTCGACCTCGGGGCCCTGCTTCAGGCCTCCGACATGGAACGCAAGCTCGAGCAGGCGCTGCTGGCCAGCGCCTCGCTGCCCGTCCTGGCCGAGCGCGCTCTCGGCGTCTTGCGCGAGCACCTGCCGGTGACCGGGCTCGAGGCCTACGTGGCCACCGAGGACGAGGGGCTGGTGCTCTTCGCCGACGCCGACCAGTTCGCCGGCACCCCGGTGAGCGCCAACCCCCACCGCACCGGCGAGCCCTTCTTGTCGGTGGGCGGTGACGGCACGTTGCCGCCCACCCGGGTGTACCTGCTACTGGCCGAGGACGCCGAGCTGCCCCGCCAGTTCGCGACCGCCCTGGTGCGCCTGGCCGAGCCCATCCGCGTCGCCTTCATCGAGCACCTGGCGCAGCGCCGCGCCCACCAGGACCACCAGCGCATGCTCACCGAGACCATGACCGACCACCTGACCGGCCTGCACAACCGGCGCATCCTCGACGGGCTCTACGCGGCCAGCGACCCCGGAGCCGTCTTGATGATCGACCTCGACCGGTTCAAGGAGATCAACGACGCCCGCGGCCACGACGCCGGCGACGCGGCCCTGCGCCAGGTGGCCGCGGTCATCCAGGCCAACGTGCGCAGCCGGTCGGACCTCGGCGTGCGCTACGGCGGAGACGAGTTCCTCGTCGTGCTGCGCGAGGCCGACGAGACGCTGGCCGTCCAGATCGCCGAGCGCATCCGCCACCAGATCGAGCTCTTGACCACGAGCGCTCACGAGATCGGCCACGTGTCGGTCAGCATCGGCGTGGCCCTCCACATCAGCGGCGAGCCCCTGGAGCTCGCGATCACCCGCGCCGACCAGGTGCTCTTGGCCGCCAAGGCCGAGGGACGCAACCGCATCACGACCGCGTGGTGAGCGCTAGAAGGTAGGAGAACCTATGCGATTCACCGACGCCGTCATGGAGGGCTTCCGCCGGGCCTTCGACTTCCGGGGCACCTCGACGCGCCCCGCCTACTGGTGGTTCTTCCTGCTCGACGTCCTGGTCACCCTGGTGGCCGACTTCGGGCGCGTCCCGACGCTGGGCGGGATCTGGGAGCTGCTGCTCCTGATCCCGCTGCTGTCGTGCGGCGTGCGGCGCCACCACGACGCGGGCCGCTCGGGCTGGTGGATCCTGACCTCGCTGGTGCCGGTGTGGGGCTGGGTGCTGCTGGCCTACCCGACCAAGGTCGTGGGCAACCCCTACGCCACGACGGGGTCGATCAGCTCGCCGTACGGCGGCCCCACGCCCGTGTGCCCGACGTGCGGCCACCACTCGATGCCCGGCGAGCGCTACTGCACCGGCTGCGGCACGCCGCTCCTGCCACCGCCGCGCTGAACCCCACCCGTGTCACCGCGCTGCCGTAGGCTCACCGCGAGACGGGAGGCGCCATGACGGGAGCAGTCTTCGCATACGGGCTGGCGGTCACGGCGATCGCCGTGATCGCGATCGCCGTCTTGCTCACCGTGGTGCCGATGTGGCGGATCTTCCGGCGCGCCGGGCGGCCCGGGTGGGCGGCGATCGTCCCCATCTTCAGCCAGTACACGCTCTGCGAGGTGGTGGGGCGTCCGGTGTGGTGGCTGATCTGGCTGCTGATCCCCTACCTCAACATCGTGTTCTGGCTGATCTTCGCCATCGACCTGGCGCGGGCCTTTGGCCGCTCGACCGGCTTCGGGGTCGGCATGTGGCTGCTGCCCATCATCTTCGTGCCCATCTTGGGCTACGGCTCGGCTCCCTACCTGGGTCCGCGTGCCGCCGGTGCTGGCCTCGACGATCGCGTGCGCACCAGCTACGCGACCTGCCCGACCTGCGGGCGTCTGCCCCTGCCCGGCGAGCGCTTCTGCGCCCAATGCGGGACGGCTGTGGGGGGCTGACTAGCCCCGCCCGCCCGGGGTGAAGCCGGGTCGCCCGACCGCGCCCGCGACGACGTCCTCGATCCAGCCGGCCGCCTCCAGCAGCTGCCACTCGGATCCCGGACGCCCGAGCAGCGCCGCCCCCACGGGCAGGCCAGCGACCAGGCCCAGCGGCACGGTCGCGATCGGCCAGCCGGCGATGGCGGCGGGCATGGTGGCGGGGCTCGCCGCCACGCGGTCGCCCAGCACCAGGTCGCTCTTCCAGGCCGGGCCGTAGGCCGGCGCCAGGAGCACCTCGACCTGGTCGAGGGCCGGCTCCAGGCACGCCCCCCGGGCCCACGCCAGGTTGCGCTCGCGCGCCGGCCCGTAGAGGGGGCCGGCACGCCCACCCGTCGTCAGGGCCCGCTCGAAGAGGTCGTGGCCGAAGTGACGCATCTCGATCTCCGGGTGGGCGTCCTCGTAGGCGACCACGTCGGCGAGGGACCGCACGCCGGCCCCCGGGCGACCCGCCAGGTAGGCCGACAGGTCGTCGACCAACTCGGCCAGCAAGACGGTGAGCTCATCGTCCTGCTCGACCTGGCCGGGCACCGCCACGGCCCGGGCGAGGACCGGGTGCGCTGTCGCCAGCTGCGCGACCACGGCGTCGAAGAGGGCGTCGGTCGCGTCGTGCCCGGTGCGCCAGGTGGTCGCGACGGCCAGGCGCGGTGCGCTCGGGGCCGCGGGCGCCGTGCCCGTCAGGACCCTCAGGAGCAGGCGCACGTCGGCCACGCTGCGGCCCAGGGGCCCCGGGCTGTCCTGGCTCGCGCTGATGGGCACGACGTGCTCGGCCGGCACCGCGCCGACGGTCGGCTTGATCCCCACCAGCCCGCACAGGGACGCCGGGCACACGATCGACCCGTCGGTCTCGGTGCCCACGGCCAGGGGCGCCAGGCCCGCCGCGACCGCGGCACCCGAACCCGACGACGAGCCTCCCGCCGAGCGATCCAGGGCGTAGGGGTTGGCGACCAGTCCCCCGGTCGCCGAGTAGCCGCTCGTCGAGCTCGAGGAGCGAATGTTGGCCCACTGGCTCAGGTTGGTGCTGGCCAGGATCACGGCTCCGGCCGCGCGCAGGCGCGACACCAGGGGCGCGTCGCGGCTGGGGCGACCCCGCAGGGCGCTCGAGCCCGCCCATCCGGGCAGGCCGACCGCCTCGATGTTGTCCTTGATCACGACGGGCAGCCCGTGCAGGGGCCCGCGGGAGCGACCCGCGCGGGTCTCGGCGTCGCGCTCGGCCGCGACCGCCATGGCGGCCGGGTCGAGGGCCGCCCACGCGCCCAGGCCGATCACCCCGGCCGGCTCGTCGATGAGGGCGGCCCGCTCGACCAGCGAGGACACCAGGTCGGTGGAGCGCAGGTCGCCGCGCGCCAGGGCGTCGCCCAACGCGACGGCGCCGCGCCAGGCCAGGGAGGACGACGCGGGGTGGGGATCGGGGGGCGAGGGGGCGCGGTCCGCCGCGACGTCGCTCATCGCCGCAGCGTAGCGGCCCGAGCCGGCGCGGGCGGGGCGAGTACGCTCGAACCGGCGAGGAGGGGACATGGCCGAGCACGCGCATCCACCACGGGGCCTGCTGGCACCGGTGACCGTGGCCGTCCCGCCCGGCGTCGTGCCCGAGGACGACCCCCGCCGCGGCGAGCTGCGCGCGTGGCTGGCGGCCCATCCGGACCCCTCCGCCGACGCGCTGGCCGACGCGGGACTGGTCGCTCCGGCCTGGCCCCCGCCCTGGGGGCGCGGCGCCGACGCCCTCGAGCAGCTGCTGATCGACGACGAGCTCGAGCGAGCCGGCGTCACGCGCCCCGCGAACCCGATCGGCCTGGGCTGGGCCGGCCCGACGATCCTGGAGGCCGGCACCGAGGAGCAAAAGCAGCGCTGGCTGCCCGGCATCCTGCGCGGTTCGGAGATCTGGTGCCAGCTGTTCAGCGAGCCCGACGCGGGCAGCGACCTGTCCAGCCTGCAGACCCGGGCGGTGCGCGACGGCGACGAGTGGGTCATCAGCGGCCAGAAGGTCTGGACGACCTACGCCCACCTGTCACGGTGGGGCATCCTCCTCGCGCGCACCGGCGAGCCCCCCGGGCGCATCAGCTACTTCATCTGCCCGATGGACGCCCCGGGCGTCGAGGTGCGCGCGCTGCCCGACATGACGGGCCTTCACGCCTTCAACGAGGTCTTCTTGCACGAGGTGCGCCTACCGGCCGACCACCTGCTGGGCGCCGAGGGCGACGGGTGGCGCCTGGCCAAGGTGACGCTGGCCAACGAGCGCACGGCGCTGTCGGGCGAGGGCGTCCTGTGGGGTCGCGGCCCCACGGCCGCCGACCTGGTGGGGGTGGTGCGCCGCCTGGGGCTCACCCCGGCGCCGGTGCTGCGCGACCGCCTGATCCAGGCCTGGATCCACGGCGAGGTCCTGCGCCTGCTGCGCCTGGCGATGCTCCACGAGGCCGTGGCCGGACACGCTCCGGGTCCCGAGGCCAGCCTGCGCAAGGCGCTGGCCGACGACCACGGGCAAGAGGTGATGAACCTGGCCGAGGACCTCGCCGGTACGGCCGGGGTCCTGGCGGGTCGCGGTCCCGGGGGCCTCGACGGCGATGCCGGCGACGAGTGGGCCTTCGGCTTCCTGTACGCGCCGGCCCTCACGATCGGGGGGGGAACCTTCGCCGTCCAGCGCAACATCATCGCTGAGAGGATCCTGGGGCTGCCCCCCGAGCCACGCCCGCGCTGAGGTGGTAGACCCGGGGCCATGGACGCCCCGATCGGCCCGGGCAACCCCTGCTGGATCGACCTCCAGGTCCCCCGCCTCGACCAGCACGCGGCGCTGCGCGCCTTCCTGACGGCGCTGCTCGGCTGGGAGTGGCAGCTCGGCGGCCCGGAGATGGGCTGGTACTCCCAGGCCACGGTGGCCGGCGATCCCGTCCTGGGTCTCGGCGTCAGCGCCGGCGCGGCGCCGCGTCCCCTGGTCCACTTCGCGGTCGCCGACGTGGCGGCGGCGGTGTCGCGGGCCGAGGAGCTGGGCGCGACGGTCCTCCTAGCGCCCCAGGACGTCGCGGACCTCGGCACGACCGCGATCGTGCGCGATCCGGTCGGCGTGGCGACGGGTCTGTGGCAGGCGGGGACCTTCGCGGGCTTTGGCCGGATGTTCGAGGCGGGCGCGCCGGGGTGGTTCGACCACCTGTCACGCGACGCGGCCGCGGCCGCCGCCTTCTACTGCGCGCTGACCGGGGCCACCCTGTCATCGCCGGACCCCGCGATGCGGATCCTCGCCCACGGCGACCGATGGTTCGCCAGCCTGACCGAGCGGGCCGACGCCGGCGAGGGCCAGTGGATGCCCGTCTACGGGGCCGCGGACCTCGACGCCGCGCGCGCCACCACGGTGGCCCACGGCGGCACCGTGGTGGTCCACGAGATGCCGGTGCCCGGCACGGTGATCACGGTCGTCGCCGATCCCGTGGTGCGAGCCAGCTGGACGCTCATGGCTCCGGGCGCATCTTGACCCCGGGCGTGCGAAACTAGGTCATGACCACACGACCCACGATCGTCGTCTGCGACGGGGACCAGACCGGACAAGAGCTCCTCGAGGAGGCCCTGCGCGTTCTTCGCCCCGAGCTCCTCGGCGTCGAGGCGGACCTCGTCCACTTCGACCTGTCCCTGGCGCACCGGCGCGCCACCCGCAACGCGGTGGTCTACGAGGCGGCCGCCGCCATGGTGGCTCACGGCCTGGGCCTCAAGGCGGCCACGATCACCCCGCCCGAGATCGGTGGGGTGGGCTCGCCCAACCGGATCCTGCGCGAGGGCATCGGCGGCTCGGTGATCGAGCGGACCGGGCGGCGGATCCCGGGCGTCTCGCCGGTCGTGGCGACCAACCGGCCCATCGTCGTGATCCGCATGGCCGTGGGCGACGCCTACGGTGCCGAGGAGGGGCGCGACGGGGGCGCCGGCGAGATGGGCGAGGTGGCCTGGCGCACCGAGCGCATCGAGCGCACGGTGTGCCGTCACGTGGCCGAGTACGCCTTCCAGACCGCGGAGCAGCTCGACGGCATCGTCTACGGCGGGCCCAAGTGGACCGTGTCGCCGGTCTACGAGGGGATGCTGAAGGAGGAGATGGACGCGGCCTCGGCGCGCCACCCCCACGTCACCTACCGTCCCACCCTGATCGATGCCGCGTACGCCGGCCTGCTGACTGACGTCCACGAGCGCGCCCTGGTGATCCCGTCGCTCAACCGCGACGGCGACTGCCTGAGCGACCTGGTGTTGGCGATGTTCGGCTCGATCGCCGGTGCCGAGTCGGTGCTGCTGGCCCTCGACGAGCGCCTGCACCCGGTCGTGGCCATGGCCGAGGCGCCCCACGGGACGGCTCCGGCCCTGGAGGGCAAGAACGTGGCCAACCCGATGGCCATGCTGCTGGCCGAGGCGGCACTGCTGGACCAGGCCGCCATGCTGCTCGACGACCCGGCGTTCCGCGTCGCGGGTGGGCGCCTGCGCACCGCGACCCTCGACGGCGCCGCCGACGGCGTGCGCACCTTCGACCTGGGCGGAGAGGCCTCGACCAGCGAGGTCGTCGACGACGTGATCGCGCGGCTGCGCGCCGCCGCGTCCTGAGGACTTTTGACCCCACGATAGCGATACCCCACCGGGTATCCTGACAGACAGAGGAGGTCAGCCATGAAGAAGAACGAAGGCACCATTGACCGCGTCGTCCGCCTGGTGCTGGCGATCGTGGCCGCAGTGGTGGCCATCGCGGTCGGTCCGGGCAGCGTGGTCGGCATCGTGCTGTGGGTCGTCACCGCCATCTTGGTCCTCACCGCCGCGACGGGCTTCTGCCTGCTCTACCCGCTGTTCGGCATCAGCACCTGCAAGACGACGCCGCACCAGCACTGAGCGCATCGCGCAGGTGACGGGGCCGCCGCCCCGCGGCGGCGGGCACTCACAGCTGGGCCGTGACCCAGACCGGCCAGCGCACACTGGGCCAACGCCGGTCCGTGGTGGCGGCTCGCGTGAGCCGCCACCACGTCGGGTGTCCACCGCGGAGTCTCCCGCCCTCGACCAGCGCAAGTCGGCCGAGATGCCACCGCGGCGTCACCCGTCCGGGGCCCCGGTGCACCGCATCCCGTCGTGCGCGGTGCTCCCGAGGACTGCGCGTCCGGCCGCCGCGACCGAGGTCAGAGGGGGCCGCTGACCAGGGATAACGGGCGGCCGGACGCGTCGACCACTGGTTAGGTCAGGACGCGGGGCAGACCCAGTCAGCCGTCAGCAAGACGGCGTGGCACATGCCGGCGGTGCCGTTGGGGTTGTTGACCGACATGGAGTGGGGCATTCCCCCGGTCCCGTTGCCCCAGGCCGCGTCATTGACCATGTTCTGGGCCCCGGCGTAACCGGTCGGTGTCAGGCTGGGACTCGCCGCCGCGACGCCCGCGCCGAGCAGCGAGGCTCCGGCGAGGGTCAGGATCGAGACGACGGTCAGGAGAGACTTGGTCGGCTTCATGGAAGGATTCCTCCTTGGTTTGGGGCGGCCGAGACCGCCATGTGCGCGATCGGCTGGAGCGTCCGCACCTCGTCCGGGGAGCCACCGAGAGCTTCGATGGCGGCGCCGGAGCGGGTGGGGTCGAACGCCCAGCCTTCCAGGATGATGGCGGTGGTGTGGTTATCGGCCGCCAGGGAGACGGTCGTCACGCCGAGGCGGGCAAGCGCCTCGATGGCCGAAGAGCCGATTGGCCCGTCGGCCACATCTGTCGGTACCAGCAACACCAGATGTCCCATCGGCAGCGAAGGCTAGGGACCCGGGGAGAGCCGATCATCCGGCAGGTCCCTCAATGTGGTGCGCCAGCAGCCCGGCCAGCTCGACGCGGTTGCGGGCGCCGAGCTTGGCCAGGATGTGGGAGACGTGGCGCTCGACGGTCTTGCGCGACAAGAACAGCGCGGCGGCGATCTCGGGGTTGGTGGCCCCCCGGGCCACCGCGTCGGCGATGTCGCGCTCGCGCTGGCTGAGCGTGACCGCCGAGGTGGTCGGGCCCCGGCGCCAGGTGTGCACGCCGAGCCCCCGCAGCCGGGCCTCGGCCAACTGGAGCTCGCTGCGGGCGCCCATCTCCTCGGCCTGGCCGGCGATTCGCACGTAGGCCTTGATGGCGGCCGCCCGGTCGAGTTGGGCCAGCGCGGCGGCGGCGTCGAGATCGATCCACACGCGCAACAGCCGGTAGCCGATCGACTCGGCGGCCTGGGCCGCCCCGGCAAAGAGGGCGGCGCTGGCCCCCGGGTCGCTCCGGGCCGTCAGGAGGGCCTCGACGTAGGCCCGCCGGACGGCCGGACCCCCCAGGCGCGGATCGGGGTGGGCCGCGTCCCAGCGGCCCAGGGCCTCCGTGGCGGTCGCCGGCGGGCCGGTGCGCGCGAAGGCCTCCGCGACTTGGAGCGTCGACTCCCACAGGCAGCGCCCGCAGCCCGCGGCGGCCGCGTCGTGGGCCAAGGCGTCTCGCAGCGCGTCGAGCTCGCCGGCCCCGGCTGTCGCGAAGCGACCGACCAGCCCGAGGTGGAGGGTGCGGATGATCAGGCGGAAGTGGGGATCGGCCTCGGCCGTGATCAGGCCCTCGAGGGCCGCCAAGTTCGCTGCGACGTCGGTGCGGCTGGCCTCGATCGCGTGCTGCACCGCCCGCAGCTGCGCGATGGTGAAGCGCCGGGGAGCGCCCACCCGCGCGGCCAGCGCCACCGACTGGCGCAGGAGGTCGGAGGCCTCGTCGAGGTGGCCGAGATGGTGGTCGATCCAGCCCACCCAGAGGCTGGCCTCGACCTCGAGGCCGGGCATGGTCAGTCGGCGAGACTCCTCCAGCACCCGCCGGGCCCGCGGCTCGGCCGTACGGGGCAGTCCCTCGAGCTGCAGCAGCGAGAAGATCCCATCCGACGCCGC
This sequence comes from Actinomycetes bacterium, assembly GCA_021785695.1. Lineage (GTDB taxonomy): Bacteria > Actinomycetota > Acidimicrobiia > Acidimicrobiales > RAAP-2 > RAAP-2. Next base: position 17,233 of record JAJYEQ010000026.1, read on the forward strand.
GGCGAGTGTCTCGGCGGGATCGCGCGCGGCGAGCTGGATCAGCTCGGCGCACTGGTGGACCGTGCCAGCATCGGCGCGACGAATCGCCGCGTCGAGGCTGACGCGCACCGCACGGACGTAGGCGGCGGACTCCTGGTCCCCCAGCGCCGCCGTCGCGCCGGCCGCGTCGACCAGCCGGGTCGCGCCGGTCAGGGCGCGCGCGACCAGCGGCGAGGCCTCCCCGGCCCGGTCCTCGAGCCACAGCAGGGACTGCGCGTCCAGGCAGTCGGCCTCGATCGACAGCACCGGGTCGTCGCTGGCCAGCTCGCGGACCCTCGCCGCGTCGGCGTGCACGTCGAAGGATCGCCCCAGCTTGAGGGCGGCCCCGGCCGCCGCCAGGGTCATGCGCGCCCGCTCGTGGCGCGAGGCCGCGCGGTCGGCCAGCGCGGACCACCTCTCGAGCGCGGTTGCCCAGTCCCCGAGCTCGAAGGCCAAGGACGCCACCTGCTCGTGGAGAACGTCGCGCTGGGCGCCGCCGGTCACGTCGGCGATCTGGCCGAGCACGGCCAGCCCCGCGTTGCCGATCAGCCGGCGTTGGGGGGAGCGGGCGATGCGGAGGGCCAGATCGCCGCCGTCGAGCCCCGCGGCCACGCGATGCTCCAGCGCGCGCGCCAGCTGGCGGACATTCTCCCCCGCCGCGGTCTCCAGCCACGCCGCCAGGCGGCGGTGCATTCGCATGCGCGCATCCTCGGCGACCTCCGGTGCCGCCAGCTCGCGTATCAGATCGTGGGCGATCGAGACCGTCGCGCCGTCCAGCAGCACCAGGGCGCGGTTGACGAGTTCCTCGGCGGCGCTGCGCACCCGGCTGTCGGGCCACTCCAGCAACTCGCCGATCCCCCCCACGCTGAGTGGCCGGGCGGCCACCAGGACCAGCGCGAACAGCGCGCCAGGATCCGGGCCGAGGTTGGCGCAGCGTGCGCGGATGGCGTGCTGCAGCGAGCGGCGCCGCGTGTCGCTGCCGGCCACGTGGTCAGTGGCCAGTGCGGTCATCCAGAACGGTGACCCCGACGCGCGGCGCCACAGCTCGGCCGCCTCGCCCGAGCCCAGGCCCGGCGCCAGCGTGCTGAGCAGCTGGACGCCGTCGGCCTCGTCGAGCGGCCCCAGCTCGATCTGCGTGAAGTGGTCGGCCCCAAAGGCGTCGGCGCACTGCGCCGCGAAGGCGGTGGACCGGGGTGCGGGTCGGCTGGCGCACAGCACGAGGATCGGCGTGCCCGTGTCGGTGGCCGCCACGATCAGGTAGTGCAGCAAGGAGAGGGTCTCCCGATCCGCCCACTGCAGGTCGTCGGCGACGATGCCGAGCGGACCCACCTGCTGCACGCACCGGAACGCCACCTCGAAGAGGCGCACGAACTCGGGCGCCATCGGCCGTGCCCCCTCCCCGACCAGCAGCGCGTCGAGTCGCTCTCCGACCCGCGGGACCTGGCTCAGCTCGCGCAGCATCCCGCCCGCGGCACCCAGGGCGATGTCGCGCGCACTCTGGTAGCCCTGGATGCGCAGGCACGGCCACGCCAGCGTGGCGACCACTTCGGCCAGCAGCCGCGACTTGCCCACGCCCGGAGGGCCCACGACCACGGCGCCGACGGGACCCCCGCCCGGGACCGTGGAGGCGAGCGCGCTCAGCTCGCGCAGCGGCGCCGCTCGACCGATGAAGGGCGCGCCCGACTGCGCCGGGCCAGACGGCCGCGCGTGCTCAGGCCGCGTCGGGGGGCCCACCACGTCCGCCCGCTGGCGCCCAGCGCGGGCTCGGAGTCGGCTCGAGCACCCCGGGCGCGGGCCGGCCAATGTCGCGCGGTCTCGCTGGGCCCCGGGGGGGCCGGTCGTTCGATCGGGGCCACGGCTCGGCCCGGCGTGACGCTCCCGCGCCTCGAGAAGCGGCGTATCCCTGGATCAGGCCCTGAACCATGCGAACGACCTCGATTTGGCTTGAGCATAGCCAACCTCGCGACGATCGTCCGGGAAGCTCGGCGCCCCCGCGTCGGGGCCCGGGACCTGATCCCTGGTCCTTCGGGACCGCCCCGGGGCACCCCTCGCGCAGGGGAGATGGCCGCGCGCATCGCCCCGCCGACTCGCCGGGCCGGCGCCGCGACCTCAGCGTCGCGCCAGTGCCGCGTCCACCGCCGCGCGCAGCTGGGGATCGCGGGCGGCCCGGATGACCGCCACTCCGGCGGCCCCGGCCTCGATGCAGGCGGCGGCGGTCGTCGCATCCACGCCGCCGATGGCGATCACCGGTACCGCGACCGCCTGGCAGATCCGGGCCAGCTCGGCCAGCCCCAGGGGCGCCGCCGCGTCGGCCTTCGAGGGCGTCGGCCAGATGGGCCCGACCCCGAGGTAGTCGGCGTCGGCCGCCACGGCCTCGGCCAAGGTCGTGGCCGAGCGCCCCAGGAGCAGGCCGCTGGCCCGCGCGCGCTCGGCGCCCGCGTCGCCCTGGCCCAGGTGCACCCCGTCGGCCTCGAGGACCAGCGCCGCCTCGACGTCGTCGTTGACGATGAAGGTGGCCGCCAGATCCCGGAACCCCCGGCCGCGCGCGATGAGCTCGTCGGTGGGCACCTTGGCCCGCAGCTGGATGACCGTCGCCCCCGCGGCCAGCGCGCGCTGCGCGCCGGCCAGGTCCTCGACCAGAGCGTGCACCCTCACGTCAGACGCGCCCGCGCGTCGAGGGTGTCGGGATCCAGGCCGGCCAGAGCGTCGAGCAGCCGCACCTGGAAGCTGCCCGGACCCGCCGCGCCCACGGCGGCGTCCTCGCCGGCCACGCCCAGGGCCACCAGGGCGGCGACGGCCCCCTCCAGGGCGGTGGGCGCGACCGCCAGGAAGCACCCGGTGAGGGCGCTGGCCACGCATCCGGTGCCGGTGATGGTGGCCAGGCGCGGATCGCCGTTGGCGATCGCCACCGCGCGGTCGGCGCTGGCCACGTGGTCGACGGGCCCGGTCACCGACGCCACGACCCCGTAGCGTCGAGCGACCTGGGTCGCCAAGGCGCCGGCGTCCAGGGCATCCATCGACTCCACGCCGCGCATCTGGGCGCGCACGTCGACCAGGGCCGCCATCTCACCGGCGTTGGCGCGCACCACGGTCACGCTGACCTCGTCGAGGAGCCGGCGCGCGGTGGCGGTGCGAAAGGCGGTCGCCCCCGCGCCCACGGGGTCCAGCACGACGGGGACCCCGTGGTCGTTCGCCGCGTGGCCGGCCAGCACCATCGACTCGATCCAGGGGGCGCTCAGCGTGCCGATGTTGAGCACCAGCGCCCCGGCCAGGGCGGCCATCTCGGCCACCTCCTCGGGAGCGTGCGCCATGACCGGCAAGGCGCCCAGGGCCAAGGTGGCGTTGGCCGTCTCGTTCATGACCACGAAGTTGGTGATCTGGTGGACCAGCGGCCGCCGGGCCCGCATCTCGCGCAACTGCCCGCCGATGTCCATGGAGCCTCCCGTGCCGCGCCGTGTCGCCGGACTCTAGCAAGGCGCGCGCCGCGCCAGCACCGCTAGCCTGCGCTCATGGACGACCTTCGCTGCCAGATCGACCAGCCCCTGGCCGACGTGGAGCCGCGAGTGCGCGCGGCCCTGGCCGCCGAGGGATTCGGGATCCTCACCGAGATCGACGTCGCGGCCACGCTGCGCGCGAAGCTGGGCGTGGAGCACGCGCCGCTGCGCGTGCTCGGGGCCTGCAACCCCGCCCTGATCAACGAGGCGCTGGCGCGCGATCCCGACGTGGCGCTGGCCCTGCCCTGCAACGTGGTGCTCGAGGCGCTCGACGAGTCCACGACCCGAGTCGCCATCGCCGACCCGGCACTGCTCATGGGCGATCCGCGCCTGGCCGATCTGGTGGCCGACGCCCGCCAGCGCCTGCGGCGCGCCCTCGACGAGATCACCGCGTGAGAACGGGCCCGCGGACCCGGCGCAGGCCGCGGGCGGGCCGATGAACTGGTACGACGAGCACGTCGCCCCGCGCCTGGTCGACGCGGTGTGTGCCTGGGGCGGGCTGGAGCCCTACCGGCGCGAGGTCACCGCGGGCCTGGCCGGCACGGTGCTGGAGATCGGCTTCGGCTCGGGCCGCAACCTGCCCTACTACCCCGCGAGCGTCACCCACGTCTACGCCGTGGAGCCGTCGCGCCAGGCCTGGCAGGGCGCCGAGAAGCACGTGGCGGCCTTCGCCGGCGTCGTCGAGCTGGTCGGGACCGACGCCGCGCACCTCGCGCTGCCCGATGCCAGCTGCGACCACGTCGTGAGCACCTTCACCCTGTGCTCGGTCGCCGACGAGCGTGGTACCACCACCGAGCTGGTGCGGGTCCTGCGACCCGGCGGGACGCTGCGCCTGGTCGAGCACGGCCTGGCCCCGAGCGCCCGGGTGGCCCGCTGGCAGTGGCGGCTGGACGGGCTCGAGCAGCGCCTGGCCGGGGGCTGCCACCTGACCCGCGATCCCATGGCCGTGCTGGCGCGCGCCGGCCTGGAGGGCCGGTGGTCCCACGCGGGCTTCCGCGTGGCCCGCACGCCCTGGAGCTACGTCACCGTCGCCGAGCTGGCGCGCCCGCTTTAGTGGTCGCCGCCGCTCACCCGGTGGATCGCGGCGTGGTCGGGCCCGTCGGTGCCCAGGGGTGAGCTGTCGAG
>JAJYEQ010000035.1 GCA_021785695.1 Actinomycetes bacterium
GTGGATACACCGGCGCGGTGGACGGTTATCTCTGGGGAGAACTCGGGACCGCCGCCGGGGAATTCTGGTGTCCGTCAGCGGGGAGAAATCTGTCCGCCACTGGGGAGTTTCTCATGACCGCTGACAGAGTTTACTCGGGGTGGCAGGTTTGCTCATGACGGCGATCGTCGTACCGTACTCAAATGCGGGTGCGCAGACACCTGGCTCACAGAGCATTGCAGTTACCTGTAACGCAGTGGCCAGGCACGTCGGTTTTTTTGACGTTTTCTGTGACGGTTCGGCTAGCGGGTTCGTGCAGGTCACCGCGTCGACCACGTCATGCGTTTCAGCCAGTGGGTCGCAAGGCTCATGCGAGCTGCGGTTTTGGGTCACGAGGCGGGGTGCAATGGCGTCGGACGCAATTTCATTCATCGGTGGAGGGGTGTTACAAGCGGGTCCGATGAGTGCCACGACTGGCGCAGGCTCCGGTGGAACCACCGGGTCCTCGACGACGACGACGAGTACGGGTGCCGCTGGATCTACGGGCGCAACAGGATCATCGGGAGTGTCGAGCGGGACCACCACCACGGTTTCCGCTCCAGCCACCTTCAACTTTCGGAAGATCTTCTGGCATTACTCGGTCCGGGTACCGGGAAAGAGCACTCGCGTCCTGACCGTCGTCGTGACGGCAGGAGCCGGTCACGCTCTTAGGAATCCTACGTTCGGTGTTCAGGATTCGAAGAACATCGCCGACGGGGCGGCCCAACAGGTGGCCGTTGAGTAGGTGGTCGCGACTGCACCGAGATCGAACGACACTCTGACACTGGGAAGTTTCCGGTGTGACCCAGCGGCGAGTCACCGTGGCAACCCGAGATGGACTTCCAGTTCGACGAGACGAGAGACGGCAGGCGGTTGAAGCTGCTCAACATCCCAGACGCCCTTCGGCCAACTGGGGGGGGTGAGGGCGTAAGGCAAGTAGGCCGACTCACCCCATACGAGTTCTGATCCGAAGTATCTCCTACCCACCAACCAGGGCTCGTGCTTCGGTTGACGCTTCAACGGGGTGTGCCGAGTCGTCGCTGTTTGATGGTGTCGGTCGTGGCCCCTGGCGCATTCGCCAAAGAGAACACACGCTTTCAGTGCCCGCGCCGGGCGAGGGCGCGCGACCAGCGCACCGCCCGCGTGGCCTCCAGGGCCCGCAGCTCGGTGAGGGCGGCGTCCATCTCCCCGCGCAGCTCGTCGCTCTGGCTGCGCAGCGCGGCGTTGTCGGCCTCCAACGCGCTGACGCGCGCCTCGCGGTCGGCCACGACGGCCTCGAACTGGGCGACGATGCTGCGCTGGGCGTCCAGGAACGTCCGGCGTTCGCCGATCAGAGCACTCTCCCAGGCACCGGCGCTCGGCACGGCGGCCGCGAAGGCGGCGTGGCGACCCCGCAGCGCGGTGAGGGCGCGCGCCAGCTCGTCGATCTCGCGGGGCGGCTCGCGCAGCTCGGCCTCAACCAGGTCGGTCGAGCGCCGCAAGTCGGCGCTGATGTGGGCCGCGGCGGCGTCGAGGTCCCCGACGGCATCGAGCTGGCCGAAGGACTGGAGACTGGCGGCGACGTCGCCGAGGACCACGCGCGGGTCGGCCAGCAGATCCTCGTAGGTGCACACGTGCACGCGCATCCCGGCGAGGTCCTCCAGCAGGGCTCGGTTGTAGGCGGCCCACAGGCTCAGCCCCGTCAGGGGCGTCATGGCGTCGCGCCGGGCCATCGACCGGGCCACCTCGGCGGGCTCGCGCACGATGAGCACCGCGACCACGTCCTCGAGCACCCGGCGCCATAGGGGCACCAGCAGCGCCATGCGGGGATCCTTCAGCACGAACCGATCACTGGAGAACGTCTGGCTGACCAGGCACCTGGCCTCCTCGAGAAAGGGTCCCAGGTCGGCGCGTTCGGACCAGCCCTCGTCGCGTCGGGGCGGGATGTCCCAGCGACCGCCGAGCAGCGCCAGGATCATCTCGTCCAGCTCGGCGATCGAGGTGACCTCGAAGTAGCCCTCGGGATTGCCGTCGTCGGCCGGCATCAGGGCCTCGGCGGGTCCGGCGTCGAGCCCGAGCGCCGCCAGGGCGCCGGCCAGGGCCGAGGTGCCCGATCGGTGCATACCCATCACGAGGACGCTCACCCCACGAACCTACCCGCTGGGGAGCGCGGCTACCGGAGGCGCAGTGGGCGACGACGACGACGGCGGACCCGGGCGCCCGGCCACCGACCAGCTCGGCTGCACCCCGGCGACGAGACTCGCATCCGAGGGGTTCGACCGACTCCGCCGGGGACCGCACGATGCCAGAGACGAGCCTCAGGCCACCGGTGTGGCGCCGGCTGGCCCGTCCACGATGACGTGACAGATCACAACATGGCCCCGGCCTCCCCGAATGCGAATCTCGAGCCCTGGGTCTTCCCCCCACTCTGCCTGGGGCAGGTCACGGTGTCGGGGAACTGGGGGCAGACCCCGCCTAAACATCAACAAGGTGGCCTCTCAGGACGACTATTCCACCACCATGCGCGAACACCCGAAAGCAAACGGGGCAGGCCAACGACCACGAGTAAACCGTGGGTTCCTTGGGGAACCTCCAGTCTTCGGCGGTAGGCCGGCCTGACTACCTGATGGAAAAGCCTTCCGTCAGTCGGCCCCCGGCCTCATCTAGAACAGCCTCACTCGACCTGACCAGGTGGGCGACCTGCCCAGTGGCTACCGCCTCTCGATGAGCCAACATCAGGTCCTTGGCCAGTGCAGGGTCTGCCGACCGTAGTTGGCGCACCACCCACTTTCCGCGACCCTGCCAGCTACCCCGCAAGCTCAGAGCAAGTTCGGCAACCATCAGCAGTACCTGCCCAGCCACCGCGTCACGCTCATCGGGGTCACTGGCTCCGACAAGGTCGTCCAAGGCATCGGTGAGTGCGTATCGTCGTTGCTCCAACTGATCTGTTGTCCATGGTGCGGGGCCTTCAGCAATCCAGTGCCTCGCCTCCGCCTGCGTCGCCTCAGTTTCCGGACCGGTCAGTGCGACACCCCAGGCCAGCATGTGCGCCAGCGTGCAGCGCCCTTCGGACCGTTCCCGCTCGTACCAGTACAACTTCGATTCAGGGGTGTGAACGAATAACTCGACGGGGATCCCCTCGACCCGGATGGTTTCGCGGAAGGGCGCGGGTGGCCCGGCGAGCAAGACGACAATGTCGAGGTCACTTGTAGCAGTAGCGGTCCCATTCGCGGAACTTCCCGCCAGCACGCCCGCAAGGGCGTCAGGGAACCGGTCCGCAACTATTGACCTGGCCGTCTCCAGGGCATTAGGGCGCGACGGAACACCTTCATTGTCGTGCCGCGCATCTCGTTGTCCGGCGTCGACCATGGAGACGACTGTACTTACGAGCAAGTATGGCGCACGCAAAGCCCTTCGCTTATCTCAGGTCACGAGCAAGAGGGCGAAGGCCTCTCCCAGAAGGACATCATTTGATGCCTAAAGCGCGCCCTCGCTCGCGAAGTCATCTCACGGGTAATCGTTGAATACGGACCTGTGCCCCTCGCCGATGCTGCGTGACGTCAACTTGACATTTAGGGGCATCACCACGCCAGGGGACGTGAACGCGCCCGCCGGCCAAGGACCTGACCGCGGCCATCCTCGACGCGCTCCACACCGAGAAGCGCTCCGACCCGTTCGACCAAGCGATCTCGGAGGCCCGGCCGCGGTCGCGAACTCGACGAGGCCAACACGAGCAGGAGCTGGCCGTGCGCGACGCTGGGGTCACCCGGGCCGCAGACGCCATCGAGCGGTACTTCCCGTTCGAGGCCGGCCCGCTGTGCGACGCGCGGGGCGGCACGCGCCTCGAAGGCTCGCCGCCACGGTGCGCGACCTGCGTTCCTCGCGGGCAGAGCTGGTCGCCACCCGGGAGCACGCTTCGGCGAGAGCCTCGGACCCCGACGAGGCCGTCGCCATGTAGTGCCACATCGAACAGGCGCTCACAGCGGCGCGGTGCCGGCTCGCCAGGTGCACCTCCAAGCCTCTCGTCCACGAGAGCCGCGTCGAAGGTTGCGACCGGGCTGTGCCGTGATTGCGCGCGCCAGGCGGCCGGAACTGAAGGTTCGCGCCCTGGCGCGATCGGTGCCCCCGGCAGTGTCTCAGTTCACGAGATAGTGGACAGCATGTGTCAAGACATAGTGGACACTTCCTTCCGGGGGTGTCGCTATGGGGCGTTCGCAGATGATCGTGGATTCGGTGGTGGTGTTGGGCCGTTCCAC
>JAJYEQ010000027.1 GCA_021785695.1 Actinomycetes bacterium
TCGCCGAGGACCTCGAGCGCCTGGAGAGCGACCCCCTGAGCGTGCGCTCGCAGGCCTACGACCTGGTGCTCAACGGCTGGGAGCTGGGCAGCGGATCGGTCCGCATCCACCGGGCCGACATCCAGTCGCGGGTCTTTCGGGCCCTGGGCATCGGCGAGGAGGAGGCCGCCTCGCGCTTCGGGTTCCTGCTCGGCGCCTTCCGCTACGGGGCGCCGCCCCACGCGGGGTTCGCCTTCGGGATCGACCGCCTGACCGCCATCTTGGTGGGCGAGGAGAACATCCGCGAGGTCATCGCCTTCCCCAAGACCCAGTCGGGCACCGATCTCATGACCGGGGCTCCCAAGGGGATCACCGCGCGCCAGATGCGCGAGCTGCGACTCGGGGCGGCTCGCCCCCCGGCGTGAGCTCCCTGTTCGACGAGGCGGCCGAGCGCCGGCGAGCCGAGCTCGCGCCCCTGGCCGAGCGGCTCCGGCCGACCCGCCTCGACGAGGTCGTGGGCCAGCAGCACCTGATCGGGCCCTCCGGACCCCTGCGCGCGCTGGTCGCGGCGGGTCGGCTGCCCTCGATGATCCTGTGGGGACCCGCCGGCACCGGCAAGACGACGGTGGCCCGCCTCCTCGCGGCGGGGGCGGGCTTCGAGCTGGTGGGTCTGTCGGCGGTGTCGAGCGGCGTGCGCGACGTGCGCGAGGAGATCGACCGGGCCCGCCGGCGCCTGGGCGAGACCGGTACGGCGACCGCGCTGTTCATCGACGAGATCCACCGCTTCAACCGGGCCCAGCAGGACCTCTTGCTGCCGGCCGTCGAGCGGGGCGACATCGTGCTGCTCGGCGCCACCACCGAGAACCCGTACTTCGAGGTCAACGCGCCGCTGCTCAGCCGCTGCACGCTGTGGCGCCTGGTGCCCCTGGCACCCGAGGAGCTGGCGACCCTGGCCGCGCGCGGAGCGGCCGCCCGCCACGTGACGCTGAGCGAGGAGGCGCGCGACGAACTGGTGGCCTACGCCAGCGGTGACGCGCGCGCCCTGCTCACCACACTGGATGCCGCCGCCACGCTGGCCGCCCCGCAGGGAGCGCAGGTGGAGGTGGTCCACGTGCGCCAGGCGCGGGACCAGCGGCTGGTGCGCCAGTCGCGCGACACCCACTACGACCAGATCTCGGCCCTGATCAAGTCGGTGCGGGGATCGGATCCCGACGCCGGGCTCTACTGGCTGGCCACCCTGCTCGAGGGCGGGGAGAGCGCGCGCTACGTGGCGCGCCGTCTGGTCATCTTGGCCAGTGAGGACGTGGGGCTGGCCGACCCCCAGGCGCTGGTGCTGGCCGAGGCCGCCGCACGGGCCATCGAGCTGGTCGGACTGCCCGAGGGCGCGCTGATCCTGGCCCACGCGACGGTCGCCCTGGCCCTGGCCCCCAAGAGCAACTCGGTGACGCGGGCGCTGGCGGCGGCGAGAGCGGCGGTGCGGGCCCGGGCCGTCGAGGTGCCCGACCACCTGCGCTCGAGCGGCTTCGTGGGGGCGACGACCGAGGGCTTCGGGGTCGGCTACCGCTACCCCCACGACGACCCGCGCGGCTGGGTGGAGCAGGCCTACCTGCCCGAGGAGGTCCCCGGGCGCCCCTTCTACGCCCCCGGGAGCCGGGGAGCCGAGGGTCCGGCGGTGACCCGGTGGCGCGCGCGTCGCCAGAGCACGCCCGAGGGGCCCCAGAGCCCGCCGGTAGAGTGAACCCGTGGAAGCCGCCGCGCTGCGCTCAGCGTTCCTGTCCTACTTCGCCGATCGGGGCCACAGCATCGTCCCGTCGGCCAGCCTGATCCCGCACGACCCGTCGCTGCTGTTCACGATCGCGGGGATGGTGCCCTTCAAGCCCTACTTCCTCCAAGAGGAGGTGCCGCCCTTCGCGCGGGCCGTGTCGGTCCAGAAGTGCTTCCGGGCCCCCGACATCGACATCATCGGCACCACCAAGCGGCACCTCACGTTCTTCGAGATGTTGGGGAACTTCTCCTTTGGCGACTACTTCAAAGAGGGGGCCATCAACTTCGCGTGGGGCCTGATCACGGAGGTGTTCGGGCTCGATCCCGAGCGTCTGTGGGTGACCGTGCACCTGTCGGACGACGAGGCCGAGGCCATCTGGCGCGACGGGGTGGGGGTGCGGGCCGACCGGATCCAGCGCCTCGATGAGGACAACTTCTGGGGCATGGGCGACTCGGGGCCCTGCGGGCCGTGCTCGGAGATCTTCTTCGACAAGGGCCCCGACTTCGGCGAGGACGGCGGTCCGGCCCACGGGGGCGATGACCGCTTCGTCGAGTTCTGGAACCTGGTGTTCATGCAGTACGAGCGGGGGCCCGGCGGGTCGATGACCGATCTGCCGACCAAGAACATCGACACGGGGGCCGGCTTCGAGCGGGTGCTGTCGATCCTGAACGGCGTCGAGTCGGTGTTCGCCACCGACCTGTTCGCACCGCTCCTGGAGTCGGCCAGCCGGCTGATCGATCGCCCCTACGGGGCCGACGAGGCGACCGACGTGGCGATCCGGCGCATCGCCGAGCACGGCCGGGCGATGACCATGCTGGTCTCCGACGGGGTCCTGCCCTCCAACGAGGGGCGGGGCTACGTGCTGCGGCGCATCGTGCGCCGCGCGGTGCTGGCGGCGCGCCGGGCGGGCGGCACGGCGTCGCTGATCGCGCCGCTGGTGGACGCGACGATCGAGAAGATGGGCGTGGCCTACCCGGCGCTGGTCCACGACCGCGACCTCATCGTCGAGGTGCTCGAGCGCGAGGAGGGCGGCTTCGGCCGCACCCTGGCCACCGGCATGAGCCTGCTGGCCGAGGAGGAGGCCCGCCTGGCCGCGAGCGGGCTCCGCGAGATCCCCGGCGAGGTGGCCTTCCGGCTGCACGACACCCACGGGTTCCCCATCGAGCTCACGCGCGAGGTCGCCGCCGAGGCGGGCCTGCGGGTGGACCAGGAGGGCTTCACGGCCGCCATGACGCGCCAGCGCGAGCGGGCCCGCGCGGCCGCCAAGACGCTGCGCGTGGCCGACGACGCGCACTACCGCGACCTGGTCGAGCGCCACGGCGTCACCGAGTTCGTCGGGCGCGAGCCCGAGCGCTACAGCGTGGAGACCGAGGTCGTGGCCCTGCTGGCGGGTCCGCAGTGGAGTGAGCTGTTCGTCTCCCAGACCCCCTTCTACGCCGAGGGCGGGGGGCAGGTCGGGGACCAGGGGGTCTTCGTCACCGAGACGGGCCGCTTCGAGGTCGTCGACACCCAGGTCGTCGCGGGTGGCCTGATCGCCCACCGGGGCCGGGTGAGCGGCGAGATCCTGCCCGGACAGGTCGCGGCCGCCACCATCGACGGCGTGCGCCGCGAGGCGACGCGGCGCAACCATACGGCGACCCACCTGGTGCACGCGGCGCTGCGCACGGTGCTGGGCGATCACGTGCGCCAGCAGGGCTCACTGGTGGCGCCCGACCGCCTGCGCTTCGACTTCGCCCACCCCAGCGCCCCCGCGCCCGAGGAGCTGGCCGCCGTGGTCGAGCTGGTCAACGGCGACGTCGTCGCCAACGGTGGCGTCGAGACGGTGGTCACCTCCAAGCGGGAGGCCGAGGCCCTGGGGGCCATCGCCTTCTTCGGCGACAAGTACGGCGAGCGCGTGCGCGTGGTGCGCGCGGGCGCCCACAGCCTGGAGTTCTGCGGGGGGACCCACGTGGACCGCCTGGGCGACATCGGTCAGGTGCTGGTGGTCGCCGAGGGCTCCATCGGGGCCAACACCCGGCGCGTCGAGGCGGTCACGGCGCTGGGCGCCCTGCACCGGGCCCGCGAGCTCGACGGGCTGGTCGGCCAGGTGGCCACCACGCTCAAGACGGCGCGCGAGGACGTGGTGGGCGCCCTCGAGCGGGTGCTGGCGCGCCAGCGTGAGCTCGAGCGCGAGGTCGGCGAGCTGCGCCGGGCCCAGCTGGAGGCCCGGGCCGCCCAGCTCGACGCCGCGGCGACCGGTCCGGTCCTGGCGGTGCGCCTGGACGGCTACGACGGCGAGCAGCTGCGGAGCCTGGCCGTCGACCTCCAGCGCCGCGGGCGGCGCCTGGTGGTCGTGGGCGGAACCCTCGACGGCAAGGTCGCGCTGGCCGTGGCCACCGACGGGTCGGTGGACGCCACGGCGACCGTGCGGCGCCTGGCCGCGCACTTCGGCGGCGGAGGTGGGGGCACCGACCGCGTGGCGGTGGCCGGCGGGCGTGACGGGTCGGGACTGGCCGCGGCACTGGCGGCCGTGGACGAGGGGTGATGGGTCGCATCCTGGGGCTGGACCCCGGGACGGTGCGCTGCGGCGTGGCGGTGAGCGACTCGGGTCGCACGATGGCCTTCCCGCGGCCCGCGCTGCGCAGCGGGCCCGACCTCGTGGCGACCGTCGCGCGCATGGTCGACGAGGAGAGCGTGGACCTGGTGGTCATCGGGCGCCCGGTGTCGCTGGCGGGCCGCGAGACCGCCAGCACCCTGGCGGCCAACCAGCTGGCCCACGAGCTGCGCGCGGCGCTGGCTCACGCGACCGTGCTGCAGTGGGACGAGCGCCTGACGACCGCGCAGGCCACGCGGCAGCTGCGCGCCGCGGGGCGCCGCGCCGAGGAGCACCGCGAGCGGGTGGACTCGGCGGCCGCCACCGTGCTCCTGGAGCACTACCTCGAGGCCCTGCGTGCGCGCTAGGTGGCGCTGGTGGGCCAGCGCCCTGGTGGCCATCGTGGTGGTGGTGGGGGGCGGGTCGCTGTGGTTCTGGCTCCAGGCCAATCCGCTGGCGGGCCCCGGGCGCGTCGTGAGGGTCGTCGTGCACCCGGGGGACTCGCTGAGCACCATCGGCAGCGAGCTGCACGCCCAGGGCGTGATCGCCAGCCCCCTGGCCTTCCGCATCGACGCGGCCGTCTTTGGCGCGCCGGTGGTGCTGCCGGGGACCTACCAGCTGCACCAGCGCTCGTCGTTCGCCGCAGTGATGGGGACGCTGGGTGCCCCGCGGGTGAGTGTGAGCGCGGGCGAGACCCTGGGGGAGGTCACCCACGCGCTGGCCGCGGTGGAGGGCGCGCCCTACGAGCGGGCCTTCACCCGGGCGCTGGCCGCCGCGCTGGCCCGCCATCCCTGGGGCGCGACGCGCTCGCTGGAGGGGATGATCGGACCCGGGACGTACGTCATCGTGGCCCACGAGAGCGCCGCCCAGCTGCTGGCCGCGATGCGCGCCTCCTTCGCGGTCGAGGCGGCGGCCGTGGGCCTGTCGGGCACCAGCACGGTGGCGGGCCTCGACGCCTACCAGATCCTCACCGCGGCATCGATCGTGCAGAAGGAGGGCTACTACGCGCGCAACATGCCCCAGGTGGCCCGCGTGATCCTCAACCGCCTGGCCCTGGGCGGGCCGCTGCAGATGGACGCCACGGTGCTCTACGCGCTGGGCCGCGACGGCGGCGTCGTCACCCACGCCATGCTCCAGACGCGCTCTGCCTACAACACCTACCTGGTGGCGGGCCTGACGCCGACCCCGATCTGCACGGTGTCCCCGACGGCGCTGCGCGCCGTGCTGCACGCGCCCCCGGGGCCGTGGCGCTACTTCACCGTGATCGACGCCTCCGGCACCGAGGCCTTCGCCGTGACCTTCGCCCAGCAGCTGGCCAACGAGCGCCTGGCGGCCGCCCGGGGGCTGCCGTGAGCTGGCGGCTCGGCGTCGTGGGCCATCCCGTGGGCCACTCGCTGTCCCCGCGACTCCACCGCGCGGGCCTGGCCCAGGCGGGCCTGGTGGGAACCTCGCGCGCCGTCGACGTCGCCGACCTGGCGGCCCTGGCCGCGGTCCTGCCCGCCTTTGACGCGTTGTCGGTGACCATGCCGCTCAAGGCGCTGGCGACCCAGCTGTGCGACGATCTCGACGAGGTGGCGGCCCGCACGGGCCGGGTGAACTCGCTGCTGCGGACCGAGGGCCGGGTGCGGGGGGCCAACACCGACGGCCGCGGGCTGCTCGACGCCCTGGCGGCGGTGGGCTGGGAGCCCGCGGGGCGCCGCGCCGCGGTCCTCGGGGCTGGGGGAGCCGCCTGGTCCATCGTCGATGCCCTGGTGGGAGCGGGAACCGAGGTGGCCGTGGCGACGCGGCGGCCCGCAGCGGGGGCGGCGCTGGCCGAGAGGTATCCGGGCCTGCGGTCCCTGAGGCCCGGCGAGGCGCTCGATCTGGTCGTCAACACGGTGCCCGCGGCGCAGCGCGGCGAGCAGCCGGCCGTGGTGGTGGCGGCCCCCGGCGCGGTGGCGGTCGATATAACGTATGAGCCGCGCGTCTCGGCCTGGCTGGCCCAACACGAGCGACACCACTGGATCACGATGAACGGACTGCCGATGCTGGCCCATCAAGGCGCGCGCCAGATGGCGTGGTGGTTCTCGGTGCCCATCGACGGGGCTGGCCTTCTCGAGGTGCTGGCGTGAGCGAGGCGATCGCCGCGGTCCTGGAGCGCACCCGGGCGCGCGACGGCTTCGACTACAGCCTCTTCGCCGGGATGATCCTGCTGGGCCTGGTGGGCGACGGGATGATCTACTCGGCCACGCGCCAGGCGCTGGTCAATGCCGGCCTGGGCCCCCACTACTACCTGGTGCGCCAGGGCATCTTCGTCCTGGCCGGCATCGTCGTGATGACGGTGCTGTCGCGGCTCGACTACCGGCGACTCGAGCTGGTGGCCACCCCGCTCTACGTGCTGTCCCTGCTCGGCCTGGCCGGCGTGTTCGTCGCGGGCTCGAGCGCGCTGGGGGCCCAGCGCTGGTACAACCTGGGCTTCGTCCAGGTCCAGCCCAGCGAGTTCACCGTGCTGGTGCTGATCGTGGCCATCGCCACCTACGCCCACCGGCGCTCCGACGGCCTCACCCTGTACGACATGGTGCGCATCTTGCTGATGGGGGCCGTCCCCCTGGGCCTGATCGTGCTGCAGCCGGACCTGGGCACCGGGATCATCATCGTGCTGGTGGTGGCCGCCATGATGGTGATCGCCGGCGTGCCGCCGCGCCTGATGACCGCCCTGGCCGTGGTCGGGTCGGCCACCGTGGCCGGGGCGATCTACTTCGACCTGCTGCACAAGTACCAGGTCGACCGCTTCATCTCGTTCCTCAACCAGAACTCGACCAACCCGGCGCTGGCGCCCCTCATCTACGAGGTCTCCAACGCCAAGAGCGCGATCGGCTCGGGCGGCCTGACGGGGGCGGGCCTCTTTCGCGGCCTCCAGACGGTGCTGGGCTACGTGCCCGAGCAGCGCACCGACTTCATCTTCACGGCCATCGGCGAGCAGCTGGGCTTCGTGGGCTCGTCCCTGATCATCTTGCTGCTGGCCTTCGTGGCGTTCCGGATGTTCCGCATCGGCCAGACGGCGCGCGACACCATGGGCCGGGTGCTGAGCCTGGGCGTGTTCATCTTCTTCGCCTTCTCGTGCTTCGAGAACATCGGCATGACCATGGGGATCATGCCCATCACCGGCATCCCGCTGCCCCTGCTCAGCTACGGAGGCTCGTCGGTGCTCGTCTTCTACGCGGCGGGCGGGCTGGTCCTCGCGGTGTCGCGGCGGCGCGGGATGAGCCCGTGAGCACCGTCGCGCCCGAGCCCGAGCGCGCGCCCGCGGCGCCCGACGCGGCCCGGCCCGACCGCGCGGTGCCCGAGGCGGACGAGACGCCCGAGGCGGAGGGCGGGGTCGGACGCGCGGCCAGCGACGCGGGCGCCCCCAACGTCGTCGTGACCGTCGAGTCGGTCACCTACGACCTGGGCGAGGCCGCCCCGGTGGTGCGCCTGCTGGAGGCCGAGGCCCCTTACCGGAGCCTCGAGGTGCCCATCGCGCTGCCCGAGGCCATCGCCCTGGCCAACGCCCTGGAGAACCGGGTGGGACGCCGGCCCAGCACCCACGAGCTGTTCACCACGGTCCTGGGCGAGCTGCGCGGCGAGATCGTGGCCGCGCGCATCGCGCGGGTCGACAACGGCGTGTTCTTCGGCGAGCTGGTGCTGATGACGCCGCGGGGCCGGCGCGTCATCGACTGCCGGGTCAGCGACGCGCTGATCCTGGCCCTGCGTCAGCCGGTCGTGGCGCCGGTGCTGTGCGAGGCCGACGTGCTGTCGGCCGCCGACCCGACCTGAGGGACCCGGCGCAGCTCGCCGCCGGCGCGCGGCGCGGCGTTCTCGTCCGAGATGCGCAGCAGCAGCGCCACGATGATGTAGTTGGCCACCAGCGACGAGCCGCCGTAGGCCATGAAGGGCAGCGTGATGCCCGTGAAGGGCAAGATGCGCAGGACGCCGGCGGCGATGAAGAAGGCCTGCAGGCCGACCACGGTCGTGAGCCCGGCCGCGGCCAGGCGCACGTAGGTGGAGCGGGCGCGCTGGGCGATGCGGAAGCCCTCGCCGATGAACAAGACGAAGAGGCCGAGCACCGCGATGATGCCGAGGAGGCCCAGCTCCTCGCCGATGGCCGCGAAGATCATGTCCGAGGTCACCTCGGGGATGGTGCCCGACTGGCCGAGGCCCAGCCCGGTGCCAAAGACGCCGCCGGCGGCCAGGGAGAACCAGCCGTAGGCCAGCTGGTGGGAGAAGGAGAAGTTGGCCGCCGACCACGGGTTGAGCCACAGGCTGACCCGGACGTGCACCTGGCTGAAGTAGCGCGCCGCGATGGCCGCGCCCAGGGCGAAGAGTCCCAGGCCGAGGCCGATGTAGGTCAGGCGCCCGGTGGTCAGCCAGAGCATCGCCATGAACAAGGCGAACAGCAGCATGGCGAAGCCGATGTCGTCTTCCACGCCCAGCACGGCGATGGCGAATCCCCAGGCGATCAGGACCGGGAGCAGGGCGCGGGGCGGGACGACCAGGTGGCGGCCGATGCGCTGGGTCGGTGTGGACAGCAGCGACGCGTTGGCCGCGAAGTAGGAGGCGAAGAAGAAGACCAGGAGGATCTTGGCCACCTCGATGGGCTGGAACGAGATCGGCCCCAGCCCGATCCACAGGCGTGCCCCACCCACCGAGATCCCGAGGCCCGGCACCAGGGGCAGCAGCAGGAGGCCGCCGGCCACCAGCAGCGTCAGGTAGCGGTAGCGGTCCAGATCGCGGACGCGGCGCACCACGGCCAGCGTGACGACCAGAGCCACGCCGCTCACCAGGAACCACAGCGACTGGAAGGCCGCCTCGGTGGGGTCCCAGCGGGCGATCTCCACGTAGCCGATGCCGTTGAGCAGGGTCGCGATGGGCACCAGCACCTGGGAGGAGTTCGGCGCCAGACGGCGCACCGCCACGTGCATCCCCAGCGAGATGGCGATGAGGCCGGCCAGGAACGCCCACAGGCGCGGGGGCAGGTGGCCGACCGCGCCGACCCAGGCCAGGACGTAGAACGTCGTCACCACGACCCAGGCCAGGAGGAGCAGCGTGAGCTCCGCCGAACGCGAGCGCACCTCGGGCTCGGTCACGCTGGCAGAAGCGCGCCGGCGACGAGACATGCCCGTAGAGTAGTCGTGGCAGGCTGATCAGGGAGGTAGGCAGTCGTGGACGTCCGCGACTTCGGACCCGAGCGGTTCTCGAGCCGCGAGCTCTCACGCCTGGAGTTCGGGTCCCGGCTGGTGGACCTGGCCGGCGACGAGGGCCTGCCGATCCTGGAGCGCTGCAAGTTCGTGGCCATCTTCGCCGACATGGTCGACGAGTTCTTCCAGGTCCGCGTGGTCAGCCTGCTCGACAAGGTGGCCGCCGGCGTCGAGACCCCCTCGGTGGACGGCATGCGCCCGCGCCAGCAGCTGCTGATGATCCGGGAGCGCATCTTGGAGCTCGTCGAGCGCCTCGACCGGCTGGTGCTCGACGGCCTGCTGCCCGCGCTCAGCGCGTCGGGGGTCGACGTCGTGCACTTCGACGAGCTCGATGCCGAGGAGCGCTCGCGCCTGGGGCGCTACTTCGAGCAGCACGTGTACCCGGTGCTGACCCCCCTGGCCGTGGACCCGGGGCACCCCTTCCCGATGATCTCCAACCTGAGCCTCAACATCGCGGTGATCGTGCGCGACCAGGACAGTGGCGAGGAGCGCAGCGCGCGCGTCAAGGTGCCCAGCTCGCTGCCGCGGTTCCTGGAGGCCCGGCCGGGCCGGTGGTGCCGCCTGGAAGAGCTGATCGTGGCCCACCTGGGCCGGCTCTTCCCCGGGATGGAGGTGGGGCGCGCTGACCTGTTCCGGGTCACGCGCAACGCCGACTTGACCCTGGAGGAAGACGAGGCCGACGACCTGATGGTCGCCCTCGAGGTGGAGCTGCGCCGGCGCCGCTTCGGCGAGGCCATCCGGGTCGAGATCCACCGCGGCATGGACCCCGAGTTCCTCGACCTCCTGCTCGGCGAGCTGGGACTGGACCCCGAGAGCGTCTACGTCTCCGACGCGCCGCTGGGCCTGCACGACTTCTGGGGCCTCTACGAGATGGACCGGCCCGACCTCAAGGGTGAGGGGTGGTCGCCCCTGACGCCCGCACGCCTGCTGGTGGGGGACCACGTGGGCGACCTGTTCGCGGTGATCCGCGAGGCCGACGTCCTCCTGCACCATCCCTACGAGTCCTTCAGCGACTCGGTCGAGGTGCTGGTCGCCCAGGCCGCCGACGACCCGCGGGTGGTGGCCATCAAGCAGACGCTGTATCGCACCTCGGGGGACTCGCCGGTCGTGGCGAGCCTGATCCGCGCGGCCGAGCACGGCAAGCAGGTGGTGGCCCTGGTCGAGCTGAAGGCCCGCTTCGACGAGGCGGCCAACATCGAGTGGGCCAAGACGCTCGAGGACGCCGGGGTCCACGTGGTCTACGGGATCATGGGGCTGAAGACCCACTCCAAGACGCTGCTGGTGGTGCGCACCGAGGCGGGCCGCACGGTGCGCTACGCGCACATCGCGACGGGCAACTACAACTCCAAGACGGCCCGCTCCTACGAGGACTTCGGCCTGCTGACCGCCGACCCGGCCATCACCCACGACGTGGGCGAGCTGTTCAACTACCTGACGGGCTTCGCCCGCAACGTCGGCTACGAGCGCCTCGTGGTGAGCCCGACCATGACGCGCACGCGCGTCATCGAGCTGATTGCGCGCGAGCGGGATCGGGGACCCGCGGGGCGCATCGACCTCAAGGTCAACGGGCTGACCGATCCCGCGGTGATCGACGCCCTCTACGAGGCCAGCACCGCGGGCGTGCCGGTCCGCCTGCTGGTGCGGACCCTGTGCTGCCTGCGCCCGGGGATCGAGGGCCTGTCGCCCACCATCAGTGTGCGCAGCCTGGTCGGGGAGTTCCTGGAGCACTCCCGGATCTTCCTGTTCGGCCCGCCGGGGCCCGACCAGACGGTGCTGCTCGGCTCAGCCGACCTCATGGAGCGCAACCTCGACCGGCGCGTCGAGGTGCTGGTGCCCATCGCCGACGAGGCGGTGCGCGCCGAGCTGCGCGACGCCTTCGAGGTGACGTGGCGCGACGACACGTCCACTTGGCTGCTCGGGCCCGATCGGCGCTGGCGCCGGGTCCAGCCGCTCGAGGGGTTCTCGGCCCAGGCCGAGTTCAAGCGGCGGGCTCTGGCCCATCACCGCTCGGCAGTGAGCTAGGACCGCGGCGCCACTCCAGGCTGGCGTAGGCGACGCCACCGATCGGGATCGGGATCCAGAAGTTGACCAGGCGGTAGGCCAGCACGGCCAGGATCGCCTGGCTGTGGGGCACGCCGAAGCCGACCAGCGTTGGGATCAGCACGCCCTCCACGACGCCCAGGCCGGCCGGCGTGACCGGGATGACGGCCAGGATGTTGGCCAGCCCGTAGGCCACCAGCAGGTCGATGGGCGAGATCACGTGGCCGAAGGACCACACGAAGATCCAGAGGCACCCCGCGTCGAGGATCCAGTTGAGGGAGGCCCACACCAGGGCCGCCCACAGCGTGCGCCGGTAGGTGATCAAGACGGTGATGCGGTCGGCGACCTTGCCCAGGATCGTCGAGAGGCGATCGGGGTTGAGCCCGGGGATCCGGCGGGCGATGGAGCGCAGCCAGCGGTCGGCGTGGCGCTGGCCCCGGGTGATCAGGATGATGGTCCCGAAGAAGGCGCTCAGCAGGAAGACGCCGGCCAGGGCGGCGAAGCCGTAGAGGGGGTTGAACCCCTGGAGGGGGACCGAGATGACCAGGGCGCACCAGAACAGCATGTTCAGCACCACCGCCGAGCCCGTGCCCTGGGTGGCCATGCCGAAGGCGTTGGTCTCCTTGGGCACGCCCAGCCGGTTGAAGATGCGGTACGACAGCGCTCCGGCGGGAGCGGTGCCGCCCGGAATGGTGTGGCTGATGGCGAGTCCGGCCAGGTTCACCCGCAAGGTGACGTAGCGCGGGGGCGAGTGGGGGTAGAGCACCGCGCGGGTGAGCTCCATGTAGGCGTAGATGGCCGCGATCTCACAGACCACGGCCACGCCGACCAGGATCGGGTTGATGGTGGCGAGCAGGGGCAGCGAGCGGCGCGCTGAGGCGAACTGCGGGACGACCAGATACTCCAGGACGAACACCAGCAGCCCGATGCTGATGATGATGCGCAGCTCGTGGGGCACGGCAAAGCGTGCGCGCGGTTGCTCATCGGCCATGGCATAGCCTGCCACGGCCGGTCGCGCGCGGGCGGATCTGCGCGCCAGACCCGGCAGTAGGCTGGATCGGTGCGCACGCTGGTGGTCCTGCCCACCTACAACGAGGCCCTCAACATCGAGCCGATGGTGCGGGCCCTGCGGCGCATCGTGCCCGCCGCCACCGTCTTGGTGGTCGACGACTCCAGCCCGGACGGCACCGCCGCGCGAGCCCGCGAACTGGGGGCCGAGGTGGGCCAGGTCGAGGTCCTGGAGCGTGCGGCCAAGGCGGGACTGGGGGGCGCGTACCGGGCGGGCTTCGCCTGGGGCCTGGAGCGCGGCTACGAGCTCCTGGTCGAGATCGACTGCGACTTCTCGCACGATCCCGAGATGCTCCCGACCCTCTTGCACGAGGCCCGGGCCTTCGACGTGGTCATCGGCTCGCGCTACGTGGTGGGCGGCTCCACGCCGCGCTGGTCGGTGCCCCGGCTGCTGTTGTCGCGGGGGGGCAACTGGTACGCCTCAGTCATGCTGGGCCTGCGGGTCCATGACGCCACCGCTGGTTACCGCGTCTATCGCGCCGACGCCCTCGAGCAGATGGACTACGAGAGCGTGCGGGCCGACGGCTACGGCTTCCAGATCGAGATGACCTTCCGGGCTCGCCGCGCCGGCCTGTCGATCAGCGAGGTGCCCATCGCCTTCACCGACCGGACCCGTGGCGAGTCCAAGATGTCCGGGGCCATCGTGGGCGAGGCGCTGTGGCTGGTCACGCGGTGGTCGCTGGGCCGCCTGCGGCGCTCACACGCGATCGCTGAGCAGGGCCGACAGCACACTTAGCAGCTTGTCGCGGGTCTCCTCGCGCTCGGCGATCGGGTCGGACTCGTCGACGATGCCGGCGCCGGCCCACGCCTCGAAGGAGGCACCCCGCAGCAGCACCCCGCGGATGCCGATCCACCACTCGCCGTCGCCCGCGGCGTCGATCCAGCCGACCGGTCCGGCGTAGGGCCCGCGGGGCCGGCCCTCCAGCGAAGCGATGAGGGCCTCGGCCGCCTCGCGCGGGATGCCGCCCACGGCCGCCGTCGGGTGGAGCTGGCGCAGCAGGTCGAGGGCGCTGGGGGCGGGGGCGGGCCCGCGGTGGGTCCCGGTCACCCAGGTGCCCAGGTGGGCGATCGAGCGCAGGGCCACGATGCTCGGGGCGGCGTCGGCGGCCACGTCGTAAGCGCCGCGCAGAGTGTCGAGGATGTCCTGGACCAGCACGTCGTGCTCGTGGCGGTTCTTGTGGGAGCCGAGCAGCCAGGCCTCGTAGTCGTCGGGGGCGACGTGGCTGGGCAGGGCGATCGTCCCGGCCAGGGGGTGGCAGCTCACCGTCGCGCCGTCACGGCGAACCAGCAGCTCGGGGCTGACGCCCACGTAGCGTCGCCCGGACCGCAGGGGCAGGCTGTAGAGCGTGCAGTGCGGCTCGCGGGTGCGCAGGCGCTGGGCCAGGGCCGCCGGGTCCACCTCCTCGGTCGCCGTGCCCAGGACCGCGCGGGCGAGCACCACCTTGGCCAGCTCGCCGTGGCGCAGGCCCTCGACGGCCCGGGCCACGCGGTGGGCGTACTCCTCGGGCGTGGGCTCGTAGGAGACTGCCCGCACGCCGACGGGGCCCTGGGTGGGCTCGTCCACGTCGGCCAGCAGTGCCGCCAGGTCCGGGGTGGGCCCCCGCGACGTGATCCAGGCGCCGCCGTGGCGGTCCTGGGCCACGACGATGCGCGGGACGTGCAAGGTGCCCGGTCGGGAGCGCTCGAAGGGCAGCGACCCCATGACGACCACGCCGGTGCCGGCGGGGCCGTCGTCGCCGGTCAGGGTGGCGGCCGGGAAGGGTGGGGGGATCGTCGCGCCCGCCCCGGGCAGCTCCCAGGCCAGGACCGAGCCGCCGAGCCCGCAGCGGATCATGTCGGGCGACTCGAGCAGCCAGCCCGAGCGCGCGGCCAGGGCGCGCAGGGCGGCGGGGGGCACCGGGGCGATGGCCCGGCGCACGAACCTCACGCGGTCCTCGTGGCCACGATCTCCTGGCTGAGCCCGCCCAGGATCGCCCGGTGGTTGACGGCCACGAAGCCGGCGCGCGCCAGCAGCTCGCGCAGCTCGGGTAGGGCGGGCAGGTAGGCGGTGGACCGGGGCAGGTAGTGGTAGGCGTCGCGGTCCGAGAGCAGCGAGCCAATCAGGGGCACGACCCGGTGGAACCAGAGGCGAAAGCCGGCGCGCCAGAGGCCGCCGCGCGGCTCGGCCACCTCGAGCACGGCCAGGCGCCCACCGGGCCGCACGACGCGGGCCAGCTCGGCCAGGGTGGCGGGCAGGTCGGTGAAGTTGCGCAGCGCGTAGCCGCAGGTGACGCCGTCGAAGGCCGCGGTGGCGAAGGGGAGGGCCCCCGCGTCAGCCTGCACGCGCGGGTAGACCCCGCGCCCGGCGGCGAGCATGCCGGCGCTGAGGTCGGTGGCGATGGGACGCAGGCCCTGGGCGCTGAGCTCGCGCACGAAGTCGCCGGTGCCCGCAGCCACGTCGAGGACCACGCTGCCCGCCGGCAGGCGCAGGTCGGCCGTCGCGCGGCGGCGCCAGCGCCGGTCCAGGCCGAGGGTCATGACGCGGTTGAGCAGGTCGTAGCGCGGCGCGATGGCGTCGAACATGGCCCGGACCTGCCGGGTCTTCTCCTCGCCCTGGGGCAGTTGGCGGTAGTCCATCTCAGAGGTAGTAGCGGTAGAGGACCTGGGCCACCAGGGATGGCTTGGGCGCGTCGCGCACCTGGACGACGACGTCCAGGACGATCTGGGCGCCGCCGTCGATGTCCTCGAGGCCCACGAGGGTCGCGCCCGCCCGCAGGGACGAGCCGACCGGGACGGGGCTGGGGAAGCGCACGCGGTTGGCGCCGTAGTTCACGCCCAGGCGCACGCCGGTCACCTGCCAGATCTCGGCCAGCAGCACCGGGAGCAGGGACAGCGTCAGGTAGCCGTGGGCGATCGTGCCCCCGAAGGGTCCCTCCGCCGCGCGCGCGACGTCCTGGTGGATCCACTGGTGGTCCCCGGTGGCGTCGGCGAAGAGGTCGGCTTGGGCCTGGGTGATCTCGTGGTAGGAGGAGTATCCCAGGTGCTCGCCCAGGTGGCGGCGCAGGTCAGCGAGGTCGAGGACGGTCATGGCGGCTCCGCAGCGACTCTACCGTAGGGCACACCTGGTGCTGGGTGGCGCGGTTCGTAGACTGGGCCGGTGAGCGTCGACCACTTCGGCTCGGAGCCGGGCGTCCATGGCGAGGGTCATCGCCAGATCTCTGACGGCTGGGTGCGCGCCGGGATCTTTGGCGTCAGCGACGGCCTGGTCACCAACGTGTCGCTGATCTTGGGCTTCGCGGGGGCCAGTCCCGGCGCGCACGTCGTGCGCCTGGCGGGACTGGCGGGGCTGGTGGCCGGCGGCTTCTCGATGGCCACGGGCGAGTACGTGTCCATGCGGGCCCAAAAGGAGCTCCTGGAGTTCGAGATCGACGTGGAGCGCCGCTCAATCGAGGCGAGCCCGGAGGCCGAGCGCATCGAGTTGCGCGACCTGTTCCAGGAGCGCGGGATCGACGAGGAGCTGGCCGACCGGCTGGCCCGGGACCTCATGCGGGACCCGGACCTGGCGCTGCGCACGCACGCGCGCGAGGAGCTCGGCATCGACCCCTCAGCCACCGGCGTGCCCCTGCGGGCGGCCCTGGCGTCGCTGGTGGCCTTCGCCGTGGGGGCCCTGGTGCCGCTGATCCCGTGGCTGGTGCCCGGCACGCCGGACGCGGCCTGGTGGTCGATCGCCTGTGGCGCGGTGGGTGCGGCGGTGGTGGGCGGCGCCATCGGGTGGTTCGCCAAGCGGGGCGTCGTGCGCTGGGCGCTGCGCCAGGTTGGGGTGGCGGCCCTGGCGGCGGTGGTCACGTGGATGGTGGGTCGCCTGGTCGGGGGCTAGCCTCCAGGCGCACCAGGACGTCGGTGCGCACGACGTCGAAGCCGAGGCTGGCGTAGAGTTCGCGCGCCACGACGTTGTCGCGGTCCACGAACAAGAGGGCCGTGTCGACCCCGTGGGCCAGCAGGGCGGCCGTGCCGGCCACCACCATGGCCCGGCCCAGGCCGCGCCCGCGCCAGCGCGGGTCGACCGAGACGGCGTAGATCTCGCCGACCCGGGACGGGGACGTCGCCAGGTCGTGGACCTTGGTCCAGCACGAGGCGCGGATCGCCGTGCCGTCATCGAGCACCAGGAAGCCCGCGGGGTCGAACCACGGCTCGGCCAGGCGCTCGCGCAGCTCGTCGGCGCGCCAGGCGCCCTGCTCGGGGTGGTCGGCGAAGGCCTGATTGTTGTGCGTGAGCCAGCGCTCGACGTCCCGGTCCGGGTCGAAGGGGCGCAGCACGGCGTCGGCGGGCCAGGTGACCGCGACCGCCAGGGGCAGGCGGCGCTGGCGGACTTCCAGGGTGCGCTCGACGCGGCCTCGAGGGGGCCGGCGCGCGCGCACCCACCAGTGCAGCGCGCCGTGGCGGGCGAGCAGGGCCTCGCGCAGGGCCGGGTCCACGCCGCCCCCGCAGGCCTCCACCACCGGAGGCGTGCCGGGGGTCACCATCGCGTAGCCGCGCAGGTGGCCGGCTGAGTCGCGCAGGCACCAGTGCTCTGCCGGGTGGGCGTGGACCAGGACCCGCCGACGCCCCTCGTCGATGGCCTCGCGGCCCAGTCGGCGCTCGGTGCGTGCGAGCAGGTCTCGCACCTCGTCGCGCTGGCGCTCGCTCAGCGGGGCGGTCAGCTCCCAGCGCGCGGGCGCCCCGGGGGTCACGACAGCGTGCGGCTGAGGCGGTTGAGGCGGCGCAGCAGGGTCCCGATCGTGCGCTCGGCGGCGACCAGCTCCTGGTAGGCGGCGGGGGGCAGGGACGTCGCCTCACGCTCGACCAGGGCCGTGAGACGGGCCGCCAGCTCGCCGAGCGAGGAGGTCAGAGTGGTCAGTTCGCGCTGCACAGCCATGGGCACCCGTCCGGCTCGGTCGTCGGGGCCTTAGCGTAGCGGGGTGGATGCAGCGGCAACCCTGGAGCGCGGGTGGCGGCGCTGGTGCGTGCGGGGGGCCGACGGCGAGGCCTTCGTGCAGAGCCAGGCGTCCCAGGACCTGGATCGTCTGGTGGACGGCGGCGCGCTGTGGAGCGGGTTCCTCGCGCCCACCGGCGAGGTGGTAGCCGCCGTGCGCCTGGAACGGGCCGGCGACGAGCTGGTCCTGCGCGTCCCGGCCGCACTGGCCGACTCCCTGCGCGCGCGCCTCGAGCGCTTCCGCCTGCGTCGCGACGTGGACCTGGTCGACGAGGGAGAGGCGGCCGACCCGCTGGGCGACGAGGCCACCCGGGTGGCCGCGCGCTGGCCGGGACCCGCCGAGCTGGCGCGCGGGCTCGTCCCCCACGCCTACGGGCACCGCTTCGTGGACCAGACGGTCTCGTTCACCAAGGGGTGTTACCCCGGCCAGGAGATGGTCGCGCGCATGGAGGCCCGCGGGGCGACGGCGCCGTGGCGCCTGGTGTGGGGCCGGGCGCGTGCCCTGGCCGACCTGGACGCGTACCTGCGCCGCGCCGGCCCCGAGGGGCCCAGCGGCGTCACGACGGCCGTGGCACTGCCCGACGGCACCGTGAGTGCCCTGGGGTTCGCTCACCGAACCCTGACGGAGACCGAAGATGGCGAGCTCGCGGTGGCGTTCGTGACGTGAGGGACGCGAGCCCGGTAGCGTGCGGTGGGGAGGTTGCCCGTGCGCCTGTTCCCGGAAGGTCTCTTCATCAAGGTGGCTGGAGTGATCACCGAGGATGACGCCCTGCTGGCCGTCGGGCTCGGCGCGAACGCCCTGGGGTTCGACTTCGGTCCCACGCCCTGGCGCGTGACCCTCGATGACGCGCGGGCCATCGAGCACCGGCTGCCCGCGGGCGTCATCACCATCGGGACCTTCCACCACGAGCTGCCCCAGCGCGTCGTCGAGGTGTCGAGCCGCCTGGGCCTGTCGGCCGTGGAGCTGGTGGCCCCGGTCGCCCTGGCCGACGTGAGCTACGTCCGCGAGCGCCTGCCCACGCTGTTCGTGCGCCTCGACATCGACACGCTGGCCGCCGAGCCCGCGTGGCTGGCCCTGGCCGACTACGTCGTCGTGGACCCCTTCGAGGGGCTGGGCGCGCTGGCGGCGGTCCTCGACGGCGGGTTCGGCCCCTACCTCGGCCCCGCGGTCGTGGCCGGGGGGCTCAGCGCCGACGAGGTCGAGGACGTGGTGCGGGCGCTGCCCGTGTGGGGGGTGGAGGCGGGTCCGGCTCTAGAGCACGAGCCGGGAGCCAAGGATCCCGTCGCGGTGGGGGCGTTCATCGCCGGGGCCCGCGCCGCCTTCGCCGAGCGGCCCGTGGCGGCGAGCGACGACTAGGGCTGGGCGCGGCGCAGGATCACGCTGCCGTTGTGGCCACCGAAGCCGAAGGAGTTCGACAGCACCGTGTCGATCGCGGCCGGGCGCGGCGCGCCGTGCACGACGTCGAGGGCGATCTGCGGGTCCACGTTCGTGGTGCCGGCGGTCGGCGGGATGACCTGCTCGATCAGCGTCATGACCGAGGCGACGGCCTCCAGGGCCCCGGCGGCGGCCAGGGAGTGCCCGAGATGCCCCTTCACCGACGTCACCGGCGGAGCGCTGTGGCCGAACACGCGGGCTACGGCCACCGCCTCGGCCAGGTCGTTCAGCGGCGTCGAGGTCCCGTGGGCGTTGATGTGCGAGATGTCGCCGGGCTCCAGCTGCGCGTCCTCGAGGGCCAGGTGCATCGAGCGCACCGCGCCGCGACCCTCGGGGTCGGGGGCGGTGATGTGGTACGCGTCGGCGGTCGAGGCCGCTCCGAGGACCTCGGCCAGGATGCGGGCCCCGCGGGCTTCGGCGTGCTCCCAGTCCTCCAGGACCAGGATCCCGGCGCCCTCGCCCATGACGAAGCCGTCGCGGTCCACGTCGAAGGGTCGGGACAGTTCGCTGGCGCTGAGGGCCGTCATGTTGCGAAATCCCGCCTCGGCGATCTCGATCAGGACCGCCTCAGCACCACCGGCCACGACCACCGGGCAGCGCCCGCTGGCCACCAGGCGCGCCCCGTTGCCGATGGCGTGGGTTCCCGCGGCGCAGGCCGTGGTCACGGTCTCGCAGGGACCGCCCAGGCCGAAGCGCATCGAGACGGCCGCGGTGGCGGCGTTCGGCATCATCATGGGCACCATGAAGGGCGACACGCGCCCGGCACCCCGCTCGCGCATCACCTCGACTTGGG
>JAJYEQ010000008.1 GCA_021785695.1 Actinomycetes bacterium
GCATGGGTAATGCCCTCAGCCGCCAGTCTTCGAATCAGGGCCCAGTCTTCCAAAGTGATCACCCTCCATTTTCAGGTGTTCACTTTTCACCGTCGAAAGTGCTCAGTTTTCGAGCGTTGCCGACAACTACGGGCGCTGCTCTACGCCGGCAAGCCCAATTTCAGGCTGCTCGACTCGATTGTCGTCCGGTGAAGGGGATGGCCCTCCCCGCTACAACCGGAAGGCCCGTCAATCGTCGAGGTGTGCGGGGGTGTGCGGCGTGGGCGGGTGCACGGGAATTCATGGACCTAACTGACCCACAACGCCTCTGAACGAGACCCCGGACAGCACGAAAGCCCAGGATTTCCCTGGGCTTTCGACGTATTTATGGACTACTTGGTGGCGGGGGTAGGATTTGAACCTACGACCTTCGGGTTATGAGCCCGACGAGCTACCAGACTGCTCCACCCCGCGATGGGACCACCACTCTATCACTGAGGCGCTGGGCCTCGTGCGCTCAGCCCTTCGACGACGGTGCCGTCGTCTTCGTCGTGGTGGTCGGCACCACGACGCCGGTGGCCGCCAGGGCCTGCTCGGCCGAAGTCACAGCGCGATGCATCGCGTCGATCTCCTGCTGGTAGGCGCCGAGGTTGCCTGCGCCTAGGGCATTGAGCGCCGCCGTGTAGTCCCTGTCGGCTTGTGCGAGCAGCGACGCTGCGGTGGCTCCGGTCGGCGGAGTGGTGGACGAACTCGTCGGACCGGCTCCGTGCACCGACACACCCAGGGCCTTGCTGAGGGCCCCAGCCAGGGTGGGAGCAATCTCCACTCTCTGGTTGAATACCGCGATCACGTAGCGCAGCTCGGGGATCGAGTTCGTCGTCGAGGACACGTAGAGCGGCCGAATGAACAGGAGACTCTGGTCGAGCGGCACCATCAGGTTGTTGCCGAGCAGGACGACCGACCCGTGCTGGTCAAGCAGCGTGATCGTCTTGCTCACCTGCGAGTTCTGCTGGATCTCGGAGTCCGCCTGGACCGGACCGGTCACCACCGTTCCACGCGGCGTCTCGTACAGGTGGAGGTGCCCGTAGTCGTTGGGATTGGACGTCGCGATCAGGAACGCGGATAGCGACTGGACCGTCGAGGAGTTGCCGGCGGGGACGAAGGCCAGGGACTCCAGCAGCTGCTGCTGGCTCGTCCCGGGCAGGGCACCGACCTGCAGCAGCGGGGACATGGGCGAGAGGGACGAGGCGATCACGTTGCCGGCCGCATCGGTCACCTGGGTCTGGGCCAGCGACTGGCCCGGGGTGCCCGATCCGGTGGTGGGCGAGACCTGCCAGCCGTCCGACGCGGTGTAGAAGGCGCTGGCGTTGGTGATGTGGTACCGGCCCAGCACCGCCGCCTGCACCGCGAACAGGTCACCCGGGTAGTGCAGGTGCGCGGCGATCTCGGGCGGCATCGACGACAGCGGCTGGAACATGCCGGGGAACGCCGCGCGATACGCCTGGAGGATGGGGTCCTTCGGGTCCATCGCGTAGAAGGTCATCTTGCCGGTGTAGGCGTTGATCACGACCTTGACCGAGTTGCGCGCGTAGTTGAAGCTCCCGGGCAGGCCACCGGTGTTGACGTCGAAGGTGTTCGCGTTCTGGCTGTAGGGGTAGTGGCTCGTCGTGGTGTACCCGTCGAGGACGAACTGGACCGAGCCGTCGGCGATCACCGGGTAGGGATGCGAGTCAAAGGTCAGGAACGGAGCGGCCTTCTGCGCCATGGCCACCACGTCGCGCACGAACAGGACGCGGCTGTGGCTGGTGATCTGGTTCGAGATCAGGAAGTTGAAGTCGTTGAGGCGCAGGGCGAAGGCCAGGCGCCGCAGCTCGTTGCCGACCGCGACACCACCGGAGGCCGAGTAGTGGGTCTCGATGGGCTGGCCGGCGTTCTTTCCCTGGTTGACCTGATAGTCCAGCTCGGGCTGGCGCGTGTTGGCCGCGACCCAGCCGGGCATGTTCAGGCCGAAGTAGATGTCCGGGTGCGTGAGGACCGGCATCCCGCCTGTCGAGACCGGCGGCACGTTGGCCAGGTCCAGCTTGGGGTTGCCCGTCGAGTAGTCCGCCGTGTTGGCCGCGACCACGACCGCGCCGATGCCGTGGGTGTACTGCAGGTGCACGTTGACCCAGCTGGGCGAGACCAGGTTGGCCGTGTTGATCTCCCGCGCGCCGATCAGCACCGGGGTCAGCTTGCCGTTGATGTAGTAGCGGTCCACGCCGAGGGACGCGAAGGTGTAGTAGGAGCGGATCGACTGGCGCTTGCGCAGGTTGGCCAGCGCGATGTTGTAGGCGGGGTCCCACACCCGGATGTTGGCCAGGGTGGGTTGGTCGGCGGCCACCTGCGCCTTGGAGATCGTCGTCAGTCCGGGGAAGGACGCGTACGAGACGTGCTGGAGCCCGTAGGCGGCCCGGGTCGCCTCGATGTTGCGCTGGATGTAGGGCGCCTCCAGCGTGGCCTGGGCCGGCGCGACCTTGAGGGCCTGCAGGATCGTCGGGTACAGGACCCCGATCACCAGGGCCACGAACATCCACAGCCCCACCGCCACGGCCGGCAGCGACCAGCCGCGCGCGCGCACGTTGACCAGCAGGATCACCGCCGAGGCCAGCGAGAGCACGATGAGGATGGTCAGGGCGGGCATGCGGGCGTGGACGTCGGTGTAGCCGGCACCCTGGACGAAGCCGTTCGAGGACGTCACCAGCGAGTACCGCGCGATCACGTAGCCCGCCGCCTTGGCCACCGCGATCCCGGCGCCGATCACCGAGAGGTGCGCCTTGACCCGCGGGGCGACGCGCGGGGCGACGCGCACCGCGCGGATCCCGCCGTTGAGGTAGTGGAAGATCGTCGTGACCACCAGCACCACGACCAGCGACACCAGGAACCAGGTCACGATGAAGGAGAGGAACGGCAAGGTGAAGACGTAGAAGCCGATGTCCAGGTGGTAGAGCGGGTCCTTGAGGTGGAAGGACTGACGATGGACGAACAGCAGGTAGTTCTTCCACTCCCCCGTGGCGTTGAGGCCGGCGATCAGGCCCATCACCGCAGCGATCAGCGCGTAGATCCGTCCGGCCCGCGGGCGCACCACGTTCTGGAAGCGGCGCACGACCTCGTCTTCGGGCTCGAAGGTGAGCTCGCGGGCGCCGAAGCGGTCGGTGAGCAGGAGGTTGCCCCAGGTCATCGCGAAGAAGATGGCGCCGAAGACCAGGGCCAGACCCACCTTGATCACGAACAGGGTCGAGAAGACCTGGCCGAAGCCGGCCGCCGAGAACCACATCTGATCGGTCCACAGCACGGCCAGGTTGCGCAGTGACAGGAACAGGACAATCAGGACGATGACGACCAGCGCCACCCAGAATCGGCGGGAGAGCCGTCCGAAGCGAGGTGGTCGCCGCGGGATGTCCGTCGGGCTGCGCACGCTGGCAGCCTAGGGGCCCGCGACGGGCAGGACCGTGCAGGCGCACCCCGCGTGCAGCGGAGGGTAGGGAGCGCCGCTCGGGAACCGCTGGCCGGCGGGTCGCGGGCCGCCGGCCGCGTCGCGCGCACACACGTCGCAGGGCGGCTCGCCGGGGCTGGCCACGAAGTGCAGGCCACCACCATGCGCGGCGGAGGCCACGCCCAGGTGGAACGCCCGTCGGGCCGCATCGGTGCAGAGGCGCTCGACCCGGGGGCCGCGCCACTCGCGATAGGCGGCGTTCACCCGCTCGGCGGCATCCCCGCTGCCGTCGGCCACGATGCGCTTGCGCAGGGCCAGGGCGATGGTCACGGCGAAGTCGGCGGCTACCTCGTCGAGCTCGCGCGGGTCCACCGCAGCGCCGGTCGCGCCGCGCTCGTCGAGGGCGAACTGGACCCCGGCGGCGGCAGCATCGGCCAGGGCGTCGTAGGCGGCGTCGGCGTAGCGCGTCCGCTGGGCCCGCTCGTCGTCGAGCTCGGCCGGCCCCGCGCCCGGAGCGCTGCGCAGGCGCTCGAGCATGACGTTCTGATCGTCCTGCAGGGCCCGCTTCACCTTGCGCGTCAGGACGGCCAGGGACTCGGCGAGGGCGGCGTCGCGCCGGTGGAAGAGCTCGTCGATCACGGCACCGGACGTCTTGGGCGCGGCGGCCCGCCGCGGGGCCGGAGCACCGCGCTCGGCGCGCGTGGCCTGGCGCAGGCGCGCGAAGATCTCGTTGACGACGTCGGTCCCCGAGGCGTCCTCGGCGGCGGGGGCCGGCGGGGGGACGGGGCGAGAGGACGGCTCGGCCAGCGGCTCGGCGGCGACGGCGGCGACGGGCTCGGTCAGTACGCCAGCACCCTCGGCGCTCGCCGACCCTTCGGGCACCTCACGCAGCGGCGTGCCCGCCAGGAGCTCGTCTTCGGTGGGGTCGGGGCTCGGGGGACGCAGACGCAGCGCCTCGATGGCCGCGGCCCGCGCCGACTCGTCGCTGGCGTGCAGGGAGTCGAGCAGGCGATCGGTCTCCTCGCGCACGCTCGACACGTGGCCGGCCAGGGCGTCTCGGGCGACGCGCAGCTGCTCGATCTGGAGGTTGAGTGCCTTGCGCTTGACCAGGAGGTCGTTGAGCACGGTCCGGCGTGCCTGGGTCGCCTGGTCAACGATCGCGCGCCCCTGCTCTCGGGCCCGATCGATGATGACCGACGCATTCGTCTTGGCCGTGTCGACCAGGCGCTCGGCCGCCAGGCGCGCCTCGTGGTCGATCTGGGCCCCGGTGGCCTCGGCCTCGGCGACGATGGCCGAGGACCGCTCCTGGGCCTCGATGAGGTGCGCGGCGCCGCGCTGCTGGGACTCCGCCGAGAGCTGGGCGGCGCGCTCCTGGGCCTCGGCGGTGACCCGCCCCGCCTCCTCGTGCGCCGAGCGCAGGATGGCGGCACTCTGCGTGCCCAGGGCCGAGGCCAGCGTCGCCTCGTCGAACACCGGGTTCGCGGCCCGACGCAGGGCGTCGGCCAACTGGTCCTGCAGCTCGCGGATCTTGTGCTCCAGGTGCGACATCTCCCGCGCGACCGCCTCGAGGTGCGTGCGCACCTCGTGGGGGTCCAGTCCCCCGCGGCGCACCGTAGAGAAGTTCACCCTGGTCACCTCGACCGAAGACTGGCGGGTCGTGGACAGGATCCGACGCTCGTCCATCCCCCCACACTACGACGTGGGGGGCTCCACTCCTGGCTCTCAAGACCCCGGGGGTGCCTGGAGCGGCTGGGGCGCGGCGCCGCCCAGGCGCGCCAGGGCCGCCAGGGCCTGGGCCAGGGTCCGCACGCCGATCACCCGCAGGCCCGGGCTCGCCGCCGAGCGCGCGGTGGCCACCTCCACGGTGGGCACCAGGAACACGGTGGCACCGGCGCGCTGGACGGCAACCGTCTTCTCGGCCACGCCTCCCACGTCTCCCACCTGGCCCGACGGGGCGATGGTGCCGGTGGCGGCCACGACGGCGTGCCCGGCAATCGGGTGGCGGCTGAGCTGGTCGATGATGGCCAGGGTCATCGCCAGACCGGCCGAGGGGCCGCCGATGCTGCGGGTGTTGACGTGGACATCTGCGGGCAGGCGGTACGCGACGCCGTCCTCGACGGCGATGCCGAGCCAGGAGCGCGCCGCGCCCGTGACGCCCGCGCAGCCGCTCACCACGTCGGGAGCGCCCCGCTGGGCGCTCGTCGCCTCGATGGTTCGCGCCGGGCGCCACGTGAGGCGCCCGATGGCGCTGATGTGCACCGGCGCGACTCGCAAGCGCACGTGCGTGCCCGCGGGGAGGTCGTGGATGGCCCGCACCAGGTCGCAGCCCGACGTCACACGATGGCCGTCGACGCCGACAATCTCGTCCCCGACGGCGAGACCGGCCCGCTGCGCCGGTGAGGAGCCCACGACCGCCGTGACCACCGCCCCGGTCCCGCGTGCGGGCACCGACCAGCCCAGCGCCCGCAGGCCGGCCACCGCCGCGGCCTGCTGGGAGTCGTACATCTCGAGATAGCCCTGCGCGCCGAGCTCGCTCGCCGGGACGCCGGGTTCCAGGAGGTCGGCCGAGCTGACGAACTGCACGTGGGACTCGAAGTGCATCACGAGCCACTGCCAGGCGGTCAGGGTCTGGAGGTACACGTCGGTGAGCAAGATGTCGTGGCGGGGTGGCGCTGCGGCCAGCCCGTGGATCGAGACCAGGGGGCCGACGGCCCGCGCGTCGCCGGGGGTCAGCGCGTACTCGGGAAGGGTCCAGGCCTGGAGGGCCACGATCGCCGCCAGGACGATCACCGGCGCCGCCAGCCAACCGGCCCAGCGCCGCCAGTGGCGTGGTGAAATGGAGTCGTGCACGATGGATCAACGCTACCTACTGAGGTCGCCATCCTTCGGGCAGCCGGGAGCCAGGATGCGGTCTCCGCGGACCTGGTGCGCGCTGCGCTGCACGACGCCGCGCCGCGGCTGCGCGTCCTGGCGCTGCGGGTGGGCGCCCAACGCGCCCTGGTGAGGGGAGCCGACCTCGTAGCGGCGCTGGGCGACCCCGACGCTGATGTGCGCCGCGAGGCACTCGCCGTGCTGGCCCGGCGCGACGACGCCGGCGATCCCCTCGACGCGGTGGTGGCCCGCCTCGCCGATGCGGACCCGCTGGTCGTCGAGGCGGCCGCGTTCGCGCTGGGCGAGCGGACCGCACCCGGCGCGGTGGGGGCCCTGGCCGGCCTGGCCCGGGACCACGACGACGCGCGCTGCCGCGAGGCGGCGGTGGCGGCACTGGGGAGCCTCGGCGACCCGGCGGGACGCGACGCGGTGATCGCGGCGCTCCAGGACCGCCCGAGCGTCCGGCGCCGCGCCGTCATCGCGCTGGCCGCCTTCGAGGGGCCCGAGGTCGAGGCCGCCCTGGCCCGCGCGCACCAAGATCGCGACTGGCAGGTCCGCGCGGCGGCGGCCGAGCTCGACGACGACCCGCCCGCGCGCTAGCGATCCACCTCGCGCAGTAGGACGTGCAGCCGCGACATCTCGTCGAGGCACAGCTGGAGGCCGCGCACGACAACCAGCTCAGGCTCGTCGGCCACGCGCACGTCCACGCCCGTCTCGGCGGCCAGCAGCTCGGCGAAGTCCGACAGTTGCGCGTGCCCGCCTACCAGGGTGATACCCCGCGAGCTCACGTCTTGGGAGAGGTCCGGCGGCGCCTCGGCGAGAGCCTCCTGGACCATGGTCGCGGTCGCGTGCACGACGTCGGCGAGGGCCGCGTTGACCAGCTCGGCCCCCACGTCGACCTCGACCAGCTCGCCGGCCTCCACCGTCCGGGCCACCACGCGCTCGCTGGGCTGGCCCAGCCTCCCGCGCGCCGAGCCCAGGTGGATCTTGAGCAGCTCGGCGGTGGCCGGGGCGACGACCACGCCCGCACGGTGGCGCAGCCGCGTGGCGATCGCGGCGTCCACGTCGGCTCCTCCCTGGCGGCGAGCCGAGCGCGTCACGATGCCTCCGAGGGAGAGCACCGTCGACTCGGAGGCGCCCGCCCCCAGAACGGTCACCGCCGAGCCCACGGGCTCCTGGACGGGCAGGCCCAGACCGATGGCGGCGGCGAGTGGCGCCTCGAGCAGGCTGACCTCGCGAGCACCCGCCTGGATCGCGGCCTGGCGCAGGGCGCGCCGCTCGATCGCGGTGGCCAGCGAAGGCACGCTCATGACGACGCGGGCCCGACTGAGCGCCGAGATGCCGGCGCGCTCGAAGAGTCCCGATACCAGGCGCGCCGTCACGTCGAAGTCGATGGTCGCGCCCTGGGCCATTGGCCGGAAGGCCACGACGTGGCGGCTGGTGCGCGCGACGAGGTCGCTGGCCCCCCAGCCCACCTCGACGACCTCACCGGTACGCGTGTCGATGGCCACGACCGTCGGCTCGTCGAACACGATGCCCGCGGACGTGGCCACCCGGCTGTTCGCGGTACCGATGTCCATCGCGACGTCTGTGGCCACGCGACGATGTTAGGCCGACCGGTTTCGCGTCCCGGGCGCTCAGTAGCCTGGTTCGTCGTGGCGGAGGCGGGTTCGAGAGGGAGGCGCTGGAAGCGGCGCCGGGCGGCGCCGCCCGACCCCCAGGGCCGGACCTGGCTGCATCCCAGCGAGTTGCCCGACTTCAGCGCCCTGCCCAGCGACCCCCGGCCCCCACCGCCACGGGGCGTCCGGTGGGCCGGCGCGATCCTGATCGTCGCGGTGACCGGCCTGGCGGCGGCCCTGGCCACGGCGCGCACCTCCGTGCCCCCCGACCAGCCCATGACCGCCAACACCGCCACCCAGCTGTCGGCGCTGCCGGGGTCGGTGCGCCTGGTGGCGGCTCGCACCGTCGACCTGTCCTTCACCCTGCCCGACCACGTCACCACGACGTCGGCCCTGGTCCTGCCAGACGGGCTGGCCGTCACGCCCACGCCGATCCCGGCCACCGCCCTGGTCACCGCGTGGACGGCGCGGCTGGGCACCTTCGCGGCCACCTGGATCGGCCACGACACCGTCATGGGCTTCACCATCGTGCGCCTGGCGCTTCACGTGCCCGCACCGCGGCTCGGGCCCCTGCCCGCCGACGCGGCGGTGACCGCACTCTCCCCGGTGGTCACGGGGCCGACCGCGCGGGCCAGCTTCACCTGGTCCGCGACGACCCTGGGCGACCCCGTGGTCCACGCCGCCGGGGTCGTCAGCTATCTGGCCACCCCGTCGGTGGCCAACCTCAACGGCGTCCCCGGCGCCCTGGCGGTCGATGCACAAGGCAACGTCGTCGCGGTCCTCGGGTCCCAGGGCCAGTGGTTCGCCGCGCGCTTCGTGGCCCGGGTGGCCGACATCGTTGCCACGGGCCACGGCTGCCACGCCAGCTTGAACGTGGCCACCACCAGCGCGCAGGGCGGCGGCGCCCAGGTCACCAACGTCCCGCGGGCCAGCCAGGCCCGCGGCCACGTCAACGTCGGCGACGTGATCACGGTCATCGACGGCCACGCCATCGACTCGGCGAGCGCCCTCGACACCTACCTCTACCTCACCGCAGCCGGGGGCCGCGCCCACCTGACCGTCGTGCGCGGCACCGCCACGCGCCACGTGGTCGTGCGGCTCGCCTGCGGCCTCTAGGTTGATGGCATGACCAGTCCCTTCGGTCCTTTCTTCGACGACCTGGTCAAGCTGCTGGCGGGCCAGGGGCCCGACGCGTGGTTCGAGTCGGCCACCCAGCTGGCGCTCTCGATCGCCCGCGGCAGCGATGGGGACCCCAACCCCGAGCCCGCCGAGCGCCAGCGCCTCGAGGCGCTGGCGCCGCTGGTGGCACGCCGCATCGATGCGCTGCTGTCGGTCGCCGGGCCCTCGACGACCGAGGTCGTCAACCGCTCGGGGCTGACCCTGGCAGCCCTGGCCCAGTGGCGCCCGCTGCTGGCGCCGGCACTGGCCGCGGGCCAGCTGGCGCTCCCCGACGACGCCGCGACCGACCCCATGGCGCACATGATGGCGGCCCTCAGCCCGCTCCTGCTCGGCCTGCAGCTGGGCTCGGTCGCCGGGCACTTCTCGGAGCGGGCGTGGTCCCTCGCGGTCCTGCCCCTGCCGCGCATCGACGAGCGGCGCCTCATCGCGGTCAACAACGTCGCGGCCTTCGCGACCTCGTGGTCGCTGGATCGTGACGAGGTGGCCGCCTTCGCCCTGGCCCACGAGCAGGTCGCCGCGCTGGTGCTGACGCGCCCGGGCACCGGCGACGCGCTGCGCGCCCTGCTGCTGGACTCGGTGCGCGAGGCGGCCGCGCACCAGGGCGACATCATCGAGCGGCTCCAGGGCATGCTCGGCGAGGGCACCAGCGACATGGGCGAGGTCCTGGCCCATCCCGAGTCCCTGCTCGAGGGCCTCGAGGGCCTGACCGACGGGCCGGCGGCCGACGCCATCAACGCGGCGACCGCCGCGCTGCTGGCGCTGTTCGACGCGGTGGCCCTGGAGGTCACCACCGCCCTCATGGGCCCCCAGCCCGCTCTGGCCGAGGCCTACCGGCGCCACCGCCTGCTCGACGCGCGCGGCGAGGACGCCGCCGCCGCCCTCTTCGGCGTGGCCACCCACGGCCCGCACCACGAGCGCGCCGGGTCCTTCGTCGCGACGGTGTCGGCCGAGCACGGCCTGGAGGCCTTCGACGCCTTCTTGCGGGTCGATGGCCTGCCCAGCCCGGCCGAGCTGGACGACCCCGCCGCGTGGTACGCGCGGGTCTCGACGTCGCCCCTGGCCTGAGCCCGGTGTGCGGCCTAGGCCGTGGGCTCCTCGTCGTAGCCGAGCAGCCACTCCACGATCAGCCCCTCGCGCTCGCCGTCACGGTTGACGCGCTCGCGATTGCGGCGGAACTGGGGGTCGTGGGGCGGCAGGAAGCGCAGCCGGGCGTCGATGCGGTCGACGAAGGCCTGGATCTGCTCCTCGTCGCCAAAGACCATCCGGCACTCCCAGTGCGGGGCCACGGGGCCCAGGTAGATCACCTGGACGTGCCCGACCGGCTCGAGGACCTCGGTGCCTTCGGTGGTGGGGACGTGACTCACGGTGCTCCTTTTGCGCCCAGTCTACCGGTGGCCCGGCAGCCGGGTCGGGGCCCGACTCGCGAAGTTCCCGGCGAACTTTACAGAATCTTTAGAGCGCGGTGACTACGCTGGCCTCGTCGGGGAAGGGAGGACCAGTGCCCACTGAGTGGATGGCTGATGGCAAGTGTCGCGAACACCCCGCGGAGGTCTTCTTCCCGCGCGACGGCTTGGGCGTCATCCGCGCCCAGCGGATCTGCACGACGTGCCCGGTCGCGTCCCAGTGCCTGGAGTACGCGCTCGACAACCACATCGACCACGGCGTGTGGGGTGGTAAGAGCGAGCGTGAGCGCCGTCGGCTCCAGCGGGCCCGCCGGCGCCTGGCGGCCGACCGGCCCTGAGCCGTGTTCGAGTGCGTCGTCAACATCTCCGAGGGTCGCGACGCTGAGGTGCTCGACGCGCTGGCCCAGGCCAGTGG
Source organism: Actinomycetes bacterium (assembly GCA_021785695.1). GTDB lineage: Bacteria > Actinomycetota > Acidimicrobiia > Acidimicrobiales > RAAP-2 > RAAP-2. The sequence goes on from JAJYEQ010000008.1 coordinate 10,939, forward strand.
CGCGTCGCTGCGCGATCGCCACGCCGACCCGGACCACCACCGCAGCGTCTTCACGCTGATCCACGAGCGCGCCGCGCTCCTCGACGACGTCCACCGGCTGATCGAGGAGGCCTTCGCGCGCCTCGACCTGTCGGCCCACGCGGGCGTGCATCCCCGCCTCGGCGTCGTCGACGTGGTCCCCTTCGTCGCCCTGGGGGACGAGTCGCCCGCTGACGCCTGCGCGCTGCGCGACGAGACGGCCCACTGGATCGCCACCGCGACGGGGACCCCGGTCTTCCGCTACGGCCCCCGCGCCGACGGGACCACGCTCAGCCTGCCGGCGATCCGCCGGCGCGCCTTCGCCAGCCTGGCGCCCGAGGAGGGCCCCGCGGCCGATCCGCGGCGCGGGGCCGTCGTCGTGGGGTGCCGGCCGGTCCTGGTCGCCTGGAACCTCTGGCTGCGCGGGATCAGCCTCGAGGAGGGGCGCGAGCTGGCCGACCTGGCCCGCAGCAGCGCCGTACGCGCGCTGGCCTTCCCGGTCTCCGGGGCGGTCCAGGTCAGCTGCAACCTGCTCGAGCCGCTGCGCGAGCCGCCCTCGGCCGTCTACGACCTGGTGGCCGCGGCGACCACGGGACGCATCGAGCGCGCCGAACTGGTGGGGCTGGCCCCCGCCGCCCTGCTCGCGCGCGAGGACCCCGCGCGCCTGGCCCAACTCGACCTCGACCCCGCCCGCACCATCGAGGCGCGCTGCGGCGTCGCGGCCTACCCGGCCTGACTGCGCCGCTCGAGAGCCCGCGCCCGGCGCAGGCGCCGGCGCTCGCGCTCGCTGAGGCCACCCCAGATGCCGAACTTCTCGCCGTTCTCCAGCGCGTACTCCAGGCACTCGTCGCGGACCACGCAGCCGCGGCAGACCTCCTTGGCCTCGCGCGTCGAGGCCCCGCGCTCGGGGAAGAACAGGTCGGGGTCCACCCCCATGCAGTTCGAGCGAGCCTGCCACCCCCGGTCTTCCAGGCCACTCAGCAATGCAATGATCTCCACACGCCCCTCCGGACCGCACACCGGTGTAATTACACCGCTGTCATTGTGGCCACGTGCGGGGGCAAAAAGCAAATGGAACTTCAGGATTCTCGCCGCACCACGTGCTGGCGCACGTAGTCGTCAAGCACGAAGCGACCCAGGTCGGGGGCGTCGACGAAGAACGTGCGCCCCCGATTGACGCGAGCGATCTGGTCCACGAAGGGGAACTGGCTGCGCTCGACGTCCAGGGCGAACGTGTTGATCACGATGCCGGCCCGGGTGCAGCGGATCACCTCGGCCATGGTGCGCTCGAGCGTCTCGCGCACCGGCGGCCAGGCGAAGAAGGGCGTGCCCTCGTCGTCGAGGTGCGCGGTGGGCTCACCGTCGGTCACCACGACGATCTGGCGCTCCCCGCCCTGGTGCGCCAGGAGGCGGCGCGCCAGGGCCAGGGCGTGCTGGAGATTGGTGCCGTAGGCGCCGTCGATGCTCAAGGCGGGCACGTCGTCGATGCGCAGCTCGGCCGCCCGCTGCCCGAAGCCCACCAGGGCCAGGTAGTCGCGGGGGTAGCGCGTGCGGATCAGGGTGGTCAGCGCCAGGGCCATCTTCTTGGCCGGCGCCAGGTTCCCGCGCATGCCCATCGACAAGGACAGGTCGATGGCCACCACCGTCGCGCAGGTGCGCGCGCCCTCGTCGACCTCGACGGCGAAGTCCTGGACCGCCAGGCGCACCGGCACACCGGGACCCGCGCGGGCCAGCGCGTTGCGCAGCGTGGCCGACAGGTGCAGGTCCAGGGGCCGCCCCGGCTCCCAGGGCTCGGCCAGTCCCTCGTGCTCACCCCCGCGCGGTCCGGGGCGCACGTGCTGGCCCAGCTCCACCGAGGCCCGTACCCGATCGAACAGCTGGCGCAGGGCGCGCTCGCCGATGCGCCGCGTCCCGCGCGCGGTGAGGCGGAGCCGGCCGCCCGAGCGCTCCATCAGTCCCTGGTCGCGCAGCGCGCGCTCGGCGCGCGCCAGCCGTTCGACGTCGGCGGCGAGGTCGGGGCCGAGGTTGCGCGCCACCGCCTCGACGTCCACCTCGCCCAGCGCCTCGCTGGCGCGGGGACCGCCGAGCAGGGACTCGAGGTCGGCCAGCTCGCCGATGCGCGCCCCGGCCTCCACCGCGTCGCTCCAGGACGCGGCCGGTCCGCGCAGGCGGATCGCGCGCGACCAGTCCAGGTCGGGGGTGGCGCGGCGCAGGTTGGCCGTGAGCCGCTGGAGCGACCAGGCCAGGTCGACGTCGGCCAGGGCTGTCTCGACCAGGCTGGCCATCTCGGCGCGCTGCTCGGCCGTCATGGAGCGCATGACCGCCTCGGCGGCCGCGGCGCGCTCGGCCAGCTGGCGCACCACGTCGTCGAGCGACGTGGCCTCGGCGAACAGGTCTGCGTAGCGCTCCAGGAAGGCCGACTCCTCGGCGGCGGTATCCTCGCCGCGCGCCCGCCGCTCGAGCAGCGAGGACAGGTCGTCCATCATCGTGCGCAGGTGGGCCAGAGCGGCCGGATCGGGCGTGGCCAGCGCGGCCCGGGCCGCGGCCACGTAGGCGCCCGCGGCGTCGGACCGGATCTCGCCGAGCAGATGCTCGAAGGCCTCGGCCGCCGCGCTGGAGGCGAAGTCGTACTCGCGCATCCCCGCCACGCGCTCGGGAACGCTCGGGCCCACCAGCGAGCGCGCCAGGCGCTGGTCGCGCACGTAGCCCTCGGTGACCTCGGCGCGGCGGGCGTCGCCACTGTCGCGAGCGGCGCGCGCCAGCTCGTCGAGCTCGGCCTCCTCCATCTGGTCGATCTCGTCGAGGCGCGCGCGGTAGCGCTCCAGAGACCCCGAGGGGTCCGCCTGGCGCTCGAGCGCGCGCCGCCGGGCGCGCACCCGCTCGAGGAGCTCGCGCAGCCCGACCACGTGCTCACCTTCCGCGGTGGTGAACCCCTCGCGCACCGCGCGGTCCAGGGCGCGCTCGACGTCGCCGGACTCGAGCAGGTCGTCGGCCAGCTGGTCCAGCAGGTCGCGCGGGTCCAGGTCGTCGATCTCGCCCTCGGCGCGTCGCCGGTAGAGGTAGCGGGCGCTCACCGGCCCGTCCGGGCGCGGTAGAGGGCGCGGGGACCCTGCGCCTCCTTGGCCAGGCGCTTGGTCAGGTGGAGCCCCTCCAAGACGAACTCGGCGGCGGCGGCCCGCTGGCCCGGCCCGGCCCCCGGCCCGGCGACCTCGTCGGCCGCGGCCGCCAGCGCCGGCAGCGCGGCCAGCACCTCGGCGTAGTGCGCGTCGGGCAGGTCGTCTCCCGCGTGGACCACCACCTCGCCCTCGAAGCTGCCCACGAGGGCCCCGGCGTCGTGGAGCACCACCCGCTCGCTGAAGCACTGGCGCACTGCCAGGGCGACCAGCGTGGCGATGACCCGCTCGGGGTCCTGCTCGTCGAGCCCCTCGAGCTCCAGCTTGCCGGTGGCGGCCTGCACCACCGCGGCCAGGTCGCTGATCCGGGGCACGGCGAGCGCGTCCCCGGCGTGCAGGCTGCGGCGCACCGCGTTGGCCGCCACGGCCTCGAAGTCGGCGATCGACACGCGCACCGAGACGCCCGAGTGCTGGGAGACCGCCGTGCTCTGGCGCGCGAGTTGGCTCACCCGGCCCACGATCTCCTCGATGAACCAGGGGACCTCGACGGGGAGCGAGGCGGGCAGCCGGGACTCGGCGTGCACGATCGCCAGCTCGGTGGCCACGTCGCGCGGGTAGTGGGTGCGGATCTGGGAGCCGAAGCGGTCCTTCAGCGGGGTGATCAGGCGGCCGCGGTTGGTGTAGTCCTCCGGGTTGGCCGTCGCCACCACCAGCAGGTCCAGCTCCAGGCGCACCAGGTGCGCGCGGATCTGGACGTCGCGCTCCTCGAGCACGTTGAGCAGGCCGACCTGGATGCGCTCGGCCAGGTCCGGCAGCTCGTTGATGGCGAAGATCCCCCGGTTGGCGCGGGGCACCAGCCCGTAGGCGATGGCGCGCGGGTCGTCGAGGAACAGCCCACTGGCGACCCGGATGGGGTCGATGTCGCCGATCAGGTCGGCCATCGACGTGTCGGGCGTGGCCAGCTTCTCGGCGTAGCGGTCCCGGCGGTGCACCCAGGCGATCGGCGTGTCGTCGCCGCGCTCGGCCACCAGCTCGCGGGCCGGTGCCGACACCGGGTCGAAGGGGTCGTCGCGCAGGGGAGAGCCCTCCACCACCGGCAGCCACTCGTCGAGCAGGCCGACCAGGCCGCGCGCCAGGCGGGTCTTGGCCTGGCCCCGCTCCCCCAGCAGGATCACGTCGTGCTCGGCCAGCAGGGCGTTCTCCAGCTGGGGCAGGACCGTCTCGTCGTAGCCCAGGACCCCGTCGAAGGCGCGCGCGCCGGCTCGCAGGCGCGCCTCCAGGTTCTCGCGGACCTCGGCGCGCACCGTGCGGGACCGGTACCCCGCGGCGCGCAACTCCCCCCGCGTGCGCGGCCGTTCCGCTGACGAGGGTGGCCCGGGCCTCATGCAGGCACCCTAGAGGCCCCCGGGGCCGCGCGCGCCGTCATCACCTCCTCGATCACGTCGCCGAAGCGGTAGGCCAGGTGCGCCGCGCGCGGCGCGTCCAGGATGACCAGGTCGGCCCGGGCCCCCACGCCCAGGACCCCGACGTCGCTGCGGCACAGGGCGCGCGCGCCGCCCGCGGTCGCCGCCCACAGGGCCTCGTCGGGGGTCATCTGCATCTCGCGCACCGCCAGCCAGATGGCGGTCGTCATGCTCGTCAGATACGCGGTGCCGGGGTTGCAGTCGGTGGCCAGGGCCACCGTCACGCCGGCCTCGAGGAGCCGGCGCCCCGAGGGGGGCGGGCCGCCCGAGAAGAACTCGGCGCCCGGCAGCAGCGTGGCGACCGTGGTCGACCCGGCGAGCGCGGCGACGTCGTCGTCGCTCAGGTACGTGCAGTGGTCCACGCTGGCCGCCTGGAGCTCGACCGCCAAGGCGACCCCGGAGCCCGGCCCGAGCTGGTTGCCGTGGAGGCGCAGCCCGAGCCCGTGCTGGCGGGCCGCGGTCAAGATGGTGCGGGCCTCCTCGACGCTGAAGGCCCCCGTGTCGCAGAACACGTCGGCCCAGCGCGCCCGGGGCGCGCAGGCGGTGAGCATCTCGCCGGCCACCAGGGCCACGTAGGCCTCGCGGTCGCCCGCGTACTCGGCGGGCACCACGTGCGCACCGAGGAACGTGACCTCGTCGGTGAGCGCGGCCGCCACCTCCAGGGAGCGCCGCTCCCCCTCCAGGGTCAGCTCGTAGCCCGACTTCACCTCCAGGGTGGTCACGCCACCGCGCGCCAGGAGGCGCTGGCGCGCGCGCGCGGCGGCCACCAGCTCCTCGCTCGACGCCGCGCGCGTCGCCGCGACCGTGCGCCCGATCCCCCCGCCGTCGTAGGTACGGCCCTGGAGGCGCGCCTCGAACTCGTCGCTGCGCTCCCCGGCGAAGACCAGGTGGGTGTGGCTGTCGACGAACCCGGGGATCACCGCGCGCCCTCCGAGGTCGCGCGCGGTGTCGGCGGCGGGCGCGCCGGACGCGGGTCCGACCCACACCACGGCGTCCTCGTCGAGGATCAGCGCCGCGTCGGTGAGCCGGCCCATGGCGGTCCCGTCGCCCACCGTGGGGTCGTTGGTCGTCAGCTCGCTGATCCCGTGCAGCAGCCGCGTGCTCATGTCCCCTCGCGCATCGGGATGCGCACGCCCTGGCGCTCGGCGGCCACCTCGGCCAGCTCGTAGCCGGCGTCGACGTGGCGGATCACGCCCATCAGGGGGTCGTTGGAGAGCACCCGGGCCAGCTTCTCGGCCGCCAGCGCGGTCCCGTCGGCCACCGTCACCTGGCCCGCGTGGATCGAGCGCCCGATGCCCACGCCACCCCCGTGGTGGATGGAGACCCACGACGCGCCCGACGCCGTGTTGACCAGCGCGTTGAGCAGCGGCCAGTCGGCGATCGCGTCGGACCCGTCGAGCATGGCCTCGGTCTCGCGGTAGGGCGAGGCGACCGAGCCCGCGTCGAGGTGGTCGCGCCCGATCACGATGGGCGCGGACACCTCGCCCGTGGCGACCAGGTCGTTGAAGGCCAGACCGGCCCGGTCCCGCTCGCCCAGGCCCAGCCAGCAGATCCGCGCGGGCAGCCCCTGGAACGCGACGCGCTCCTGGGCCTGGGTGATCCAGCGGTGCAGGGGCTCGTTGTCGGGGAAGAGGTCCAGGATCGCCTGGTCGGTACGCCAGATGTCGCGCGGGTCGCCCGACAGGGCCACCCAGCGGAACGGGCCCTTGCCCTCACAGAAGAGCGGGCGGATGTAGGCGGGCACGAAGCCCGGGAAGGCGAAGGCGCGGCCGAAGCCGCCCAGGGCCGCCTCCCCGCGGATCGAGTTGCCGTAGTCGAAGACCTCGGCCCCCTGATCCTGGAACCCGACCATGGCCTCGACGTGTCGCGCCATCGACTGGCGGGCCCGGTCCGTGAACTCGTCGGGCTTGGTCTCGGCGTAGTGGTGCCACTCGGACAGGTCGATGCCCTCGGGCAGGTAGCTCAGGGGGTCGTGGGCCGAGGTCTGGTCGGTCACGATGTCGACCTCGACGCCCCGGGCCAGCAGCTCGGGAACGATGGTGGCCGCGTTGCCGACCACCCCGACGCTCCGGGCCTGGCGCTGCGCCTTGGCGGCCAGCACGCGGGCCAGCGCCTCATCTAAGTCGGCGGTCCACTCGTCGAGGTAGCGCAGCTCGGTGCGCCGGGCGAGCCGGCTCGGGTCCACGTCGATGCACAGGCACGCCCCGCCGTTCATCGTGACCGCCAGGGGCTGGGCACCACCCATGCCGCCCACCCCGGCCGTGAGGGTCAAGGTGCCCGCGAGCGTCCCGCCGAAGCGCTTGGCGGCCACGGCGGCGAAGGTCTCGTAGGTCCCCTGCAAGATGCCCTGGGTGCCGATGTAGATCCACGAGCCCGCGGTCATCTGGCCGTACATCGTGAGGCCCAGGGCCTCCAGGCGGCGGAACTCGGGCCACGTCGCCCAGTCGCCCACCAGGTTGGAGTTGGCGATCAGGACGCGGGGGGCCCACGGGTGCGTGCGCACGACGCCGACGGGTCGCCCCGACTGGACGAGCATCGTCTCGTCGTCGCCCAGCGTGGTCAGCGTGCGCACCAGGGCGTCGAAGCTGGGCCAGTCGCGCGCGGCGCGCCCCGTCCCCCCGTAGACCACCAGGTCGTCGGGCCGCTCGGCCACGTCGGGGTCCAGGTTGTTCTGCAGCATCCGCAGCGCCGCCTCCTGGGGCCAACCGCGCGCGCTGCGCGTCGTCCCGCGCGGTGCGCGGACGGGTCGGGCTCCTTGCATGTGTCCTCACTCTCCGATCCCCGCGGGCCGCGCCGCGGCGCGCGGGACCTCCTCTGACGTCGTGCGCCGCGCCCAGGCTCACCGTAGCCTCGAGGTCACTTCGAGGTCACGCCGAGGGACTCGAGCTCCTCGCGCACCCGGATCCGCTGGCGTCCCCGGGTCGCCACCACGTAGTAGGCGATGGCCGCAAAGACGAACCCGATGATCCAGGCCAGGTCGGCCCCCTGCATCTTCTTGGCGATGAAGCCGACGTAGATGGTCGAGTCCATGAAAGGCAACTCCAGCACCACGGTGAGCGCGAAGATGATCAGGGCCGGCCAGTTGGCGCGCCCCCAGCGCCCGTCGACCTTGAAGAACTCACGCACGTCGTAGTGGCCGTGGTGCACCAGGTAGAAGTCGGTCAGGTTGATGGCCGTCCACGGGATGAGCAGGTAGAGCAGGAAGATGATGAAGTTGGTCAGGTTCGTCGAGAAGTTCGAGCTCATCGAGATCGCCACGACCGTGGCGGCGGCCGCGAGGATCGTCGTGGTGATGATGCGGCTGCGCGCTCCCTGCGAGCTCGTCCCCGATGCTGACACCCCGGTGAAGAAGGTCAGGAACGCGCCGTAGAGGTTCTCCAGGTTGATCGAGACGACGCCGCCCGCGATGATCAGCAAGAAGAGCCAGCGCACCGAGGGGAACAGTCCGGCCAGGTAGGCCGGCGCATCGCTGGTCATGGGACCGTAGGCCGTGACGGCGGCCAGCGCCCCAGCGATCATCACCAGGGATGCGCCGAGCGCCGACCCGATGTACGTGTACCAGAACGTCACCGAGGACGGCGTGTCCACGGGCAGGTAGCGCGAGTAGTCCGACACGTAGGGTGCCCAGGTCAGCTGCCAGGACACCACGATCGAGATCACCAGTAGGACGCTGCCGTAGTTGACCGAGGCGGCCGGCAGGTGCGCGGGCAGGTGGCTGGCCAGGTAGATCAGGGCCGCCCCGAAGACGATCAGGGAGAGCACCGACATCACCCGGTTGTAGGCGTGGATGAGGTCGTGGCCGAACCACGTCCCCACCAGCACCAGGGCGCTGGAGATGATGATGCCCTCCGAGACCGTCACGTGCAGCAGGCTGGCCAGGGCCTGCCCGCCCAGCACGGCGCTCAGCACGAAGAATCCCAGGTACATGATCACCACGATCACCAGGGGCAGGATCGCCCCGTACATGCCGAACTGCGCGCGGCTCTGGATCATCTGGGGCACGCCGAGGCGCGGCCCCTGGATCGAGTGGGTCGCCATGTAGAGGCCCCCGACCAGGTTGCCGATCACGATGGCCGCGATGGCCCACCCGATGTTCAGGCCCAGCACCACCGCCAGGGCGCCGGTGGCCAGCGTCGTGATCTGCACGTTGCCGGCGAACCACAGCGTGAGCAGCCGGAGCGGCCGACCGTGGCGATCCTCGGGCGGGATGTAGTCGATCCCGTGCTGCTCGACCGTGAAGGCGCCCGATCGCGCCCCCCGGTCCGTTCCTGCTTCACTCATGGTCGCACCCTCCTCGATGCCCTGATGACTCGCGAGGGGCGATCGCCCCCCGCGCGCGCAGCTCGATCAGCTGCGACTCCTAGAGACCACTCAGCGAGGCCGGGGCCTCGACGGTGCTCCCCGAGGCCGGCCCCCGCGGGGCGCGCCACCCCCGGCGCCGCCCGGCACGGGTCGTCGGTCGCGTCCATCTCTCCCCCCCGGGTCTCGAGCACCGCTCGGCTCGCAACCTAGGGCGACCGGTGGGGGAGGTCAATGCCGTTCTCACCGGGTGAGAAACGGCCCGCGGCCGAGGACCCGAGGCTCTCGGCGAGCTGGGCGGCGGCGCGGCGCACCTGGGGCGCGACCGCGCGCACCCAGTCGCCCCCGCAGCTGGCGCGCGGGCCGGCGACACCCACCGAGCACACGGCCCGGCCCGCGACGATCACGGGCGCCCCCACGGCCACGGCGTCGATGATGTACTCGCCCCGCGAGACCGCGAGCCCGCGCTGGCGGATCTGGGCGAGCGACGTGACCAGCTGGTCCGGGGTCAAGGTGGCCGAGGTGAGGCGCGGGGGGTGACCGACCAGCACCTCGTCGATCACCTCGGCCGGCGCGAAGGCCAGCAGCACCCGGTGCTCGGCCCCGGCGTGCAGCGGCATCGGGTCGCCCACCGGCAGGCGTGTCGGCTCGTGGGTGGTCGCGGGCACCTCCTGGACGCACACGGCGTGGCGGCCCGAGCGCACCAGGACGTCGGCGGTGGCACCGGTCACGCTGGCCAGGGAGCGCAGGATCAGCCGGCTGCGCTGGGCGACGCGCTCGACGAGCTGCTCGTCGCCGGCCCGGTCCCAGAAGAGTGCCTCGACCGCGTACTCGCCGCCGCGCTCCACGACGAGCCCGAAGGAGCGCAGCGCGCGCACGATCCGGTAGACCGAGCTCTGCGGGATGGCCAGCTCCCCCGAGATCTGGGCCACATTCAGGGGTCCGTGACGGGCGATCGTGGTCAGCACCTGAAGTCCGCGACCCAGCGCGCCGCTGGCCCCACTCGGGCGCTCGAGTCCCCCGGGTGGGCTCACGGGACGACGCTACCCGACACCGGGCGCGGCTTCACGCGGCCCGTGGTTCTCCGAGGCCCGCCAGCGCGAGGAGCTCGCCGCCGCGCACGGCGGCGCTGACGGCGTCGATGGCGGGCGTGAGCCAGCGATCCGGCCCCGGGCCGCCGCTCAGCTCGTTGACGCGATCGCGCACCGCGGCGGTGGGCGCCGAGGGCTCAACAGCACGCAGCGCCAGGGCGCGCGCGGCCGCCATGATCTCAATGGCCAGCACGTCGCCCAATGCGGCCACCGAGCGGCGCAGCTTGCGCGCGGCGTGCCAGCCCATCGAGACGTGGTCCTCCTGCATGCCCGACGAGGGGATCGAGTCCACGCTCGCGGGCACCGCCAGCCGCTTCATCTCGCTCACCAGCGCGGCCTGGGAGTACTGGGCGATCATCAGGCCCGAGTCGACGCCCACCTGGTGGGCCAGGAACGGCGGCAGCCCGAAGCTGCGGTCCGGGTCCAGCAGGCGGTCGGTGCGACGCTCGGCGATCGAGGCCACGTCGGCTAAGGCGATGGCCAGGAAGTCCAGCACGTAGGCCACCGGCGCGCCGTGGAAGTTCCCGTTGGACACCAGCGAGCCGTCGGCCAGCACCGACGGGTTGTCGATCTGGGAGGCCAGCTCCACCTCGGCCACGCGCGTCGCGTGGGCGACGGTGTCGCGAGCGGCCCCGTGCACCTGGGGCGTGCAGCGCAGCGAGTAGGCGTCTTGCACCTGGCTCTCGTCGTCACGGTGCGAAGCGACCATGGGCGAGTCGGCCAGCAGCCCGAGCAGCGCGGCCGCACTGGCCTGCTGGCCCGGGTGCGGTCGCAGGGCGTGGATCTCGGCCAGGAAGACCCGGTCGGTGCCGCGCAGGGCCTGGATCGACAGGGCGGCCGCCAGGTCGGCGTGGGCCAGGAGGGACTCGATGTCGGCCAGGGCCAGCACCAGCTGGCCGAGCATGCCGTCGGTCCCGTTGATCAGGGCCAGGCCCTCCTTCTCGGCCAGCGCCACCGGGGCCAGGCCCGCGGCCGCCAGGGCCTCGGCGGCCGGGCGCAGCGTGCCGTCCGCGTCGCGGACCTCGCCTTCGCCGGCCAGGGCCAGCGCCACGGCGGCCAGCGGCGCCAGGTCGCCCGAGCAGCCCAGCGACCCGTACTCGCGCACCACCGGCGTGATGTGCGCGTTGAGCATGGCCGCGTAGGCCTCGGCGGTCGTGGGGCGCACGCCCGAGACCCCGCTGCACAGGTTGGTCAGGCGCGAGGCCATCATCGCGCGCACGACCTCGGTCTCGACCTCGTCGCCCACGCCGGCCGCGTGCGAGCGGATCAGCGAGCGCTGCAGGTCGCGGCGACGCTCCGGGGAGATGAAGGTCGTGGCCAGCGCCCCGAAGCCCGTCGACAGGCCGTAGACCGGGCGCCCCGACTCGACCAGGGCGTCGATGGCGCGACGCTGGTGGGCCAGGCGCTCCAGGACCGGCTCGTCGATCGTGACCACCGCGCCGGCGCGCGCCACGGCCACCAGCTCGTCGCGCCGCATCGGCTCGAGTCCCACGACGACGCTCACGACCGACCTCCCACGCCCGCCAGGGCCTCCAGGACCAGCAGCGCCACCAGGCGCACGGTCCGCTCGTCGGCACTGTCGCGCCCGACGTCCACCTCGGTGAAGTCGATGGCCCGCACCCGGCGATCGCGCGCGCCCGCGCGCACCATCTGGCGCAGGTCGTCGGCCGAGAGCCCCCCGGGGGCGGCGGCCGGGCAGCCAGGGACGACCGCGCGGTCGGCCACGTCCAGGTCGACGTCGATGTACACCGCGCGCCCGTCGGCGCCCGCGTGGGCCAGCGCGGCCTCCATGGCGGCCACCACCCCGCGCGCGCGCACCTCGTCGCGCGACCAGGTGGTGATGCCCGCCTCCGCGGCTCGAGCCGCGTAGGCCGGGGAGTTCGAGAAGTCGGCCAAGCCCATCTGGACCACGTGGTGCCCATCGAGGCCCGCCTCCAGCAGCTGGCGCACCGGCGACCCGTTGGAGACGCCGTCGCGCAGGTCGAGGTGGGCGTCCAGGGTCACCAGGCCCCACTGGTCGAGCCCCCCGCCCGCCAGAGCGCTCAGCGCGTGCCAGGTCGCCGCATTGTCGCCGCCGAGCACCAGGTGGCACTCGACGTCCGGGGCGCGCCCGAGCAGGGCGGCGGCGCGCTCGGTCCCGCCCTCGGCGTCGGGGTCGAAGACGTCGCCGCGGTCGTCCACGGCCACCCGCTCGGCGATGTCGACCTGGTCGCTGTAGGACCAGGTGGAGAAGCGCTCGAGCGCCTCACGCACCGCGGTGGGCGTGGCGTGCCACGAGCGCGTCGTCACCGAGGTGTGGTACGTCGAGATCCCGGTCAGCCCGACCAGGCGGCGTCCGGCGGCCGGCGCGCCGAGCAGGGAGCGCGCCGAGGGCCATCGGGGGTCGGACGACGCTGTCACGCCGCCATGTTACGCAGCACCACCGGCCCGGGTGCCTAGCGGTCGGTGGTGCGGGTGCCCCGCGGCGGGGGCGCGGGCTGCTCCTCGGCGATGAAGTCGGGCACCGGCGTGGGGGCGAGCGGCACCTCGGCATCGTCGGCGAAGGCCGGCGCCGGCTCGGCGCGGTACTCGCCCTCGCCCGTGCGCGTCACGACGTTGGGGGTCTTGCGCCGGCCGGCCCCGTGCAGCGCGTGCATCTCCTTGGCGATCCGGTAGGCGATCGGGTAGGCGACGAAGGGCGAGACCAGCACGAGCACCCGCATGGTCCACAGCACCGTGTTGAGCGACACGTGGAAGAAGTTCGCGATGACGTCGGTCGACGAGGCGACGAAGAGCGTGGCCAGCAGGGCCAGCACCGCCGCACCGGCCGCGGTGCGCCGGGGTCGGTCGCTGGGCCGGTCGAGCAGGTGGTGCATGGCGTTGTCCTTGGTCACCCGGCGCTCCAGGGCGGGCCAGGCGTAGGCCAGGCCGAACAGCAGCCCCGGCAGGACGACCGCCGGGATCGTGACCTCGAGGGGGATGGTGTGGCCGAAGCTGTGGAACGACCACGACGGGAAGATGCGCAGGGCGCCGTCGAGGAAGCCCATGTACCAGTCGGGCTGGACCGCGTACGAGATGCGCGAGGCCTCGTAGGGCCCGAACTGCCAGATCGGGTTGATCTGGGCGAGGCCGCCCAGCAGCGCGATCACCCCGGCGACGATGAGCAAGAAGCCCGTCGTCTTGGCCATGAAGACGGGGAACATCGGCGAGCCCACGACGTTGTCCTCGCGGCGGCCCTCCCCGGGGAACTGGGTGTGCTTCTGGCGCACCAGCAGGGCGAGGTGCGCGCCGACCAGGCCGAGCATCAAAAGCGGCACGATCAGCACGTGCAGGATGAAGAAGCGCTCCAGGATCACCGTGCCCGGGAAGTTGCCCCCGAAGATCCAGAAGGCCAGGTACGTGCCGATGACCGGGATCGACAGGAGGATGGAGTAGGCGATGCGGATGCCGGTCCCCGAGACCAGGTCGTCGGGCAGCGAGTAGCCGAGGAAGCCGTTGACGATGGCCAGCGTCAGGAGCGTCACGCCGATCGTCCAGTTGAGCTCGCGCGGCTTGCGAAACGCCCCGGTGAAGAAGACCCGGGCCATGTGCACCACCATCGAGCCGATGAAGATGTCCGCGGCCCAGTGGTGCATCTGGCGCATCAGCAGGCCGGCGCGAACCGCGAAGGACAGGTTCACGGTCGACGCGTAGGCCTGCGACATCGGCATGCCGTCTAGGGGCAGGTAGCTGCCGTGGTAGGTCACCACCGTCGCGCTGGGCACGTAGTACAGCGAGAGGAACACGCCCGTGACCAGCAGGACCACGAAGGAGTACAGGACGATCTCGCCCAGCATGAAGGACCAGTGGTCCGGAAAGATCTTGTCCAGGAACGTCCGCCCGCCGCGCGCGACGCCCAGGCGCTCGTCGATCTCGGTGACGACCTGCGAGACCCGCCCGTAGCGGCCGCGGGCCTGGCGGCGCGAGCGCGGCGTGGTCGTCGCGTCGCTCACGAGCGCTCCCAGAATCCGGGACCGACGGGCTCGTGGTAGTCGCTCTGGCTGCGCACAAAGCCCTGCGCGTCGATGTAGAGGGGGAGCTGGGGCAGCGGGCGCGGGGCCGGACCGAACTCGGGGATCGCGCCGTTGGTCGCGTTGAACATCGACTGGTGGCAGGGGCACACCAGCAGCTCGAGCTGCTGCTCGTAGAGGCCGACCGGGCACCCCAGGTGGGTGCACAGCTTGGAGTACGCGATGTAGCCCTGGGGACCCCAGGTGGCGCGGCCGGGCTGGGTGACGAAGTTCTCGTTGGAGATGCGGATGAGGATCGTCTGGTCCACCGCCTGGCCCCGGTTGGTGTTCTGGGTCCCCTCGGGGAAGACCGTCACCACCGAGCCCACCCCCAGGTCGTCGACGTGGATGCGCCGTCCGGTCTGGTCGACCGCGAAGGAGCCCGCACGCCAGTCGGTGTGGAACAAGGTGCCCTTGGGCAGCGGGCCCAGGCTGCGCAGCAGCGGGAACAGCGCGACGATGCCGAACGCGCCCAGCCCCCCGCCGACCAGGCCCCCGAGCACCCGGCGGCGCTTGACCAGGGCGCCGCCCCGCTCGACCAGGGCCGCGGCCAGGGCGTCGCGCTCCTCGGGCGCCGAGGCCAGCGGGTGGCGCTCCTCGACGAAGGGTCCTCGGGCCATCAGGTACTTGCCCCAGCCCACGAGGCCCACGCCGAGGAAGAACAGCCCCCCGCCCATGGTCGCCCCCAGCGTCCAGGGCGCCGCATTGGTCCAGTAGCACGCGCCGAAGGCCACGACCAGCGCCAGGCCCACCAGCAGGCTCAGCGCCAGCACCCGCTCGACCAGCTGGGGCCGGCGCGCCGCACCCTGGAGGTGCGGGTCGTCGGCCGCCAGGCCTCGCAGCGACACCGGGGTGCGGTGCTCGCTCACTGCCTCTCCCCCACCCAGAAGGCGATCAGCGCCAAGAAGGCCACGCCGAGCAGCAGGGCCACGAAGCCCTCGGCCACCGGGCCCAGGCCCCCCAGCCCGAAGCCGCCCGGGTTGCGCGGGTGCTGGATCTCGGTCGTGACGAACTTGACGATGTCGCGCACCTGGTAGTCACTGAGGTTGCCGGTGAAGCGGGGCATGTTGCCCGGCCCGGTGCGGATCGCCTCGGCCACCTGGGTCGCCGGGATGTTGCGCAGCGAGGGCGCGAAGGTGCTGCGCGCCAGCGCGTCGCCGTCACCCTCGATGGTGTGGCAGGCGGCGCAGTTGAGGGCGAACAGGGCCATCCCGGTGGCCACGTTGCCCCCCCGCAGGTGCACGGTGGGGATGTAGGGATAGCTCGGGTCCAGCGAGTTGATCCAGGCCGCGATGGCCAGGGCCTGGCGGTGGTTGAGGCGGGGCGGGCGCCGCGGCGCTTGCACGCTGCGTGGGTCGGCCGAGGGCATGCGCCCCGACTCGATCCAGAAGTCGATGGTCGCCGGGCCCAGGCCGACCAGGTTGGGGTAGGCGCCCGAGGTCCCGGCCACCGGCACGCCATTGGCCTGGGTGCCGTGGCAGGTCGCGCAGTTCTCCAGGTACAGGGCGTAGCCCAGGGCCTTGAGGGCCGACGGCGGCGCGCTGTAGGTGATGGCCGAGTCGCCGTAGGAGGTGATGTGCCCGTGGCTCCGGGTGACGACGTCGGAGTTCGGCGTGCCCGCGTCGTGGCGCCCGGTCTGGTAGATCGGGTGCGTCGCGGCGCCGGCGACCGATAGCGCGCGCAGCGGCGACAGCGCCGCGAGGCCCACCGCCCCCACCAGCACCCACGTCGCGCGCACCCGTTCCCCCGCCCTACTTGAGCAGGAACAGGGAGGAGAACAGCCCGACCCAGACCACGTCGACGAAGTGCCAGTAGTAGCTCACACCCTGGAAGGCGGCCAGCTCACCGGCGTCGCCCTCGCGCCCGCGCATGCGGAACAGCAGCAGGGCCATGGCCACCAGGCCGAGCAGCACGTGGAGCCCGTGCAGGCCGGTGGTGATGTAGAAGACCGAGCCGTAGGAGTTCGTGTACCAGCGCGTGGCCAGGTGGACCCACTCGTAGGCCTGGTTGCCCACGAACAGCGCCCCCATGATCATCGTGACGATCACCCACCGGCGCGCCTCCTCGCGGCGGCGGTGCTCGACCAGCCAGACCGCCCACTGCATGGTGAACGACGAGCCGACCAGGACGACGGTGAAGACGCCGGCCTGGATGGTGTCCAGGTGCGTGCCCCGTGGTGGCCACGCCACCAGGTGGGCACGGATCGTGAACAGGGCGGCGAAGAGCCCCGAGAAGAACATCAGCTCGCTACCCAGCCAGATCATGACCCCGATCGCGAGCATGGGAGGCCGCTCGTGCACGATCCTCTCTGGCTGTGCCAGGTTCGGGAGGGGAACCGCCTGACTCACGCGACCGTTCTACCCGACCCGACCGCTACGGCCGGGTCGAGCGACTGAGATGGCTCACAGCAACGTGGCGGGCAGCGGCCGGCTGGCCACCACGGCCAGGCGCCGCGTGGGCCGGGTCAGGGCCACGTAGAGGGTGCGCAGCCCCCGCAGGGCGACGGGGCTCTCCCCCGACTCGCCGGCCACGATCGTGGCCGGCTCGACCACGATGACCGCATCGAACTCCAGACCGTTGGCGGCGCTGGTGGGCACGACGACCAGCTCGGCATCAAGCCCGGGGCCCTCGGGGTCGCTCGGGTCGGCCGCGTCCAGACCGGCCGCGGCCAGGGCCGCGCGGACCCAGGCCAGGTCGCTGGGGGCCGCGATCACCGCGGTGCGCCCGGGGCGCACCGCCTCGCGCTCGCGGCGCGCCGCGGCGGCCACCGCGGCGCCGCGCTCGGCGGGCGCGACGACCTCGACGGTGGGGGGCACGCCGACCCGGCGCACCGGGCGCGGGGGAACCAGAGTCGGCGCCGCGGCCGCCAGGGTGGGTGCGGCGAAGTCCAGCACCTCCTCGGGGGTCCGGTAGCTCACGGTGAGCTCGATGCGCGTGGGGGGCCGGCGCGGGGACAGCGCGGCGATCACCGTGTCCCACGACGCCGCGGCTCCCGCCGACGTCGCCTGGCCCATGTCCCCGACCAGCGTCAGCGAGCCCGACAGGTCACGGCGCGCCAGGACCCGCAGCTCCATGGCCGAGAGGTCCTGGGCCTCGTCGACCACGATGTGCCCGTAGGTGACGAACTCGGCCTCGTCGAGCTCGTGGGGGGCCGCGGCGGCCAGGCGAGCCGCCTCGCGCACGGCGGCGGCCCGCACGTCGCCGCTGTAGGCGTCCAGGTCGACGCCGGCCAGGGAGGCCTCGGCGCGATGGGCCGGCCGCGGCCGGCGCCGCGGACCCAGGTGCACCCGCGCCTCGTCGATCAGCGCGGCGTCGGCGGCCGTCCAGCGCACCTCGTCGGGCGACGCCGCCCGCGAGCGCACCAGCAGGTCGCACTCGGCGTCGCTGAGGATCGACGCGCCCGCCGCCCGCACCAGGGCGGCTGCCCCGAAGAGGTCGTGGAGCAGCTCCTGGCCGCTCAGGCGCGGCCAGATGCGCTGCAGCGCCGCCTGGAACTCCGGCGTCGCACGGATCTGGTCGGCCAGCTCGGCCTGTGTCGTGGCCCCCTCGTCGGCACCGGGTGCGAAGCGCGCGACGGCGCGCGCCGCGACGCGCGAGGCCAGCTCCCGGCCCAGCGCCGAGCGCCGCTGGTTGTGGTTGCCCGGTCGCCGGCGGGCGCGCTCGACGACCTCGCGGGTGTCGCGCGCGCTCAGCGTCAGCTGGGCCCGTCCCAGGGGGATCATCACGTCGTGGCGCAAAGAGCGCTGGCGGGTGCGCACGGCGCGCTCGATGACCCGGGCCATGCGGGCGTCGCCCTTGAGCCGGGCGACGTCGTCGGGCTCCTCGGCGCGAACCTCGACGTTGACCACCAGCCCGGCGACCGTCGCCATCGTGACACCCGACTCGCCCAGGGACGGCAGCACGTTGGCGATGTAGGTGAGGAACAGCGGGTTGGGCCCCACCACCAGCACGCCCTGGCGCTCGAGGGTCGCGCGGTGGGTGTAGAGCAGGTACGCGGCCCGGTGCAGGGCGACGGCCGTCTTGCCGGTCCCGGGCCCGCCCTGGACGATCATGATCCCGGGCAGCGGGGCCCGGATGATCCGGTCCTGCTCGGCCTGGATGGTGGCGATGATGTCGCCCATGTGCCCGGTGCGGGCGCGACCCAGGGCCGCCAGCAGGGCGCCGGGGCCGCCGAGGGCCAGCCCGCCCTCGACCAGCCCGTCGGGCGTCAATGCGGCGTCGGCCGCCCCGGGGGCGCCGAAGCGACCGTCATCGATGAAGTGCTCGTCCTCGACGCCCACCACCTCGTGGCCACGCAGGGCCACGTGGCGCCGGCGCGCCAGCCCGAGCGGCTCGACGGCGGTGGCCCGGTAGAAGGCCTCGGCCACCGGAGCGCGCCAGTCCACCACCAGCGCGTTGAGGTCCTCGTCGCTGATGGCCAGGCGGCCCACCCGGTAGACCTCGCCCAAGCGGCCGTCGTGGTCGTAGTCGAGGCGGCCAAAGAAGAGGGGCTGGTCACCGATGGCCAGCTGGTCCAGCCGGTGCAGCGCCGTTCCCATCACGACGTCGCGCTCGACCAGGTCGCCAGCACCACGCATGCGGGCGACCGCCGCGCTGTCGCGCATGGAGCGCGCGTCGGCTCGCATGCGGTCCAACGCGTCGAGAGCGACGTCGAGGAAGGCCTGTTCCTCAGCGATCTCGCGCTCGTGGGCCATGGACTCCTCAACTCACAATCGGGTCTGTCGATTCTAGTGGCTGGCCGACCCGGGGGCCCACGTTCGCGGGACGCCGAGATCCCCGGGTGTCTAGGCTGAGCCCATTCCGACGACGCGAGACGACCCAGTCCTGGTGCGCGCCTGCCGAGGCGAGCCCGTCGACCACGTCCCGGTGTGGTTCATGCGCCAGGCCGGGCGCTCGCTGCCCGAGTACCGGGCCCTGCGGGGCACCGGCTCGATCCTCGAGGCCATCGAGGACCCCGTCTTGACCAGCGAGATCACGCTGCAGCCGGTGCGGCGCTACGGCGTGGACGGGGCGGTTCTCTTCTCGGACATCGTCGTTCCCTACTACCTGGCGGGCTTCGGCATCGACGTGGTCCCCGGTCGCGGCCCGGTCGTCGCCGAGCCGGTGCGCACCCGAGCCGACGTCGAGCGCCTGCGCGCGCCCACCGCCGAGGAGCTGGCGCCGGTCAGCGAAGCCGCCACGCTCGCCCTGCGGGAGCTCGCGACCACCGCGACGCCCCTCATCGGGTTCGCCGGCGCGCCCTTCACCGTGGCCAGCTACCTGATCGAGGGCGGTCCCAGCCGGGAGTTCGGGCAGGTCAAGTCCCTCATGCACGGCGACCCGGACCTCTGGGACCGCCTGAGCGAGCGCATCGTCGCGGCCACCATCGCGTTCCTCGACGCCCAGATCGACGCCGGCGCCGCGGTCATCCAGCTGTTCGACTCGTGGGCCGGAGCCCTCTCGCGCGGCGAGTACGCCCGCTTCGCCCGCGGGCCCAGCGCGCGCATCCTGGCCCACGTCCGCGCCCGCCAGGTGCCCACGATCCTGTTCGGCGTGGGGACCGGCGAGCTGCTCGACCTGATGGCCGGGGCCGGCAGCGACGTCGTGGGCGTCGACTGGCGCGTCGACTTGGACGACGCCCGGCGCCGCGTCGGTGGCCGCCCGGTGCAGGGCAACTTGGACCCGGCCCGCTGCCTGGCCGGGGCCGATCTGGCCATCGAGGCCACGCGCGAGGTGCTCGCCTCCGCCGGCGACGAGGCCGGCCATATCTTCAATCTGGGCCACGGGGTCCTGCCCTCGACGGATCCCGAGGTGCTGGCGGCCGTCGTGCGGGTGGTCCACGAGGAGGGGCGGGCCGGCCGATGAGGGCGACCGGCGTGCTGGTGATGGCGTACGGGACCCCGGCCACGCGCGGAGACGTCGCGGCCTACTACCTGCGGATCCGTCACGGACGCGCTCCGCGGCCCGAGCAGCTGGCCGACCTGGTGCGGCGCTACGACGCCATCGGCGGGACCTCTCCGCTGGCCGCCCGCACCGCCGACCAGGTGCGCGCGCTCTCCGAGGCCCTGGAGCGCTACGCACCGGGAGACTACGACGTGCGCTTCGGGGCCAAGTACGCCGCACCGCTGATCGAGGAGAGCGCCGCCGCCCTGGTCGCCGCCGGGGTGACGCGCGTGGTCGGCCTGCCCCTGGCCCCGCACAGCTCGTCGATGTCCACCGACGAGTACCACGAGCGGGCCGTCGCGGCCCTGGGCCCCGACGTCGCCTACCAGGCAGTCGGCGCCTGGTGGGACGCCCCCGGCTTCGCCGAGCTGATGGCCCAGCGCGTCACCACCGCGCTCGAGGTGGTGCCCCCCGACCGGCGCGCCACCAGCGAGGTGATCTTCTCGGCCCACTCCTTGCCCCAGCGCATCCTCGAGCGGGGAGACACCTATCCCGACCAGCTGCGCACCAGTGCCGAGCAGGCGGCGCGCCACGCGGGGCTGCGCCACTTCGACGTGGCCTGGCAGTCCGCGGGGCGCACCGAGGAGGCGTGGCTCGGCCCCGACATCCTCCAGGTGCTGCGCGACAAGCGGGCCGCGGGCTTCACCGACGTGGTGATCTGCCCGATCGGCTTCGTCGCCGACCACCTCGAGGTGCTCTACGACATCGACGTCGAGGCCCAGGCCGTGGCCCAGTCCCTGGGGCTGAACCTGGTGCGCACGGCCTCGCTCAACGACGACCCGGCCCTGATCGAGATCTTGGTCGCGCTGGTGGTCGGCGCGTGAGCGCGTGAGCGCGCGGCCGTCGGTGGTCGTGGTCGGCGCTGGCCTGAGCGGGCTGGCGGCCGCCTGGGAGCTGAGCGGCGGTGCCCCGGGGGACCCCGACGCCCCCCGCATCGAGGTCCTCGAGGCCGCCCCCCGCGTCGGCGGGCCCCTGGTGCTGGGCGATCTCGACGGCCAAGCGGTGGACCTGGGACCCGACGGCTTCCTGGCGCGGCGCCCCGAGGCTCGCACGCTGATCGAGGAGCTGGGCCTCGGCGACGACCTGATCGACATCGGCGCCAGCGGGGCCTCGCTGTGGCTGCGCGGCGAGCTGCGCGCCATCCCGCGCAGCCTGGCTCTCGGCGTGCCGGCCTCGAGGGCGGCGCTGCGCGAGCTCGGCGGCCTGTCCTGGCACGCGCGGGTGGCCGCCTGGCGGGACTGGCTCGCGCCGCGGGCGCTGCACGTCGGTGAGGACGCGTCGATCGGCCAGATCGTGCGCACCAAGCTCGGCGACGAGATCGCCCGCAGCGTCGTCGAGCCGCTCGTGGGCGGGATCCAGGCCGGACGGATCGACGACCTGTCGGCGGCCGCCCTGCTCCCGGGACTGCTGGCGGCCGCCCAGCGTGGCGGCTCCCTCATGCGCGCCCTGGCCGCTGCGGCCCCTCCGCCGGCCCCCGCGGGGGCGTCGGGCCCGGCCTTCCACTCGCTGCGCGGGGGCCTGGGCGCCCTGCCCCAGACGCTCGCCGACCGGCTGGTCGCCCGGGGCGTCGTCGTGCGCACCGCCACGCCCGTCCAGGCCCTGCGGCGCGTGACCGGCGAGCACCCCCTGGTCGTCGAGACGGCCACCACGGCCACGCCCGCCGATGCGGTCGTCGTGGCCACGCCCGCCGCGGTGACCGCGGCGCTGCTGGGGTCCTGGGACCCGGACCTGGCCGCCCTCGGCTCGATCCGCTACGCCGCGGCCGCCATGGTGAGCGCCTCGTACCCGGAGGCGACCGCGCCGCTGCCGGCCGGCACGGGGGTCCTGGTGCCCCTCGGCACCCCCTGGGCGGGCGGGGGAACCCTGATCGTCACGGCGCTGACGTTCCTCGACCGCAAGTGGGAGCCCCTACGCCAGCCCGGCCGCGTGCTGGTGCGCGCCCACGTGGGCCGCAGCGACGACCAACGCTACGCGGCCTTCGACGACGAGCACCTGGGCGCCCGGGTGGCCGACGAGATCGCGCTGGTGCTGGGCTGGTCGTCCCGGCCCACCGCGTCGCGCGTGCAGCGGTTCCTGCCCGGGCTGCCCCAGTACACCGTCGGGTACGCGGACCTGGTCGCGCGGGCGCGCGACGCCGCGGCGCGCGGCGGCGTCGACCTGGCCGGGAGCACCTACGACGGCGTGGGCATCCCGGCCTCCATCGGGTCGGGGCGCCGCGCCGCGCGGGCGGCCCTGATGCGCCTGGCCGCGCGGCCCTGAGCCGACGAGCCACCCGCCGGGACTCTGGAAGACTGGACCGGTGGTCACCCCCGATCGCAGCACGATCCCCGTCCCCGTCGGCCGGCGGGTCTACGTCCTCAGCGACCTCTCCCTCTCGGCGACCTCCAACCCGGCGCGCCGCCCGGTGCGTGAGCTGATCGCGCTCCTCGGTGACCTCGACGAGCCGGCGCTCGTGGTGGTGGCCGGCAATCTCTTCGCGGCCAGCCCCGACGACCCGGCCGCGGCGGTGCGCGCGACGCTGCGCGCGCTGCCGACGCTGGTGAGCGCCCTGCGCTCGTACCTGGCCCAGCCCGAGCACCGCCTCGTCGTCCTGCCGGGCCACGACGACGCGTGGCTGGCCGACGACGCGGCAGCCGCCCCGCTCACCGAGCTGGGCATCGAGATCGTCCCCGAGCTGATGCTCCAGGTCGCCACGCACGACACCGTGCGCGACGTGGCCGTCGTGGCCGGGTGTCCGCCACCGATGATCGCCGACCTGGCCGAGCGCGAGCGGGTCGACGCCGGACACCTCGAGGACCCCGACGCCGTGGCCCGCCTGGCCGCCAGCCGCATGCTCTACCGGCGCCTGGGCGGGTGGCTGTGGCTCCCGGTCATCGCCGTGGTGCTGGCCGACCTGTCGAGTCTGATCGTGGCCCTGGCCAACCGGCTCACGCGCCACCACCTGCGCCTCGACCTGGAGGTCCACCTCCACCACCACAGCGGAAGCCTGCTGTTCACGCTGGTGACCACCGTGGTGGTGGTGGGCCTCGTCGAGGCGGGCATCGCCGCCCTGGCCGGACTGGTCGTGCGCCGGCGCTTCGAGCGCGGGGCCGCCGGGGCCCCGCCCCGGCCCCTCGACCCGCTGGCCACGGTGAGCGTGGACGGCGTGGACGCCCTGGAGTTCGCCCGCCGCATCGTGGGGCGCGGCGGGGCCGGCGCCATCGTGGGGGGCGCCTCGGCGCCCGCCCTGGCCTTCTTGGACCGCGGCTTCTGCGCCGTGCCGGGACCGGCCCGGGCCACCGTCGTGGAGCGCCACGGCCGCTTCGGCCTGCCCCCGGTGTTCGTGCCCACGGACCGCTGGAGCGTGGTCCAGCTCGAGGCCGGCGGCGCCGTCCACGTGCGCATGGTCGTGGGCCAGTCCCGGGCCCGCTACGGCACCTGGCTCGAGCGCCTGGTCGCGGCGGACCCGGCCCAGGTCGACGCCCCGAGCGCCACCACCGAGGTCGGGGCGTGGCCCGTGGGCGACCCCTATCCCATCGCCCCCGACGGGCTGGCCGCCCAACGCCGCCAGCGCACCGTGCGGCGCGTGATCAGCGGGTTGGTGCTCCTCGACGGCCTGATCGATGTGACCGTGACCACCCTGCCCCCGCTGCGCAGCCGCCTGCACGCCGTCGAGGCCTTCCTGTCGCTCGGGGCGGCGCAGTCGGCGGCCGCGCTCACCGCCCTGGCCGGCGTGGTCCTCATCATGGTGGCCCGCGGCCTGCGGCGGGGTCAGCGGCGCTCGTGGACGGTCGCGGTGGTCCTGACCGGCGCGACCACCCTGGCGCACCTGGCGCGCGCGGGCAGCCTGGTGAGCCCGGTGCTGGCCGTCAGCCTGCTGAGCGCGCTGCTGATCGAGCGGCGCCACTTCCGCGCGACGACCGACCGCGAGAGCCTGCGCCTGGCACTGCCCCGCCTGGCGCTCGTCGCGGTCCTCACCGTCGTGGGGGCGACCATCGGCATCGAGCTGTCGGCGCGCCGCAGCGTGCCCGGACTGCTCACCGTCCTGGTCGCGGTCCTCGAGAGGCTGATCGGCATCACCTCGGTCACTCTGCCCGACCGCGTCGGGGACTTCGCGACGCCCACCTTGGGTGCGGTCGGCCTGGGACTGATCGTCGTGGCGCTGTACCTGGTGACCCGCCCGGTCGTCGACCGCCGCCTCTCGCGCGCCTCGGGGCGCGAGCGGCGCCTGGCCGAGCTGCGGGCCCGCGAGATCGTGCGCCGCCACGGGCGGGGCACCCTCGACTACTTCTCCCTGCGCGACGACAAGCAGCTCTTCTTCTTCCGCGACTCGCTGGTCGCCTACGCCGTCTACGGCGGCGTCGCCCTGATCTCCCCAGACCCCATCGGGCCCACGGCCGAGCGCACCGAGGTGTTCCGGGCCTTTCGCGCCTACGCCGACGCCCGCGCCTGGACCGTGGCGGTCATGGGGGCGGGTTCGGACTGGCTGCCCGTCTACCACGCGGCGGGTCTCCACTCGATCTACCTGGGCGATGAGGCCATCGTCGACTGCCAGCGCTTCAGCCTGGAGGGCCACAAGATGAAGGGGCTGCGCCAGGCCTGCACCCGGCTGGCCCGCAACGGCTACACCGTCGAGTTCCTGGACCCGGCCACAATCGATCCCCTGCGGGTGCCCGCCCTGGTCGACCTGATCGCCCTGCTGCGCCGCGGCGAGGGCGAACGCGGCTTCTCGATGATGCTGGGCCGGCTCTTCGACCCGCGCGACCAGGGCCTCTTGCTCACGGTGGTCTCCGACCCGACCGGGCGCCCGGCCGCGGTCTGCCAGTTCGTGCCCTCGCCGGCCATCGCCGGCTACTCGCTCGACCTGATGCGCCGGGACACGGGCGCGCACCCCAACGGGCTCCTCGACTTCGCCCTGTGCTCGACCATCGCCCACCTGCGCGAGCGCGGCGGGCGCGGCCTCAGCCTCAACTTCGCGGCCTTCCGCTCGGTGCTCGACGGGGAGCGCGGCGAGGGCACCTTCACGCGCATCGAGCGCTGGGGTCTGCGGCGGCTGTCGGGCATCTTGCCCATCGAATCCCTGTGGTCCTTCAACGCCAAGTACCAGCCCACCTGGCTGCCGCGCTACCTCGTCTACCCGGCGGCCGAGAGCTTCGTCCCGGTGGTGTCGGCCATCTTGCGGGCCGAGTCCATCACCGAGCTGCCCCTCATCGGGCGCTTCTTTGCCAATGACCCGGTGAACCGGCCCGGGACCATCGTGCCCGAGTCCGTCCTGGCCGCGGCGCGCGAGCGCTCCCGCTAGAGCGCCGGGTCGGCCTCGGCGAGAACCGCGACGACCTCCCGGCGCCCACCAGCGTCGACGGGGGTGGCGACGTAGCGCAGCGCTCGGGGCACCCCGTCGTCGGAGATCGTGCCGCGCCGCACCTCCCGGGCGTCGCCGGTCTCGGCGAGCCACGACCCGTCAACGGGGTCCGCCGCCACCAGGTCGGCGACACTGGCGTAGCCCAGCAGGGACGCCGCCCGGTCGTTGGCCTCGACGACGCGGCCGTCGGCGAAGACCACCATGGCGACCGCCTGCTGGTCGACCAGAGCCCGCCAGCGTGACACAGCGAGCTGGCGCTGCTGCTCGACGAGCTCGTGGGCCCGCAACGCGGCGAAGCGGTCCAGGGCGAAGCTGACGTCACTGGCCATCTCGGCCAGCAGCGCGCCGACCGACTCGCCGAAGAAGTCGCTCTCGGCCGCGTAGAGGGTGAGGGCCGCCACCACTTCGCCGCCGCGCGCCAGCGGGAGAGAGACGGCCGAGCGCCAGCCCTGGCGCAGGCACGCCGCAGCCAGCGGGTCGAGCCCGGTGACCCCGATCTGGCGCACGGCGACGCGCCCGGTCACCGCGGCCTCGGCGGGCAGGTCAACGCCCGCGCTGGTTCCGTGGGCGAGCAGGTCGGCTCGCTCGGTGAGGAACGCGCGCAGGCCCTTGCCGGCGCGCGCCACAACCCGCAGGCCACCGGGCTCCACGCTCGCGACCCAGGCGGCCTGGGAGCCCACGCGCACCGCCGCGGTGCAGATCCGTCCGAACAGCTCCTCCTCGTTGGTGCTGCGGATGACCGCCTGGTTGCACTCGCTCAGCGTCGCGTAGAGGCGGTTCACGTGGGCCAGGTGGCTCTCGAGACGGTGCCGTTCGGTCACGTCGATGAGCGTCCCGCGCACCCGCTGGCCCTGGCCGCTAGCGTCGCGCTCGACCACGCGGCCGCGCACCCACAGGCAGCGGACCTGATCGGTCGGGTCAACGACCCGGAAGTCGAACTCGTACTCGTCGGGCCCGCCGGGGGCGACGGCGGCCTCGATGGTGGCGGCAATGCCGGCACGGTCCTCGGGGTGAGTGGCCGCGAGGAAGGTCTCGATGCGCCACGGCTCCTGCCAGTCGAGTCCGTAGAGGGTGTCGTGGTTCGCACTGCGGTCCATGGTGTTGGTGCGGTAGTCGTACTCCCACACCGCCACGCCGGAGAACTGCGTAGCCAGGCTGAGCAGCTCGGGCGTCGCGCGCAGCTGACCGGGCTCGGGAGGGTGCGGGATCACGGTCGGCACTCTATGCGGTCGTGCGCTCGGCGATCGCGGCGGCCAGCGCGTCGGCCGCGCCGGGGGCGTAGCCGAGGTACAGCATCGGCTCGACCAGCTCGAGCTCGAGCACCTGCCACGCCGCGTCGTGGGCCAGCAGGTCGACGCGGGCGTAGGCCAGGTCGTCGAACCCGAGCGTCTCGAGCACCGCGTCGCCGACCTCCCGCGCCGCCCCGTCGGCCCGGACCGCCCGGATGCCGGCGCGGCGCCGGGCCGGCGTGCGCTCGTGCTCGGCGTGGCCGAGCAGGGCGTCCTTGCGCACCGCGTGGGAGAACCGCCCCCCCAGGTAGATCAGGGCCAGCTCGCCGCGGGTGTCGACGCTGCCCCGGTAGGGCTGGACGATGGCGGCGGCCCCGCGGGCGTGGAGTGCCGCGGCGTGAGCTCGCGCCCCCGCCGCGTCCCGGGCGGCGAAGCGGGCCGCCCCCCGGGACCCGGCACCGATCGCCGGCTTGACGACGACGTCGCCCGCAGGCCACGCCAGGGCCGCTCCCACCTCGAGGACGGTCGTCGGCACCGCGGGCAGGCCCCGGGCCGCCAGGTCCACCAGGTAGCGCTTGTCGGCCGAGTAGGCCAGCGCCCCGGGCGGGTTGAGGATGGCGCGCCGGGCTCGCGTCCAGGCCAGGAACGCGTCGGGCTGACGCGTGTAGTCCCACGTCGAGCGCACGACCACCTGGGCGTAGTCGTCCCAGGGCACCGCCGCGTCACTCCACACCCGGGCCTGGCCCGCCAGCCCGTGGCGGGCCAGGGCGGCCACCAGGGCGGCCTCGTCGGGATCGTCAGCCCCGGGCGCCGTCGCGATCGCGACGGGCCTCACGAGGTGAACAGGACCGTCGCGTGCTGGGCCAGGGCGGCCAGGGGACCGGGCCAGACGCCGAAGACCAGCGTCACGGCGACACCCACGCCGATGGCCACGGCCGTGGCCCGAGGCACCGGGATGCTGGCGGCACCCTCGGGGGACTCGGCGTACAGGACGATCGTCCAGCGCAGGTAGAAGAACGCCGCGATCGCCGCGCCGAGCAGGGCCAGCAGGGCCAGGGGGCCACCACCGCCATCGACCGCCGCCGCGAGCACCGCGAACTTGGCGTAGAAGCCCGTCGTCAGGGGTGCGCCCAGCTGGCTCAGCAGCAGGATGCCGAGGGCCGCGCCGAGCCACGGCTGGCGCCGGGCCAGGCCCCGGTAGGAGTCGACGGTGTGGCGCTCGTCGCCCGGGCCGCCCACCAAGGTGACCACCGCGAAAGTGGCCACCACCACCGGCGCGTAGGTCGCCAGGTAGAAGAGGGAGGCCGCCGAGCCGCGCGCGCTGGCCGCCCACACGCCCAGGAGGATGAAGCCCGCGTGGTTGATCGACGAGTAGGCCAGCATCCGCTTGGCGTTGCGCTGGACGATGGCGAGTGAGGCGCCCACGATCGTGGTCAGGACCACCAGGGCCCACAGGATGGGTCGCCAGGTCGTCATCTGCGTGCCCAGGGCCGAGATCAGGACACGGATCAGGGCGGCGAACGCCCCGACCTTCACGACCGCGGCCATGTAGCCGGTCACCGGCGTGGGCGCGCCCTCGTAGACGTCGGGCGACCACTGGTGGAACGGCACGGCGGCGACCTTGAAGGCGAATCCGACCAGCAGCAGCGCCCCGCCCGCGTAGAGCAGGCCGGGGCGCAAGATGACGTTGGTGCCCAGGAAGTAGGACACCGTCGACAGGTTGGTCGAGCCGGTCGCGCCGTAGACGAGGGCCGCGCCGTAGATGAACAGCGCCGAGGCGAACCCGCCCAGCAAGAAGTACTTCAGGGCCGCCTCGGAGGACGCCCCGCGGTGGCGGTCGAAGGCCACCAGCACGTACAGGCCGATCGAGAGGGTCTCGAGCCCGAGGAAGATCACGATGAGGTCGTTGGCCTGCGTCATCAGGACCGCGCCGGCCGCGGTGGCCATCGCCAGGATGTGGTACTCGGCGCCCCGCACGCCCTCGCGGTGGAACCAGTCGTGGGCGACGAGCGTGGCCAGCCCCAAGGAGACGGCGATCACCGCCGAGGCCACCACCGAGAAGCCGTCGAGCACGACGGCGTGGGCGATCGTGGTGGAGGGGCCGTAGCGGTCGATGTTGGCCCACTGGAAGAAGCCGGCCGCGAAGGCGCCGGCCGCGGCCAGCAGGGTGATGCCCGTGGCCACGGTGGTGCGCAGGGCCCCGCGCACCAGCGCGGTCAGTGCGAGCAGCACGACCGCGCCGCCGAACAGGATCAGGACCGGCAGGATCGCCAGGTAGTGGATCGAGGGGATGGTCAGGCTCACTTGGTCACCCCCGCGGGCGTCACGCTCTCGACGAACTGGTGGGCGGTGGGCGTCACGCGGTCCAGGACCGGCTTGGGAAAGATACCCAGGACGACGACGATCGCCACGATCGGGGCGATCACCCAGCGCTCACGGTGCGTCACGTCGGGCACCTGGTCGATGTCTCGGGCCTGGCCGTGGAAGACCCGCTGGTAGGCCCACAGCAGGTAGACGGCGGCTAGCACCACGCCGATCGTGGCCGCGACCGCCCACCAGACGTGCGTCGAGAACGCGCCCACCAGCACGAGGAACTCGCTGATGAAGCCCGACAGCCCGGGCAGCCCGATCGAGGCCATCATCACCACGGTGAACAGGCCCGCGAGCACCGGGGCCGGACCCTGCATCCCGCGCAGGTCGGCGATGGTCGCGCTGCCGCGGCGGCGCTCGATGTACCCGATCAGCAAGAAGAGGCCGGCCGTGATCACCCCGTGGTTGAACATCAGCAAGACGGCACCGGTGGTCGCGATGGTCGAGCCGGTCATGATGCCCAGGGTCACGAAGCCCATCTGGGCCAGGGACGAGTAGGCCACCAGCCGCTTCAGGTCCGGCGTGGTGGCCGCCAGGGCCGAGCCGTAGATGATGCCGATCACCGCCAGGGTCAGCATGTAGGGGCGCACCGTCGACAGCGCCAGGGGCAGCAGCCCGACCGCGAAGCGCAGCAGGCCGTACGAGCCGAGCTTGGCCAGCAGGGCCGACAGCTCCATCGAGCCGGCGGTGGGGGCCTCGGCGTACACCAGGGGTGACCAGGTGTGCAGGGGCCAGATCGGCGACTTGACCCCGAA
This sequence comes from Actinomycetes bacterium, assembly GCA_021785695.1. Taxonomy (GTDB): domain Bacteria; phylum Actinomycetota; class Acidimicrobiia; order Acidimicrobiales; family RAAP-2; genus RAAP-2. Next base: position 40,568 of record JAJYEQ010000008.1, read on the forward strand.
GGCGATCGCGAAGGCCACGAACAGCCAGACGGCGGTCGCGTGGCTCATCGACGTCGAGGCCAGCGCGGCGTCCGCGAAGGTCAGCGGGCCGCCTACCTGGTGCTGGTGGAGGAAGCCCAGGTACAGCAGCCCGGTGAACAGGAACGCCGAGCCGGCGAAGGTGTACACGAAGAACTTGAGCGCCGCCCGCGAGCGCTGGGCGCCGCCCCAGTGGGCCACCAGGAAGTAGCTGGGCACCAGGGTCAGCTCGAAGAAGATGAAGAACTCGAGCAGGTCGCGGGCCACGAAGCTGCCCATCGTGAACGTGGTCAGCATCAGCAGCCAGCTCACGAACGCGGCCTCGCTGCGCTTCTCGCGCGCGCCGAGCAGCGCCAGGAGCACGACGAGTGCGGTCAGCACCACCAGCAGCAGGGAGATCCCGTCGATGCCCACGTCGTAGGCCAGGCCGAAGGGCGCGGCCAGCACCCAGCGGCCCACGAAGTCGAAGGTGTGCGCCCCGGCCAGGTGGTCGTTGTAGAGCACCGCCACGACGAGCGACACCGCGAGCTCGACGCTGGCCGTGGCCACGGCCACCGCGAAGGGCGCGCCGGGCCGACGACGGGCCAGCAGGGCCGCCGCAGCGCCGAGGAGCGGCAGCCACACCAGCACGGTCAACCAGAGTGAAGAGTGCATAGCTATCCGACCCTCGCCACGAGATACACGACCACGACGCTGACGCCCAGGACCATGGCCAGCGCGTAGTGGCGCGCGAAGCCCGACTGCGCCTTGCGCAGCCCCTCGGCACTGCGACGCACGCCCCCGGCCACCGCGCCGACGGCGCCGTCGATGATGCGGGGCTCGACGACGGTGTCACCGATCTGCGCGGCCCGCGTCAGGGGGCGCCCGATGGCGGCGTCGTAGGCATCATCCCAGCGCCACACGCGTTCCAGGAAGGTGCGCTCGTAGATCGGGGAGCTGACGCGGTTGCGCCAGATGGAGAAGGCCGCGGCCAGGCCCAGCAGAGCCGCCACCACGTCCACGCACGCCAGGGTCACCTGGGCGACGGTCGACGCGTGGGCGGTCAGGGGCAGGTAGCCGAAGGTCGGGTTGAGGAAGCCGGCCAGCGAGTTGTGGTGGATCCAGGGCAGGTCGATCACGCCGCCCACGGTGGTGAGCACGGCCAGGATCACCAGCGGCACGGTCATGACCCAGGGCGACTCGTGGGGGTCGTGCCCGTGGGTCACCTCGCGGAAGCGCTCGGTTCCCCGGAAGGTCAGCACGAACAGCCGGCTCATGTAGTACGCGGTCAGGATCGCCGTCAGCACCCCGAGCAGCCACAGGGGCTTGGAGTACGCGTAGGCGTTGGTCAGCACGTCGCCCTTGGCCCAGAAGCCGGCGAAGGGCGGGATGCCCGAGATGGCCAGCCAGGCGATCAGGAAGGTCGGGAAGGTGAGGGGCAAGAAGCGGGCCAGTCCCCCCATCTTGCGCATGTCCTGCTCGCCGTCGAGGGCGTGGATCACCGACCCCGATCCCAAGAACAGCAGGGCCTTGAAGAAGGCGTGGGCGATCATCAGGAAGATCGCCGCCGAGTAGGCGCCCGCCCCGACGGCCAGGATCATGTAGCCGATCTGGGACACCGTCGAGAAGGCCAGCACCTTCTTGATGTCGCGCTGGGAGGTGGCGATCGTCGCGGCCACGAAGGCGGTCACGCCGCCGATGATCGCGACGGTGGCGCGACCCGAGCTCGACAGCGCCAGCACCGGCGCCATGCGGGCCAGCAGGTACACGCCCGCGGTCACCATGGTGGCCGCGTGGATGAGGGCGGACACCGGGGTGGGGCCCTCCATCGCGTCGGGCAGCCAGTTGAACAGCGGGATCTGCGCGCTCTTGCCGGTCGCGGCCAGCAGCAGGGACAGCACGACCACGGTGGCGGCCACCGAGGTGAGCGTCCCGGCACGGTTGAAGATCGTCAGGTAGTTCAGCGTGTGCAGCCGGCTGAAGAGCAAGAACATCGCCACCAGGAGCCCGACGTCGCCGATGCGGTTGTAGATGAACGCCTTCTTGCCGGCCGTGGCCGCGCTGTCGCGGTCGAAGTAGTAGGCGACCAGCCAGTACGAGCACGCGCCCACGCCCTCCCAGCCCACGAAGGTGAGGACCAGGTTGTTGGCCAGCACCAAGGTGAGCATCGAGAAGACGAAGAGGTTCAGGTACACGAAGAACTTGCGGAAGTCGCGCTCGCCGTGCATGTAGCCGATGGAGTACAGGTGGATCAGGGCGGAGATCCCCGTCACGAACAGGGCCATCGTGACCGACAGGGGGTCTACGAGCAGCGCGGCCGACACGTGCAGTCCGCCCACGTCGAACCAGGTGAACATGGTCACGGTCACCTCGCGCGCGTTGCGCGAGAGCAGGTCGAGGTAGCTGACCACGGCGAAGACGAAGCTGAGGGCCACCGCCCCGGTCCCGATGGAGCCGATGGCGCGCTCGGAGAGCCCCCGGCCGAACAGCAGGATCACCAGGAAGCCCGCCAGGGGCAGCAGCAGGATCAGGGTGGACACGTGCGCCATCTCAGCCCTTCATCTCGGAGAGTTCGTCCACCGAGGTGGAGGACCGGCGGCGAAAGACCGTGACCACGATGCCGAGCCCGACGGTGACCTCGGCGGCCGCGACGACCATCACGAAGAAGACGGCGGCCTGGCCGCCGATGTCGCGCAGGGTGCGCGCGAAGGTCACGAAGGTCAGGTTCACCGCGTTCAGCAGCAGCTCCAGGCACATGAAGATGATCAGTGCGCTGCGCCGGGTCAGGAGCCCGAAGGAGCCGATGCCGAAGAGCACCGCCGCCAGGACCAGGTACCAGGCTGCCGGGACGTTCACGCCTCCCCCTCTCGATCCATGCGCCGCTCGCGCCGCGCCAGCAGCACCGCGCCCACGACCGCGATGATGAGGAGCGCGGCCGTGGCCTCGAAGGCGAACAGGTAGGTGGTGAAGACCGCGGTGCCCACGGCGCGCACGTTGCCCGCGCCGCCGGGCGTCGGGTGGCCCGAGGTCGACACGGCGATGGCGCCGGTGACCCAGTGCGAGGACGCCAGCAGCGCCACCAGGCCCCCGATGGTCACGACCACGCCGACGCCGGCCAGGGCCCGCTGGCCGACCAACGGCTCGACGCGCACGGGGTCGGTGCGGTCCACGCCGAGGAACATGATCACGAACAAGAACAGCACGACGATGGCGCCGGCGTACACGATGATCTGGACCACGGCCAGGAAGTCGGCGGACTGGGCGACGAACGCCACCGCCACGCCGAAGAGCGTCAGGATCAGGCTGAGGGCCGCGTGCACGGGATTGCGCACGGCCAGCACGCCGATGGCCCCGGCCAGGATCATCAGCGCCGCGACCACGAACGCGAGGATGTCGGGAATGGCGTAGGCAGCGCCGATCACAGCTGGCCTCCCTTGATCGCGCGCCAGGCCGCGATGCGACCGCGCAGCCCGCGCACCCCGTCGGGCAGGTCCTGGGGCACGATGTGGCGGAAGAAGGCGGTGCGCAGTGGCTTGGAGCCCGTCGCGGCGTCATCGCGCTGCTCGGACTGGCCGCCCTCGGGTGCCCGCACGCCGACGCCGAGGTCGCCGGTCCACTGGACCACGCCCTCGTAGTCGGCGGCCCCCGAGGGCGAGGTGGCGCGCATCCAGCCACCGGTCATGGCGTCCTCGCCCTCGCGCCAGTCCTCCCACGGCAGGCGTTGGGGCCGGCCCTCGTCGTCGACTAGGAGCTCGGCCTTGGTGTAGATGGCGTCGGCGCGGTTGGAGAACGAGAACTCGAAGAGCTTGGACTCGGTGATCGCCTGGGTGGGGCACGCCTCCACGCACATGTCGCAGTGGATGCAGCGCAGGAAGTTGATCTCGTAGACGTAGCCGTAGCGCTCGCCCGGCGACACCGGGTGGTCCGGCGGGTTGTCCAGCCCGCGCACGTAGATGCAGTCGACGGGGCAGACCCCGGCGCACAGCTCGCACCCGATGCACTTCTCGGAGCCGTCCTCGTAGCGGTTCAGGACGTGCCGGCCGTGCTGGCGCGGCTGCTTGGGCCGCTTGGCGTCCGGGTAGGCGGTGGTCACCCGGACGCGCCCCATGTGGCGCAAGGTGATCTTGAAGCCACCGAAGAAGTCGAGTGGTCCGGCCATCACTCCCCCTCCCGGTCCGTGAACGCGCGCAGCACCCGACCGGGCAGGGGGCGCTCACCGACCGCCGGCAGGAGGGAGTCGGCGCCCTCCAGGCGCCGCTCGCCGATGGTCACCGTACGCGAGAGCAGGGTCCAGGCCAGGATCACCAGTGCGGCCATGAGGAAGCCCCACGACATCTTGATGAGGAAGCCCGCGACGATCAGCATCCACCCCAGGCTGAGCGGGATGAGGCGCTTCCAGCCCAGGTCCATGAGCTGGTCGTAGCGGAAGCGCGGGAGGGCGGCGCGGAACCAGATGTAGGAGAAGGCGAAGAACACCGTCTTGATCAGGAACCACAGGATCGGGAAGACCCAGCGCAGGTGCGGGACGTTGGGCACCCAGCCCGCCGGCCCGCCCAGGAACAGCGTCACGATGACCGCCGACATCGTGATGGTGTTCATGAACTCGGCCAGGTAGAAGACGCCGAAGCGGAACGAGGAGTACTCGGTGTGGAACCCGCCGACCAGCTCGGTCTCGGCCTCGACCACGTCGAAGGGCGGGCGGTTCAGCTCGGCGGTGATCGCGATCAGGAAGACGACGAAGGGCACCACGCCCAGGCGAATCAGGTTCCAGTGCCAGATGCCGTGCGCCTGGGCGGCCACGATGCTCTGGGTCGACAGCGAGCCCGTAGCCAGCACCACGGTGACGATGGTCATGCCGAGCGCCGCCTCGTAGCTGATCATCTGGGCGCTCGCGCGCACCGCGGACATCAGCGGGTACTTGGAGCCCGAAGCCCACCCGGCCAGGACCACGCCGTAGACCGAGATGCCCGACATGGCCAGCATCAGCAGCACGCCGACGGGCGGGTTGGCGATCTGGAGCGTCACGGGGTGCCCGGCGATGTGCACCGTGCCGCCCACGGGCACGATCGCGAAGGTGACCAGGGCCGGGATCAGCGAGAGGTACGGCGCCAGCTTGTAGGTGAACCGGTCCGCCTCGGCGGGCACCAGGTCCTCCTTGACGATCAGCTTGAGGCCGTCGGCCAGCGTCTGGAAGAGCCCGAAGGGACCCCAGCGGGTCGGGCCGAGGCGACTCTGCATGTCCGAGATCGCCTTGCGCTCGAACCAGATCATGATCGTCACCGCGCCCATCAGCACGGCGAAGCCCACCAGCATGCGCACCAGCACGATCACGACGACGGCCAGGGTCAGGCCGTGGGCGTAGATCGGGTCCACGACCGAGGCCAACATCATCGCGTCTCCAGTCGGACCTGGGCCACGGTCGCGCCCTCCTCGATCACGTCGGCGAGGATGTCGTCGCCGTCGAAGGTCCCGGTGGCGCCGTCCAGGCTCACGACGCCACGCGGCAGCCCCTCGTCAATGCGCACCCGCAGGGCCGTCCGGCGGGCGACGCCGCGCACCGCGACCTCGTCGCCCGACGCCAGGCCGAGCCGGTCGGCGTCGGTGGGGTGCAGGCCGAGCGTCAGTGGCACGCGCAGCTCGGCCAGGGCCGGCGACGCGGCCAGGGCGGCCCCGTGGTCGTAGAGGCGTCGGGCGACCAGGACGCGCCAGGCGTAGGCGTCGAGCGGCGGCACGGTGACCTCGGCGATCGCCACCTGGGCGAGCGCCGGCACCACGTTGCCTCGCGCGTCGGCCTCGACGTCGAGGGACAGCGTGTCGCCGGCGAACGACGCCAGCCCCACGGCGTCGGCCGAGCGGATGCCCGGGAAGGCGATCGGGTCGAGCACCCGGCGCGACGAGGTGGCACCGGTCCCGGCCACGACGCCGTCGATGCTCGCGCTGGTCAGCACGGTGTGTGCGGGATAGCCCGTCGTCCGCTCGATGACGGCGGCGGCGGCCTCAGCCGTGTCGTAGTCGAGCGCCTGACCCAGCTCGGTGGCCAGCTCGGCGGCGATGGTGACATCGGACCAGGCGGCGCCCGGCGCGCTGATCTTGGCCACCACGGCGCTGACCCGACCCTCGAGGTTGGTCACGGTCCCGCTGCGCTCGTGCTGGACGTGCGCGGGCAGCACGACGTCGGCGTAGGCCAGCGTCGGCGACCCGTGTCCGGTCACGGCGACGACCGCCGCGGCCTCCAGGGCCGCCGCGGCACCCTGGCGATCCAGGACGTTGCCCACCAGGTCGGCGCCCAGGAGCAGCACGGCGCTCTGCTCGCCGCGCCGCAGCGCGTCGAGCTGCGCGAGCGTGTCGCGCCCCCGGGCCGAGGCGTCATACACCCGTCCGGGACGCCACTGGGCCGCCAGACCCATGTCGAGCGCTCCGCGCACGTTGCCGCGACGCAGCGCCACCAGGAACCGGGCCTTCGGCAGTCCCGTCGCCAGCCGGAGGGCAGCTCGCTCGGCGATGCCGGGATGCTCGGCGAGGTTCGGCCGTCCCACCACGACCACGACGCCCTCCCCGTCGCCCAGGAGCTCGCGCGCGGCGCTCACGGCGTCGGCGCCGGCGGGACGTGCCGCGTCGACCAGGGCGCTGGCGATGTCGGCGGCCTCCCCGGGCACCACGGGAATCACGACCCGGGCCAGCGACCGCAGGGCACTGGGTCCCGAGGCCAGCTCGATCAGAGCGGTGCGGCCCGCGGCGACACCCTCGCGCAGGCGCAAGAACATCACGGGGAGCTCCTCGCGCAAGTCGCCCGTCAGGGTCACCACGACACGAGCGGCGGCCGCGTCGTCGATGGTGGCCGCCGGCAGGGACTGGACCAGCGTGGGATCCAGGCCGTCGCCGTACTGGGCATCCAGGTGCGGGCTGCCCAAGACGTCACGCACCACCTGCTGCCAGGCGAAGGCGCCCTCGTTGGTCAGCGCGGCGCCCCCAATGGCGCCCACGCCATCGGGACCGGGTGCGCGCAGCAGCGCGGCCGCCCGGGCCAGGGCGTCGCCCCAGGTCGTGGGGACGAGCCCGCCGTCGCGGCGCACCAGGGGGGTGGTGATGCGGGCTCGGGGGTCCAGGGGGTCGGCGCGGTCGGCGTGGCCGTCGATCGCGTCGAGGGTGAAGCGACCCTTGTCGCACAGCCAGCCGTGGTTGACGGCGTCGCTGTCCACCCCGAGCACGCGCGTGAGGCGGTTGCCGCTGGACTGGACGGCCACGCGGCAGCCCACCGCACAGGTCGTGCAGGTGCTCTCGACCTGGGCCAGGTCCCAGGGTCGCGCGGTGAACCGGTACGGCCGCGCCGTCAGCGCGCCCACCGGGCAGATCTGGACGGTGTTGCCCGAGAAGACCGAGTCGAAGGGCTGCGTCGGGCTGGTCGCCACCTCGATGAGGTCACCGCGCCCGGCGAAGTCGATCTGCGCGTCGCCGGCGACCTGCGCGGCAAAGCGCGTGCAGCGCGAGCACTGGATGCACCGCTCGCGGTCCAGCAGCACCAGCGGGCCGATCTCGACGGGCTTGACGAAGTGGCGCTTCTCCTCGATGAAGCGGGTCTCCCCCGACCCGTGGGCCAGGGTCTGGTCCTGCAACGGGCACTCGCCGCCCTTGTCGCACACCGGGCAGTCCAGGGGGTGATTGGCCAGCAGGAACTCCAGGACGCCGTCTTGGGCCTTCTTGGTCTTGTCCGAGTCGGTCCTCACCACCATGCCGTCGTTGACTCGCACGAAGCAGGAGGGCTGCAGCGTGGACCCGCGCGGGCTCTCCACCTCGACCAGGCACATGCGGCACACCCCCACGGGCTCCATGCGCGGGTGGTAGCAGAAGCGCGGGATGAAGACGCCGGCGTGCTCGGCGGCCTCGATCAGCAGCTCGCCGGGCCGGGCCGCGACGACGCGCCCGTTCAGGGTGATCGAGATGGGCTCACTCATGCGGGCAGCTCCCGTGCTGGACGTGCGCGTAGAAGTCGTCGCGGAATCTGGAGATCGCCGAGGTGATCGACGAGGGGATCGACGGGCCCAGCACGCAGATGGTGGTCTGCTGGGGCGGCCAGTTCAGCCCGGGCGAGATGTTGTCGCACAGGTCGAGCAGCACGTCGACGTCCTCGGTGCGCCCGCCGCCGTGCTCCAGGCGGTAGAGGATCCGCTCGACCCACCCGGATCCCTCCCGGCAGGGCGTGCACTGCCCGCACGACTCGCGCGAGAAGAACTTGGTGATCCGCCAGGCCGCGCGCACCACGCAGGTGGTGTCGTCCATGACGACGATGGAGCCCGAACCCAGCATCGAGCCGGCCGCGCCGACCTCGTCTTGGCCCAGCACCATGTCCAGGTGCTCGGGGCCGAACCAGGGCGCCGACACGCCGCCGGGGATGAAGGCTCGCAGCTCGTGCCCGCCCGGGATGCCCCCGCCCAGCCGGTCGTCGAAGATCAGGTCGCGGAAGGTGTTCTTGACCATCTCGATCTCGTAGACGCCGGGCCGGTTCACGCGACCCGAGAGCGCGAACATGCGCGTGCCCGTGGAGCGCCCGCCGCCCAGGGCGGCGAAGGCCGCCCCGCCGTTGAGGACGATCCAGGGGAGGTTCGACATCGTCTCGACGTTGTTGACGACGGTGGGCTCGCCGTACAGACCGGTCACGGCCGGGAAGAACGGCGGCTTGATGCGCGGGAAGCCCCGCTTGCCCTCGAGGGCCTCGAGCAGGGCGGTCTCCTCGCCGCAGATGTAGGCGCCGGCCCCCGGGTGCACGACGAGGTCCACCGAGAAGCCCGAGCCGAAGATGTTGCGGCCCAGCGCTCCGTGCTCGTAGGCCTCGTTGATGGCCTGCTGGACCCGCTCGAGACCGAGAGCGAACTCCCCGCGCAAGAAGATGAAGGCCTGGGTGACCTGCAGCGCGTAGGCCGCGATCACCACGCCCTCGACCAGCTGGTGCGGGTCGCGCTCGACCAGGTAGTGGTCCTTGAAGGTGGCCGGCTCGGACTCGTCCCCGTTGACCACCAGGTACGAGATCGGCGCCTTGCGCAACATCGACCACTTGCGCCCGGCGGGGAATCCCGCGCCGCCGCGACCCAGCAGCGAGGCGGCGTCGACCTCGGCGGCGACCGCCTCGGGGTGCATCGTGAGCGCCTGGCGCAGCCCCCGGTATCCCCCGGTGTCCAGGTAGCGCGCCAGCGTGTGCGAGTCGGCCAGGTCGCGGCGCGCCGTGACGATGGGTGGAGTGTCGACGGCCGCCACTACGAGGCCTCCGACGCCGCGGCCTCGCGGGCCTCGCGCTCGGCGCGCGCCTGGGCGCGCTCCTCGGCCAGCTCGGCGGCGCCGACCCGCAGCCCGCCCGAGCGGCGCACGCGGATCAGCGTGCCGTGCGGCGGGATGTCGTGGTCGCGGCGCCCGGCGCGCAGGTCCTCGACCAACCGGTCGAGCTCCTCGGGCGTGGTGGCGTGCACGTAGCGGTGGTTGACCTGCACGGCGGGCGCGATGTTGCAGTCGGCCAGGCACTCGGTCTCCTCGAGGGTGAAGAGGCCGTCGGCGCTGGTGTGGCCGACCTCGCAGCCCAGCGTGCGGCGCGCGTGCTCCAGCAGATCCTCGCCTCCGGCGAGCAGGCACGCGATGTTCGTGCAGACGCCCACCACGTAGCGGCCCACCGGCTCGAGGTGGAACATGTCGTAGAAGGCCGCCGTGCCCCGGACCTCGGCCGGCGTGGTCCCGGTCAGCTCGGCGACCTCGGCCATGCCGGCGTCGCTCAGGTACCCGTCTTGCTCCTGGGCCAGGTGCAGCAGCGGCAGCATCGCCGAGCGACGGCGCGGGTACAGCGACACCAGCTCCTCGGCCCGCTGGCGGATGTCACTGCGGAAATAGGTCATCGATCCACTTCTCCCATGATGGGGTCGACCGTCGAGATGACGGTGATGGCGTCGGACATCGAGCCCCCGCGCATCAGCAGCGGGATGGCCTGCAGGTTGACGAAGCTCGGACCCCGCACGTGCAGGCGGTAGGGCTTGGCGCCGCCGTCGGAGACCAGGTAGCAGCCCAGCTCGCCGCGCGGCGACTCGACGGCCGAGTACACCTCGCCGGCGGGCACGTGGAACCCCTCGGTGAAGAGCTTGAAGTGGTGGATGAGGGCCTCCATGGACTCGCCGATCCGCGCGCGCGGCGGCGGCGTGACCTTGGGGTCCTGGCTGCGGTAGTCGCCGGCGGGCATGCGCTCGACGCACTGGCGCACGATCCGCACAGACTCGCGGATCTCGTTGAGGCGCACGGCGTACCGGTCGAAGTTGTCACCGTAGGTCCCCACGATCACGTCGAAGTCGACCTCGTCGTAGGCCAGGTACGGCATGGTCCGGCGCAGGTCCCAGGCCACACCCGTCGAGCGCAGGAGCGGGCCCGTCACCGAGAGGGCCAGCGCCTCCTCGGCCGTGATGGGGGCGACGCCGACCATGCGCTCGCGGAAGATCGGCTGTCCCGTCAGGAGCTGGTCGTACTCGTAGGAGCGCTCCTCGATGGTGTCGCAGATGACGGTCACGTCATCCTGCCAGCCGTCGGGCAGGTCCGCCGCCACACCCCCGGGGCGCACGTAGTTCAGGTTCATGCGCAGGCCGGCCGTCTTCTCGAAGAACGCCAGGATCAGCTCGCGCTCGCGGAAGCCGAAGATCATCATGGTCGTAGAGCCCACGTCCATGCCGTTGGTCGCCATCCACACCAGATGGGACGCGATGCGGTTCAGCTCGGACATCATCATCCGGATCCACACGGCGCGCTCGGGCACCTCGAGGTCCAGCAGCTTCTCGATGGCCATCGCGTAGCTCAGCTCGTTGATGACCGGGCTCAGGTAGTCCATGCGCGTCACGTTGACGCCGCCCTGGACGAAGCTGAGTTGCTCGCCCGTCTTCTCCATCCCGGTGTGGAGGTAGCCGATCACCGGCTTGGCGCGCAAGATGAACTCACCGTCGAGCTCGATCATGATCCGCAGCACCCCGTGGGTCGAGGGGTGCGACGGACCCATGTTCAAGATCATCGTCTCGTCGTCGTGGCGCTCGATGTCGACGTCGCTGGGGTCGAACCCGTGGCCCTCGAGGTGCACGACCGAGCCGACCTCGCGGCCCAGCTCGGCCGGCGAGGTGGCCGTGCGCGCGAGCAACTCCTGGGCGCCTTCGGACGTCTCGGCGGTCAGCAGGTCGGGGCGCTCGGCGACGCGGACGGTGGGATCGCTCATCGGGGTCCTGGCGCCTCCTTGAACTGCACCGGCACGCGTCCGACGCTGTAGTCCTTCCGCAGGGGGTGACCCTCCCAGTCCTCGGGCATGAGGATCCGGGTCAGGTCCGGGTGGCCGGAGAACACGACGCCGAAGAGGTCGAAGGCCTCCCGCTCCATGGCCTCGCTGCCCGGGTAGATCGAGAACAGGCTGGCGACCTCGGGCTGCTCGTCGCCGGCCTGCACGCGGATCCGCACACGCTGGCGGCGCGACATGCTCAGCAGGTTGGTCACGACCTCGAAGCGCGTCGGCGTGACGCCGTCAGGAACCTCGCGGTCCGGGTGCTCGAGGTAGTCGACCGCGCACACGTCCACGCACAGCTCGAAGCCGTCGTCGTGCCAGGCCCGCACCAGGTCGAGGTACTGGTCGGGGCGCGGGAAGCAGCCGACGTCGGCGGCCCGGGCCTCGGCCACGATCACGTCGGCGGGCGCTGCGGCGGGGAGCTCGATCACCGGGGCGTCCCCACCCGCACCGCCACGGGCACCTCGGGCGTCCAGGGACTGCCCTCGTGCTCCAGGTGCGTGGGCTGGCCGGTCTCGCGGCGGCGCAGGATCTCGCCGGTGCGGATCTGCTCGTGCAGCGTGAGGATCGCGTGCATCAGCGTCTCGGGACTGGGCGGGCAGCCCGGGGCGTAGACGTCGACCGGGATCACCTGGTCGACGCCCTGGACGATCGCGTAGTTGTTGAACAGGCCGCCCGTCGAGGCGCACACGCCCATCGAGATGACCCACTTGGGCTCGGTCATCTGGTCGTACACCTGGCGCAGGACCGGTGCCATCTTCTGGGAGACGCGGCCGGCGACGATCATGAGGTCGGCCTGGCGCGGCGAGTTGCGGAACACCTCCATGCCGTAGCGGGCCAGGTCGTAGTCGGCCGCGCCCGACGCCATCATCTCGATGGCGCAGCACGCCAGTCCGAAGGTGGCCGGCCACACCGAGGCGCGCCGGGCCCAGCGGACCAGGTCCTCGACCCGCGAGGTGAGGAAGTTGTGCTGCAGGTCCTCGAAGCCCATCAGGCCGCCCTTCCCGGGTCCCCACCGATGCGCACGATCGTCGAGTCGCTGGTGCGCCCCGGGACGCCGCGCGTCAGGTGCTTGACCGGGCCCCACGTCAGCGCGCCCTCACTGAGCAAGAACAGCAGGGCCGCGAAGACGGCGGCCGAGAAGGCGAGGACCTCGACGAGCCCGAAGAGCCCCAGCTGGCGGAACACCACCGCGAAGGGGTACATGAAGACGACCTCGATGTCGAAGATCACGAAGATCATCGCCACGAGGTAGAACCGGACCGGGAAGCGCTGGGGCGGCGCCACCAGGGGGACGATGCCGCACTCGTAGGGCGCGACCTTGGCGTCGGTGGGTCGCTTGTGCGGGGCGAGCCACGCCGAGGCGACGAAGGAGCCGGACGCGAACAGAACTCCCAGAATGAGGAGTCCCAGTAAGGGGAGGTACTGGTCCACGTCCGTATGTTCTACCAGACCGCACCGGGACCTCTCCCTCGCTGGCTGGCGGGACGAAGGTCCTAGGATTCCCCCGTGCCTGAACTGCGTGACCTGGATGCGGACCAGATCTTCGACGTCGTCATCGTCGGAGCCGGCCCCAGCGGCAGCGCCTGCGCGTACTGGCTGGCTCGGGCCGGCTGGTCCGTCGCCCTGGTCGAGAAGAAGCAGCTCCCCCGGGCCAAGACGTGCGGCGACGGGCTCACGCCACGCTCGGTGCTCCAGCTGCGCGACATGGGCCTGGAAGACGCGGTGGCGGCCCGCGGGCACCGCTACGACGGGCTGCGGGCCCACGGGTTCGGGGCCGCGATCGAGATGCGCTGGCCCGACCACGAGACCTTTCCCAACTACGGCTACACGATCACGCGGCTCGACCTGGACGCCCTGGTGGCCGAGCACGCCGCCGCGGCGGGGGCGACGCTCCTGACGGGCGTGGAGGCGACGGGCCTCCTCGAGGCGGTCGAGGCGGCCGACGGGGGCCTGCGCTCGGCCAGCGGCGTCGCGGTCGTCGACCACGACGCGGCCGTGCACGCCGACGTGCGCGCGCACTTCGTGGTGGCCGCCGACGGGCAGAACTCCCGCCTGGGCCGCGAGCTGGGCGTCACGCGCATCCGCCAGTGGCCCCAGGGCATGGCCCTGCGCGGCTACTACCGCAGCTCGCGTGACCAGGAGCCTTGGATCGAGTCGCACCTCGACATCCGCGACCCCGCCGGCAAGGTGGTGCCCGGCTACGGGTGGGTCTTCCCCCTCGGCGACGGGCGTGTCAACGTCGGCGTCGGGCTCCTGTCGACCGACGGCGCCTGGAAAGGCGTCAACACCACGCGCCTGCTGGAGTACTTCGTGGCTCAGGTCGGCGCCGCCTGGGGCCTCAACGAGGAGTCGCGCCTGAGCACGCCCACCGGCGGGCGCCTCCCCATGGGACTGGCGCGAGGTCCCCGCGTGGGGGCAAACACCCTGGTCGTGGGCGATGCCGGCGCCACCGTCAACCCCTTCAACGGCGAGGGCATCGCCTACGCCTACGAGACCGGCCGCCTGGCCGCGGGAGTCCTGGGCGAGGCGCTCGCCGCCCAGGACCCGACGCGGCTGCGCGCCTACGAGGACCGGCTGCGCGCCTACTACGGCGACTACTACCGCGTGGCGCGCGCCTTCGTGCGCCTGATCTCGGACCCCACGATCCTGACCACCCTGGTGGCGGTGGGCATGCGGATCGAGCCGGTCATGCGCGAGGTCCTGACCGTCATGTCCAACCTGATGAGCAACGACCGCCAGGGCCCCGGCGAGATCGCCTATCGCGGCCTGGCCCGCCTCACCGCGATGCTGCCCGACCGGGCCCTCGAGACACTGGTCGGCGAGAGCCGGGACTGACTGCGTGACCTTCACGCGCACGGTCCTGCTGGGCTTCATCGCGGGCGCCACGATCATCCTGGGCCTGCCCATCGCGCGCTGGCAGCGCCCCAGTGACCGCGTGCGCACCCTCCTGACTGCGCTGGCCACCGGCGTCTTGATGTTCCTGGTCATCGACGTGTTCTCGGCCGCCTACCAACCCGTCCAGGAGGCCGTGCGCGCGCTGCGCCACCACGGCTCGCTGTCGCGGGCTGGGCTCGACGTCGCCGTGCTGCTGGGGGGAGCGGCCGTGGGCCTGCTCGGCCTGGCCCTCTACCCGCGGCGCTCGCCCGGCGCGGGCGCCTCCCCAGCCCGCGACCCGCGACGCCTGAGCCTGATGATCGCCACCGGCATCGGCCTGCACAACATGGGTGAGGGGCTGGCCATCGGCTCGAGCGCGCGCGCGGGGCTGCTCGGCCTGTCGACGGTGCTGGTCATCGGGTTCGCCCTGCACAACGCCACCGAGGGCTTCGGCATCGTGAGCCCCCTGGTGGGCGCGGCCCAACCTTCCTGGCGATACCTCGGCCTCACCGCGCTCATCGGGGGCGGCCCCACGACGCTCGGCACGCTGGTTGGCTGGGCGTGGTCCTCGCCGACGCTGTCCATCGCGTTTCTCAGCCTGGCCGGCGGGTCGATCATCTTCGTGATCGCCCAGCTGCTCGGGGTGACCGCGCGCAGCGAGCATCAGACCACCGTGATGGTCGGGATCGCCCTGGGTCTGGTGGCCGGCTTCGTCACCGACCTGGTCGTCGGGTTCGCCGGCGGCTGATCAGGCGGCCGCGTCGCGGCCGTTGATGCGCGCCTTGAGCGTGCCCACCAGCCCGGCCACCAGGGAGCGATCTGCCGGCCACGTCGGGGTCACGAAACTCAGCGTGGTCTCGTCGCGGCCCCCCGCCACTACCTCGACCACGAGCTCGTAGGGCCGGGTCACGCCCGGCAGGTGCAGCGGCACCACGCCACCTCGCGCCCACCCGCGCGCGAACGTGCGGGGCGTCCACGAGGTCGCGCCGTGCGCCAGGGTCAGCTGGCCGGTGAAGGTCGACTCCAGGAGGGACGCGCTGGCGTCCGCGAAGCACGCCCCGAAGTGGGGCCGGGACATCTCGGCCACGTCACGGCGCACCATCGTGGTGGTCGCGTAGACCTGGGCCACCGTGACCAGCTCGGTCTCGGCGGGCCGGACGCGGTGATAGAGGGGCGAGGTGACCTGGACGTCGGGCAGCTGGGCGGCGCGTCCGAAGACGCGGTCGGCCGACGCCGACACCCCCAGGCACGACTGGAAGCGCGCCACGACCCGCGGCGTGACCAGGTCCACGGAGAGCGGCGTGGTCGTCGTCACCGGGTCGACCGTTCCGGCGGGAGGATCCAGGAACGAGAGCAGCCCGGTCGGGGTGGCCGACCAGCCCGACGGCAGGTCGCGAGCCGTCAGTCCCGCCCCCGCGGCCAGAGACGGCTCGTTGGCCGGGCCCGGCCCGTGGTGCAGCAGGGCGCCGATGACGCCCCCGAGCGAGGCGGCCACCACCGCGCCGGCGACGCCGAGGACGACCCAGCGACGCCGGGTGACCCGGCCCACGGTCCCCCCGCGCTCCTCGACCAGCGCGCGGACGGCCTCGAAGTCCTCCAGGCCCCGGTGGCGCCACTCGACCCGCCGGCCACTGACCGTGGCCACCAGCACCATCCTGGGCCCCCGGCGCACGAGGGCGAGGTCGGTGATCTCGCTCCAGGGCGTGCGCCACGCGACCGGGTAGACGCCGGCCAGCTGCGTCAGGCCCTCGTCATCGGCCAGCAGGGTGACCGGCGCGACGGGCCCGTGGGGGACGAAGCTCGGGTGGACCCGCCAGCCGACGCTGTGCAGGGTCGTCACGACGCCGTGGCGGCCACCCGGGCCGCCTCGGCGACGGCGGACAGCGCGCTGTCGAGCAGTGCCTCCTCATGGGCCAGGGACACGAACAGGATCTCGTAGGCCCCCGGGGCCAGGGCGACACCCCGATCGAGCAGGGCGTGGAAGAACCGGCGGTACAGGCCGTTGTCGGCCAGCGCGCGCACCCCGGCGAAGCTCGTGGGCAGGTCGAAGGGCTCGCGCGAGAGAAACAGCCCGAGGAGAGGTCCCACCGCCGGTGCGCGCGCGACCAGCCCGGCGGACGCCACGGCCTCCTCGAGTCCGGTGGCGAAGCGCGCGACGCGCCCGCCGAGGTCCGCGTAGTCGGCGGGCTGGACGACCTCGAGGACCGTGGACCCGGCCGCCGTGGCCACCGGGTTGCCCGACAGCGTCCCGGCCTGGTACACGGGTCCCTCGGGTGCCAGAGCGGCGAGCACGTCGGCCCGGCCGCCGAAGGCCCCGATCGGCAGCCCGCCCCCGATGACCTTGCCGTAGCACCACAGGTCCGGCGTCACGCCGTAGTGCGCCGAGGCCCCCGCCCAGCCGAGGCGGAAGCCCGTGATCACCTCGTCGAAGATCAGCAGGGCGCCGACGCGATCGCAGGCCGCGCGCAGCCCGGGCAGGAACCCCGGGGCCGGAGCCACCAGGTTCATGTTGGCCGCGACGGGCTCGACGAGGACCGCCGCCACCGACTCGTCGAGCTCGGGCACCTGGTTGTAGGTGGCGACGACCGTGTCGGCGACGGCTCCGGCGGTCACGCCCGCCGAGCCCGGCAGGCCCAGCTGGGCGACACCGCTGCCCCCCGCGACCAGGAGCGCGTCGGAGTGCCCGTGGTAACAGCCGTCGAACTTGACCACGCGTCGCCGACCCGTCACCCCGCGCGCCAGACGCACGGCGCTCATGACGGCCTCGGTGCCCGAGGACACGAAGCGCACCTGCTCGAGGCCGGGCACCCGCGTGGTCATCAGCTCGGCCAGGCGCACCTCGCCCGGCGTCGGGGCCCCGAACGTCGTGCCGCGAGCCACGGCCTCCCTCAGGGCAGCGACCACGGCCGGATGGGCGTGGCCGAGCAGCGAGGCGCCGTAGGACTGCACGAAGTCGAGGTAGCGACGCCCCTCGACGTCCTCGACGAAGGCTCCCTGGCCGCTCACCACGGTGTAGGGCGTGCCGCCCACCGCGGCGAAGCTGCGCACGGGCGAGTCCACGCCGCCCGGGATCACCCGCTGGGCGCGCGCGAACCACTCCTCGTTCGTCGGGCTCACGCCTGGAGCTCCTGGGCCACCTGGCCGGCGAAGTAGGTGAGGATGAAGTCGGCCCCGGCCCGCTTGATCGCCGTCAGCTGCTCGAGGGCCACCGCACCCTCGTCGATCCAGCCCCGCTCGCCCGCGGCCTTGACCATGGCGTACTCCCCGCTCACCTGGTACGCGGCCACCGGGACCGACACCGCCTGGCGCACGGCAGCCAGGATGTCGAGGTAGGTCAAGGCGGGCTTGACCATGACGATGTCGGCGCCCTCGTCCACGTCGGCGCGCACCTCGCGCAGCGCCTCGTGCCGGTTGCGCCAGTCCTGCTGGTAGGCGCGGCGATCGCCTCCACCGGCGATGGTCACGTCAACGGCCTCGCGGAAGGGGCCGTAGAGGGCACTGGCGTACTTGACGCTGTAGGCCATCACGACGGTGTCGGCGTGCCCGGTCTCGTCGAGGGCCGCCCGGATCGCCCCGACCTGGCCGTCCATCATGCCGCTCGGCCCGACGACGGCCGCGCCGGCCTCGGCCTGGGCCACCGCCGTGGCCGCGTAGAGAGGCAGCGTGGCGTCGTTGTCGACGGTGCCGTCGGGTGCCAGCACGCCGCAGTGCCCGTGCGTCACGTACTCGTCGAGGCAGAGGTCTGCCATGACCACCAGGTCGTCACCGACGTCGTCGCGCAGCGCGCGCAGGGCCACCTGGACGACGCCGTCTCGATCGTAGGCACCCGAGCCGCGCTCATCCTTGCGCGCGGGAATGCCGAAGACGATGACGCCGCCCACGCCCAGACGGTGCAGGCGACCGACCTCGGCGCGTAGGGAGTCGAGCGTGTGCTGGACCTGGCCGGGCAGCGACGCGATCGGCTGCGGCTCGGCGCGACCTTCGGCGACGAACAGCGGCGCGACCAGGTCAGCCGGCGAGATCGACGTCTCGGCGACCAGCCGGCGCAGGGCCGGTGTCCGCCGGAGTCGGCGGGGCCGCTCCAGGGGGAACACGAGCCCACACTACGCGGGGTCAGCGCCGGGAGGGCCGGTGAGCTCGGCCAGCCGGGCACCCGTGGTGCGGTCCCATCCCACGAGCACCCGCTCGTGCTCGCGTCGCACCGCATCGGCGGTGGTGAGGCCAGGCACGACCACCCAGGCGCTCGGGGGGACGTGGGGACCGGCCACCCGCCACGCCGAGGGTGCGCCGATGACGACCGCGTCGGCCGACGCCAGGGCCCGCCGAGCGTCGGCGTCGAGTGGCTGCTCCACCGTCTCGTAGCACCACAGCGCGCGCCACGCGATGCCGCGGCGGGTCAGCACCTCGCCCAGCTCGTCGCGAGCCTCCCGGGCCACCAGTGCCAGGACCGGACCCTCGACGATCTGCTCGGCGATCGCGCCGGCCCGCGGCGCCGTCGCCGAGGGCGGCCAGCCCACGCGGGCGAGGGCTTCCTGGGTCGCTGCGCCGATCGACCACACGGCGGCTCCCGGGGCCAGCGCACCGGCCACCAGCTCGACGTAGCCCACGGCCCGCGTGCTCGTGACCACCAGGGCGCGGGCGAATGCGGCCCCCAGGGCCTGCGCCTCCTCGGCCACCGCGCCGGCGTCGCGGAAGCGCGTCGCCGTCACGGGTACCTCGACCAGGTCGGCCGACGCCGGCAGCCAGTCGCGCAGGGCGTCGTTGCGCCCGCGCTCGCGGGTCGCCACGACGCGCACTAGGCCTTCCAGCCCGGCAGCTCGGACCCGAGCAGGTCGTCGCGCAGGCGGCGGGCCAGGGCGGCGCCGAGCGCCTCGGGGTCGGATCCGCGCAGGGTGGCGCGCACGCTGCGCCCCCCGTCGACTCCCACCATCGCACCGGCGATCTCGACGTCCCCGCCCCCCCCGACCTGGGCGTGGGCGCCGGCCGGAATCGTGCAGCCCGCGCCGAGCTCGACCAGGAACGCACGCTCCGCGCGCACGGCGGCGTGAGCAGCGAGGTCGTCGATCGTGGCCAGAGCCGCGGTGGTGGTGGCGTCGTCCTCGCGGCACTCGAGGGCCAGC
Source organism: Actinomycetes bacterium (assembly GCA_021785695.1). Taxonomy (GTDB): domain Bacteria; phylum Actinomycetota; class Acidimicrobiia; order Acidimicrobiales; family RAAP-2; genus RAAP-2. The sequence continues at coordinate 59,846 of JAJYEQ010000008.1, forward strand.
GCCCCCTGGCCGACCTGGGGGATGAACCAGGTGACGTCGAGTCGTTCGCTCACCTGGTCGTCCAGGCCCAAACGCTCCAGGGCGGCCACGGCCGCGACGATCGCGTCGACGCCGCGCGTCAGGGCGGACAGCCGCGTCGCCATGTTGCCGCGCAGGCCGACGACGGTCAGGTCCGGACGGCGCTCCAGGAGCAGGGCTCGGCGCCGCGGCGATCCCGTCGCCACGGTCGCGCCCGGTCCCAGCGCCGCCAGGGTCCGGCCCACGAGGGCGTCGGCCGCGTCGCGGCGCTCGGGCACGGCGCTCAGGACCAAGCCCGCCGGCGTGCGGCCGGGCAGGTCCTTGGCACTATGGACGGCCACGTCAGCGCGACCCGCCAGCACCGCCTCTTGGATCTCGACGGCGAAGGCGCCCTGCCCGGCGAACTCGACCAGGGGCCGCTCGGCGTGACGGTCGCCGCGCGTCTCGACCCTCACGAGCTCGGCCGGCACCCCGCGGCCGGCCAGGCGGGCGCGCACCGACTCGGCCTGGAGGAGCGCCAGCGGTGAGCGGCGCGTCGCCAGTCGCAGCGTCATAGGTCGAACAGGGTGCGCAGGGAGTCGCTGAGGCGGACGCCGTGCTCGCTCCCGGCCGCCTCCTTGAGCACGGCGGTGGGGCGGTGGGCGATCTTGGCCACGACCGAGCGCACGACCGAGGACAGCTGGTCGCGCTGGTCGGGCGACCACTCGGCGAGCTCACTGGCGCGTCGGGCCAGCTCGGTCGCGACGATCTCGTCGAAGCGCTCGCGCAGCGCGCGCACCACCGGGCTCGCGCCACGGCTGCGCCGGTCCTCGAGGTAGCGGTCCACGTCAGCCTCGACCATCGACCGCGCGTGGCCGACGGCCTCGCGGCGCCCGACCAGCGCGGCGTCGACCCGCTCGCGCAGGTCGTCGAGGTCGAGCCGGCGCACCCCGGCGGCATCGGTGGGGACGACCGCGCGCGGCAGGCCCAGATCGACCAGCAGCAGCGGCCCGCTCACGGCGTGCTGGTGCTCCGCGGTCACCAGCGGACCCGCGGTCTCGGCGGCCACCACGGCCAATCGCGCCCGCGTGAGCAACTCGGGCAGCGCGTCGAGTCCCGCGACGCGCACCCGCGGGTCCTCCAGGCTCTGCGCGAGGGCCTCGGCGCGCGCCGACGTCCGGTTGACGATCACCAGCTCGCCGATCGGCGGGTGCAGCCCCACCAGGGAGCGCGCGACGCCGCTGGCCAGCTGACCAGCCCCCACGACCACGACGGGCGCACCGGCGATCTCGTCGCCCACACCCTCCAGGGCCAGGGCCACGGCCGCCGAGGCAAAGCTCGTGGTGCCCCGAGCGATCGCCGTCTCGGCCCGGACGCGCCGGCCCGACGCCAGGGCGCGGTGGAACAGCTCCACCAGCTCGGGACCGGCGGTGTGCTCCTCTTCGGCCACCTCCAGGGCGCGGCGCAGCTGGCCCAGCACCTCGTACTCGCCGGGGACGACGGACCGCAGGCCGGCGGCCACCTCGAAGAGGTGGCGGGCCACGCCGCGATCGAAGCTCACCGTGACCAGCTCGGCCAGCTCGTCCTCCTCGACCCCCGACGCCGCGGCCAGCGTGCGGGTGACGTCCTCGATCGCCGAGTGGAAGAAGTCGATCGTGGCGATGACCTCGGTGCGCAGGCACGTCGACACGAACACCGCCTCGTGGATGTTGCGGTGGGTGACCAGCTCGCGCAGCACCTTGCCCCACCGGTGCTCGGGGATGCTGACGCGCTCGAGCAGGTCGAGCGAGGCGTGCTCGTGGTCCACGCCCACGGCGATTACGGCCACGGGGCCCCCATCACGGCGCCATCCTACCGATGGCACCGGCAGTCGCTTCGAGCCCGGGATCTTGCGCCCCGGTCGTGTCGAGGCTCGAGCGCCACAGGTCGCCCCAGAAGCCCCCGCCGTGATTGAGCCGGTAGAGCAGAACCTGCAGCGCGATGGAGAGATCCACGTCGTGGACGACGGTGCCCGGCGGCACGTTCAAGACGCACGGGGCGAAGTTGAGCAGCGCCCGGATGCCCGCATCGACGCAGCGGTCCGCGACGGACTGAGCCACCGGCGCGGGAACGCACAGCACCGCGACATCGGCGGAGGGGAACCCGCGCACTGCCGACAGGACGCGTTGTCCGGCCACCTCCGTGCCCACCAGCTCCTCGTCGGCGTCGTAGAGACCCGTGAGTCGCGCACCCACGGGCAGGAAGCTCGCTGAGTTCACGAGCGCCCGGCCCAGGTTGCCCGCGCCCACGAGGATCACCTCGCAGGAGCGGTCCTGCCCGAGGGCCTCGGCCAGCGCCTCGCGCAGGGACGCGACCGCGTAGCCGGAGCCGCGCGTGCCCAGCGACCCCAGACCCGCGAGGTCCCGGCGCACCGTCGTGGCCGTGACGCCCGCCCGCTCGGCCAGCGAGACCGAATCGAGCCGCACGCGGCCCTCACGCAACCACTCGTCGACGATTCGCTGGTAGACGGGCAGTCGCGCGATCGTTCGCTCGGACAGCCGGCGTCTTGGGGCTGACGTCATCTCCCCCACGTTACCGAGCCCTCGCCGGCCCCTCGCTCGCGGCTCAGCGCCCGAGCTGGCGGCTGCGCTCGGCCGCCACGGCAACGGCCTCCATGAAGGCCGAGCGCACGGCGTGGCGCTCCAGCATGTAGAGGCCGGCCGCGGTCGTGCCACCCGGCGAGGTGACCTGCGCCCGCAGCTCCTCGGGTGAACCCGACGACGCGGCCAGGAGCGCGGCCGAGCCCACGAAGGAGTCCACGACCAAGGTTCGCGCGACGTCGCGGGGCAGTCCTTGGTGCACGCCCGCCTCGATCAGCGCCTCGACGACCAGGTACAAGTAGGCCGGCATCGATCCCGACAGCCCGGTCACCGCATCGATGTTGCGCTCGGTGACGCGCACGACCGAGCCGACGGCACCGAGGATCGACTCGGCCCAGGCCAGGTCCTCCGCGGTGACGTGGCTGCCCCCGGCAATAGCGGTGGCCCCCTGGCCCACAAGGACCGGCGTATTGGGCATCGAGCGCACGACCGGGATCGGGCGGCCGATGGCGGCCTCCAGACGGGCCGTCGTCAGTCCCGCCACCACCGACAGCATGCGGGCCACGCCGGTCGCCGCAATGGTGCGGGCCACCGACTCGGCGTAGTCGGGCTTCACGCACAGGATCGCTCCGGTCGACTCGCCCACGTCGGTCGCCGACAGCGTCTCGAGCACCGCCACGCCCTCCAGGCGGGCCGCCAGGGCCTCGCGCTTGGCGAGGCTGGGCTGGACGACCGCCAGGCGCTCGCGCGGCGCCCAGGCCGCGCGCACCAGCCCCTCGGCCAGGGCCGCACCCATGCGCCCCCCACCCACGATGACCAGGTCGTAGTTCACGGAATCACGCTAGTGCGCCACATCGCCAGCGAGCCGGCTCAGCAGCGAACCAGCCCGGCGGCCGCGAAGCCCGAGACGAGGTCGACCAGCTCCTCGCCAGCCGCGCGCCAGGTGTAGCGAGCCGCCAGCGCGGCGGCCCGGGCGCCCCAGGCGTCACGCTCGCCGTCCATCATCTCGAGGGCGGCGTCGGCCCACCCCGCGGGGTCTCGATGCTCGAGGAGCCGCCCGTTGACCCCGGGCTCGACCAGGTTGCGCAAGCCACCGACGCTGCTGGCGAGCACCGGCGTACCGCAGGCCGACGACTCCAGAGCCACCAGCCCGAAGCTCTCCGAGCGCGAGGGCACCAGCGTGACGTCCGCCGCCCGCAGCCACGACGACAGCATCTGGTGACTCTGCGGGGCGACGAACATGACGTCGTCGATGACCCCGGCGTCGCCCACCCGACGGTGCAGCTCGGCCAGCGTGGACGGCCCCTCGGGTCCCGAGGGGCCGCCGATGATCGCCAGGCGCGCCGCGTGGCCGCGCGAGCGCAGGGCGACCAGGGTCTCGAGGGCCAGGTCCACCCCCTTGAGCGGTTGGAGACGTCCCACGTAGGCGAGCAGCGCTCGCGACGGCTCGAGCCCCAGGGCGCGGCGCGCCTGGGACCGGTTGCCCGGGCTGAAGAAGGCGTGCTGCACGCCCAGGGGCACGATGCGCACGCGCGCGGGGGTCGCCCCGTAGAGCTCGACGACCTGGTCGGCCTCGACCTGGCAGCTGGCCAGCACCGCGTCAGCGCAGGCGATGATCCCCGCCTCCTGGGAGGCCCGGTGGTCGGACTCGCCGGCCTCGGCAGCGGCCTTGACGCGCTCGAGGGTGTGGAACGTCATGACCAGGGGGACGGCGAACTCGTGCTTGAGCTGGTGACCGGCCAACCCGCTCAGCCAGTAGTTGGCGTGGATGACGTCGGGCACCGGACCACACTTGATCGCGGCCGCCACCCCGGCGCTGTACGCGTCGACGTGCTCGATGAACCGTTCGCGCGCCAGGGGCGCCGGCGGTCCCGCCGTGACGTGGTGGACGCGCAGGCCCGGCTCGACCAGCACCGTTTCGCGACACGCGGGGTCGTCGCGGCGCGCGTAGACGTCGACCTCGTGGCCGAGGCGCGCCAGCGCCGAGGACAGCTCGCGCACGTAGACGTTCATCCCCCCCGCGTCACCGGTCCCGGCCTGCTGGAGCGGCGACGTGTGGTACGAGAGGACGGCGAACCGAGCCACTGCGTCAGCCTACGGGGTGGGCACGGCGCGGCCGCACGACCAGCCAGGAGATGGCGCGCGCCGAGACGTCGCCGAAGTCGCGCGAGTCCGTCGAGACCGCGGCGTTGTCGCCGCGCAGATCCACTGCGGCGCCGCGGCGCGCGGCGCATCGTTTGAGCAGCCAGCGCTCCGGGTCGCGGGGGTCCCGCGCCAGCACGACGTCACCGGGTCGCACCCGGCGCCAGCGCCGAACCACCAGGACACGCTCGCCGGGACGGTACGTCGGCGTCATCGAGAGCCCCTCGATGATGACGCGCCGCGCCACCAGGTGCACCAGTCGCCGCACGGCTGCACGATAGCCGCGAGCCCTGACTAACCTGCTGCTCGAAGCCAGAGCGCACCCCGCGGGGTGCCGATGCGAAAGGTCCACCATGGTGATGCCAACCAGAGTCCGCGAGCTCCTCGACCGCCTCGGCGCCCCGGCGACCGCCTCGGCCCACTGCGACCTGCCTTGCGGCGTCTACGACCCCGCTCAGGCCCGGATCGAGGCTCAGTCGGTGAAGGCGATCATGGAGAAGTACCACGCCTCCACCGACCCGGACTTCAAGGTGCGGGCCAACGTCATCAAGGAGGAGCGCTGCGAGCTCGTCAAGCACCACCTGTGGGTGCTGTGGACCGACTACTTCAAGCCCGAGCACCTGGCCAGCCACCCGGGCCTCCACGACCTGTTCTGGCAGGCCACGAAGTCGGCGGGTGAGGCCAAGAAGACCAACGACGTCGCGGTCGCCGATCGTCTGCTCAACGAGATCGACGGGATCGCCGAGATCTTCTGGGCCACGAAGAAGTAGTCAGCGCGGCTCAGCGTGGGCCGAGCAGTGCTCGAGCAGCGGATCGGCGCCAAGAGCCTCGGGGTCGAGGGGCGCTGCGCAGGTCGAGCACGTGCGGTAGGTCCCCTCGCGCAGTCTCGTGAGGGCGCGCTCGACGGCATCGAGCGTCGTGCCCACGGTCTCGATGGACGCGGTGATCGGGTCGCTCACCGGCCCAGCGTACTGGAGGGCCGATCGGCTCGAATGAGGGGCCGGGCAGCTCGGAACCACCGAGGTCGAGAGGTGCGGCCCGACGCTGGTGGACTGGTGGATGCGCTGCGCGCGGGGCCGGCTCCCCCGTCGGACCGCTCACCGGGGGCGACCCCCCTTCGCGTGGCGTTGTGATAATCATCACCGCAAAACTCTCCAATCACCCACCCGTTCGGCGTCTGGTCGAGTTTTGATTTGATTCAGTGTCTCCAAGGAGCCTTACTGGACCGTCAGATGGGTGAACCTCTGGGTAGGGTTGGAGTAGATAGAGGTGCCGGGAGGAACGAAACGCAGTCAGTCGGTAATGGAGTGGACACGGAAGTAGTCAAGAAGAAGCAGACACCTGTCTGGCGGGCCACCCCTCTCGTGCTGGGTGTTGTCGCTATCGTTGCTCTTGGCCTCGTGCTAGGGCTGCACCCTGCAAACATGACTGTGTCGGTTCGATTCCTTGGCCATCACTTCGTCGTGGCGCGCGGAGGTATCACTGCCACCATCGCTCCGATAGCGCTGCTCCTCGTCGGTATCTTGATACCTGCATCGGCCATTATCAACGCCATACGAACGCCGAAGTCCACCTTCACATCACTTGGCCGGTCCAAGGGTAGATGGGTCGCATCGATGATCATTTTGTTTCTCATCGGCGACGCTTGGGGCTGCCCCAGGTTTAGTTGACCTGGTTGGTAGACAGTTCGGGGCCTCTTTCGCGACCCATGTAAATGGTCTCATATTCGATCGGTGTGAGCTTGCCAAGCCCCCGCTGACGACGCCGGCGGTGA
>JAJYEQ010000036.1 GCA_021785695.1 Actinomycetes bacterium
CCAGGGCGGCGGCCAGGTCGAGGCGCCGGCGCATCCCGCCCGAGTAGGTCTTGACGTTGCGCCGGGCCGCGTCGGCCAGCCCGAACTCCTCGAGCAGGGTGGCCGACCGCTCCTGGACCACGGCCCGACTCAGGTGGTTGAGCCGTCCGATCATGCGCAGGTTCTCGACCCCGGTCAGGTTGTCGTCGACCGTGGCGAACTGGCCGGCCAGGCCGATGGACCGCCGTACGGCGTTGGCCTGGTGCACCACGTCGGCTCCGTTGACCGTGGCGGTGCCCGAGTCGGGCCGGATGATCGTCGACAGGATCCGCACCATGGTCGTCTTGCCCGAGCCGTTGGGGCCGAGCAGCCCGAAGATCTGGCCGCGCTCGACGGACAGGGAGACCCCGTCGAGGGCGCGCACCGATCCGTCGCGGAACGTGCGCACGATGTCGCGCGCCTCGACGGCCAAGTCGTGCACGGCGCGAGTCTAGAAGTTGGCGCGGCGCACTCAGCGTGGTTCGCGCCCACGCCCTCCGGTACGGTGGCGGTCGTGGCCATCTCGGAGGAGGACATTGCGGCGGTCCGTGCGGCCACCGACATTGTCGCGCTGATCACCGAGCAGGTGGCGCTGCGGCGCTCGGGCCAGCGCTGGGTGGGGCTGTGCCCGTTCCACGCGGAGAAGACGCCGTCGTTCTCGGTCAACGCCCAGGAGGGTCGCTACTACTGCTTCGGGTGCCACGCGGCGGGCGACCAGATCACCTGGGTGCGCGAGACGCTTCACGTCGAGTTCACCGAGGCCGTTCGCCAGCTGGCCGATCGGGTGGGCATCGAGCTGCACGAGGACCCCGCAGCCAGCCGGCAGCGCCACGAGCGCCAGCGCCTGCTCGAGGCGATGGAGCGCGCGGTGGCCTGGTACGAGGAGCGGCTCTTGACGGATCCAGCGGCCCGTCCGGCCCGCGACTACCTGCGCAGTCGGGGGATCGACGGGCACTGGGCTCGCGAGTTCCGGCTCGGCTGGGCCCCCGACGAGTGGGACGCGCTGGCCCGTGACCTCGACCTCGACGCGCGCACCCTCACCGGGACGGGGCTGGGCTTCGTCAACCAGCGGGGGCGCCGCCAAGACGCCATGCGCGCGCGCATCATCTTCCCGATCCTGGACCCGAGTGGGCGGCCCATCGCCCTGGGCGGGCGCATCCTGCCCGGCCAGGTCGGTCACGACGGTCACGCACCGGCCAAGTACAAGAACAGTGCCGAGACGACCATCTACTCCAAGCGGCGAACCCTCTACGGCCTGAACTGGGCCAAAGACGAGATCATCCGCTCGGGGGAGATCGTCGTGTGCGAGGGGTACACCGACGTCATCGCCTTCTTCCAGGCGGGCGTGCGGCGCGCCGTGGCCACCTGCGGGACGGCGCTGGGCGAGGAGCACTTCACCACGATGCGCAACTTCGCGCGGCGCATCGTCCTGGCCTACGACGCCGACCAGGCGGGCCAGAGCGCGGCCGCTGCCGTCTACCAGTGGGAGCGCCGCCACGAGGTTGACGTCGCCGTCGCCCGGCTGCCGGCCGGGCGCGATCCGGCCGAGGTGGCCCGGGAGGACCCCGCCGCGCTGGTGGCGGCCGTCGCCGACGCCGTCCCGTTCCTGCAGTTCCGTCTCGACCGCGCCACGGCAACTGGCCCCGGGGCCACGCCCGAGGCGCGGGCCCGGGCCGGGGAGCGCGCCGTCGAGGTGTTGGCCGAGCACCCGAGCGACCTGGTGCGCGACCAGTACGTGATGCGCGTGGCCGACCGACTCGGGATCGACGTGACGATCGTGCGCGAGCGCGTGCGCGCGCAGCTGGCGGGTGCCGCGCGTCCCGCCGCGGCGTCGCCGTCGCCCAACGAGCCCGCTCCCGCCCCTTCGGCTCGCCCGGCGCGCGGGGCGCCACCGCGACCCGGGGTCGCGGCCCTGCGTCTGTGCGTTCTCGAGCCCTCTACGCGAGCGCACTTCTGCGCGGCCTACTTCGTCCCCGCAGTCCAGCGGCGCGCGTTCGAGGAGCTGATCGACGCGGCGAGCGTGGATGCGGCGATCGCGTCGCTCGAGCGCCAGGGAGAGGCGGAGGCCGCGGACCTGCTGGCATCGGCCGTCGTCAGCGAGCTGCCGGCGCCGCCGAACGCCGAGATGGTGACGGCCGTCGTCACCCAACTGGTTCGTCTGGCCGCGACGGCGGCGCTGCGGCGCCTGGAGCGGCGGATGCGCTCCGGGGAGATCACCCCCGAGCGTGCGGGAAGCGTGATCCGCGACGTGAAGGCACGCCTCGAGATGCTCGACACCGAGCAGGCCGGCGCCGCTGTCTCCTCGCTGCGCGCATGGCTGGAGGAGGAGTCGGCCGCGTGAACGTGGTCCGGGGGCGGGTGGGGGGTCTGGCGATGCTGCCACCCCTGTCAGCCGCCGAGGAGCGACAGCTCTACCCGGCGATCATCGCCGGTCGCGAGGTCGCCCGACGGCTGGCCACCGAGACCGATCCCGCGGCGCGATCGCGGCTGGAGCGCCAGCGGCGGGCGGGGCAGGATGCCGAGTCGATCCTGCTGCGCGCCACGTGCGGGCTGGTTCGTGCGCGGGTCCTCGAACGGGGGTTCCGCTTCGGGCACGACGAGTTGGAGGCCGCGGGAGTCGAGGGTCTGGCCCACGCGCTGGCCCGGTTCGATCCGTCGCGCGGGTATCGCTTCGCAACGTACGCGAACTACTGGATCACCAAGATGGTGCTCGAGGCGGTCCGCGAGCAGCTCGGCGTCACCGACCAGGCGATGCGCTTGGCCTCGCGCGTGGCGCGCCTGCAACGCCAGCACCCCGACCGTGACCTGACCGTGGCCGACGTCGCCGATGCGCTCGGCGTGGACCGGGATCGTGCCTCCGAGGTGCTGCACGTGGCGCACGACGTGTGGGCCCGCCGACGCGGGTCGGTGCCGCTGGCCGATGTGGCCGCCGACCGCACGTTCAGCCCGGATCCTCCCGAGTGGGTCATCGCCGCGCTGCGCGAGTCGTGCGGCGAGGACTTCGAGGCGTTCTGGAGCCATACCGTGGCTGGAGCGCCGATCGCCGAGCTGGCGCGCGCCCGGGGAATGACCCGCCAGGGTCTCGCCAAGCGCCTGGCGCGGTGCCGCCAGCGGGTGCTGGCCAGTGTGGACGCCGGCCGTCTGGTGGCGTGGCTCGACGCCCAGTGATGCAGGAAGACGCGGTGCTAGAGTTTCGTTGCCGTAGCGATCCCAGATAGCTCAATTGGCAGAGCAAGCGACTGTTAATCGCTAGGTTGCAGGTTCGAGTCCTGCTCTGGGAGCCAGTGCGGTTGTTCTGTCTCGGTTGATCCGTGACAGATCGATAACGGATGTTCTGTTACTCAGTAACGCCTGATACGCGACACGGTAACGGCTGACCCTTGACACACCACTCGCTCGAGTCCTCAACTCTGGGCTT
>JAJYEQ010000037.1 GCA_021785695.1 Actinomycetes bacterium
TCAGTACCCGAAGCGGTCGAGCACGTCGTCGCGACGCTGCCAGTCCCGCTCGACCACGACGCGCAGCTCGAGGTACATCCCCTCGGGGAGCTGCTGGCGCGCGGCCGTCCCGATCGCCCGCAGGTTCAGGCCACCCCGCCCGAGCACGATGGCCCGCTGGCTCGGGCGCTCGACGACGATCTCGACACGCGCCCGACGCTCGGTGAGCTCGGTGACGCGGCAGTGCACCGCGTGGGGCAGTTCCTCGCGCGCGCGCCGCACCACCTGCTCGCGCACCAGCTCGGCCACCCACTCGGCCGACTCGACGTCGGACACCTCGTCGGCGTCAAACAGGTAGGGCGACTCGGGCATGGCCGCGCGCAGATGGTCCCGCAGGGCCTCGACGCCCGCCCCGGTACGCGCCGCCGTCGCGAAGTACTCGACCCGCGAGGCGACCTCGGGCACCCCGGCGGCCGCCGCCAGCTCCTCGACGACGCGCGAGGCGGTCACGAGCTGCTCGACCACCGTCGGTCGCCCCGCGCGATCGGTCTTGTTGACCACGACCACGGGGGCCAGGTCCGGTGCCCCGGCCGCGGCACGCACCAGCAGGGCGAGCGTCGTGCGGTCGCCCGGCCCCAGGACCTGGGGCGCCTCGATCACCGCGACTACCGCGTCCACGTCGGTGACCGCGTGGCGCGCCGCCTCGTTGAGGCGGTGACCGAGAGTGGACTGGGCCCGGTGCAGCCCGGGCGTGTCCACGAAGACCATCTGGATGCCGCCCTCGGTCAGCACGCCACGCACGGCGCGTCGCGTGGTGTTGGGCGACGGCGCCGTGATCGACACCTTGGCCCGCGTGAGCGCGTTGACCAGGGTCGACTTGCCCACGTTGGGCCGTCCGAGCACCGCGACCAGGCCGGCGCGGGTCACGGGGCCTCGTCGGGCTCGACCAGCACGTCGGCGACGCGGCGGCCCTCGATGCGCAGCACCCTCAGGCGGTAGCCGGGAACGGCGAACTCCTCGCCGACCTCGGGGACCCCGCCGGCCAGGTCCAAGACCAGCCCGCCTACGGTGTCCCAGCCGTCCTTGGGCAGGGCGAGGTCGTAGTCGACGTTCGCGTCGTCGATGTTGAGGCGGCCGCTCAGCGTCAGGCCGGAGCCCGTCGCGCGGGCCACCACCTGCTGGTGGGGATCGGACTCGTCGGTGATCTCGCCAACGAGCTCTTCCAAGACGTCCTCCAGGGTGACCAGGCCGGCCGTCCCTCCGTACTCATCGACCACGATCACCAGGTGGCCGCGCGTGCGACGCATCTCGGTGAGCAGGGACGCCACCCGCTGGGTCTCGGGCACGAAGTGGACCTCGCTGGCGTGGGCCCCCACCGGCTCGTCGCCGCGGCCCGCGACGACCAGGGCGGCCAGCTGGCGCAGGTGGACGATCCCGACCACGTCGTCGACACCCGCGCCGAGCACCGGCAGTCGCGAGCGCCCCGACTCGACGGCGACCTCGAGCGCGGCCGCGACGCTCGCGGTGGCCTCGACGTCAACGAAGTCGGGACGGGGCACCATGACCTCACGCACGATGGTGTCGCCGAACTCGATGACCGAGTGGATGAAGGCCCGCTCGTCGGAGGCGATGGCCGCGTCCTCGTGGGCGACGTCGGCCAGGGCCAGGACCTCGGACTCGGTCACCCGGGCCGGGCCGGGAGGCGCGCCCATCAGGCGCAACGCGGCACCGGCGAGTCCCTGGAGCCCCGTGGCCAGCCAGCGCACCGGGGCTACCCGCAGCAGCCCCGCCACCAGGGGCGCGCTGACCAGGGCGGTCACATCGGGATGGGCGACCGCGAAGTTCTTCGGGATCGCCTCGAACAGGACGAAGATCACGACGACCTCGCACACCGTGGCCACGATGACGCCCGCCGGCCCGAACAGGTGCCCGGCCACCACGCCGACCAGCGTGGCCGAGGTCAGCTGGCACACCAGGACCAGCAGGAGCACCGGGTTCAAGAACCGCTCGGGCGACGTGACCAGGCTGGCCAGAGCCCGGGACCCCCGACGTCCTTCCTCGCTCAAGACGCGGGCGCGCGACTTGCTCACCCGCACCAGCGAGGTCTCGGCCGCGGCGAGGAAGCCCGAGACCACCAGGAGAACGGCGACCAGGGCCACCAGGGCCGTGTCGCCTGTGGACCAGGCGGTGGCGATCACGGCCGCGCGCGGTAGTGGCGAGCCAGCAGCTCGCGCTCGCGCTGCTCCATGCGCTCGGCCTCCTCGTCGTTCACGTGGTCCCAGCCGAGCAGGTGCAGCACCCCGTGGACGATGAGCAGCGCGATCTCGTCCTCGGTGGACTGCTCGTGGTCGACCGCGTTGCGCGCGGCGACCGCCGGGCACACCACGATGTCGCCGAGCAGCTGCGGGATGTCGGGCACCGACGGGTCGCCCGGTCCGGTGCCCCCGCTGTCGGGTGAGCGGCCACCGGGCTCGGGCTCCTCGTCGATCGGGAAGCTCAGCACGTCGGTGGGTCCGGCCTGGCCCATGAACTGCTGGTTCAGGCCCGCCATGGTGACCTCATCGGTGAAGATCAGCGACACCTCGACCAGGCCGCGCACCCCTTCCTCGTCGAGCGACGCGCGCGTGAGCTCGGTCCAGCGCTCCAGGTCGATGGCGACGTCGCGCTGCTCGTCGGCGGCGAAGATGTCGATCACCCGTGCTCCTCGTAGGCGGCCACGATGTCGGCCACGATCCGCGCCCGCACGACGTCGCGGCGCCCCAAGTGGACGAAGCGCACACCCTCGACGTCGTGCAGGATCGACTCGATGCGGTCCATGCCGCTCTCGCGCCCGCTCAGGTCGATCTGCGTGACGTCGCCGGTGACCACGGCCTTGGCGTTGAAGCCGATACGGGTCAAGAACATCTTCATCTGCTCGGGCGTGGTGTTTTGCGCCTCGTCCAGGATGATGAAGGAGTCATTCAGCGTGCGCCCGCGCATGAAGGCCAGGGGAACCACCTCGATGGACCCGTTGGCGATGAGGCGCTGGGTCCCCTCGGGCCCGAGCATGTCGTAGAGCGCGTCGTAGAGCGGCCGCAGGTACGGGTCGACCTTGGCCATCAGGTCCCCGGGCAGGAAGCCGAGCCGCTCGCCCGCCTCCACGGCCGGACGCGTCAGCACGATGCGCTGGGCGCGGCGCGCCTGCA
>JAJYEQ010000038.1 GCA_021785695.1 Actinomycetes bacterium
AGGCCGCCGCGCCCTCCCCCTCGACGGGTCCGGCGTGGGTCTTGAACATCAGGTTGAAGGCCCGGGCCTCGGTGAACTCGGTCCCCCCACACTGGGGGCACACCCCGTCGATCTTGTCCTCGCGCCATCGCTCCTTGCAGCGCAGGCAGTCCACCAGGGGATCGGTGAAGGTCTCCAGGTGGCCCGAGGCCGCCCAGATCGCCGGGGGGCCCAGGATGGCGGCGTCGATGCCCACGATGTCGTCGCGCAGCTGGACCATGGAGCGCCACCAGGCGGCCTTGACGTTGCGCAGCATGTTCACGCCCAGGGGGCCGTAGTCGTAGGCCGAGCGGAATCCGCCGTAGATGTCGGCGGAGGGGAAGATGAAGCCGCGACGCTTGGTGAGGTTGACGACCTTCTCGAGCAGGTCGGCGGGTCGGTGGTCGGTCATCGGCCAAGGATACTGGAGCGCCCTCCTAGCGTCCGCTGCGCAGCCGCAGGATCACCTGGTTGGCCAGCAGTCGGCCCTGCGGCGCCAGGCGCACGGTCCCGGCGCGCACGTCGACCAGGTGGGCGATCTCGTCGAGGGACTCGAAGGCCTCCACCGGGACGCCCCGGCGGGTGCGCAGGGCCAGCGAGTCGCGCTCGAAGGCCCGCTTCGCCTCGTCGAGGACCTCCGCGCCGGCCACCGGCGAGCGCCCCGCCTCGATGAGCCGGATGTAGCGGTCGGGGGTCCGCACGTTCCACCAGCGCCGTCCCGCCCGGTGCGAGTGCGCCGCCGAGCCCACGCCCTGGTAGTCGCCCTGGTCCCAGTAGAGCTGGTTGTGGCGCGACTCGTGCCCGGGGCGCGCCCAGTTCGAGATCTCCTCCCAGCGATATCCCGCGGCCTCCAGGCGCCGCCCCACCAGCTCGTAGGCCTCGGCGGCGGCATCCTCGTCGGGGTGCCGGCGCGGGTCGCGCCCGAGCGGGGTGGCCGGCTCGGGGGTCAGGACGTAGCAGCTCAGATGGGGCGGCGGCGTGGCCAGGCCGAGGATGTCCTCGACGGTGCGCTCGACGTCGTCGAGCGACTCGGCGCGCGAGCCCACGATGAGGTCCATGTTCCAGTCGGTGAACCCCGCCGCGCTGACCGCGGCGGCCACGGCCACGTGGGCACCCACCCCGTGGCGTCGGCCGAGGTCGGCCAGCACCGGGGCCTGGGTGGACTGCACGCCAAAGGACATGCGCGTCACGCCCCCGGCGCGGTAGGCGCGCAGGCGCTCTTCGGAGGCGTCCTCGGGGTTGCATTCGACGGTCACCTCGGCGTTCGCGGTGCGCTCGACGTCGGCCAGCACGCCGACCAGGTCGGCTGCCTCCAGGCGCGACGGCGTGCCGCCGCCGAAGAAGACCGAGGTGGCCACCGGGCGCTCGGCCACGGTGCGCTCGAGCTCGGTGTGCAGCGCGGCCACGTAGGGCCCGCGCAGGTGGTCGCGATCGGCGTAGGTGGCAAAGGCGCAGTAGTCACAGCGCCGCGCGCAGAACGGGACGTGGACGTAGACGCCGAAGCTCATCGCGCCCCCCGGGCCAGCGCCGCGCGCGCCAGCGCCTCGCGACGCTCGACGGCCAGGTCCACCATGGCGGGCGGGACCAGCGCGCCGGGGCCGTAGCGCTCGGGCAGGTGGCGCCGCGCGTAGGCGCCCTCGGGATCGAAGCGCTCGGCCTGGCGCTCCGGATTGAAGACCCGGTGGTACGGCGCGGCGTCGGTGCCCGTGCCGGCCACCCACTGCCAGCCGTGCTGGTTGGAGGCGACGTCGCCGTCCACCAGCCGCCACAGGAACCACGACGCCCCCCAGCGCCAGTCGAGGTGCAGGTGCTTGACCAGGAACGAGGCACACACCAGGCGCGCGCGATTGGGCATCCATCCCTCCGTGAGCAGCTGGCGCATCCCGGCGTCCACCAGGGCCAGCCCGGTGTCGCCGCGGGCCCAGTGCC
The DNA here is from genome assembly GCA_021785695.1 of Actinomycetes bacterium. Classification (GTDB taxonomy): domain Bacteria; phylum Actinomycetota; class Acidimicrobiia; order Acidimicrobiales; family RAAP-2; genus RAAP-2. The sequence continues at coordinate 1,948 of JAJYEQ010000038.1, forward strand.
CGAATCGCTCGCGGGCCGCATCGTCCCGGTCGGGCTCGGGCGCCCCGGTGCCGCGCAGGTCGTGCCAGGCCGAGTGCGGGTCGTGCCACAGGACGTCGGCGTAGAACTCCCGCCACACCAGCTGGCGGCGAAACTCCGGTGCCACCTGCCCGGCCGTGTCGAGCGCGGCGAGCACCGTGCGCGGGTGCAGCGCGCCCACGTGCAGGTGGGGACTGAGCCGACTCGTCGCGTCGCGTCCCAGCTGGTCGCGCGTGGCGCCGTAGCCGTCGGCTCGCCCCACGAAGGCCAGCAGGGTCGCGAGCGCGGCGTCCTCCCCCGCGGGCGGACGCGCGGGTGCCGGCGCCGCGGGCAGACCTGCCAGGTGCGCCGGGCGCCGGGTGCCCACCACGTCGCGCAGGGCGGCCGGCGCGGACCCGTCGGCCACGACCCACGTCACCGGGGGCGTCTCGAGGGGACCCGGCGTGCTCGCCGCCCGGTCGGCCCAGGCGCGCGCGTAGGCCCCAAAGACCCGGTAGGGGCGGCCACTGCGCTGGCGCAGCGTGCCGGGGTCGACGACGTAGGGCGTCGACAGCGGCCGCCAGGCGATGCCGGCCCGCGCCAGCGCGGCCGCCACGGCCGTGTCGCGGGCTCGGCCCCGCGGGGTGGTCTCCCCGGTGACGTAGACCGCGGCGGCCCCCACTTCGCGCGCCACGGCCACCAGGATCTCGGCCGGGTCGCCGACGCGGATGACCAGGTGGTGGCCAATTGCGGCATCGAGGCTGGCCAGCGCCTCGCTCAGGTACCAGCCGCGCGTGGGGCCGACCGGGGCCGCCAGGGCCGGATCGACCACGAAGAGCCCGAGGACCGGACCCCGCGCCGCAGCGGCCGCCAGGGCCGGGTGATCGCGCAGGCGCAGGTCGCGGCGGAACCAGACGATCGAGCGCACCGCACCTCCCGCGCGCACCCTAGCGGGACGGTTCGGGCGACACCGCCAGCGTCCGCAGCCGGCGGCCCAGGTGCTCCTCGATGGCCGTGCCCATCAGGGTGCGGACCTCGTCGGCGCCGGGTGGGTCCACCTCGCGCAGCACGACACCGAGCTCGCGGCCGGCGATGCG
>JAJYEQ010000009.1 GCA_021785695.1 Actinomycetes bacterium
AAGCCCAGAGTTGAGGACTCGAGCGAGTGGTGTGTCAAGGGTCAGCCGTTACCGTGTCGCGTATCAGGCGTTACTGAGTAACAGAACATCCGTTATCGATCTGTCACGGATCAACCGAGACAGAACATCACAAGGGAGCCGGTGGAGGGATTCGAACCCCCGACCTGACGATTACAAATCGCCTGCGCTACCACTGCGCCACACCGGCCAGGCCCGCACCAGACTACTGAGTGCACTCGGGCGCCGGTCGACGGTTCTCTTGGGTGGTCCCGTGCCACGCGCGGCGACCTTCTCCCGCCGGGGACCTGGTCGCTCTAGGCTGACGGCGTGGATCCCACCACCGAGCAGCCGGCCAAGCCCGGCTCGCACTACCAGCCCTCGCTGACCATCGTCCTCGTGATCCTGGTCGCCTTCATCGCTGGTTCGTTTATCATCTTGCGCACGCCGGCTCCGGCCAAGTCCGGGCCGTCGACCGTGGCACCGGGGCCCGGCCACCACGTGACGAAGACGACGGTGCCCCCACCCAAGTCGCAGGTCCGGGTCCAGGTGGCCAACGGGACCTCGGTGTCGGGCCTCGCGCGCGAGTACACCCAGCAGCTCTTGACCATCGGGTGGGACACGCTGCCGCAGCTGAACGGGCCGCGCGTCAGCGCGACCGAGATCCTGTTCAACCCCGGCTACCAGTGGGCGGCGCGACTCATCGCTCGCGAGATCAAGGTGCCGTTCTCGTCGGTGCGAGCCCTCGGTGGCCAGACGCCCGTGTCGGGCGCGGCGAGCGATGACGTCGTGGTGATCCTGGGACCCAACGCGCCGCTCGCGGCGGGCTAGTCGGCGGGCGGGAGCTCGAATCCGAAGCGCAGCAGTGCGGCGCGCAGCACCTCGCCGGCCATCGGGCGCAGTTCCTCTAAGGGCCGGTTGCGATGGCGCCGGACGCCGAGGTCGACTTGGGCGAGCGAACCCACCCCGAACCGGCGGGCCACGTCGATGAGCAGGGCGATCTCGACGCCGTAGGCGTGCTCGAGGTCGATGACGTCGAGCACGCTGCGCCGCAGCGCGGTCTCGCCGGCCAGGGGCTGGCGGATCTCGCGCAGGTCGGGGAACAGCAGCGCGAGGATCGGTCGCGCGGTCAGCTCGGTGACGCGCCCGCCGCCGGACGGCTGGTCGCCCAAGGGGCGCTGGTAGTAGCCCTTGACGAGGTGGATCCGCGGCTCCTCGAGGAGGGGCTGGAGCAGGCGTCCCACGAACTCGCGCGTGGTGTTGACCACGTCGGCGTCGAGGAAGACGAGCAGCTCGCTGGTCGTCGCGCGGGCCCCGGCGCGCAGCGCCGCTCCCTTGCCCGGCGCTCCCTCCAAGGTGACCACCCGCGCCCCGTGGCGACGGGCGACGTCGGCGGTCCCATCGCGCGAGTGGTCGTCGACGACGACGACCTCCTCGAGGTCGCCGAAGTCGCCGACCGCCTCGAGGACTGCGCCGAGGGTGGCCTCCTCGTCGCGGGCGGGAATGACCACCGCGACCGAGCGTGACTCGGCCGCCCGGCTCACCTGTTCGTCGTCGTAGTCGGCCGCGCCCAGCGTCCAGGGGGAGTCAGACACGCTCTGAGGTTAGGGGCGCACTTGACAGGGCTGCATCGGTGCCGACACAATGGACGCGTCATCAAGAGCGACTGAGGGACGGGCCCGCAGACGTCGCGACAACCAGTTGGCCATGCCGACCAGGTGCCAAAGCCCGAACGATGAAAGGAATGCTGTGAGTTTCGCCACCGGCCTTCGTTGCCGCGAATGCGGCGCCACCTACCCCGATGACGCGCGCTACTCGTGCGACGAGTGCTTCGGGCCCCTCGAGGTGACCTACGACCTTGCGGCCGCACGAGGTTCGGTCACCCGGGCCTCGATCGAGTCGGGACCGCGCTCCATCTGGCGCTACCACGACCTGCTGCCCGATGCGGGTGGCGATCCCGTCGACCTGGGGGCGGGCTGGACGCCCTTGCGCCGTGCCGACCGCCTGGCCGCGCGCCTCGGCGTGCGCGAGCTGTGGCTGAAGGACGACACGCGCAATCCCACGGGCTCGTTCAAGGACCGGGTCGTCGCCACGGCGCTGTCGAGCGCGCGCCAGCTGGGCTTCACCACGGCGGCCTGCGCCTCGACCGGCAACCTGGCGACCTCGGTCGCGGCGCACGCGGCGGCGATCGGCTGGCCCAGCGTGACGATCATCCCCCACGACCTGGAGCGCGCCAAGGTCGCGATGTCGTCGATCTTCGGCGGCACGGTCCTGGCGGTCGAGGGGAACTACGACGACGTCAACCGGCTGTGTGTCGAGCTCGTGGACGAGCACCCCGACTGGGCCTTCGTCAACATCAACCTGCGCCCCTACTACGCCGAGGGGTCCAAGACCCTGGCCTTCGAGATCGTCGAGCAGCTCGGCTGGCGCCTGCCGGCCCAGGTCGTGGTGCCGGTGGCGTCGGGGAGCCAGTTCACCAAGGTCGCCAAGGGATTCGAGCAGCTGCGCGCGCTCGACCTGGTGACGGGCCCCGCGCCGCGGATGTTCGCCGCCCAAGCCGCCGGATGCTCACCGGTGGCTGCGGCCTTCGCCCGCGGCGACGAGGTCGTCATCCCCCAGCGCCCCGCGACCATCGCCCGGTCCCTGGCCATCGGGAACCCGGCCGACGGGCCCTACGTCCTCGACGAGCTGCGCCGCGGTGGCGGGGACGCCGGGGCGGTGAGCGACGCGGCGATCCTCGACGGCATCGCCGAGCTGGCCGAGACCGAGGGCATCTTCGCCGAGACCGCCGGCGGGGTGACCGTGGCCACCTTGCACCAGCTGATCGAGCGCGGGACGCTGGATCCGGCGGCGTCGATCGTCGCCATCATCTCGGGGCACGGCCTCAAGACGCTCGACGCCATCGCCGACCGCGCCGGGGTCTTCGCGACGGTTCCCCCGTCGCTGGCGGCCGCCGAGGCCGCGCTGGCGGGCGACCGCCTGGTGGTGACCCGATGAGCGTCATCGTGCGTCTCCCGAGCCAGCTGCGGGCCCTGGTCGGTGGGGTCAGCGAGGTCCCCGTCGAGGCGGCGACGGTGCGCCAGGCCATCGTCGCGGTCGACGAGCGCTTCCCCGGCATCGCCGGGCGCGTGCTCGACGATCGGGGATCGCTGCGGCGCTTCGTGAACGTCTTCGTCGCCGACGAGGACGTCCGCTTCCTCGATGGCCTCGACACCGCCCTGCGCGAGGGCCAGACCGTCTCACTGGTGCCGGCGGTCGCGGGCGGGTGATGGTTAGCACTCGGGTATACTGAGTGCTAACATCTTCCAGCACCCTGTGGGGTGCTCGCTCGCAGACAAACAAGGAGTCACCGTGGCGAAACTGATCGCTTTCGATGAAGAGGCCCGTCGCGCACTCGAGCGCGGCATGAACAAGCTGGCCGACGCGGTCCGGGTCACCCTGGGACCGAAGGGTCGCAACGTGGTGCTGGACAAGAAGTGGGGCGCGCCCACCATCACCAACGACGGCGTATCGATCGCCAAGGACATCGAGCTCGAGGACCCCTTCGAGCGCATCGGCGCCGAACTGGTCAAGGAAGTGGCCAAGAAGACCGACGACGTGGCCGGTGACGGCACCACGACGGCCACGGTGCTGGCCTGGGCGATGGTGCGCGAGGGCCTGAAGAACGTGGCCGCCGGCGCCAACCCGATGTCGCTCAAGCGCGGCATCGAGGCCGCCGTCGAGGCCGCGGTCGCCTCCTTGAAGGAGCTGGCCATCCCCGCCGACGCCAAGGAGCAGATCGCCCAGGTCGCCTCGATCTCGGCGGCGGACACCGAGATCGGCCAGCTGATCGCCGACGCGATCGACAAGGTCGGCAAGGACGGCGTGATCACGGTCGAGGAGAGCCAGTCCTTCGGGATGGACATGGACCTGGTCGAGGGCATGCGCTTTGACAAGGGCTACATCTCCCCCTACTTCTCGACCGACACCGAGCGCATGGAGGCCGTGCTGGAGAACGCGTACGTCCTGCTGGTGTCGAGCAAGATCGCCTCGGTGCGCGACGTGCTGCCGGTCCTGGAGAAGGTCATGCAGTCGGGTCGCCCGCTGCTGATCATCGCCGAGGACGTCGAGGGCGAGGCCCTGGCGACCCTGGTCGTCAACAAGATCCGCGGCACCTTCAAGTCGGTGGCGGTCAAGGCTCCGGGGTTCGGCGAGCGCCGCAAGGCCATGCTGCAGGACATCGCCATCTTGACGGGGGGCACGGTCATCTCCGAGGAGGTCGGCCTGAAGCTGGAGAACGCGACGCTCGACCTGCTCGGCTCAGCGCGCAAGGTGGTCGTGACCAAGGACGAGACGACGATGGTCGAGGGCGCCGGGAGCGAGGACGACATCAAGGGCCGGATCAGCCAGATCAAGACCGAGATCGAGAACACCGACTCGGACTACGACCGCGAGAAGCTCCAGGAGCGCCTGGCCAAGCTCTCGGGCGGCGTCGCGGTGATCAAGGTCGGCGCGGCCACCGAGGTCGAGCTCAAGGAGAAGAAGCACCGCATCGAGGACGCGGTCTCGACGACCAAGGCCGCGATCGAGGAGGGCGTGGTGCCCGGCGGCGGCGTCGCCCTGCTGCGCAGCCAGGCCAAGATCCTGGCTCTGGCCGAGAGCCTCGTCGGCGACGAGGCCACGGGGGCGCGCTTGGTCGCGCGGGCCGTCGAGGCGCCGCTCACGCAGATTGCCGTCAACGCCGGTCTCGAGGGCGGTGTGGTGGTCGAGCGCGTGCGCAACCTGGAGGTCGCCACGGCGGGCCTCAACGCCGCCACGGGCGAGTACGAGGACCTGCTGCGCGCGGGCGTGATCGACGCGGCCAAGGTGACCCGGTCGGCCCTGCAGAACGCCGCATCCATCGCGGCGCTGTTCTTGACGACCGAGGCTGTGATCGTCGACAAGCCCGAGGAGAAGTCCTCGGCGATGCCCGGCGGGGGCATGGAGGACTACTAGTCCACGCCGCGCGCCAGGGGGCCGAGCGACGCCCCGGCCCCCAGGCGCGTGCGCTGGTGGAGGGCCCTAGCATGGCCCCATGACTCCCCTCCCGGTCGTCCCCACGCGGGGACTCAGCGTCGTCCACCTGTTCTGCCAGGCGGTCGGACCCGTGGACGCAGCCGCCGTGGAGGCCGCCGTGGAGCAGGCGCGCGCCAGCGAGCTGCAGGTCGTCAGCGCGGCCATTGTGGGGGCCAAGGCCGACTCGTGCTTCATGGTGCTCGGCAGCGATCTGTGGGACCTGCGCCGCTTCCAGTCCGAGGTCCAGCGCGCGGGTCTGGCCGTCGTGGACAGCTACGTCTCGGTCACCGAGGTCAGCGAGTACGCGGCCGGGCTGCCCGAGAAGATGCGCCAGGATCGGCTCTTCCCGACGCTGCCGCCCGAGGGCCTTCCCGCCTTCTGCTTCTACCCGATGTCCAAGCGGCGGGGGGAGGAGCACAACTGGTACGCGCTGGCCTACGAGGACCGGGAGCGCCTGATGCGTGAGCATGGCCGCACCGGGCGCGAGTTCCGCGGCCGGGTGCTGCAGCTGGTGACGGGGTCGACGGGACTCGACGACTGGGAGTGGGGCGTCACCCTCTTCGGGGCCCATCTCGACGACCTGAAGGAGTGCGTCTACACGATGCGCTACGACGAGGCCACCACCCGCTACGGCGACTTCGGGCCCTTCTACACCGGCATGGTGGGCAGCGTCGCCGACGTGCTCGCGGCCACGGTGGGCGAGTCATGAGCGACGTCACCGAGAAGATGCTGCGGCGCTGGGCCGAGGCGCTGGCCGGCGTCGCCCGCACCGGCCTCGGGTTCACCGACAGCCAGTTCGAGCGCGAGCGCTACGAGGAGGTCCTCCACATCGCCGCCGACATCAAGACGGCGGCCGAGGAGGGGCGCTCCGATCGCCTCGACGCCGACGGGTTCGTGACCGAGTGGCTGGCCGACCAGGGGCGCGGGGTGCCGGGCTACGTGACGCCGAAGGTGGCCGTCGGCGCCGCGGTGGGCAACGAGCGCGGTGAGCTGCTGCTCATCCAGCGCGCCGACTCGGGCGTCTGGCTGTACCCGACGGGCTGGTGCGACGTGGGGTACTCGGCTCCCGAGGTCGTCGTCAAGGAGGTCCTCGAGGAGACCGGGATCGCCGTCGAGCCGGTGCGGCTCATCGGCGTGCTCGACGGCATGCGCCTGGGCGTCTCGCGCATCCCGCTGTACTCGCTCGTCTTCCACTGCCGGGTCGTGGGCGGCCAGCTCAATCCCCACCCCCTCGAGACCCTGGACGTCGGCTGGTTCTCCCGCGACGCCCTGCCCAGCCCGACGCTGGGCGCCGATCGCTGGGCCGACCCCATCTTCGCGGCCATCGACGGTGAGCAGCGTGACGTCTTCTACGACGACCTGCGCCGTCCGGTCTGGCGGGGCCAGGCGTGAGCGCGGACGTCGTCATCGAGGAGGCCCGCGACGCCTCGGCCGCCCTGCTGGCCGACCTGAACGCGCTGGTGCCCCAGCTCTCGTCGAGCGCGGCGCCCCTGAGCGCGGCGACCCTGACCGAGCTGCTGGCGCGCGAGGGCACCACCGTCTTGGTGGCCCGCCTCGGGGGGCGGGTCGTCGGGACGCTGACGCTGGTCGAGTTCGTCATCCCGACCGGGCGGCGCGCCTGGATCGAGGACGTGGTGGTCGACGCGTCGGCGCGCCAGCGCGGTGTGGCCGACCAGCTGACCCGCGCCGCATTGGCGCGAGCGGCCGCCCACGGCGCTCGCCAGGTCGATCTGACCAGCCGGCCCTCGCGCGAGGCGGCCAACGCCCTCTACCTCAAGCTCGGGTTCGTGCGTCGCGACACCCACGTGTACCGCTTCTCCCTGGAAAGCGACCCGTCGGCCTGACGCGCGGTCGCGCGGGCGGGCACGCCCGCGCGGAATCCCGATCCGCGCCGGCGTCCGCGACGAGCGGGGCGAGCAGGTGGGAGGCCGATCTTGCCAACGAGGCCGCCCTCGTGACCCGCACCGTGCCGCGGGCCCCGGCTCGATCTGGCGGGCGAGGAAGGTGGAGGGGGAGTCGAAAGTGGGGCCGTCGCTAGCATCTAGTGACCTGCGGGTCTCGAAGGGAGACCACGATGACCGGCGTCACCACGGTGAGGGACGATGCGGCACCCGCGACGTGGCTGGCTCCGGGAGTCCCCGACGGCAGGGCCACGAGGGTGGGCGCTGGCCGCGAGGCGGGGGCCGAGGACGCAGAGACGCTGCGCGATCCGGGCGCAGATCCCGGGGCCCGCTCCCGCGCTGGGGTCATCCCGGCGGCGGGTGATCGCACGTTGACGCGATGACCGGGGATCGACTTTCGCGCACCATCCTGTTCGACCTCTACGGGACACTGGTTCCGGGAGGCTCGCGGCTGCAGCGAGACGCCCTGTCGTTCCAGATGGCCGCGATATTGGCGGTCGACCCCGACGCGTTCGCCGCCATCGTGCGAGAGACATTCGACGCCCGGGTTCGCGGGACGCTGGGCGACCTGCCCGCGACCATCGGGGAGTTGGCCCAGCGGGTCGGCGGATCGCCCTCTTCGCGCCAAGTCGCCCGGGCTGCGCAATGCCGGCTGGCCTTCACCCGGGGACTGCTCCAGAACCGGCACTCGGCGTCGAACCTGACGGTGCTGAAGAGGCAGGGCCACCAACTCGGAGTCATCACCGACTGCTCCGCGGAGACACCACTGTCGTGGCCCACATCCTGGCTCCCCGCCGTGGTTGACGCGGTCTCGTTCTCCTGCGAGCTCGGCGTGCGCAAGCCCGATCCCGAGATGTACCTGGCGGTCACGCGGCGCCTCAACGTGCCGCCCGAGGAGTGCCTCTTCATTGGCGATGGCGGCAGCAACGAACTGGACGGGGCGCGTGCCCTGGGGATGTCCGCGAAGAGGCTGCTGGACCCCTCCTTGCGGGACAGCGAACGTCTCGAGGGCGAAAGCGACTGGAGCGGGACCATCATCACCTCGCTCGCCGAGCTCGTCCATGATTCGGCGCCCTGAGGGGTCGCGATCGCCCCGAGTCACGCGTGGCGCCAGCCCCCACCGGGACATCGGACGACGTGACCGAGCGCTCAGCGGGCAAGCGCCGCGAGCACGGTCCGATCGCCATCGGCGCGAGGCCGGCGAGTCGACGCTGTCGGGGACTCTCGACTCCCCCCACCGGGTCCTGGCGCGCCGCCCGGCCGGTCCGTGCGCGGCACCCCTGGGATAACCTGCCCCGGTGAGCGAACCAACCCCGATCGCCGCAAGCCTCTCGCTGGGCGCCCGGCGCGAGGCCGCCCTGGAGCACGCCGCGGCCCACGTGCTGCGCGCGTGGACCGAGTTCGACCAGGCCCGCGAGGCCGAGTCACCCATCTCGCCCGCCCTGCGCGCGCGGCTGGAGCTGCCCCTGCCCGAGGAGGGCAAGGACCCCCTCGAGGCCATCGACTGGGCCGCCGAGGTCCTGGACACGTCGATGGCCCAGTCCCGCCCGCGCTTCTTCGGCTTCATCGGATCGAGCGGCTTGGAGATGGGTGCGCTGGCCGACCTGCTGGCCCACTCCTACGACATCAACCTGGCCGTCGACGCCGGGGCCGCCACGGCCCTCGAGACCCAGGCGGTGGGCTGGCTGGCCCAGTTCCTCGGCTACCCGGCCGCGACCGGCACCTTCACCAGCGGCGGCACGGTCTCCAACATCACCGCCCTGACGGCGGCCCGGGAGGCGGCGCTGCCCGGCTCGCGCCAGCGGGGCCTCGCCGGGGCCACGCCGACCGTCTACTGCTCCAGCGAGGCGCACTACTCGATCACGCGGGCCGCCGAGACGCTGGGGATCGGTCGAGACTTCGTGCGCGCCATCGACATCGACGCCGAGCGGGCCCTGCGCGTCGACCACCTGCGCCGCGCCCTGGACGAGGACCGCGCCGCCGGGTGCACCCCCATCGCGATCGTCGCGACCGCGGGGACCACGCTCACCGGCGCGGTGGACCCGATCGGCCAGATGGCCGACGTCGCCGCGCACTATGGCGTGTGGCTCCACGTCGACGGCGCCTACGGCCTCCCGGCCGCCACCGTCGAGGCGTGCCGGCCGCGCTTCGCCGGGCTCGAGCGCGCCGACTCGGTGACCGTGGACTGCCACAAGTGGATGTTCGTGCCCAAGGCCTGCAGCGCGGTGCTGGTGCGCGACGGGCAGCGCCTGGCGGCCGCCTTCGCCCACGACGAGGCCTACGTGCCCCACGCCGAGGAGCGCCTCAACGCCGTGGACCTGACCCTGGAGTACTCGCGCCCGTTCCGCGCGCTCAAGCTGTGGCTGGCCCTGCTCACGCACGGGGCCGCCGCGATGCGCGCGGCGGTGGCGCGCAACTGCGCGCAGGCCCAGCTGCTCCACGACCGGGCGAGCCAGCACCCGCTGCTGGCGACCCTGGAGCGCCGCCCGACCCTGTCGATCGCTCCGGTGCGGGTCCTGGTACCGGGCTGTGGGGACCCCGACGCGCACACCACGGCCCTGTGCACGCGGCTCCAGGAGGACGGGCGGGTCTTCGTCTCGCCGGCCACCATCGACGGGTCGGTGTGGCTGCGCCCCTGCTTCACCAACTTCCGCACCACCGACGAGGACGTCACGGCACTGGTCGACGTGGTCCTCGAGCTGGGCAGCCGTTGCGCGGATCTCCACGGGTGAGGCCACCGGCGCGCCGCCCCGCTACCGTGCAGTCATGATCGTGTGCGTGCCGGTGCAGCCGGATGGAACAGTGGACCCGCGCTGGGGTCGAGCCCAGCGCATCGCCGTGGCCGAGGTCCGAGACGGGGAGATCGCCCGCTGGGACGAGGTGGAGGTGGGCTGGGACCACCTGCACGACGAGGGGTCCTCGGCGCGCCACCACGCCCGGGTGGCGCGCTTCCTGCGCGAGCAGGGCGTCGAGGCGGTGGTCGCCGCCCACGTCGGTGACGGGATGGTGCGCATGCTCGACACCATGCACCTGACGCTGCACGTGGGGGCCGCGGGCGACGCCCGGGCGGCCGTGACGGCGGCGCTGGCCTAGCTCCCGGCCTCCAGCTTGATCAGCTTCATGGTGATGCGCGAGTCGACGCGCGCGATCGCCGGGTCGCCCAGCAGCCCCGTGGTCAGCCAGCGCTCGTAGGCGGGGGCGTCGGCCACGCGCACGCGCAAGATGTAGTCGGGGAGCCCGAACATCCGGCGCAGCTCGACGACCTCGTCCTGGGCGGCCACGCGCTCCTCGAAGGCCTGCACGGTGGCCAGGTCCTTGGCCACGATCTCGGCGTGGACGATGACCTCGAAGCCGCGGCCCACCGCCCCCGGATCGATGCGCGCGCCGTAGCCGGTGATCACCCCGGTGGACTCCAGCCGTCGCACGCGGCGCAGGCACGGGGCCGGGGTCAGGCCGACGTGGGCGGCCAGGTCCTGGATGGTGCAGCGTCCGTCGCGCCGCAGGTGCGCGATGATGGCGCGATCGATGGTGTCCATCGCACGATTATTGCGTAGACGTGCTCCAACCAGCAACAGAACGCATCCACCGTGCGGGTGCGCTGCCGTAGTCTGGCGTGCTCATGGAACCGGTGTCTCGCATCGACGCGTCGCGCGCGGGGGGTGTGGCCGCGGCGGTGCGCGAGGCCGGCGTGGTCTGGCTGGGCATCGCCGCCCTCGGGGTGGGCTTCGGGGCCTGGGCCACCAGCCGGGGCCTGCCCTGGTGGCTCGTGCCGCTCATCTCGGCCAGCGTCCTGGCCGGCTCCGTCGAGTTCCTCCTGGTCGGACTCATCGTGGCCCACGCCTCGCTGGTGTCCATCGCCGTCACGACGCTGCTGGTCAACTCGCGCCACCTCGTCTACGGGCTCTCGTTTCCCCTGGAGCGCGTGCGGGGCCCCCGGGCGCGCCTCTACAGCGTCTTCGCCCTGTGCGACGAGGCCTACGCCCTGCTCACCCGGGCCGAGCCAGCCACCCTGTCGGGCCGCCAGGTCATCGCCACCCAGCTCGGCATCCACCTGTCGTGGGTCACCGGGTCGCTGAGCGGCGCCGCTCTCGGGGCGGCACTCCTGCACGGCGTGCGCGGCGTCGGGTTCGTGCTGCCGGCGCTCTTCGTGGTCCTGGCCCTCGACGCCTACGCCGCGCGACCCGACCGGGTCACCGTGGCCCTGGCCCTGGCCAGTGCCGCGGTCGCCCAGCTGGCCCTGCCCGCCTCGATGCTGCCGGTGGCCCTGGCCCTGCTCGGGACCGCCCTGGTGGTCCGGAGCCGGATGTCTGCCCGCGCCACCCGGGACGTCCGGTGACGTCGGGCTGGTACGTCGCGGCCGCCATCGCCACGGCGAGCGGCGTCACCTTCGCGCTGCGCGCGGCGTCCTTCCTGGCGCGCGCGCTCTGGCGTGACTCGGGGCTGGTGGCTCGCGTGGCCCGGGCCCTGCCGCTCGGCGTGCTCACGGTGCTGGCGCTGTGGGTCATCACCCGCCTGCGCAGCGGGTCGGTGACCGGTGGGGTGGCCGAGTCGGTCGCCTTGGCCGTCACCGTCCTGGTGCACCGCTGGCGCCACCACCTGGGCCTGAGCCTGGTGGCGGGCACGGGGGTGTGCGTGGCCCTGTCCAGCGCGCCGGCGCTCTTCCATTGACGAGCGCTTAGGGCTGCGGGTCGGGCGTGCGCCAGCTCGCCGCGGGCAGCGGCCGCGAGAAGTGGTAGCCCTGGGCGAGCTCGACTCCCAGCTGCACGATGGTCTGGGCCTCCGCCGCGGTCTCGACGCCTTCGGCGAGCAGGGTCATCGCGGTGCGATCGGCGAAGCGGCGCATGCCCGCCACCAGCGCCTGCTTGGCCTCGTCCTGGTCGATGCCCCGCACCAGGCTGATGTCGAGCTTGACGATGTGGGGGTGCAGCTCGAGGATGTGGCGCATCGATGCGTAGCCCGCGCCGGCGTCGTCGACCAGCAGGCGCAGGCCGGGCAGCTCGCTGAGGATCTGGCGCAGCGCCGCGTAGTCGGAGATCGCGCTGTGCTCGGTGAGCTCGACCCCGAGCTCGCGTGACGCGCTCGCGAGCAGGGCGTGCGCCCCCGGGCGCAGCAGCGACGTCGGGGAGAGGTTGATGGTGAGGAGGCCTCCGTCGGGGAGCTGGGCCGCCTCGGCCAGGGCCCGGCCGGCACAGGCCAGCTCCAGCTCGGTCGTCAGGTGGGCGGCGGTGGCCTCGGCAAAGTGCTCGTCGGGCGAGCGGCCGTCGTCGAAGCGCGTGAGCGCCTCGTAGCCACGGACCTCTCCGGTGGCCAGGTCCACGATGGGCTGGAACACCGGATGGTAGCGACCGCGGGTGATGATGTCGTTCACGCCGGCCCGCAGGATCTCGTGGCGCTCGTCGCGGCCGACCTGGGGACCCAGCTGGGAGCCGGCGAAGGAGCCCAGCTCCTCGAGCACCGAGTTCCGCGGTCCGCCGGCCATCCCCGGCCCGATCCGCGAGGCGATCGACAGGGCACCGATGGTCCGGCCGGCCCAGCGCATCGGCACCAGCGCCGCGACGGTGAAGCCGTCGGCGGCCAGGGCCCGCAGGATGGGGCTGCTCTCGGTGTCGCTGAGGCGCGCCAGGTCGACGCGCCGCACGCGGGCGCGGGTCTCGACCATCTGGATCCACGCGTCGGGGAGCGCGGGGGCCATCTCGTGGCCCAGGCGCACGACCTCGGGATCACCCGACATCGCCATGAGCGCGTAGGAGGCGTCGGGACCGCGACGGTAGATCGCGACGAAGTCGATGAAGTCGAGCGCGAGCAGCTGGTCGCCGAGCTCACTGGCCGAGGTGCGCAGGTCGTAGCTGGTGCGCGACCCGCTCATCAGCTCGGCCAGCTGGACCGCGTCGCGCTCCTGACGCTCGACGTCAGCCTCCAGCTGGCGCTCGGCGGCCAGGTCGCGCTCCACCGCGACGTAGGCGGTCGTGGCACCTTGGGAGTCCACGACGGGCGAGATCACCGCGTCGACCTCGTAGAGCTCGCCGCTGGCCCGGCGGTTGATCACGTGGCCCCGCCAGGTTCGCCCGGTCAGCAGCGTCGCCCACAGCTCGCGGTAGAAGGCCTCGTCGTGCAGGCCGCTCTGCCAGAGCCGGGGGTTCTGGCCGAGGATCTCGGAGATGGCCCGGCCCGTGGTGCGCGCGGCCGCGGGGTTGGCGTACACGACGTGGGGCGTCAGGTCGGTGACGATGACGGACTCGGCCGCCTGGTCAATGGCGGTGCGCAGCAGCGTCGCCTGCTGGAGCGCCCCCGACAGCTGGTCGCGCTCGCGCAGGCGCTCCAGGCCGATGCCGACCTGGGCGGCCAGGCTCATCAGCAGGTCGACCGACTGGTCGTCGAAGGCGTGCGGGGTGTCGCTGTAGACCGTGAAGGCACCATCGAGGCGCCCCCCGACGCGAACCGGCAGGGCGACCGCGGCGGCCAGCTCGAAGGAGGCCGCGCGCTGGGCCCACGGGGCGAAGCTCGGGTCACCCTGCAGGTCGTTGATGATCTGGGCCTCGCCGGTGCGCAGGGCCGCGCCGGTCGGGCCCCGCCCGGTGGGCCCATCGTCCCACGAGACCGAGATCGCGTCCACGTACTCGTGCAGGCGCTTGGAGCTCGCCACCACCGACACCGGACTGCTCGGGGCGACGACCGGCCGCCCGTACCAGGCCAGCGCGTAGCCCGTCGTGTCGACCAGGCTCTGGCAGAGATCCGCGAGCAGGACCTCCTCGGTCATCGCGCGCACCAAGATGGCGTTGCCGCTGGCCAGTGCGGCCGCCGCCCGGCGCGAGCGCACCGTCGCCTCGAGGTCCTGGAGTGCGACCACGACGCCGGTGATCTGGCCTTCGTGTCGCAGGGGCCGGTAGTGGGCGCGCAGCCACCGCAGCTTGCCGCTCGCCGTGCGGTAGCGGCCCTCGAAGGGCGGCACGCTGTCCCCGCGCAGGACTGCCGCATGGGCGCGCTCGCGGGCCGGGCTCTCCGAGGCGAGGTTGAGGTCGGTCATCGGGCGACCGACCAGGTCGCTCGGCCGCCACCCCAGGATCACCTCGACCGACGGGGAGACCCAGGCGAAGGCGCCGCGCGCGTCGAGCTGCCACACGACGTCGGAGGCGTTCTCGGCCAGCAGGCGGTAGCGGGCCTCGGCGGCCGCGACGACGGCGCGCTGGCGGACCTCGGCCTCGATGTCGCGCCACCACGCCAGGCGGATGGGGGGCTGCCCCTCCCCGTCGATCACGTCCTGGACGGTCATCGCGATCCACCGGAAGTCGCCGTTGCGGTGGCGCAGGCGCACCTCGGCGCGCCCCGCCTCGCCGCGGCTGAGGGCGCGCCGAACCGCCTCGATGTGGCGGGAGTCGTCGGGATGGACCAGGTCGTCGAAGAGGCGGCCCTCCAGGTCCTCGGGTCGCCAGCCGAGCAGTCCCTCAACCGAGTCGAAGACCCACTCGATGCGGCCGTCGGCGTGCCCGCGCACCACGACATCGCTGGCGTGCTCGGCGACCAGGCTGTAGCGGCGCGAGAGGCTCTCGAGGCGCTGGCGCGTGCGCACCGCCTCGTCGACGTCGCGCAGGCTGCCCACGACCTCGCTGGTCGCCCCGGGCGAATCGACCAGGACGAGCTGGACGCGGAAGTGGCTGTAGGAGCCGTTGGCGTGGCGCAGCCGGACCTCCACCTCGAGGCGCGCGTCGCGCTCGAGCTCGGCCAGCCACCGCTGGACGTGGATGAGGTCCTCGGGATGGAGCAGGGCCGTGGCCTCGGTGCCCACGAGGTCGGTCGGCGACCAGCCGAGCACGAGGAGGCTCGACGGGGAGGCCCACGTGATGATGGTGTCCAGATCGGCGCGGAACACGACGTCGCTGGCGTGCTCGGCCAGGAACTGGTAGGAGCGCTGGAGCTCGAGCTCCCCGGTGCGGTTGCGCCAGGTGAGCTCGACGAGGTCGTCGTGGCGCACGGCGGCCACGTCGAAGGCGATGGGCTGCCCGGTCCGGTAGTCGGCCTCGCGCACGCGCTGGGCGAGGATGGGCGTGTCCTGGTCAGCGGCCTGGCGCACCACCTCGAGGGCCTTGGACCGGTCCATGCGGGGGTCCAGCTCGAGGGCGTTGTGGCCGACCAGGGCGTCGGGCGTCGCGCTCAGGGCGCGCGCGGCCGCGTCGTTGACGGCCACGAAGGTGACGTCGGTGACCCGTCCGCTGGCGTCGCGCACCGGGCGCACCAGGACGCGGGGCTCGAACTCGAGGTCGGACGGGACGGGAGGGGTTCCCGGACTGGCCTGGCGACCCGTCACACCCCCGACGCCGATCGCGACGGGATCCATGCCCCAGGGAGCATGCCGACCTCCCTCTCAACTCACTAGCAGGCTAGAGGACGGCGTCAGTTTCTGGCAAGGTTCCTTCAGATGCGCTCGGGCACCATTTCGATGGCCCCGCAGGGGCACTCGCTGGCGCAGATCCCGCAACCCTTGCAGAAGTCGTAGTTGAAGGCGTAGCGCTCGCCGGGGCCCAGCTTGATCACCGCATTGTCGGGGCACACGCCAAAGCAGTTGTCGCACTCGAAGCAGTTGCCGCACGACAGGCAGCGCCGCGCCTCGAACAGGGCGTTGTCCTCGGTCAGGCCGTGGACGACCTCCTCGAAGTTGGTCTGGCGGCGCACCAGCTCGAGCTCGGGCCGCCGCGTGCGCGGCGCGTCGGCGTAGTACCAGGTGTTGAGGCGATCGAAGCTGGCCAGGGCGTGGCGCTCGGGGCCGGCGGGCGTCTCGGTGCGCAAGAACGCGTCGATGCCGCGCGCGGCGTGCTTGCCGTGTCCGACCGCGACGGTCGCCGTGCGGTCCGAGGGGGCCACGTCGCCACCGGCGAAGATCCCGGGCTGCGTCGTCATCATCTGGAGGCCGACCTCGACCACCCCGTTGGACACCGTCACGGCGCCAGCGCCCTCCAGCAGCGACAGGTCGGTGTCCTGGCCCAGCGCCAGCACCAACGCGTCGGCGTCGAGCTCGTCGTACTCACCGGTGGGCTCGGGCAGCCCGTCGGGGGTCAGGCGCATGCGCTCGAGCACCAGGCGGCCGCCCTCGAAGCGCTCGACCGTCGACAGCCAGCGGACGGTCACGCCCTCACCGAGCGCCTGCTCGACCTCCTCGGGGTGGGCGGGCATCTTGTCGCGATTGCGCCGATAGACGATCACCGCGTCGGTGGCGCCGAGGCGCCGGGCCGTGCGGGCGGCGTCCATCGCGGTGTCGCCGCCGCCGTAGACGACGACGCGGCGGCCGAGCAGCGGGGGGTCGTCATCGGCGACCTGGTGGAGGAAGGAGACCGCGTCGACGACCTTGGTCGAGTCGCCCGCCGGGATGTGCACGCGCTTGCCCAGCTGGGCGCCCACGGCCAGGAAGACGGCGTCGGCCCCGCAGGCGTGCTGCTCGGCCTCGATGTCGAGCACCGGGTGCTGGGTCACGACCTCGACCCCGAGGGCCACGATCCGGTCGATCTCGGCGTCCAGCACCGCGCGCGGCAGGCGGTAGGCCGGGATGCCGTAGCGCAGCATGCCGCCCAGGCGGGGCGACGAGTCGACCAGCCGCACCGCGTGGCCCAGGCGGCGCAGGTGGTAGGCCGCCGACAGGCCGGCGGGACCGGCCCCCACCACCAGGACCTTGTGGCCGGTGTCGGGACCCGGCGCGGGCAGAGACCAGCCCCGCTCCAGGGCGGTGTCTCCGAGGAAGCGCTCGACGGCGTTGATGCCGACGGCCTCGTCGACCTGCACCCGGTTGCAGGCGGTCTCGCAGGGGTGGAAGCAGACCCGGCCCATCACCGCGGGCAGGGGGTTCTCCTCGACCAGTGTGCGCCAGGCGGCCTCGTAGTCACCCGACTCGGCGTGGTACAGCCAGCCCTGGATGTTCTCGCCCGCCGGGCAGGCGTCGTTGCACGGCGGGAGGCGGTCGACGTACACCGGGCGCTCGATGCGCCACGAGCCGGTGTGGTTGGCCCGGCTGGTGCCCACGTCGAGCGTGATGGCGAAGGGGCGGTCCATCTACTCGTCCTCCTCGGTCGCGAGCAGCCCGTAGCGGGCGATGTTGGCGTCGGCCATGGCCTGGAGGCGCGCCACGACGTCGGGACGGCCCGGGTGGCCGAAGAGGTGGGCGTAGCGGCGCTGGAGTCGCAGGTACTCAGTGACCGGAGCCGGGCGCCGGATCTTGGTGACGCCGGTGACCTCGCCGTACTCGGCCTCGTAGACCGGGAAGATGCCCGTCTCCTTGGCCAGGCGGGCCAGGTGGATGGTCTCGGAGGACGCGGCACCCCATCCCAGGGGGCACGGGACGAACACGTGGAGGTAGCGCGCGCCGTGGAAGGACATCGCGCGCTCCACCTTGCGCTCGAGGTCGTGGAGGTCGGCCACGGTGGCCGTGGCCACGTAGGGGATCCCGTGGGCCATGGCGATGCGCGGCAGGTCCTTGCCCTGACCGAACGGGTTGCCCGGCTCGGGACCCACCGCGTCGGTGGTCGCCGTGCGGGCGGCCGGTGGCGTGGCCGCCGAGCGCTGCACGCCGGTGTTCATGTAGCCCTCGTTGTCGTAGCAGATGAACAGGACGTCGTCGTTGCGCTCGAACATGCCCGACAAGGTCCCGAACCCGATGTCCACGGTGCCGCCGTCGCCGGCCTGGCCCACGACGCGCACCTGGTCGCGACCCTTGACGCGCATGGCTGCGGCTACCCCAGTGGCCACCGCGGGCGCGTTGCCGAACAGCGAGTGCAGCCACGGGATCTGCCAAGAGGTCTCGGGGAAGGGCGTCGAGAAGACCTCCAGGCACCCGGTGGCGTTGACCGCGACCAGCTGCCCACCGGTCGCCTGCATGGCGGCGTCCAGGGCGTAGCGCGCCCCCAGCGCCTCGCCGCAGCCCTGGCAGGCCCGGTGGCCCGAGTCGATGGAGTTGGTGCGGCGCCGGTCGGACTGCACGGTGCGCTCGTCGGCGCTGAGCAGCCGGTTGCCGACCGCGAAGCTGCCGACCTGGTAGAAGTGCACGCGAGTCTCGCTCATGCCGGGTCCTCTCGGGGGCGGCCGAGGTCGCGCAGGACGTTCTCGGCGAAGGGTCCTGACCGGCGGACCGTGGCCATGCGGGCCCGCTCGCGGGCGATCACGCCCTCGTCGAGGTCGAGGAAGCTGAGCGGGTCGAGCCGGCCGCTGCGGGCGCGCTCGAGCATGTCCAGCAGCGCGGTCCGCGTGATGGGCCGGCCACCGAGTCCGGCGACGACCGTGTGCAGCGTGGTGGTGCCGATGGCCATGGCCACGTCGGTGGCCAGCACGCCGCCCATGCCCAGGCTGAAGGCCTTCTCGACCACGATGACGCGCGCGCGGCCGGCCAAGGCCTGGCGGACGGCCTCCAGGGGGAACGGCCGAAACGACGTGATGCCGAGGACCCCGAGGCGCTCGCCGGCGTCGCGGCGCTCGTCGACGGCGTCCTTGATGGTGCCCAGCACCGATCCCATGGCCACGATCACCGTCTCGGCGTCCTCGAGGCGGTAGGGGCGCACCAGGCCCCCGCTGTCGCGCCCGGACATCGCGGCGAACTCGGCGGCGATCTCGGGGATGCGGTCCAGGGCGTCGAGCTGGCGCAGGTGCGCCAGGTAGCGGACCTCCTCGAAGGCCTCGGGGCCGACCATGGCCCCGATGGACACCGGGTCCTCGGGGTCGAGGACCTGGCGCGGCTCGTAGGGCGGCAAGAAGCCGTCGACCTGCTCCTGGTCCAGCAGGTCCACACCCTCGACCGCGTGGGTCAAGATGAACCCGTCCATGCAGACCATCACGGGGACCGAGAGCTCCTCGGCCAGGCGGAAGGCCTGGACGTGCAGGTCGGCGGCCTCCTGATTGGTCTCGGCGAACAGCTGGATCCACCCGGAGTCGCGCACGGCCATCGCGTCGCTGTGGTCATTCCAGATGTTGATGGGCGCGCCGATCGCCCGGTTGGCCAGCGTCATCACGATGGGCAGGCCCAGGCCGGCCGCGTTGTAGACGGCCTCGATCATGAACAAGAGGCCCTGGCTCGCCGTCGCGGTGTAGGCCCGAGCACCGGCGGCCGAGGCGCCGATGGACACCGACATCGCGGCGAACTCCGACTCGACGTTGATGAACTCGCACGGCGCGAGCGCCCCCTCCTTGACCATGACGCCGATGGCCTCGATGATGTGGGTCTGGGGCGAGATCGGGTAGGCGCACACGACCTCGGGACGGCACCGGGCCACGCTCTCGGCAATGGCGTGGGATCCCTCAATCTGCTGCAGCACCGCTCACCACCTCCATCTGCGCTCGCACGTGGTCGAAGGCCGCCGTGGCGGCCGCCAGGTTGCGCTCGCCGACCGTGGGCCCGAAGCGGTCGCGCAGCGCGTCGCCGATGGCGTGGATCGGCACCTGGCCGGTCAGGGCGGCGAAGCCGCCCAGCAGGGCGGCGTTGGGCACCGGGCGGCCCACGTGCTCCAGGGCGAGCTCGGTGGCCGGGCAGGTCATGAGGTGGTCGGGCCGGCAGCGCTCGGCCAGCTCGCCGAGCCCCAGCTCGGCGAAGGTGCGCGAGGTGTTGATCAGCACGTAGCCGGACTCGTCGAGGCCCGAGAACAGGTCGACCTGGTGGATGAGGGTGACGTCCTGGATGACGACGGCGTCGGGCGTGCTGATCGGCTCGCGCGTGCGGATCTCGCGGTCGTCGATGCGGCAGTAGGAGACGACGGGGGCGCCGGTGCGCTCGGAGCCGAAGCTCGGGAAGGCCTGGGCGTGGCGCCCCTCGCGGAAGGCCGCGACGGCCAGCAGCTCAGCGGCGGTGACGACACCTTGGCCACCGCGGCCGTGGATACGAACTTGGAACATGTCTCACCCGGCTCTCGACGTTGAGGGGCCAGCACTGACCGTACCCCAGGGGTACGCACCCCCGGTGGGGTCTTTCGTCCCGCGCGGGCCCCGGGGCGAGCTCAGGACAGGCTCACCGGGGTGCCCACGACCGCGCCCGCGGAGTTCATCACGGTGAGCTCGTGGTACTGGCCGGCGCGCAGGCCCGACAGCGCGATCATCACCGAGTGCGTGGAGTAAGTCCCGGCCGCGCACGTCGGGGTGCACGAGTTCTGGTACGCGACGCCGTGCGCGTAGGCCGTGGGCCCGCCCCAGTCCATCCAGGCCAGGTGGCTGTAGCCCAGGTTCCCGTCGGCGCACGACACGACGATCTCGCGGGGCGCGAACTGCCCGGACTGCCCGCACGAGGTGATGGTCACCTGGTGGTTGGGCTGCACCTCGGCCATCGACAGCGCGAAGGCGCCCGCCGACAGCAGCGTCAGTAGTCCCAAGAGCACGAAGGGGATGCGAAAGCGCACGCCAACTCCTTTCCTAGCCTCTCGCGGCGCCGCCCCCCCGCGCGACCCGGCGGTGCCGCTCACCTCCACACTATCGACGCCGCGCGAGGGGGTCTGGTGCCCCCAGCGGGCCGCGGCGCACCTCTAGGGTGGCGTCGTGGGCGAGCGGGGGCCGAACGAGTCGATGCGCTACGACGACGAGGTCGAGGTCGGTGGCGACCCGGTCTGCTGGCTGCACCTGACCTGTCCGCGCTGTGGCGGCTTCGCCGACGACCCGGGCCACGCGGCCCGGTGCGCCGCGGTGGGCGGGCCCGACGTTGGTCGGCCCGGTGCGGGCGGCTTCGTAGACTGATCCCGTGCTGCGGGGCACTGGAGACGAAGACAGCCAAGAGCCGGACAAGGAGCGGGTGCGCGCGCCGCACCCCGTCATCCGGCGGCGCATCGCGTCGGGTCGGGGAGCGACCGAGCAGCCCAACGCCGGCGCCGAGGGCGATGCCGCTCTGACGCTGCGCTTCTGGATCGCCCTGCTGATCACCTCGGTGCTCACCGGGCTGTTCGGTGACCTGATGATGTGGATCCTGGCGCGCTTCGAGTACCTGGCGTTCCACTTCCGGTCGGGCAGCTACCAGGCGGCGGTGGCCGCGTCGCCGGACTCGCGCCGCGTCGTGTTCCTGCTGATCTCGGGCGGGGTGGGAGCCATCGGGTGGTACCTGATCCGCCGGTACCTGCGCCACGACCACGCCGAGCTCGACGACGCGCTGTGGCGAGGCGATGGCCAGCTGTCGTTCCGGCGCAGCCTGCTCACCTCGGCCCTCTCCGAGGTGGTCATCGGGATGGGCGCCTCCATCGGTCGCGAGGCGGCGCCCAAGCTCATGGGCGGGGCCTCGGGCAGCCAGGTCGCCGGCTGGTTCGGCCTCACGCCGGCCCAGCGCCGCCTGCTGGTGGCCTGCGGCGGTGGGGCGGGTCTGGCCGCGGTGTACAACGTGCCGCTGGGCGGGGCGCTCTTCGTGGCCGAGGTCCTCTACGGCAGCCTGAGCCTGCCGGTGATCCTGCCGGCGCTCGCCGCGACGCTCCTGGCCACCATGACGGCGTGGGTCTACCTGCCCAACACCGCCACCTACACCGACCTGCCGCATTACCCCTCCAGCGCCGCCCTGATGGTGTGGTCGGTCTTCGCGGGCGTCGCCATTGGTCTGCTCGCGGTGCTCTACGTGCGCCTGATCGGGTGGGTCTCCCACCACCGGGTCGGGGGCAACCGGATCCTGTGGGTGATGCCCGCGACGTTCCTCGGGGTCGGCGTGCTCGGGATCTGGTACCCGCAGCTGTTCGGCAACGGCAAGGACATGGCGCACCAGGCCTTCCTGGGCGTGGGCACGCTCGGGCTGTTCCTGGCCCTCTTCGCGCTCAAGCCCCTGGTGACCGCGGCGACCCTGGGGGCCGGCGGCGGTGGAGGGGTCTTCACGCCGTTCCTGGCGACCGGCGCGGTCCTGGGGGGCTTCCTCGGCATGGCCTGGTCGCACCTGTGGCCGGGTACCCCAATGGGGGCCTACGCGCTCGTGGGGGCGGCCGCGATGCTCGGCGCGTCCATGCAGGCGCCGTTGGCCGGGCTGGTCCTGGTGCTCGAGCTCACCCACGGCGGGTTCTCGGTCGTCCCGGCCATGACGGTGGCCACGCTGATCGCCACGCTCCTGGTGCGCCAGATCGACGGCTACTCGATGTACTCGGCCCGTCTGCCCAGCTACGGGGAGGGGTGAGCGTGCCAGGATGGACGGGTGTACACGCCCGCGCACTTCGCACTCCCTGACGAGGAGGCTTGGCGCATCCTGAGCGAGGCGGGCGCGGGATTCCTCCTGCGCTCCTCGCCCACCGGGTTGCGCAGCGTCTTCGTCCCGCTCGTGGTCCTCGACGGCGCTGTGGTCACCCACGTGGCCCGCGCCAATGACTGGTGGCGCGACGCCCGGGAGGGCGAGGAGGTCCTGGTCGCCCTCAACGTGGCCAGCGCCTACGTGTCGCCGCGCTACTACCCCAGTCGCCTGGAGGACCCGCGCGTCGTGCCGACCTGGAACTACGTGGTCGTCGAGGCCCGGGGCCACCTGAGCGTCCACGAGGACCCCGAGTGGCTCGCGTCCCAGG
Organism: Actinomycetes bacterium; assembly: GCA_021785695.1. Taxonomy (GTDB): domain Bacteria; phylum Actinomycetota; class Acidimicrobiia; order Acidimicrobiales; family RAAP-2; genus RAAP-2. Next base: position 22,400 of record JAJYEQ010000009.1, read on the forward strand.
TGCGGCGCCAGACCGAGCACTTCGAGGGTGACGTCGACCCCTGGCGGGTCGACCAGGCGCCCGCTGACTATCTCGAGCACCAGCTGGCGGCGATCGTCGGCCTGACGGTCGCGGTCTCGAGCATCACCGGTAAGGCCAAGCTCTCCCAGAACCGACCCGACCAGGACCGCCGCGAGGTGCGTCGGCGCCTGGGGGAGGGCAGCGAGGAGGAGCGCCGCGTGGCATCCTGGATGCCCGATGTCTGAGTTCACCTTGCACACTGCGACGGCCGCTGACGCCAAGGCGCTGCGCGCCATTCGGCTCGAGGCGCTGCTCGACTCGCCTGAGGCCTTCGGCTCCACCTACGACGAGGTCGTGACCTGGCCCCCCGAGCGCTGGGTCGAGAGGGTCGAGCAGCGCGCCTACGTGCTGGCCGAGACCGAGGGGCGCGTCGTCGGCATGGCGGCGGGCGGCTACAACGACCGCTACCCCGACACCTACTGGCTCTACGGCATGTTCGTGAGCGCTCGCTACCGGGGCGCCGGCGTCGCCGAGCAGCTGGTCAGCGCCATCAATCGCTGGGCTCGCGACGAGGGGGCCACGGCCCTGTGGCTGCACGTCATCGACGTGGTGGCGCGCGCGCGCACCTTCTACCGCCGGCTCGGCTTCGTCGAGACCGGCGAGGTCACCAGCCTGGACCGCGACCCGCGCCGCCAGGTCATCACGATGGTGCGGCCCCTCGGGCACGAGGTCGCCGACCTGGCCTTCCGGGTCGAGGTGGTCGACGCGCCGCGCCTCCACGACGTACGCCGCCGCGTGCTGCGCGGCGACGACCCGGCCAAGGTCGTCGCGGACCCGCGCGACGGGGACGCGCTGGCGCTGCACGTCGCCGGCCTGCGCGGGGCCCGCCTGGTCGTGACCTCGTCGTACTACCCGTCGGTCTCGCCGGTGCACCCCGAGCGCCCGGCCTACCAGCTGCGCTACATGGCCACCGAGGTCGACGTCCAGGGCCGCGGCTACGGCGCCCGCGTGGCGGCCGTCGGCGAGGCCATCCTCTGGGGTCGTGGCGTGCGCGAGATCTGGGCCAACGGCCGCGACACCGCCCTGGCCTTCTACCGCGCGACGGGATGGTCGACCCTACCCGGGAGCGAGCACCGGAGCCCGGAGACCGGCTTGCCCCACACCATGATCGTCAAGGAGCTGGTGGGGCGGGGCGTGCAGTGAGCGCTCGTCACGCGGCGTCCTCGCGGCATCCCCACCGCGGCGGGCGCTGGCTCCTGGTGGGCGTGGCCGTCGTGGTGGTCGGGATGCTCGTCGGGGTGGCGCTGCGCCATCGGGGCGCCAACGCGGGACCCCGTGCGACGACCGCCGCCGGGCCGTCGACCACCACCACCACGGTGCCCCTCGCCCCGCTGACCGGGCTGGCCGACCCGTCGGGCTTCGCGGCCCACCACCCGGCTCTCACCGTCAAGATCGAGAACACCCCCGAGGCGATGCCCCAGTGGGGGATCGACCAGGCCGACGTCGTCTACGAGGAGATCGTCAACGGCGGGATCACGCGCCTGGCGGCGGTCTTCAACTCGCACGACCCCGCCAAGATCGGGCCGATCCGCTCGGTGCGACCCACCGACGCGCAGATCATCGACCCCCTCGGCGGCATCTTCGCCTTCTCGGGCGGTGCGCCCTACGCGATGGCCGCCATCGCCTCCTCGCCCGTCGACCAGGTCCAGGAGTCCACCGCCGGCACCGCGATGTTCCGCGACCTGGCCCGCGTGGCCCCCCACAACCTCTACGGGATCGGCGCGGCGCTGTTCGCGTTCCGCGGCGCGCCCGTGCCGCCCCATCCGCTGTTCACCTACCGGCGACCGGGCACGGCGCCCGGGGGCGCGCTGGCCGCCTCGGTGACGGTGCCGTTCCCGAGTATCTACCCGGTCACCTGGACGTGGGACCCGCAGCGCCACGGGTACGACCGCACCCTGTTCGGCCAGCCGGTGATCACCGGGACCGGGGTCCACGTCGCCCCGGCCAACGTGCTGGTCATGTGGGTCACCTACGTCAACGGTGTGGGGACCTTCACCTCCTACGCGAACCTCCTGGGCTCGGGACCCGTTGCCCTCTTCAGCGCCGGGCACGAGGTCTTGGGCACCTGGAGCCACACCACGGCGCGCGCCCCCATCGCCTACTCGACGCGCTCGGGGGCCCCGCTAGCCCTCACGCCGGGTCAGACCTGGGTCGAGCTGCTCAACGCCGGCGCCGTCCTGCAGGTCCAGAAGTAGCATCGCCACCAGACGTGGAGGAGGGCGCCATGTACGAGGAGTACGAGCTGGCGGCCTCCGACGGGCGCCGCCTGCAGGTTGGCGTGCTCGGCCACCGCAGCGGTACGACGGTGGTCGTCCACCACGGCACGCCGGGTGCCGCCTCCCTGGTGCGGCTCTTCGAGGGGGCCACCGCGGCCGGCGCCCTGCTGGTCATGGTCTCGCGCCCGGGCTACGGCGCCTCGACGCGCCGGCCGGGACGCAACGTCGCCTCGACGGTCGAGGACGTCGACGCGGTGCTCGACGCCCTGGGGCGGGAGCGCTACGTGGCCGTGGGCTGGTCGGGCGGCGGGCCCCACGCGCTGGCCTGCGCCGCGCTGGACGCGCCGCGCTGCGCCGCGGCGTGGTCGCTGGCCGGTCCGGCCCCCGCCGACGCCGACATCGACTGGCTGGCCGGGATGTCCGCCGAGAACGTCGAGGAGTTCACGCTGGCCCGCGCGGGGGGCCCCGCCTTCGAGGAGGCCCTGGACGCCGCCGCCGCGACGATGCGCGCCGCGTCGGGCGCCGAGCTGGCCGCGCAGCTGGGCGCGCTGGTCGGCGAGGTCGACCGGGCGGCCCTGGCCGCGCCGCGCGTGGCCGAGATGCTGGCGTCGGCGACGGGCCAGGCTCTGGGCGAGGACGCGGCGGGCTGGATCGACGACGACCGTGCGCTGCTGGCCCCGTGGGGCTGCGACGTCACGCGCATCGGGGTGCCCGTCGAGATCTGGTACGGCGGCCAGGACGTCCTGGTGCCCCCGGCCCACGGGGCGTGGCTCGCCGCCAACATCCCCGGGGCCCGCGAGGTGCACCAGCCGGCGGCCGGGCACATCTCGCTGGTGGTGGACAACCTGGCGAGTCTCGCGGCGGCGTGGGCCGCCGTGGACACCGAGCACTGAGGAGGACGGGTGCGCATTGGCAACCTGTACGGACCCGACGCGACCTTCCTGGGCGTCCCGGCGGCCGACCCCGACGACCCGGCCAGCTGGAGCGGGGCCGCGGCGGCCATCATCGGGGCGCCCTTCGACGGGGGGACCTCGCACCGCTCGGGCTGCCGCTTCGGGCCCCAGGCCATCCGCCTGACCGACTACCTGCCCCACGACGGGTCCCGACCGAGCCTGGCCCTCGGGGTCGACCCGCTGGTCGACCTGGGCGTGGTCGACCTGGGCGACGTCGAGATGCCCTCGGGCGAGACCGAGCGGTCCCTGGCGCGCCTCGAGGCGCGAGTCACCGCCGTGGCCACGGCGGGGGTGCTTCCCGTGGTGCTCGGCGGGGACCACACCATCGCCCTGCCCGACGTGACCGGGGTGGCCCGCCACGTGGGCTGGGGCCGGGTGGCGGTGATCCACTTCGACGCCCACGCCGACACCGGGGACACGCAGATGGGCTCGCTCTACGGGCACGGCACGCCGATGCGTCGCCTCATCGAGTCGGGGGCCTGCCGCGGGGACCGCTTCTTCCAGATCGGGCTGCGCGGCTACTGGCCCGAGCCCGCGACCCTGGACTGGATGGCGGCCCAGGGCATGCGCTCCTTCGAGATGGGCGAGATCGTCGCGCGCGGCCTGGACGCCGTGCTCGACGAGGCGCTCGAGCGGGCCACCGACGAGTGTGACGCGGTCTTCGTGTCCGTCGACGTCGACGTGGTGGACCCGGGTGCCGCCCCGGGCACCGGGACGCCCGAGCCCGGCGGTCTGTCCAGCCGCCAGCTGCTCGACGCGGTGCGGCGCCTGGCCATGGAGGCGCCGCTGGCGGGGCTGGACGTCGTCGAGGTGGCCCCGCCCTTCGACCACGCCGAGATCACGGCCTACCTGGGCAACCGCGTGGTGCTCGAGGCGCTCGCCGGGGTGGCCTGGCAGCGCGGCGCGACCCGGCGCGACCCCGCCGCGCCCCTGCTAGATCGCGGGACGGGGCCGGCGCGCTGAGCCTCAGTCGCGCATGGAGTCCAGGACCTGGGCGATGGTCGACTCGTTGGTGTCGGGGTGGAGGAACGCGAAGCGCCCAATCGTCTCGCCCTCCCACTTGGTGGGGGTGACGAAGGCCACCTGGTCGCGCAGCAGCTGGAGGCTCCACTCGTTGTAGCGCGCCTCGCTCCAGCCCGGCCGGCGGAACAGCGCGATCGACAGACTCGCCGGCCGCACCATCTCGAGGTCGGGGCGCGCGCGCACCATCTCCTCGGTGATGCGCGCCAGCTCGATCCCGCGCTCGATGGCCGACTCGTAGGCGCCCACGCCGTAGGTCACCAGGGAGAACCAGAACGGCAGGCCGCGGGCCCGCCGCGAGAGGTGGATGGCGAAGTCCGAGGGGTTCCAGTCGTAGTCCTCGTCGTCGCTGACGTGCAGGATGTCGAGGTACCCCGCCTGCTGGGCCAGGACCGTACGGGCGATCGTCGGGTTGCGGTAGATCAGGGCCGCGCAGTCGAGCGGCGCGAAGAGCCACTTGTGGGGGTCCACCACGAAGCTGTCGGCGTGGCGCAGGCCGGCGAAGATCTCGCGGTGGGAGGGGGCCAGCATGGCCGCCCCGCCGTAGGCGCCGTCGACGTGGAACCACAGGTCGTGCGCGCGCGCGTAGGTGCCCAGGCCCTCGAGGTCGTCAACGATGCCGGCGTTGGTGGTGCCGGCGGTGGCGACGATGGCGATCACCGACTCGGGGTGGGGGTCGGCGGCCAGGGCCGCGCGCAGCGCCTCGACGGTGAAGCGGTGGTCGCTCGTGGCGACCTCGAAGGGCTCGATGCCGATGACGTGGAGCGCCTTGCCGACGCTGGCGTGGGCGTCGGCCGAGATGGCGATGCGCACCCGGTGCGGCTCGATCTCGGGGCGGCGGGCGCGGCCGACGTCGCGGGCCACGGTCAGGCTGGCCAGGTTGCCCATCGAGCCCCCCGAGACGAAGGCGCCGCCGGCGCCCTCGGGCAGGCCGGCACGCTGGGACAGGAAGTCCAGGGCCTGGTTCTCGGCGGTCACGACGCCGGCCGCCTCCAGCCAGCTGGTGCCGTTGAGGCCCGAGCAGGCCACCACCATGTCGAAGAGCAGCGAGTTCTTGGTCGGCGAGTTGGGGATGAAGGCCAGGAAGGTCGGGGCGTCGATGGAGACCACCGCGGGCGCCAGGTCCCGCTCGAACAGGGCGAGGACCTCCTCGACGGGTCGTCCCTCCTGGGTGATCAGGCCCGTGACCTCGTCGGCGGGGATGTCGAAGAGGCCGCCGTAGTCGAGCGGGACCGGGTCCAGCGCCAGCCGCTCGCGACAGTAGGCGAAGATCGCCTCAGTCGCCTTCTCGTCGTACGCGAACATTGGGTGCCCCACCATGACCTCCCCGTTTGGGCCTTGGCCATCGTAGAGCCTGGCCACCTTCCCCACGGGCTCGCGTACCATGGGGCATGGCCGAGGGTCCGATCGGGTACTTGGGGCCCGAGGGGTCCTTCTCGCACGAGGCCGTGCGCCAGCTGGGGGGCAGTGCGACGCCGGTGGCGACCATCCCGGACCTGCTGGCCCAGGTGGCCGCGGGCACCCTGGAGCACGCGCTGGTCCCGCTGGAGAACGCCATCGAGGGCACGGTGTCGGCGACCATCGACGGCCTGGTCTTCGACCACGACCTCTACATCACCCGCGAGGTCGTGCGGCCGATCCACCTGCACCTGCTGGCTCGCCCGGGACGGGACCTCGACCAGATCCGCGTCGTCTACAGCTACCCGCACGCCCTGGCCCAGTGCCGGGGCTTCCTGGCCAGCCTGGACGGGATCGACGTGGTGCCCACGACCTCGACCAGCGAGGCCGCCCGGCTGGTCGCCAGCTCCGCGGAGCCCTGGGCGGCGGTGGGCTCGGCCCTGGCCGGCGAGCTCTTCGCCCTGGCCGTGGTCGCCGGCGACGTCGAGGACCACGCGGGCAACGCCACACGCTTCGTGGTGGTGGGCCGTGACGAGGTGGCCGCGCCCACGGGGCACGACCGCACCACGATCGTCTGCTTCCAGAACGCCGACCACCCCGGATCCCTCTACGGCATCCTGGGCCGCTTCGCGGCGCGCGACATCAACCTGACCAAGCTGGAGAGCCGGCCGACCAAGCGCGGCCTGGGCGACTACTGCTTCGTCATCGAGTTCGAGGGCCACATCGGTGACGACCTCGTGGCCGACTGCCTCGCCGACCTGCAGGCCCACCTGGCCCACGTGAAGTTCCTGGGCTCCTACCCGGTCACCGGCGAGGCCGCCTCGAGCCGCCGGGCCGCCGTCAGCGCGGCGCGGCGCTCGGCCGATCGCTGGATCGCCGGGCTGCGCGCGCGCGTGGTGGGCTGAGCTATCCGTCGAGGCGCACGCGCGGCAGGACCCGGTCGAGCCAGCGCGGCAGCCACCAGTTCCTCTCGCCCAGCACGAACATGGCTCCGGGGACCAGGACGAGGCGCACGATGGTCGCGTCCAGCAGGACCGCCGCCGACAGCCCGATGGCCAGCTGCTTGACCACGACCAGGGGTGAGGTGACGAACGAGAGGAAGACGCTGACCATGATGAGGGCCGCGGCCCCGATGACGCGCCCGGTGCGGGCCAGGCCCTCGGCCACCGCGCCCGCGTTGTCGTGCCGGCGCAGCCAGCTCTCGTGGATGCGCGAGAGCAAGAACACCTCGTAGTCCATCGAGAGCCCGAAGACGATCGCGAACATGATCATGGGCACGTAGGCCTCGATGGGGACGCTGGTCGGCAGGCCCAGCCAGGCGCGGCCCCAGCCCCACTGGAAGACCGCCACCAGGACGCCGTAGGCGGCGCCGATGCTGAGCAGGTTGAGCGCGGCGGCCTCCAGGGCCAGGACCAGGCTTCGGAAGGCCGAGGCGATGAGCACGAAGGCGACCGCGATCACCAGCAGCACGATCAGCGGCGTGCGCGAGGCCACGATGGAGTCGAACTCGTCTTGCAGGGCGGTCGGCCCGGTGACGTAGCCGTGCCACCCGGTTCCCGCCAGGGCGCGGGGCAGCGTCGTGTCGACCAGCGTCGAGAACAGGGCCGGGGATGCGGCCGCCGAGGGGTCCGAGGCCGGGATCAGCGTCGCCACGAGGAGCCGGCCGTCGGGTGAGGGACGCAGCGCCGTGACCGAGGCCACGTCGGGCGTCGCGGCGAGGGCCCGCGCGACCAGCGCCGAGCGGCGCGCGGGCGCGGTGCGGCCCCCGGTGTCCACGACCACGGTGAGCGGGCCATTGATCCCGGGTCCGAAGCCCCGGGCCAAGAGGTCGTAGGCGCGCCGGTCGGTGAAGGACGTGGGGTCCGCGCCATCGCCGACGTGGCCCAGCTGGAGCGAGAGGACGGGGAGGGCGATGACCGCGAGGGCCGCCCCACCCAGGACCAGCGCGCGCCAGGGGTGCCGGCCCACCCGGGCCGCGTAGCGGTGCCAGCCGTCGTCGGCGCTCGTGGCCTCGGCGACGGGGCGCCGCACCCGGTAGCGATCCAGGCGCCGCCCGGCCAGGACCAGCGCGGCCGGGACGAGCGTGACGGCTCCGAGGGCCGCCACGACGATGGCGAACACCGCGGCCAGCCCGAGCAGCCCGATGAAGCTGAGGCCCGACCCGTACAGGCCGAGCATGGCCACCGCGACCGTCGTGGCGGCGATGACGATGGCGCGCCCGCTCGAGGCCGTCACCCGGCCGGCGGCCTGCGCGGGGTCGTGACCCTCGGCCAGCAGCTGGCGGAAGCGCGTGGTGAGGAAGACGGCGTAGTCGATGCCGACGCCGAGGCCGATCATGGCGGCCAGCGTCGGCGATGCGGTCGCGAACGTCAGCACCAGGGCCACCAGCCCGAGGACGCTCAGGCCGATCACGACACCGATGACGGCACTCGCCAGGGGGACGATGGCGCCCAGCACGCTGCCGAAGGTCAGGGCCAGCACCACCAGCGCGACGGCGACACCGAGCATCTCGGCGCGCAGGTCGGTCGTGCGGGGCCGGGTGATCTGGTCGAACGCGCCGCCGAAGTCGACCGTCAGGCCCGCGCGCGTGGCTGGCGCGGTGGCCCCGCGCAGGTCGGCGGCGAACCCCGGTCCGAGCGAGGACGCCGCGACGTCGAGGCGCACCGTGGCGTAGGCGATCGTGCCCGAGCGCGACAGCGTCGCGGGCCTGGTCGACAGCGGGTCCGAGACGGCCACGACGTGGGGCAGGCGCGCCAGGTTGGCGACGCTGGCTTCGAGGGCCGGGCCGAACGCGGCCAGCGTCCCGTGGCCGGTGGCCACGACCACCAGGCCGGTGGCGCCGCGCGCCGCGGGCTCGTGGGCCTGCAGCAGCGCGGCCCCCACCGAGGCCGGCGTTCCCCCGAGCGTCGTCGCGTCGGCGTAGGTCGGGCGCTCGGCCCGGGTCCCGATTCCCAGCACGACGGCGGCCAGCAGCCACACGGCGATCACGCGCCAGGGGTGGCGGCCACTGAGGGCCCCGAGGCGGTGCAGCGCCGAGGGCGCGGGCTCGTCGAGGGCGGGGTCGGGGGCCCGAAACGTCACAATTTGTATACGTTAGGCACGAATCGATCCCGGGGCGATGATCCCGTGCGACGCGTCGTGACGCGGTGATCCGGGCTCGGCGCTCAGGCACCCACTAGGTCGCGCCGGGCGAAGGCGACGACGCCCGCTGCGGCGCCCACCAGCCCGATCGCGCACAGGATCGCGTTGGCCGTGGCGTGGGGAGCCTCGGCGGGCGCGGCGGCCATGTGGTGGAAGACCGATGTGCCGAGCAGCCAGGGGCTGATGGCGCCGATGCCCCCGACGATCACGATGAGCAAGGACCACGCCACGAGCCCGTAGCTCACGGGCACCGCGGCGCGGGGCCACAGCCCGTAGAGCGCCGTCGCCACACCGAGCAGGGCCAGGGCGGGCGGCAGGAGGTTGGCACCCGCCTCGAACAGCAGCGCGGGCCCCACGTGGGCGCCCTGGCTGGCGGTCGCACCCCACGTGGCCAGCCCCTCGAGGACGCCGGCGCCCGCCAGGGCGATGGCGGCGGCCCCGAGACGCCACAGGAGCCAGCGCACGCGCGAGACGCGGCTGGCCACCAGCCAGTCGAGATGCCCGCGGGCCTCCTCGGCGCGGGCGGCCGCCACCTGGCCGACGGCCAGGAGCGACACGACCACGGCGAGGATGAGCGAGGCCACCCCGAGCACCGCGCGCGTGCCGAGCGTCGTCGCGCCCAGACGGCCGAAGACGTCGCGCAACGAGGAGCCACCGATGGTCGATCCGGCCTTGCGGGCCACGAGGCCGATCAGCCCGGCGCCCAGGGTGATCCCGATCCACCAGCGCAGGATGGTCGACGACAGCAGGCGCCAGGTGAGGGCGCCGGGACCCGTGAGGAGGCGCCGGGGCCCGCGGCGCCGGTCGTCGCGAGCGAGCAGCCCGGCGCCGATGTCCCGGATGCGCGCCGCCCGCAGGGCCACGGCCACCAGTACCACCGTCCACAGGGCCACGGGCACCACCGCGACGGGCGAGGGCGCAGTGAGCGGGGCCAACTCCTCGATCCAGCCCAGCGGCGACGCCCACACCAGGGCATGCAGTCCCAGCCCGGCGTCGGCCACCAGGCGCAGCGCGTAGGCGATGGCCAAGATCACCACGCCGGTCGTCGTCGCGTCGTGGCGCGTCGCGTCGAGCTGGCTGGTCAGGGCGCCGAGCGCCACGAACGTCGTGGCGGCCGCGAGCACCGCCCCGCCCAGCCCCAGGACCTGGGTCCAGCGCAGCCCGCCGGCCGGCGAGCCGATCGCCACCGCGCTCACCAGCACGCACGTCGCGGCCAGGACCACCACGCCCACGCCCACGCCGGCCAGAGCCTGTGCCGTGGTGGCCACGCGGCGGCGCGGACCGGCGAGCAGCAGGTCCCAGCGGCCGGTCTCCTCCTCGCCGCGCAGGGCCCCCGTCGCCGCGCGCAGGCCCCACAGGGAGGCGAGCACCGACAGGGTCAAGGAGACCTTGAAGGAGGTGAAGCCGGCGAGCGTGTCCAGGTGGGGGGCGGGCCCGAACAGCGCGATGGTCATCGTGTTGGTCCCGAAGGCGCGCGCCAGGGCCACGCGCAGGGCGTGGGTCGGGTAGACGTGGTCGTAGCTCAGGGCCGACGCCGCGGTGAGCACGCCGAGCGCGGCGCCCCACAGTGCGCCCGAGCGCACCGCCCGTCGCGCGCTCAGGGTGAAGACGAGGGCGCGCGCGGGGGCGGCGCCGGTCGTCACCTGCCGCATCCTCACGGCGCGGGCACGTCCGCGCGGTCGTAGTGGGCGAGGAACAGCTCCTCCAAGGAGGGCTCCCGGCTGGTCATGCGGGTGACGCCGGCCTCGGCCAGCGCCCGCAGCAGGGGCTCGATCGAGCCGTCGACCTGGCAGCGCAGGACGGAGCCCTCGACCTCCAGCGCGTGCACGCCGGGCACGGCGCTGAGGTCGGGGGGCGGCCCCGGGAACGTCGCCTCGATGGCCAGGGCGCTTAGCTGGCGCAGCTCGGCGAGGGTCCGTTGCTCGACCAGGCGCCCCGCGCGCACGATGGCCACCTGGTCGCACAGCGCCTCCACCTCGCTCAGTTCGTGCGAGCTGAGTACGACGGTCTGCCCGCGGTCGCGGGCCTGGCGGATGTAGGTGCGAAAGACCTGGTCGACTAGGGGATCCAGGCCGCGGGTGGGCTCGTCGAGCACCAGCAGGTCGGCGCGGGTCATGAGCGCGGCGATCAGGAGGACCTTTTGGCGGTTGCCGGTCGAATAGGCGCGCACTCGCCGGGTCGGGTCCAGGTCGAAGCTGGTGATCAGCTCGTCGCGCAGGGCCACGTCCACCGAGCCGTGGGCGTGGCCGAGCAGGTCGAGGACCTCGCCCCCCGTCAGGGTGGGCCACACGTCCACGTCGCTCGTGACGTAGGCGACGTGGGCGTGCGCGCGCACGGGCTCGCGCCAGGCGTCCACGCCGAAGATCTCGGCGCGTCCCGACGTGGGCCGGATCAGCCCGAGCAGGAGGCGCAGGGTCGTCGTCTTGCCCGCGCCGTTGGGGCCGAGGTAGCCCAGGATCTGGCCCGCCGGCACCTCGAGGTCGAGGTGGTCCAGGGCCACGGTGCGCCCGTAGCGCTTGGTGAGCCCGTCGGCGCGCACCGCGGGGGCGTCCATGACCAACCTCCTGAGTCCCGGGGCGGCCCGCGTCGCCCGCTCCCAGGTTTAGCCGACGCGCTCGCGAGGGCCGGCGGCACCGGCGGGTGGCGACGGACGGCGCCGCCCGCGCCGCGGCGACTGAGCGCACCCAGCGGAGGGAGTGGGATTCGAACCCACGGTAGGCAAGCCCACGCCGGTTTTCAAGACCGGTACATTCGTCCGCTCTGTCATCCCTCCGGCGACGAGACTATCCGGCGCGCTCGGCGCGCTTTCGCTGGCGGGCACGCTGCGCGTGGTCCAAGACGACCTTGCGCAGACGGACCGATGTCGGCGTGACCTCGACGGCCTCGTCCTCGGAGATGAACTCCAGGGCCTGCTCCAGGGACAGGACCGTGGGCGGTGCCATCTTCTCGAAGTTGTCGCTGCCCGCCGCGCGCATGTTGGTGAGCTTCTTCTCGCGCGTCGGATTCACGTTCATCTCGTCGGGGCGAGGATTGGCGCCCACGATCATCCCCTCGTAGACCTCCACACCGGGGCCCACGAACAAGGTGCCGCGGGCCTCCAGATCGACCAGCGCGTAGGCGGTGGTGATGCTGCGCCGATCGGCGATGAGGACGCTGCCGCGCCGCGGACGGATATCGCCGGCCCAGGGCTCGTACCCGTCGAAGACGGCGTGCATGATGCCCGCCCCCCGGGTCTCGGTGAGGAACTCGGTGCGGATGCCGACCAGCCCCCGCGACGGGATGCGCCACTCCATGCGCGCCCAGCCCGTGCCGTGGCTCACCAGGTCGAGCACCGTGCCGCGCCGGGTGCCCAGCAGGGCCGTGATGGGGCCGACGAACTCCTCGGGCGTGTCGATGGTGACCCGCTCGACGGGCTCGTGGACGTGCCCGTCGACCAGGCGGGTCACCACCTGCGGCTTGCCCACGGTGAGCTCGAAGCCCTCGCGGCGCATCGTCTCGATCAGGATCGCCAGCTGGAGCTCGCCGCGGCCCTGGACCTCCCAGGCGTCGGGACGCTCGGTGGGCAGCACGCGTAGCGACACGTTGCCGACGAGCTCGCGGTCCAGGCGGTCCTTCACCATCCGTGCGGTCAGCAGCGAGCCCTCGGTTCCCGCCAGGGGCGAGGTGTTGATTCCGATGGTCATCGAGATCGAGGGCTCGTCGACGGTCAGGGGGGGCAGCGGCTCGGGGTTGTCGGGGTCGGCCAGGGTCTCGCCGATGGTGATGTCCTCGAAGCCGGCGACCGCCACGATGTCACCGGGGCCCGCGCTCTGGGCGGGCACCCGCTCCAGGGCGACGGTGATGAACAGCTCGGTCACCCGGGCGTACTGGATCGTGCCGTCGAGGCGGCACCAGGCCACCCGCTGGCCCCGCTCCAAGGTGCCGTTCACGACGCGGCACAGCGCCAGGCGACCCAGATAGGGCGAGGCGTCGAGGTTGCACACCAGGGCCTGGAGCCCGTGGTCGGGCTCGTAGTGCGGCGAGGGGACGGTCGACTCGATCGTCTCGAACAGCGCGGTCAGGTCCTCGGCCGGCTCGCTCGCCGAGCGCGAGGCCCAGCCCTGGCGAGCACTGGCGTAGAGGATCGGGAACCCGATCTGGTGCTCGTCGGCGTCCAGGTCGAGGAACAGGTTCTCCACCTCGGTGACGACCTCGGTCGCGCGGGCGTCGGGCCGGTCGACCTTGTTGATGACCAGTACCACGGGGAGATGCCGCTCGAGCGTCTTGCGCAGGACGAACCGGGTCTGGGGCAACGGGCCCTCGGCGGCGTCCACCAGCAGTAAGACGCCGTCGACCATCGCCAGCCCGCGCTCGACCTCCCCGCCGAAGTCGGCGTGGCCCGGCGTGTCGATGATGTTGATCGTGAGGTCGCGCCAGTTCACCGCGGTGTTCTTGGCCAGGATGGTGATGCCCTTCTCGCGCTCCAGGTCGCCCGAGTCCATGATCCGGTCGGTGGGCTCGTCGCGCTCGCCGAAGGCACCGGTCTGGCGCAGCATGGCGTCCACCAGCGTCGTCTTGCCGTGGTCGACGTGGGCGATGATGGCGATATTTCGGAGCGTGTGGCGGGCGTGCATGACCCATCTACGCTAGTGGCCCGCGCCGCCCACGGTCAGGCGGCGGCCGCGACGGCCCCCGCGGCGACCGCGGCGGCCACCACGTAGCGCGCCCCGCGGCGCGCGTCGGCCACGCTGCCGCGCAGGCCCAGGGCCAGTCCGGCGTCGGGCCAGACGCCCACGACCTGGGCCGGCAGCTCGCCGGCGGGATGCGCCAGGCCGGCCACCAGCAGGTCGACGCGGAGTCCGGCGCCGGCACTGGCGCTCGGCCGTCCCGCACGCACGCAGATCAGTGACCGGGCGGTGACGATGTCGCGCCGCCCGCGCAGGGTGACCGGTGAGCGGTCGACGGCGTAGTAGGCGTCGGACTCGGGTGCCGACCACGACGCCATCTGGTGGGTCAGCTCGAGCACCGAGACGGCCCACGTCCGCGCGGCGCTCATCACGGTGGCACGCCCCGCGGTGTCCAGACGCGCCAGCCACGCGCCCAACGACCCGGCGCCGGCGTAGCCCGACGCGGCGCGATCGAGCCGGTGCTCGAGCACGTGGGCCAGCGCGGCGCCGAGGGTGGCGTCCTCCCCGCGGACCAGGCGGTGCAGGGCGCTGCGGCCCAGCGCCCGCCGGGCCGTCGCCGCACTCCACGAGAACGGGTCGCACCGCGCGCTGCGCCGCTCCACGCTCCAGGCGCCGAGGGTCTGGCGGCGACCGGCCGGAGAACCGCCCAGGCGCCGGGCCAGGGCGGCGGGGAGGGTGGGGGGCACGAGCTCGGGGTCGCCCGCCGGGACGATCAGGGACGCGACCGCGCCAGGCTCGAGGTAGGCCAGCTCGATGCTCACGCCGCGACTCCCGCGAGCTGCGTGGTGACCTGGGCGACGACGGCATCGAGAGCCCCGGCGAGCGTGGAGGCGCTCACGTCGTCGGCCACGTGCTCGCCGGTGGCCGTTGACACACTGGCGCTGGTGCGGGGAACACGTCCGGTGCGCAGGGTCCACGTGAGCGCGTGCAGCGACCGGAGGGCCGAGGCCTCGGGACCCAGCGGGGACGTGGTGACGTCGAGCAGATGGAGACCGGACGGTGCGGACCACACGAGATCGAGCGTGTCGGCGAGGACGACGGGCGTCGAGACGACCGGGATCGCGCAGCGCTGGGCGACTCGCGCGCCCGCGGGCACCGCCAGCTCGACCAGGGAGCCGGCCAGCGTGCGGGCGTGGCCGGCGACGTCCGCGCGCAGCCGGGCGCGCTCCTCGGCGTCGAGTGCTCGCAGGTGGGCGAGCAGCCCGGGCGCGGGGCTCGCCACGCGCCACGCGCTCACGGCCTGGGCGAAGGGGTCGGGGAGCGGGATGCCGGCCAGCACGACGGGGATCAGCCGCGCCACCAAGGCACCGCGCAGCTGGGCGAGCGGCGCGGTGCCGATGGGCACGACGCCGCGCACGCCCACGCCGGCGCCGAGCGCGATCGCGACGGTGCCCTCGAGGCGGGGCCCCGTGGCGACCAGGTGGCTCACCCGCGCGACCAGCTCGGCGCGCAGGGCGGCCACGAGCTCGGTCGGCGCGCGGCGGGGTGCGGGGAGGCTCGTCGGGGTGGCGGGCTCATCGATCCGGGTGCTCACGGTGAACCACTGTTGTGGGCGGCTGTGACGTTGCGTAACGTGTCGCCGTGTTCGCCGTGATCTTCGGCCTGTTCCTCGTGGCCCTGGCTGTGGTCGGCGTGCTGGTGGTGCGCTGGGCCATCGGCCAGGACCGGGCCCGCCGGCGCCCCTAGCGCTGGTCCAGACGCTCCTGCAGCTCGCGAACCGCCCGATCCAGATCGGCGACGGCCCGCTCCAGCACGGCCAGGCGATCACTCACGACGGCGTCGACACGGCGGTCGACCCGGTCATCGAGCTGGCCGCGGAGCCGCTGGTCCACAGTGTCGACCAGCGGCTGGGCCAGGGCGCGCAGGCGCTCACGAATGCTGGCGGAGCCCTCGTCGCTCACGGCCGCATCCTAGAGGGGTGCCGGTGCGCAGTAGACGCCGGCGTTGAACTGGAGCGTGTTGAACTGCCCGCCCCAGGGCGGGTTGAGGAGCGTGGACTCCTCTGACTGGAGCGTCGCGGTAGGCGAGCACGAGGCGCTGAAGGCGATGAACCCGCGGATGTTGTTGGCGTCGTTGCCGTAGACGGGGGTCGGGCCGCCCCCGGCGAAGGCGACGGCCACGAAGGCCGGCAGCGTCGAGTTGGCCAGCTGGTACGTGCGGTACTCGTACTGGGACGCGTAGATGCCCGCCTTGAGGGTCGAGTCGACCGAGGCGATGCCCGCGGCCCAGCCCTGGGTCATGGCGGCCCAGTAGGAGGCGTAGCGGGCGATGGTGGCGTTCGAGGAGCCTCCGGGGGCGTCGAGCCCGGAGTGGGCGTCCGGGTAGCCCTCCGGGTCCAGGATCACCCAGTCGGGCTTCAGGCCCATGCCCTGGGCCCGGTACTGGTCGATCTGCGTGGCCACCCAGGCGCCGGCCGCGAAGCCGTGGGCGTAGTAGGTCGCGGGTGCCAGCGTCTCACCGCTGAGGGGACCCGAGACCGTCCAGAACGACAGCCAGGTCACGCGCCGGTGACCGTTGTAGATGCTCTGGCCCATGAGGTAGTCGGGGGACGCCGTGATGCTCGCCGTGTGGACCCAGCCGACCCAGGGTGACGAGGTGGTGCCCAGCCCGCCGGTCTCGCTCAGGATCGGCCAGCCGTCGAGGACCGCCTGGGTCCACTGGGCGCTCGGGATGGCGTAGACGCCGACGCCCTGGGGCGAGGGTGAGCCCTCGCCGGCGGCGTAGAGGGTCAGCGTCGACCCGACCTGGGCCCCCGCGACGCTCGGCGCCACCGTGCGGGCCAGGCTCCCCGCGGTCACCGAGACGTCCGTCGCGCCCCAGGGCGCGTACCCGCTGACGCTGGTGAGCGCGAAGAGATCGCCCCAGTTCGCGGCGGCGCCGGCGACCGTGATCTGGGTGGGGGTGATGCCCAGGTAGAGGTTCCCCGACAGTGGCGGCGCCGACGGCGTCGCGGCCATGACGTCGAACATCGACCAGGGGGCGCTCAGCGTGGGGTTGGGCACGGTGGTGGTCGTCGTGGGCGGGACCGTCGTCGTGGTGGTGGATCCGGGCACCGTCGTCGTGGTGGAGCCGGGCACGGTTGTCGATCCCGGCAGCACGGTGGTGGTCGTCGTGGGCGGGACCGTCGTCGTGGTGGTCGTCGTCGTCGTGGTCGTGGGCACCGGGATCGGAGGCTGGTTGAGGCTGGTCAGGGGAGCGCTGAAGAGCTCGGCGTCCCCCTGGCGGTTCAGGCCGGCCACGTAAGCGCTCAGCGACGACGAGGCCGCGGTGATCGTCCCCACCAGGCGCGACCCGCCGGTGGCCGCCGTCAGGTCCTCCTCGATCCACGTCGCCGGCGTCACCGGACTGGTGGTGAAGAGCGCCAGGTCACCGTTCATCGCGACGGTCGCCACGGCGGGGAAGGGCGTGTCGGTCACCATGACCGGGTCGCTCGAGGCGCGGGCGCCCCGGGTGAGGTGCGTGAGGTTGGCCGCGGGCGTCGTGAGGTACGGGATCGGCTGGCCGGTGTCCCAGGTGAGCGAGAAGAGCTCGACCATCTTGAGATTCGTTCGCGCAGTGATCAGGAGTGTGGACCCGTTCACCAGGATGCTGGGCTCGCCCATCACCGTCACCCCGGTCAGGGTGGTGAGGTCGGTGGAGACCTCCGGCCGCCACGCCGCATCCCCGTGGGTGTGCAGCCACAGCGCGCTCACCGGGTCGTTGGGCGTGAGCAGGACGAGCCGACCCGTGGCATCGACGTAGGCGACGTCGACGTTGCCGGCCGGATCGAAGAAGGGGACCGGGTCGCCGGCGGGTGCGGGGGCGTGGATGTGGGGGGTAAGGAGCTGCCACGAGCTCGCGCCCGTGGCGCTCTGGGTCAGCACGGCGATCTGGTTCGCCTTGGTCCGGTAGGCCAGCGCGCTCTCGCTGCCGTTGCTGGCGGCGTGCGGGGTGCCCAGCATCGTCGAGTCGTTGATCTGACTCGTCAGCGCGGTCGCGTTCCAGGGAAGCGCCCCCGTCCCCGAGGCGGTGAAGGCGAACAGCGGAAGGCTCGACACTGCGGTCGTGGGTGCGGGGGACGTCGCGTGCGAGGGCGTGATCGTGGCGAGCACGCCCGCCGCCGCCAGCGACGCTCCCAGTGCCAAGCGGAGCATCACTGGTCGTCGGCCGCGAAGACGGGGCACGGCGAGAAGAGAACGGATGTCCTGAGTCTACGAGATGGTGTGCGTGGACCTTTGGCAGCTCACCGGATGCGGATGCGCAGCACCGGAGACTGAGAGCTCATCTGGCTTCCCAGCCGGTAACGAACGCTCAGGCCGTAGGTGGCGCCGGGTCGTAGGCCCCGGAGCACCAGGCGGGAGCCCCGGACCGCCGAGTGTACCCACGTGCGCCCGCCGTCGAGTGAGTACTCCAGCCGCGCGCCCCGCGCGCTGCTGGGCCACCGCACGGCCAGCACGGCACCGCCGGGGACGGCGGTGGCGTGGACGATGCGCGGACGCGCCAGTGTCAGGGCCGTGCTGGCCGTGGCCGACCCGACGTCGACCGTCTCGGTGGCGACCACCGTCGACTGGTACGAGACGGTGATCGTCAGCGGACCGGGCAGCGTGCTCAGGACGGTCGCGGACGCCCGCCCCGTCGCGTCGGTGGTGACCGAGAAGCTCGCGCGGCCCGTCCCGGTGGCGCTGGATCGCGTGGCGTCGAAGAGCACCAGGCCCTGGCTGGCGCGCGCCGTGAACTCCACGGTGGCGTTGGCCTCGGGCGAGCCGTCCTTGCGCACCAGGTGCACGGCGACGGTGACGGGCTGGCTCGTCGCGGCAGCGTGGGGTTGGACGGTGACGGTGCTCGCACTGGGGTCGAAGAGTGGCGGGCACAGTCCGGCGAGGAAGGTCGCCGGATTGGGGCTGCCGAGCCCCGACGCCATGTCGTAGCCCGGTCCCGCACTGTAGACCCCGACGCCGTAGAGGTCGTTGGACCCGGTGGTCACGTCGATGAATCCCGTCGTCGCCATCGCGTACAGGGTCGGGTTGAGGAAGCCGAGGCGCGGCACGCCGCAGGCCTGGGCGCCAACGGCGACCAGGGACGCCACCAGGGGCGACCCGATCGAGGTGCCACCGATGCTCGACCACCCGCTGCCGCAGTTGGTGCCGCAGTTGGTGCCGGCGTTGCCGGTGAAGTACTGGATGAAGCCGGTGCTCGGGTCCGCCATCACCGAGAGGTCGGGTACCAGGCGCCGGGACTCGCTGGCGGCGATCCCGGGGGCCACCTGCCAGCTCGGACGCGACCAGAGCGAGGAGATGCCCCCGCCCCCGGCCCCGCCCCCGCTGCCCGTGCCGTCGTTCCACACCGTCTGGACGAGCGGGCTGATGGAGGACACCGTCAGGCCGCCCACACCGGTGACGAAGGGCTGGGACGCCGGGTCGTCGACGGCGGGCGCGTTGGTGGTGATGCCGGCGCAGTCCGAGGAGCCGTTGTCGCCGGAGGCCGCGACGACGGTCTGGCCCTGCGCGGCCATCTGCTCGAAGACGGCCTGCTCAGCGGCCGGATCGCCGGAGGGGTCCGCCTCGCAGGTGCCCCACGACGTCGTCACGACGCTGGCCGTGTTGGCGTCGGCGATGGCCTGGTAGATGTCCAGCGGTCCCGTGGCGTTGTTGGGGCCCGAGTAGACGTCGATGGTGGCCCCCGGCGCCAGGCCGGCGGCCTCTTCGACATCGAGCGTCGCCTCGTCGGAGAACGAGCTCGGGCCGCCGCCGTCGACCGGGACGTTGTGCACCGTGGTCGTCAGGCCGTAGCACGACAGGTACGTCGCCACATCGCTGGGGCTGTAGGTGCCCAGCTCGTAGACCGCGATGGTCTGGCCGGTGCCGACGTCTCCTCGGGCCCAGGCCGACTGGAGGCCGTAGAGCGCTCCTTGCTGCTGCAGGGAGTAGCCGCCCAGGGCGTTGGGTGTCGCGCCGGTGGGAGAGGACCCGCCGGTCGCCGCCGCACAGCTGCCCGCGGCGGCCGCGTGCGCACGAGCCCCGTGGGCCAGGCCCATCGCGTGCGGCGTGCGCACGCTCGACAGCCCGGCAACGGCCGCGATGTCGTGAGCGATGGCGCGGGGCAGGGTGGCGGTCGCGCTGAACTGGGCCGCCCGCCGCGTGCCGATGCGGACCGTCGCCACCGGCGTGGCGAAGGCTTGGGCGATGGCGCGCGTGTCGGCCCGCAGGTGCAGGACGAGGCGTCCGGCGCTGAGCGAGCCGACGTGGACGCCGTAGGACGAGAAGTAGTGGCGCACCGCGGCGACCTCGGCGGCGGGTGCGCCGAAGCGGGCGGCGAACTGGGCCGTGGTGAGGAAGTGTCGGTACTGCGGCGAGGACGGGTCGCTCACCTCGCGCAGAAACGTGCGCAGCGCCGCCGCGCGCGGCTGGGCGAGCACCACGTCGAACGACGTGCGCATCGTGCCGTTCACCGGCTGGGCGCCACGAGGCAGCGGGACCGGCTGGGCCACCGCGACCCGTGGCTCGCTGGCCCGCGCCGTGGCGGGCGCCACCAGTGCGCCCATCCCCAAGGCGACGGCCGCGGCAAGGGTCAGTCTTCTGGTCACCGGTTCAGATTACGGGGCACGTCGTAGGTCGCGGTACCGCCCCGGGGGACTTAGGGGTGAGCCGCCCAACGCGTGGACAAGTCGCTGCACTCGGCACACACGCGGGCCGGCACCACGCCCCAGCGGATCAGGAAGCCGAAGATGGCGCAGCCCACGCAGTACCCGGCCAGGCCCTCGAGCCCCGCCGCCACCACCAGTGGCAGGAGGATCCAGCGAGCGACCCCCCAGCCCACCGTGAGCCACGCCGCCGTGGCGCCCAGGGTCAGCACCGCGCCGATCCCCTGGGAGAACCTCTTGGGCGGCCCGGGCACCGGGCGGCGCCAGCGCACGATGCGGGGTCCCAGCATGCGGCTGGCCAGGAGGCCGAGTGGCGACAGCGTGGGTCCCGCCGCGACGCGCACGCAGAACCCGTAGGTCAGGGGAATCAGGAGGATCGGCAGCCGCCAGACCTCCGCGGCCACGGCCATGGTCACCACGCCGAGCGCGATGACGCGCGACGATCCCTCGCTGACGGGATTCGGGTAGGAGAAGAGCCGCCCCACGGAACAAATCCTAGTGGAATAGTCAGCAATGCGGTCAGGCGGCCATCGCCAGGTGGACGGTGGTCGCCACGCCGATGACGACGATGAGCGCGCGCACGTAGGACGTGCGCACCCGCAACAGCACCTGCGTGCCCAGCCAGCCGCCGATCAGGGCCCCCACGAACATCGGGTAGATCGCACCGAGCGCCAGGGGTCCGTGCACCACGAAGACCACGGCCGCCTCGACGGTCACCAGGAGGGACAGGACGCTGCGGATGCCCTGGATCTCGGCCAGCTCCAAGGGGAGCGCGATGGCCATCGTGGCCAGCATCATGATCCCGACGCCCGCGCCGAAGTAGCCGCCGTAGGCGGCGGTCACGGCCATGCCCGCCGCGAGCAGCCACCAGCGGGCGGGGTGGTGGTGGTCCAGGCCGGCGAGACGTCGCGTGAGGAGCGGAGCCGTGGCGAACACCAGCGTCGCCGCACCGATCAGCCAGGGCACCACGCGCTCGAAGGTGTGCGACGAGCCCAGGAGCAGCAGGGCGGTCCCGGCGCCCGTCCCGATGGCCACGACCGGCACCAGGCGCTGGATCAGTGGCCGGTGCTGGCGGATCTCGGCGCGAAAGCCGCGCAGGTTGGACAGGAAGCTCGGGATGATGGCGACGGTTGTGGACAGATTGGCCGTCAGTGGGGGGACGCCGAGCGCGAGCATGGTGGGGAAGGTGATGAAGGTGCCGCCGCCCGCCACGCCGTTGGCGAGTCCCCCGACCACGCCCGCGAGGAAGAACGCCACGGTGCGCCACAGCGGGGCAACGGTAGCGAACCACATTTTCACTACTCTACGGACGTGCCTCGTGCCGCCCCTGCCTGCCGTGCTCGACGTTCGAGGTTGACGTCGTGACCCACGGGCTCAACGTTCCCCACGACGCGCCCCGGGATCTGATCCGAGCGGCCGGGGGCATCGTCGTGCGCGACGGTCCCCGGGGACCCGAGGTCGCGTGCATCTACCGGGAGGCGCGCGGCGACTGGACGTTCCCCAAGGGCAAGTTGGATCCCGAGGAGGGATTCCCCGAGGCGGCGCTGCGCGAGGTATGGGAGGAGACCGGTCTGCGCTGTCGCGTGGAGCGGTTCGTCGGGACCACCAACTACACCCACCGCAAGGGGCGGCCCAAGATCGTCGCCTACTACCTGATGGCCGTCGAGGACGGCGCCTTCGCCCCCAACGCCGAGGTCGACGACCTGGTGTGGCTCACCCTGGCCGAGGTGGCCGAGCGCCTGACCTGGGATCGCGACCGCGAGCTGTTCGCCCTCGTCCTCGAGCAGCTGACCGCCTAGGGCCGCAGGGTAGGCACCGCGGCGAAGGGAGCCAGCCAGCGGCGCTGGAGCGCGGCCAGGGTCCCGTCGCGGCGCAGCTGGGCCAGGGACTCGTCGACGCAGGCCGCCAGGGGGTTGCGATGCTGGAAGACGAGGGCGTAGTGGCCGCTCACCCCGGGGAACTGGCCGACGATGGCCAGCGCGGCCCCGGACGCGTGGGCTGACGTGTGGACGAGCGACAGGGCCGAGGCCGTGTCGAGCGCGATCGCGTCGACGGTCCCGGACCGCAGCGCGGCCAACAGGCTGCTCACCGACTGGAACGCCTGCGCCGCGCGGCGGGGGCGGAGCGAGTGCTGGAGGTAGTGCAGCTCGGCCGATCCGACGAGGGCTCCGTAGCGGTAGGTGCGCAGGGCCGCCGCGTCATGGTGCGCCAGAATTGGGCTGTGCGGGCGCGCCACCAGGGCGGTGTGGAGGTCGTAGTACGCGCTTGAGTAGGTCACCGCCGTCGTCGCTGCGCTGGGCTCGGCGATCTCGTCGGCGTCGAAGTCGAAGCTCTTGGCCCCCGGCGCCGTCGCGGTGGCGTAGGGCTGCTGCACCCAGTGCACGTCGCGACGGGCGACGCCGAGCGACTTGGCGATCGCGTAGACCAACGCCGACTCGTAGCCCCGGCCGTTGGCCGGACGGTTGTCGATGAACCACGGCCAGTTCGCGGGGCGCTCGGTGGCCACCGTGAGGACGCCCGGCGCGCGCTCGAGGGTCGGAAGGGCCGCCCGGCACTGGCCGAGGGCGCGAACCGCCGCGGGCGAGGCCGCGGCGGGGTGAGCCGCGGCGCCGGTGAGTGCGGCGCTCAACAGCGCGACGGTCAGGGCCAGGCGCGCGGCGAGCGAAGACGGCAGCGGCGAAGCCATGGCGGCGGCAGTTTACCGATCCGGCAACGTCACCAGGGGGGCGGGCACCGACGGCGTCGCTGGCCATCGCTGGGTAAGATGCTCGTGGGGAGAGGTGGGTGAGTCCGGCTTAAACCACATTCCTGCTAAGAATGCGGCCCGTTAACGCGGGCCCGAGGGTTCGAATCCCTCCCTCTCCGCCACTGACACCGAGCGCGCCGCGCTCGGTGTCGTCGTGTCAGGAGACTGCGCTGCGCTACTACATCGAGACACTGGGCTGTCCCAAGAATCAGGTGGACTCCGACAAGCTCGCGGGCCTGCTGGAGGGGCAGGGCTACCAGCCGGCGGGTGACCCCACGGCCGCGGACCTGGTGGTCGCCAACACCTGCGCCTTCATCGAGGCGGCGCGCGAGGAGTCGGTGGCCACCGTGCTGGACCTGGCGCAGCGCCGGGCCCCCGGCGCGCGCCTGGTGGTGACGGGCTGCATGGCCGAGCGCTACGGCGACGAGCTGGCCGAGGCCCTGCCCGAGGCCGACGTCGTGGCCGGCTTCGGCCACGAGTTCGCCTCCATCACCCCGGTGCGCGTGCGCCGGGGTCCCCGCAGCGACTTCGACCTGCTGAATCTGCCGCGTCCGCCCGCCGCGGCGCCGTGGGCCTACCTCAAGATCGCCGAGGGATGCGACCGGCGCTGCGGGTTCTGCGCGATCCCCAGCTTCCGGGGTGACCAGCGCTCCCGGGCGGCCAACGCGGTCCTCGAGGAGGCCCGCGGGCTGGCGGCCAGCGGTGTGCGCGAGCTGGTCCTGGTCGCCCAGGACCTAGCCAGCTGGGGACTCGACCGGCGCCGTCGTCGCGACGGCCTCGACGTGGTCGAGCCGCTGGAGGACGGCACCACCCAGCCCCTGGTCCAACTGGTCGAGCAGCTGGCGCGCGAGGTCGACCGGGTGCGCCTGCTCTACTTGTACCCCTCGAGCCTCACACCCCAGTTGATCGATGCCATCGTGGCCACGGGCGTGCCCTACTTCGACCTGTCGCTCCAGCACGTGACCCGCGCCCACTTGCGCCGTATGAGCCGCTGGGGTGACGCCGGCCGCTTCCTCGAGCGCATCGGGCGGATCCGGGCGATGGAGCCCGACGCCACGTTCCGGTCGTCGTTCATCCTGGGCTACCCCGGGGAGACCGAGGACGACCACCGCCAGCTGCTGGCGTTCCTCGAAGAGGCCCAGCTCGACTGGGCCGGGTTCTTCCCCTTCTCCCCCGAGGTGGGGACGCCCGCCGCGGCCGCGGCGGACCCGGTCGACCCCGAGCTGGCGCTGGACCGGCTGCGCGAGGCCAGCGAGCTCCAAGACGCCATCACGGCACGGTGGCGTGACGCGCTGGTCGGCACGGTCCAGCGCGTCCTGGTGGATCGGCCCGGCGTCGCGCGCAGCGTGCGCGAGTGCCCCGAGATCGATGGCATTGTGGAAGTCAGCCGACAGTGGGAAGTGGGGAGCATGGTCGACGCGCGGATCGTGGCCAGTCACGGCGTGGACGTGGTGGCGCGGTGAACGCGCCGCGCTACGGCGAGACGGCGCTGCTCACGCCCGCGAACCTGATGACGGGATTCCGCATCCTGATGGCGCCCCTGTTCGTCTACCTGGTCGTGATCGACCGCATCTCGTGGTGGACGTCCCTGGTGGGATTCCTGGCGGCGGCGTCGGACTACTTCGACGGGATCGTGGCCCGTCGCCACGGCACGACGACCTCGGGCGCCTTCCTGGACCCGCTGGCCGACAAGATCCTGGTCCTGGGCTCGCTCTACGCGATCGTCCTGGCTCGCCCCCACGGCGTCACGTCGTTCCTCGTCCCCTCGATCCTCATCACGCTGCGCGAGATCTGGATGAGCTACTACCGCTCGCGGGCCGCCCGCCACGGGATCTCGATCCCGGCCACCCGCATCGCCAAGTGGAAGACGTTCGTCCAAGACTGGGCGATCGCCTTCTGCGTCGTGCCGGTGACGGCGCACCACGTGTGGCTCGCTGAGGTGACGATCTGGGTCGCGGTGGTCTTGACCATCTACACGGGCTGGCGCTACTTCGTAGACGGGAGGCGCCTGCTCCATGCGCGTTGAGGTCGTTGCCGTGGGGACCGAGCTGCTGCTGGGCCAGATCGCTGACACCAACTCCCAGTGGCTCGGCGAGCAGCTGGCGGCGCACGGCATCTCCTCGCACTTCCACCAGCACGTCGGCGACAACCACGCGCGCATCGTGCTGGCACTGCGCACTGCCCTGGCGCGGGGTGACGCCGTCATCGTCTGCGGTGGCCTGGGGCCCACGCAGGACGACATCACGCGCGAGGCGATCGCCGAGGTGATGAACGTGCCCCTGGAGCGCGACGCGTCCCTCGTGGGACGCATCGCGGCGTTCTTCTCGGCGCGCGGTCGCGAGATGCCGGCCAACAACCTGCGGCAGGCCGACGTGCCCCGCGGGGCCACCATCATCGACCAGCGGCGGGGCACCGCGCCCGGGCTGATCTGCCCGATCGGCGCCAAGGTGGCCTACCTCCTGCCGGGCGTGCCCTACGAGATGACCGACATGTTCGAGCGGGCGGTCCTGCCGGACCTGCTCGCGCGCGAGCGGGCCGCGGGCCGCCAGGCGGTCATCGTCAGCCGGGTCCTGCGCACCTGGGGGGCCAGCGAGTCGGCCCTGGCCGACGCGGTGGCCGAGCGCTTCAGCGCGCTTCAGGGCGACCGTCGCCTGACCATCGCGTTCCTCGCCTCGGGCATCGAGGGCATCAAGGTCCGCGTGACGGCGCGGGGCGACGACGAGGACCACGCGCGCCAGCTGCTGGCCTCAGAGGAGGAGGCGGTGCGCCGCGTCATCACCGCCCGGCTGGGTGACATCGTCTTCGGCGTCGATGGCGAGACCATGGAGGACGCCATCGCCTCGCGCCTCCGCGCGCGCGCCGCGACCCTGGCGGTGGCCGAGTCGATCACGGGCGGGCTGATCGCCAGCCGCCTCGTCAACGTCGCCGGGGCCTCCACGTGGTTCCGCGGGGGCGTGGTGAGCTACGCCACCGAGGTCAAGCACCAGGTGCTCCATGTGCCCGAGGGACCGGTCGTCTCCGAGGCGGCGGCGCGGGCCCTGGCCAGCGGCGTGCGGGCGCTGCTCGGCGCGGACATCGGTCTCGCGGTGACCGGGGTGGCGGGCCCGGACGAGCAGGAGGGCCAGCCGGTCGGGACCGTCTTCGTGGGCCTCGACCTCGGGGGGCAGGTCGAGGCCCGAGCGCTGCGGCTGGCCGGTGACCGGCCCCGCGTGCGCGCCTACGCCGCCATCAGCGCGCTCGACGCGCTGCGACGGGTCCTTGACCGTGAGAGTGCTTGATACGAACACCTGTTCGTAGTACGGTGGGGGCGTCCCCCGATCCATGTCAGTGGGCACCTCTAGGGTGCCACCACTGAGCAAAGGAGACCACATGGCGACCGACGACCGGAGCAAGGCCCTCGAGGCGGCGCTGGGCCAGATCGAGAAGCAGTTCGGCAAGGGCTCGATCATGCGCCTGGGCGAGAACATGCACCTCAACATCGAGGCCATCCCGACCGGTGCGCTGGCTTTGGACATGGCGCTCGGCATCGGCGGCGTGCCGCGGGGCCGGGTCGTCGAGCTCTACGGCCCCGAGTCCTCGGGCAAGTCGACGCTGGCCATGCACGTGGTCGCCGAGGCCCAACGCAATGGTGGCGTGTGCGCCTACATCGACGCCGAACACGCGATGGACCCGGTGTACGCGCGCGCCATCGGCGTCAACGTGGACGACCTGCTGATCAGCCAGCCCGACACCGGCGAGCAGGCCCTAGAGATCGTCGACATGCTGATCCGCTCGGGCGCGCTGGACGTGGTCGTCGTGGACTCGGTCGCGGCCCTCACGCCGCGGGCCGAGATCGAGGGCGACATGGGCGACACGCACGTGGGCCTGCAGGCGCGGCTCATGAGCCAGGCCCTCCGCAAGCTCACCGGGGGCCTGTCCAAGTCCAACACGGTGGCCATCTTCATCAACCAGCTGCGCGAGAAGATCGGCGTCATCTACGGCTCGCCCGAGGTGACGCCTGGCGGCCGGGCTCTCAAGTTCTACGCCTCGGTCCGCATGGACATCCGTCGTGTGGAGTCGATCAAGGACGGCGCCGAGGTCGTGGGCAGCCGCACGCGGGTCAAGGTCGTCAAGAACAAGTGCGCCGCGCCCTTCAAGCAGGCGGAGTTCGACATCATGTACGGGCAGGGCATCAGCCGGGAGGGCTCGGTGCTCGACGTGGCCGTCGAGCTGGGACTGGTCAAGAAGGCGGGCGCCTGGTTCACCTACGAGGGTGAGCAGCTGGGACAGGGTCGGGAGAACGTCAAGACGTTCCTGCGTGAGAGCCCGCAGTTGATGGCCGAGATCGACCAGCGCGTCCGCGATCGCCTGGCCACGATGCAGACCCCCGACGTCGTGGGCGGGCCCCTCGACATCGACGCGCCGCTGACCCTGGACTGACCCCGGGGCCCCGGGAGGCGCGACAGTAGCGTGGGCGCATGCGCCCTCGACTGGTCCTGCGTCGGCGCTTGGGCGAGGTGGTGCGCGCCGCGCGCCGTTACCTCGACGAGGTGGCCACGGTGGGACCCCAGGACCGCTACGCCCGGCGCTTTGCCGCCTTCGGGCGCGGCGCGGCGCTGCTCGCGCCCCAGGGTGTCATCTACAACGAGCGCTACATCGCCATCGGCGACGAGACGATGATCGGTCCCGGGGTGACCCTGGCGGTGGGCATCGGTCCCGAGCAGGAGATGCTGTCGAGCCCGGTCGTCTCGCTCGGGCGCCGGTGCGTCATCGGCCGGGGATCGCACATCGTGGGTCACTGGCGCGTCGAGCTGGGCGACGAGATCCAGACCGGGCCCTACGTGTACATCACCGACCAGAACCACTCCTACGCGGACCCCGATCGGCCCATTGGCTGGCAGACGCCCCGGGAGGCGGCCGTCCGCATCGGCTCGGGCAGCTGGCTCGGCGCCCACGTCGTGATCCTGCCCGGCACGGTGCTGGGCGAGCACACGACGGTCGCCGCGGGCGCCGTGGTGCGCGGCGAGTTCCCGAGTCACGTCGTGATCGGCGGGGTGCCCGCCCGGGTCCTGCGCCACTACCGTCCCGGAGAGGGCTGGGTCGAGGGCGCACCGTGAGGGTGGGCGTGGACCTCGGTCCCCTGCGCACGTCGCCCGCCTTCCGCCGGCTCTACATCGCGCGCTTCTTCTCGGGCGTCGGCAACCAGCTGACCTACGTGGTCACGGCCTACCAGCTGCGACTCCTCACGCACTCCGTGCTGGCGGTGGGGAGCCTGGGCCTGGTTGAGGTGATCCCCATCGTGGTCTTCGGGCTCTACGGCGGCGTGCTGGCCGACCACCTGGACCGGCGCGTGATGGCCGTGGCGACCGAGGTGGCCCTCGGGCTGTTGTCGGTCTCCCTGCTCGTCAACACGCTGTGGCATCCCCACGCCTGGGTCCTCTACGCCGTCGACGCGCTGGTGGTCTCGGCGGGGTCGCTGCAGACCCCCAGCGTGGCCGCCATGCGCCAGCTGCTGGTCCGCCACGACGAGCAGCGCTCGGCGGCCACGCTGGGGGCCATCCGCGACACGACCGCCACCCTGGTGGCCCCGGCCATCGGCGGCCTGATCGCGGTGCTGGCCGGCCCGGGGTGGGCCTACCTGGTGACGGTGGTGGCCTTCACCGTGTCGGTGCCGCTGCTCGCCTCGCTGCCGCAGCCCCCGCGCGGTGGGGGCGGGTCCGCGGTGGCCGCGTCGCTGCGCACCGGGCTGCGCTACACCCACTCGCGCCCCGACCTGATCGGCACGTACGTGGTGGACCTGCTGGCGATGGCCTGGGCCTACCCGGTCGTCATGCTGCCCTTCGTGGCGGCCACCTTCCCCCACCAGCCCGACGCGCTGGCGCTCCTCTACCTGGGACTCCCCCTGGGCTCGCTGCTGGCGACCCTGAGCGCCGCCTGGACCCGCCACGTCCACCGCTACGGTCGCGCGATCGTGGTGGCCGCGGTCGTGTGGGGTGGCGGCATCACCCTGTTCGGCTTCTCGCGGAGCCTGACCATGGACCTGGTCGGGCTGACGATCGCCGGGGGGGCCGATGCGATGAGCGGCATCTTTCGCACCACCATGTGGAACGAGTCCATCCCGCCCGACGTGCGCGGCCGCCTGGCCGGGGTCGAGCTGATCTCCTACGCCCTGGGGCCCACGACGGGCCAGCTGCGCTCGGGCTGGATGGCCGCGTGGTGGTCGCTGCGGCTCTCGCTCGGCCTGGGCGGGATCGGCGCCGCGGGCTCGGTGGCCGGCGTCGCGGTGGCCCTGCCGCGCCTGTGGTCCTTTGACGCGCGCACCGATGAGAACGTGGCCGCGGTCGCGCGCCAGCGGGCGGCCGCCTAGGCGGGCTCTATCCTCGAGGGATGCCGACCTACCGCGTGAGCGTGCTGGGCCCGCGCCGCGAGGCCGCCGCCGCCCTCGAGGCGGTCGCCGCACTCGAGGCCCCCGAGGTCGTCGTGCGCGACCTGGCCCAGAGGGCCCTCGGCGACGGCGTGATCACCGCGGCCGAGCTCACGGGGGCGCCGCCCGATCCCGCGGCCCTGCGCCAGCGTCTGGGGGAGGCACTCGGGCCGGCGGCCAGCATCGTGGTGGCCAGCGCGCCGCTGCGGCCCGCGCGCGACGACGCCTACGTGGCCTCGGTGCTGGCAGCGCTGGTGGCGCCGGGCGCTCTGGCTCGCGTGGTGCGGGCCATGGTGGGCGCCGGCGCAGCCGTCGAGCACGTGACGCTGCTGACCCGCCAGCCGGTCATGGGCTACGAGATCGAGGTGCGCACCAGCGACCCCGACGCGCTGCGCCGGGCGATGGGGGCCGCGGCCGCGGCCGACGGGCTCGACGTGGCGCTCCAGCGCGACGTCCCCGCGCGCGGGTCGAGGCGGCTCGTGGTGATGGACGCGGACTCCACGCTGCTCCAAGACGAGGTGATCGACCGACTGGCGGAGATCTGCGGGCGCGCCGCCGAGGTGCAGGCCATCACGCGCGCCGCGATGGCGGGCGAGCTGGACTTCGCCGAGTCCCTGCGGCGCCGCGTGGCCACGCTGGCCGGGGCCCCGGCCTCGGTGCTCGACGAGGTGCGCGCGGTGGTGTCGCTGACGCCGGGGGCGCGCACCCTGGTGCGCACGCTGCAGCGGCTGGGCCACGTGCCGGCCGTCGTCTCGGGCGGCTTCGTCGAGGTCCTGGCGCCGCTGCTGGCCGAGTTGGGGATCGAGCACTACGCGGCCAACCACCTCGAGATCGTCGAGGGTCACCTGACCGGGCGGGTGGTGGGCGAGATCCTGGACCGCGCGGGCAAGGCCGCCGCGCTGCGCCGCTTCGCGGCCGAGCTGGGCATCCCCCTGGAGCGCACGGTGGCCATCGGGGACGGGGCCAACGACATCGACATGCTGGTCGCGGCGGGCCTCGGGGTGGCCTTCAACGCCAAGCCCGTCGTGCGCGAGCACGCCGACGCGACGCTCTCGGTGCCCAACCTGGACGCGGTCCTGGTGTTCCTCGGGCTGCGCGCCGAGGCCTGAGCGAGACGCGGTCCGCCAGCGGTCGTGGCCGGCGGGCTCGGCGGCGGCGGCGTCAGTCGCTCAGGAGCAGGTCGGTCGACCCGCCGCGCCACAGCTCGTGCATCCAGGCCTCCACGTCGGCGACGGAGCGCGGCAGCGCGGCCGACAGGTTGACCGGGCCGTCGGCCCCCACCCAGATGTCGTCCTCGATGCGCACGCCGATCCCGCGGTACTCCTCGGGGACGGTGAGGTCGTGGGCCTGGAAGTAGAGGCCCGGCTCCACGGTCAGCACGTAGCCCTCGGCCAGGTCGCCGCGGTAGAGCTCCTGGCGGGCGTTGGCGCAGTCGTGGACGTCGAGGCCGAGCATGTGGCTGGTGCCGTGCAGCGTGTAGCGCCGGTAGGACTGGACGTCGCGTCGCAGCGCCGTGGCCGCGTCGGGCACCAGGCCGAGGTCGACCAGCCCCTCGACCAGGACCGCGGTCGCGGCGTCGTGGGCGGCGGCGAAGGGCACGCCGGGGCGCACGGCGGCGATGCCGGCCTCCTGGGCGGCCAGGACGATCTCGTAGATGCGCCGCTGGGCGGGCGAGAACGTCCCGCTGACCGGCAGGGTCCGCGTGACGTCGGCGGTGTAGAGGTGCGGGCCCTCGACCCCGGCGTCGAGCAGCAGCAGGTCACCCGCCCGCACCGGCCCGTCGTTGCGCGTCCAGTGCAAGATGGACGCGTGCGCGCCCGCCGCGGCGATCGTGTCGTAGCCCACGTCGTGGCCCGCGACGCGCGCGCGCAGGTTGAAGACGCCCTCGACCACCCGCTCGCCGTGGCGTTGGGCGGCCGGCAGGGCGCGCACCACGTCGGCGAAGCCGGCGACCGTGGCGGCGATGGACGCGGCCAGCTGGGCTCGCTCGAAGGCGTCCTTGACCAGGCGCAGCTCGCTCAACGTGGCCGTCAGGACCGCGTCGGACTCCGAGGGCGCCACCAGGGCGTCGACGGCCAGGTCGAGGCCCCGCACCGTGGCCACCGTGGTGCCCTGGAGGCCGCTGAGGTGCTTGGGCAGGTCCTCGAGCGGCGCGGTCTCGATGTCGTAGTAGGCGGCGGCCTCGCGGACCCCGCGGCGGGGCCCGACCCACAGCTCGCCGTAGCGGCTGTCGGTGAAGAACTCGTGGGACCGCTGGTCGCGGCGCTCGGGGATGAACAAGGTGGCGTGCACGCGGCCAGCTCCCGGCGCCAGCACGACCACCGCGTCGGGCTCGTCGCACCCGGTGAGGTAGAAGAAGTCGGTCCCGGGGCGGAACCGGTAGTCGGTGTCGTTGGCGCGCACCTTCAGGGGCCCGGTCGGGACGACCAGCGTGCAGCCACTCACGCGCTCGGCGATGCGGTGCCGGCGCTCGGCGCAGGCCGCGGCCGCCGGGTAGGTCGCGCTCGCTGGGGCGTCGGACCCCCAGCCGCTGGTCATCTGGTCGACCAGCGCTCGGGGAACCGGCGGACGGTGCGGGCCGGCCCAGACCCAGGTCGCCGACAGGGGGTGATCCGCCGAGACGTCGGGCTCGGTCACGGGACGGTCGCTCATGGGCTCAATGTAGCCGAGGCCCCCCGGGCCCCGGCCGCGCCACCACGTAGTGTTCGGGGGTGATCTTCGACCTGGACCACGACGGGCCCGTCGCGCTGCTGCGCTGGCGCGACGGCGAGAACCGCATCAACGAGGACTCCCTGGGCGAGCTGCACGACATCCTCGACGCGCTCGAGACGACCGCGGGTCCGCTGGCGCTGGTGCTCACCGGGGAGGGCAAGTTCTTCTCCAACGGGCTCGACCTGGAGCGCTACGGGACCGACTGGGCGGGCCTGGGCCGCGTGCTGCCCGGGCTGCACCGGGCGGTTGCGCGCCTGCTCTTGTTCCCCGCCTACACCGTGGGCGCGCTCAACGGCCACACGTTCGCGGGCGGGGCGCTCCTCAGCTGCGCCCTCGACTACCGGGTCATGCGCGAGGACCGGGGCTTTTGGTGCATGAACGAGGTCGACATCGGCCTGCCCTTGGACGAGAAGCTCGCCGCCATCATCCTCAATCGCCTGCCGCGCGCGACGGCGCTCGAGGTGATGCTGACCGGCCGGCGCTACCCGGGCCCCGACGCGGTGGCCGCGGGCATCGTCGAGGAGCTGGCCAGCCAGGACACGCTGGTCGAGCGGGCGGTCGCGGTCGCGGCGGCCCAGGCGGGCAAGGACCGCGCCGTGGTCGCAGCCCACAAGCGCGTGGTGTTCCGCGACGTCACCACGACGCTGGGGTTCCCCCCCGCGCCCTGATCAGCTCGGCGCCCGGTCGACCAGACGCCAGGTGGCCGGCAGGGCGATCCCGCACAGGCCGGCCTTGATGAGCTCGCCCGCCACGAAGGGCGACAGTCCCAGCGCCAGCGCCTGGGCGGCCGAGACGTGCAGGTCGAAGGCCAGCCACGTGACGCCGAAGGCGAAGATCGTCAGCTCGCCGGCCACCATCGACGCGATCGCGCGCCCGACGGTGCGATCGGCGCCCGAGG
>JAJYEQ010000010.1 GCA_021785695.1 Actinomycetes bacterium
CGCTACAGGTGCGCTGGCCGGTGGGCACCTGGGACCACAGGGTGTGGACCAGCATGGCCACCAGCACCAGGATCACCGCCCCGGCGATCCAGCGCCCGACGTGGCGCACGGGGACGACCGGCACCGCCGCGTCCCCGTGCGTCACCATGCGGACTGTTCTACTACGTCAGACTTCTGTCGCTGTGCGACGAAACTACGAGATCGCCCCGTTGATCTTGACTCGTGCCACCGGCACCGCTCCCGCCTGCACGCCGTAGTGATTCAGGATCGCCCGGTACGTCCCATTGGCGATGAGAATCCTGATCGCCGCAGCGATCGCCTTGGCCAGCCCCATTCCGGCGGGGGTCTTCGGCGTAGCGATGCCGTAGGGCGCGACGTTGACGGCGTGGCCGACGAGCTTGAAGGCGCCGTGCGACGTCGCCACGATGTGGCCAGCGATCTGACTGTCAGCGAAGCCGAAGTTGGCCTGGCCCGAGGACACCGCGACGTTCGCCTCGGTCTGGGTGGAGAACGTCATGACCGTGAGCTTCTTGCCCGCGGGGCACGCCTTCGCGTGCGACTGGGCGTCGGTCTGCTCCACCGTCCCGGTCTCGACCGCCACCTTGTAGCCGCAGAAGCTCTTGAAGCCCGTGAAGCTCACCTTGGCCGAGGAGCGGGCGTAGACGCCCTCACCGGCCTGGAAGTAGTCCACGAAGTTGACCTGCTTCTCGCGGGGCTTGTTGTCGGTGAACGACGAGTTGCCGATCTGGTAGTGACCGGCCTTGATCCCCGCGATGATGTTGTCGAAGGTGACGTTGTTCTCGTGCACCTTGATGCCGAGCGTCTTGGCAATGGCGTTGATCAGGTCAATGTCGAAGCCCACCATGGTGGTCCCCTTCATCGACTCGTCCGGTGCGTAGGTCGCGTCGGTGGCGACCTGGAGAACCTTGCCCTTATAGACGGCCGGTACCAGCTTGGCGGCTGCCGCGTTGTACTTCCCTGTGGTCCCTGCCGCACCGGCGACGGCACTGGAGGCCACTACGAGCGTGGCTACCCCTGCGAGCGCCAGTGCCCCCCGAACTCGTGAAAACGCATGCATGCAAACTCCTCGCTCTGCGACCGCCGTGGTCGCAGCAGTCATTGATAGCAGATTGTCCCGCGCAACGGGGCGCCACCGGCACGAATCGCCCGCACCGCTCTTCCCCTGCCGTCAGCCCGTCGCCGGGACCCGGGATCGGTCCCACCAGCCGCGCCGCTGCGCGGACAGGAGCACGTCGGAATACCCGCGCGCCTGGTGGCGCTGGCGCCAGGTCAACTGCTCCCGGGCGGTCGCCAGCTCGCGATCTGGATCGCTCAGCGGTGTGCGCCACGTCGGGTCCGCCGCGAGGTCGAAACAGCGCGAGCTCCCGTCGGCGAACTGCACGAAGGCGACGTCGTCGCTCACCGAGACCGCCAGGTTGTGCTCGCCCGAGGTGTGACGCCGCGTCGGGTCCACGTCCCACCCGGTCTGGGCATACCAGCGGTAGTCCCACTCGTAGTGGGCAACGCGCCGCGTCGGGTCGTCCGCCCCGTCCAGGACGCCAACCAGCGAACGCCCATCGCACTGGGCGGGCACCGGCACCCCCAAGGTCTCGGCCAGCGTCGGCAGCACGTCGACGTTCTCGGTGTAGCAGGTGACGCGCCTGCCCGGGTCCGCCCGCCGGGGGTCACGCCACACGCCCACCACGTGGTAGCTCTGGGGAAAGAAGCCGAGCTTCTCGACCAGTCCGTGATCGCCCAGCTGGTCGCCGTGATCCGACGTGACCACCACGAGCGTGTCGTCCCACTCGCCGCGCCGCTGGATGGCCTCCACCACCCGTCCCAGCTGGTCGTCGACCTCGCTGATCATGCCGTAGTACTGGGCCCGCAGATGGCGCATGCCCTGCTCGTCTTGGGGGGCACGCGACGGCGCGAACTGCAGGGCCGCCTCGTGCACCGGATGGCGGTCGGATGTCGCGGGCGCCAGCGGGAGCGGCACGTCGGCGGGGTCGTAGAGCCGCGAGAAGTGTCCGGCGGCGGCGTAGGGCGGGTGCGGACGCAGGTAGCTGAGGTAGGCGAACCATCCCGACGGCTGGCGATCGAGCCACGACACGAAGCGGTCGGTCAGGAACGCACTCAAGGACAGTTCCGCGGGGCGCTCGGACTCCCCCCGCAGGGCCACCTCCCACCCGTAGGGGACATCGTGTCCGTGCGAGCGCAGCCACTGGACCCAGCCCGCCTGGCTCTCGGGCAGGTACAGGCCGACTGACAGCCCCGGGAGCACGCCGTCGTACGAGTCGAGCCGCGGGTCATCGGCGCCATCGGCGAGCACGGGGTCCACTCCCTGGTCCGTGTAGCCGAACAGCGTCGGGTCGTACCCGGCGTCACGCGCCACCGTGGCGATGCTCTCCATGTGGCGAGCCAGCGGCGTCCCGTTGGCGACGACCCGGTTGTTCATCTGGTAGGTGCCCGTGTACAGAGCCGCCCGTCCCGGGCTGCAGGGGGCCGCCTGCGAAAAGTGCTTCGCGAGCGTGACCCCCTCGCGCGCCAGGGCGTCCAGCGTGGGCGTCTGCACCAGAGGGTGCCCGCCTCCACCCCAGGAGTCTGCGCGGAACTGGTCCAGCGTGATCACCAGGACGTTCATGAGGGACTGAGCAGGCGGTGGAGGTGCTCGGACACCTCGTCAAGGATGGCCAGCACCTCGGGCACCGTGCCGCCAAAGCGGATGAAGCCATGGATCATGCCCTCGGCCTCGAGCAACTCGACTCGCACCCCATAGTGCTCGAGCAACCCCGCGTAGGCCACGTCCTCGTCGCGCAGCGGATCGCACGCCGCGATGACCATGATGGCCTGGGCGGAGGCACCCATGTTCCTCGCGAACAGGGGCGACACTCGGGGGTCCATCGGGTCGCGCCCCTGGAGGTACTGACCGTAGTCGTAGCGCAGGTGATCCAGGTCGATGCCGTAGCCCTG
The DNA here is from genome assembly GCA_021785695.1 of Actinomycetes bacterium. Lineage (GTDB taxonomy): Bacteria > Actinomycetota > Acidimicrobiia > Acidimicrobiales > RAAP-2 > RAAP-2. The sequence goes on from JAJYEQ010000010.1 coordinate 2,971, forward strand.
ACGGAACTCCTGGGCAGAGGCCGTCATCAGCTGGGGCCCAAGAGTTGGGTAGAACAGCACCTGGCCCACCGGCCGCTCGGGCTCGCGGGCCAGAGCCGCCGCCACGTCGGTGGCCAGCGTGGCACCCGCCGAGTCGCCCATCACCACGAGAGGGTCGTCGGGGTCGCCGAACTCGGCCCGGCGCCGGTAGGCCTCGCGCGTCGCGTCGATCGCGTCGTCGACCGCGGCGGGAAAGGGGTGCTCGGGGGCTCGGCGGTAGTGAATCGCCAGCAGACGCACGCCCACGTGCTGGGCGATGCGCCGGCACACGCCGTCGTGCGACTCCAGGTCGCCCAACACGTAGGAGCCGCCGTGGAAGTACACGACGAGGCCCCTGCCGTGGAGCGTCGGGGGAACGTACAGGCGAGCCGGTATCGGCCCGGCGCGGCCGGTCAGCGAGAGCTCGCGCGTGTCAACCATCGGATCGGGAGACGCCCACTGGGCCAGCGGGTCGCGGAGGAACTCGGCCCGCCGCTGCTCGATGCCCTGGGTCGCCGGGTGGACGCGAGGCACGGCACGTTGCGCCTCGACCACGCCGGCCAGCGCGGGGTGCACTCGACGCTCCATCTCACCTCCGTGCCTCAGCCTAGGCACGGGTCGGCGACCCCGCTGGCGGATCGCGGCCCGGACGGCGTTGCCGCCGAGCCCTCTAGCGCAGCCCGAGACGCTCGGCCGCTTCGCCCAGCTCGGCTCGGGCCCGCGGGTCGGCGGCCGACTCGATCAGCGCCGATGCCTGCTCGCGCTGGCTGCGACCCCACAGGTGCGCGGTCCCCTGGTCGGTCACCACGGACGAGTGCTGGAACGAGCACACCGGACAGGTGAGCTGGGCCACGATGGTCGAGCTGGCGCCCGCGTCGTGCCAGGAGCGCAGTGCCAGGACCGCTTGCCCGCCGCTGGAGTGCAGTGACCCGGCCACGAAGTCGGGCTGGCCCCCAAAACCCGAGTAGATGCGGCCGCGGACGTAGCTGGCGTTGGCCTGCGCGCGCAGATCGACCTCCACGGCGGTGTTGATCGAGACCATCCGGGGCTGGTCGGCGATGCGGGCCGGGTTGTTGACCAGCTCGGTGCGCCGAAAGACGACCCGGCGATTGCCGTCGAGCCAGCGATACAGGTCCGGGGAGCCGAAGGCAAAGGTCGTCACGATGGGGCGCTGGGCATCGAGGTGACCAGTCCGGTCCAGCTGCATCACGCCGTCACTGATCATCTCCGACCAGATTCCCAAGCCCCGTCGCGCGCCCAGGGCCGACAGCACAGCGTCGGGAATCGCCCCGATCCCCATCTGCAGGGTCGCGCCGTCCTCGACCAGGGTGGCCACGCGCTCACCGATGCTGGCGTGCACGTCGTCACCGACCTTGCGGCTCGGCGCGACGAGCGGCGTGGGTGCCTCGAGGGCGAAGTCAATGGCGTCCTCGTCGATCTCGGCGTCACCGAAGGTGTAGGGCAGGTGGCGGTTGATCTGCGCGACGACCAGTCCGCCGCGTCGCTGGACCGCGCGCAGCGCGGCGGGAAGGATGTTCACCTCCACGCCCAGGGAGACCCGACCGCGCAGCGGCGCCGTGACCTGGACCATGACCACATCAGGCGCGAACGTCGTCGCGAAGAGGCGCGGCACCAGCGACAGGCGCATGGGCAGGTATTCCAGGCTGTCGTGACCGCGCACCCCCGGGCCAACGAAGGGCGTCACCGTTGTCACGCCCTCCCGCGTCGGCCACCCGGCTTGCGCGTTCAGGGCGAACAGCCGGTAGCGCGGCCAGACGCGATCCGCGATGGTCAGCAGCTCCCAGGGCGTGGAGAAGTTTCCCCCCACCACCACCCGCGGGTGCGCCACCTCCAGGGATCGCAGGCGTTGGGCCAATCGCTCAGCTCCCAGGATCTGCATCCGGTGCCTTCCTCGACGTTCCCGCTGCGGCTCGGACGCTCAACGACCCCGGTCGCGCGGACCGGGGTCGTCAGCGAGCCCGAGGGCTCCTGAGCGGACGACCGGGCTCGAACCGGCGACCTCGACCTTGGCAAGGTCGCGCTCTACCAACTGAGCTACGTCCGCGTCGCCTCCAGTGTAGCCGACGACCTGCGCCGCGCCGAGCGGCCGATCGATCATCGCCCGGTGCTCCCGAAGCCACCGGCGCCGCGAGCGCTCGGCGGCAGCTCAGAGCTAGCGACGAAGCGCGCGGCGGCCACCGGGACGATCACCAGTTGTGCGATCCGGTCCCCGCGCCGCACCACGTAGGCACGGTGGGGGTCCAGATTGACGAGGGCCACGCGGACCACGCCCCGATAGCCAGAGTCAATCAGACCCGGGGCATTGATGCAGGTGACGCCATGGCGCGCGGCCAAGCCGCTGCGCGGCAGCACCAAGCCGGCAAAGCCGGCCGGAATCGCGAGGCGGATTCCCGCGCTGACGGTGGCACGCCCACCTCCCGGTGCCAGGACGCACTCCTCTTGGGCGACCAAGTCGTAGCCGGCGTCTCCGTCCTGGGCCTGCTCGGGGATCCCCGTGACTCCGGTCTCCACCGCGAGAGGGATGTCCACGCTTGGACACTACCCGCCGACCGGGAGCAGTTTCGGTAGTGTCGACCCGTGCTCGTGTGGATGGACTTGGAGATGACGGGACTGGAGCCCGACCAGCACGTCATCGTGGAGATCGCAACGATTCTCACCGATGATGACCTCCACGTGATCGCCGAGGGGCCCGACCTCGTCATCCACGCAACCGTTGACCAGTTGGCCCAGATGCCGCCCGTGGTCCAGGAGATGCACACCAAGTCGGGCCTTCTCGGCGCCATTGGCGCATCCACCATCGCGTTGGCCGACGCCGAGCAGCAGACGCTGGCGTTCCTGCGCTCCCACGTGGACCAGCCCGGCACTGTGCCCCTGTGCGGTAACTCGATCGGGACCGATCGGCACTTCCTCCACCATCACATGCCCGAGCTCGAAGCCTTCTTCCACTACCGCAACGTCGACGTGTCCACGATCAAGGAGCTCATCCGTCGCTGGCGACCCGAGCTCCTCGAGGAGGTCCCCGACAAGGCATCGAACCACCGCGCACTCGACGACATTCGTGAGTCGATCGCCGAGCTCCAGTTCTACCGCGAGCGCCTCTTCGTCCCCCCGGGGCTCCAGTAGTCTGCCCTCGTGGTTGACGCCCCGCTGACGATTGCCCAGGCGACAGCCCAACTCACGGCGCCGGGTCAGCCCTTCGAGACGGTGGTCGCCGAGATCGGCTCGGTGGAGATGCGGGTCTGGCGCAACGCACCGCCCAGCCTGCGCCACATCCTCGAGTCGTCTCGTCGCTTCGGCCAGCGTGACTTCCTCGTCTACGGGACCCAGCGCCAAACCTTCACCGAGCACTTCGGCGTCGCGGCGACCCTCGGTCGTCGCCTGCGCGAGCTCGGCGTCCAGCCGGGTGACCGCGTGGCCATCGCGTCGCGCAACCTGCCGGGGTGGGTTGCGGCGTTCTGGGGCATCGTCGCCAGCGGAGCGGTCGCCGTCCCGCTGAACGCCTGGTGGACACGGGACGAGCTGGAGTTCGGCCTGACCGATTCGGGGGCCGTGGCCGCGTTCGTCGACGCTGAGCGGCGCGACGTCTTGGCCAACGCCTGGGGTCGCCTGCCCGACCTCCACCACGTCATCGTCCTGCCCGACGTCGCGGCCCAGGACTCCCCCGCGGCGGCGCCGCCGGCCACGCCCCGGATCTGGACCTTGGACGAGCTGCTCGGACCGCTGGACGACGAGCTGCTGGACGAAGCCCCACCGGATCCCGACGACATCGCGACGATCTTCTACACCTCGGGCACGACCGGCCGCCCCAAGGGTGCGATCGGGACGCACCGCAACGCTCTGACCAACATGATGAACCTCTTCTTCATCAGCCAGCGGGCCGCGCTGCGCTATCCCGAAGCGATGCCGCCGGCAGACCTGCCCACCGCGGCTCTGCTCAGCATTCCGCTGTTCCACGCGACAGGCTGCCTGGCCACGATGCTGGTCGCCACAGCCGCCGGGCACAAGCTCGTGCTCATGCACCACTTCGACCCTGCTGACGCCCTATCCCTTATCGAGCGCGAGCACATCACGACGATTGGCGGGGTGCCCACCGTGGTGATGCAGCTGCTCGATCACCCGCGCCTGGCCGAGACCGACATCTCCAGCGTCCGCCTCGTCTCCTACGGCGGCGCACCCGCACCACCTGAGCTGGTCCGTCGCATCCGCCAGACGTTCCAGCTGGCCCAGCCCGGCAACGGCTACGGCCTCACCGAGACCGCGGCGGCCATCGCGGTGAACACCGGTCCCGACTACGTGGAACGCCCCACGAGCTGCGGCGTGCCCGTCCCGGTCTGCCGGGCGGCCATCGTGCCGGAGGGCCACGAGGGGCTCGAACCCCCAGCCGACGTGCCACCGGACACCGTTGGCGAGCTCTGGGTCCAGGGTCCCAACGTCATCCCGGGCTACTGGAACCGGCCAGCCGAGACCGCCGAGGCAATCACCAAGGGCTGGCTCCACACCGGGGACGTGGCCCGCCTCGACGCCGACGGCTACTTGCACATCGTGGATCGTGCCAAGGACGTCATCATCCGTGGCGGCGAGAACGTCTACTCCCTGCACGTCGAGACGGCTCTGTTCGAGCATCCCGATGTCGAGGACTGCGCGGTCGTGGGGCTGCCTCACCCCACACTCGGGGAGGAAGTCGCCGCCTTCGTCGTCGTGCGAGCAGGGCGGCCCCTGCAAGCCGGTGACTTGCGGCGGCATCTGGCCGCGCGGCTGGCACACTTCGAGGTCCCCACCCGGTACTTCCTGCGCGGAGTCCCGCTCCCTCGCAATCCCCAGGGCAAGCTGCTCAAGCGACAGCTGCGATCCGAAGCGGCGTCGCTGTCGACCTCGATCGACGCCGCCAGCGAGGATCGCCCCGCCTAGATCCTCGCGGGCGACGGCGCGGCGCCCCCCGTGGCCGACGGTCGCGCCACGTCGGTCACGCCACGTCCGGCCCCCGCGCCGGGCGGTGACCTGCGAGACTGGACCGGTGGCTGAGCCCTCGGCGTCCGGATCCCCGGTGGTGGCCGCGTTCGATCTCGACGGCACGCTGACCGAGGGGGGCAGCGTGTTTCGCTGGCTCCGGGCGGTGGCGGGATCGGGGCGCGTCTACGCCGCGACGCTGGCCCTGGTGGGCCCCCTGCTCGTCGGCGCACTGCGCAGTGGTCCGGCTGCCGATCGTGCCAAGGAGCGGCTCTTTCGCCGCCTGCTGGCCGGTCGGGCGGTCGAAGAGGTTGAAGAGGCCTCGCGGGCCTTCATCCTGCATCACCTGGAGCGACACCTGCGACCGGGCACGATCGCCCGCCTCCGGTGGCACCGCGCCCAGGGCCACGACGTCGTGATCGTGTCGGCATCGCCCGAGCTCTACGTGCGCGTCGTGGCTGAGGAGATCGGTGCCCAAGGAGCTCTGGGCACGCGCTTGGCCACTGACCCGCTCGGCCGACTCACCGGTGGCTATCTCGGACGCAACTGCCGGGGCTCGGAGAAGCTGCGCCGACTCGATGAGTGGATCGCCGAACAGGGGTACGCCGACGAGCCGACCCTGTTCGCCTACGGCAACTCTCGCGGCGACCGCCGGATGCTGCGGCGAGCGCGCTATCCCTTCAATGTCGGCCGACTCGGTCGCTACGGCGCGCTGCGGCGCTTCCCGCCGCTGGGCGCCGACGCGCCCGAGATCACGCTGTGACCGACGACTCGATCTCCACGACACCCGTGGCTCGCCCGTCGTAGAGCACCTGCACGGCAGCGGCCCTCTCACGCCACGCCAGGACCGTTCCTCCCGACGCCTCGACCAGACCGACGTTCACGTCATAGACACCGTCGAGCAGCGGCACCGAGCGCCACTCGACCTGGATGTGGTTGGCCCCCGGGCGAAGCTCCACGGGTGCCGCCTGGGCGTCGCTGCGACTCACCAAGAGCCCGCCACGCGTGAAGACCTCCGTCACCAGATTGGCGGACACCGCGTGGTCGCTCGTCACGTCGATCTCGAAGGTCAGATTGTCCCCACGGCGCATGTCGAAGGACCCGCTCGGCGTCGTCACGCTGGTGATCTGGACCGATGAGGAGACCGCCGCGCGTCCCGGCACGTCGCCCAGCAGTCGCTGGCGGAAGATCCGCAGAGCCTCGCCGACCGTGTCGTCGGCCACCTGGATCCCGTGGTCCAGCACGATCGCGCGGTCACAGACCGCGCGAACCGTGTCGGCCTGGTGGGTCACCAGCAAGATCGTCCGGCCTTCGCGCTGGAAGAGCCGGATGCGGTCCAAGCACTTCGCCTGGAAACGCTCATCGCCCACCGCGAGGACCTCGTCGACCACCAAGATATCGGGTGCGACGTTGACGGCCACCGCAAAGGCCAGCCGGACGTACATGCCGCTGGAGTAGAACTTCACGGGCGTATCGATGAAGTGGGCCAGCTCGCTGAAGTCCACGATGTCCTCGAACACCCGTTCCACCATCCGGCGCGAGAGCCCGAGCATCGAGCCGTACAGGTAGACGTTGTCGCGCCCCGACAGCTCGGGCTGGAAGCCCGCGCCCAGCTCGAGCAGGGCGGCGAGACTCCCCCGCAGGCGGATCTGCCCCGCCGTGGGCTTGAGGACGCCACAGATGCACTTGAGCAGCGTCGACTTGCCCGAGCCGTTGTGCCCGACGATGCCGACCGTCTCCCCCTCACCCACCGTGAAGTTGATGTCGCGCAGGGCGTCGAAGACCTCGGTGGACCCCGAGCGGGGGTGCAGAAGCCTCTCCTTGAGTGTCTGGTGCCGCTCGTGGTGGATCTTGAACTGCTTGGCGACGCCCGACACGTCGATCACGGCCGACATCACAGCTCCGACTCGAAGTTGCCCTCGAGCCGCCCGAAGATTGCCAGGGCGACGAGGAAGCCGATGAACGCCACCGCCAAGATGACGACATTCATCGTGGCAAAGGTCGACAGCGACCACGAGGGCAGGACGTGGAGCGGCAGCCCGGTCGTCGTGGAGTTGACGATCGGAGAGCCGTAGATCACCCGCTGGAAGGTCAGGATGATCGGGGTGAGCGGGTTCACGAAGTAGAGGGCCGTGAGTCCGTGGCGATGCAGCGGCGCGGCCAGGGAGTTGGAGTACGAGTAGACGACCGGTGAGACCCAGAACCACAGCTGGAGCAGCACGTCCATCAAGTGGCGGACGTCGCGCAAGTAGACGGTGATGGCCGACATCACAATGCCCAGGGCGGCCGCGAACAGGGCGAGGGACACAAAGGCGATGAGCAGGAGCCACGCCCACGACCACGTCACGTGATGCCCGACCAGCAAGACGAAGGCCACCAGGACTCCGAACTGGATGACGAAGTAGAAGATGGCTGCCCCGACGTTGCTCAGGGCCAAGATCTCGCGCGGGAACGACACCTTCTTGACCAGCCCCGCCCGGTCCACGATCACGCCCGTCGACGTGCTCACCGCGGTCTGGAACATGGTCCACACCACCAGACCGGCGAAGAGGTACACCACGAATCCGGGAATGCCATTCTTCAAGAACACCGAGAAGACGAGGTAGTAGGTCGCCAGGGTCAGCGCCGGCGAGAGCATCGACCAGATGAGACCTAGGGCCGATCCCTTGTACTTGATCCGGATGTCCGAGACGATCAGACCCCAGAGGAGCTCTCGCCGCTCCAGCAGGTTGTGCAGGCGCGGGACGAGCGGCGTTCGTGCGCTGACGACGCGGGCGGCGCTGGACGCGCTCCGCTCGGGCGGCGAGGCTGCTGCGTCCACTTAGGTCAGGACCGTGGTGACCCGGCGCGGTCGATCACGGCATCGATGAAGCCGTACTCCTGCGCCTCTTGTGCGGTGAACCACCGATCGCGATCAGAGTCGGCCTCGATCCGATCCACCGGCTGCCCGGTGTGGAAGGCGATCCGCTCGGCCAGGACGCGCTTGAGATAGACGATCTGCTCGGCCTGGATCGCGATGTCGGACGCCTGACCCTCCATGCCGCCGGCGGATGGCTGGTGCATCAGGATGCGACTGTGCGGCAGCGCAAAGCGTTTGCCCGGCGTCCCCGCACACAGCAGGACCTGAGCCATGGAGGCGGCCATTCCCAGACATATTGTCCGGATGTCGCAGCTCACGTACTGCATCGTGTCGTAGATGGCCAATCCGTCGGTGACGGATCCTCCCGGCGAGTTGATGTAGAGGCTGATGTCCTTGTCGGCGTCTTCGGCCTCCAAGAGCAGCAGCTCAGAGCAGATGCGATTGGCCGTCACCTGGTCCACCTGGGAACCCAGGAAGACGATGCGCTCCCGCAAGAGGCGCTGGTTGAGGTCGTTGGAGCCCGGGGTCTCGGCCGCGGCAAGGAGGTCCATGTCCTCAATCTACTGGAGACCCGCACCCGACCCCCGGGGACGCCCTAGCATTATTCCCGCGCGGGCGTGGCGGAATTGGTAGACGCGCTGGTTTTAGGTACCAGTTCTTCGGAGTGTGGGTTCGAGTCCCGCCGCCCGCACGTAGTTCCCGCCTCCGAGCAGAGGGGACGGCGGCGGCGCCACGGCCCGATCGCCGACGACCAGCAGGGCCCCCATTCGGCCGGGTGCCGCACAACCGTCAGCGCTCGCCGGGCGCGAACCTACAGGGGAAGCCCGTGGGCCAGCAGGCGCTGGTAGTCGCCGTAGCGCTCGCAGCAGATCTCGGCCACGGTACGGAGTCGGTCGTTGGGATTGCTGAGGCTGAGCACGGAGAGCTGGTCCAACAGGGACATCGGCGTCATCGCACACAGCTGCCAGCTCCGCACTTTCGGGTCGTCGTCCATCTCACAGTCATGGCGCAGGACCTCATCGGTCACGATCTCGCTGCGTAGGGCCCGCAGGGCGCGGACCGCCGACTCAGTGGACTCGAGCAGTCGGGGCTCGATCGGCACGTCATCGCAGCAGCGTTCGCGGATGACGGCCCGCGGGTACGGGGCGGCGGCGAGCCAGGCATCAACGTTGAAGCACGACACGCCGCGCACGATGAGCAGCGATCGCCCGTCGCGCATCGGCATGGCATCGAGGATGCGCACGACGGTACCCACCGACGTGTGCTCGTCGGAGTCACCGGCGTCACGTCCCCGCTCGATCAGGCAGGTGCCGAACTCGCTCGAGCCGCCCAGATCCTGGAGCATCGACTGGTAGCGGTCCTCGAACACGTAGAGACCGACCACTTGGTGGGGGAAGATGACCATGCCCAGAGGGAACATGGGAAACGCTCGCTCGCCCACAACTCCAGCCTACGGGTGCGTCCCGGGGGCACAGACGCCCGCTTCACTCACTCAGGAGGACGGCCAGGGCTCGTAACGCGTGGGCCCGGTGGGATAGCCGGCTCTTCTCGACGAGAGGCAGCTCAGCCAACGTGCGCCCATCAGGCGGCGGAAGCACGAACACGGGGTCGTATCCGAATCCGAACGTTCCCCGGGCAACGAAGCCGATGGCCCCCGCCAGCACCCCGTCGACGACCATGCTGCGTCCTTCGGGCTCGGCCACGACGATGACCGTGCGAAAGTAGGCGTCCCGGGACCCCTCGGGCACGTCGGTGAGCTCGGCCAGGAGCATCGTGACGTTGTCCGCGTCAGACGCGCCCTCGCCGGCGAAGCGAGCACTGCGCACTCCGGGCCGACCTCCCAGAGCGGCCACGAACAGGCCGGTGTCATCGGCGATGGCGGGCTGACCGCTGAGCCGCGCCACGGCCAGCGCCTTCGCCTGCGCGTTGCCCTCGAGAGTCTCGGCGACTTCGTCGACGTCGGGAATATCCGCGGGCCGCGCATCGAGCGTCACCCCGAGGGGTTCGAGCACTGCGCGCATCTCCAGGAGCTTGTGGGCGTTAGCCGTCGCTGCGACGTACCGGCTCATGGCAGACGAGCTGCTGGTGGCACCAAGAGGAGTTCGCGCTGCATCCCGTGGATCGTCGCGATTCCCGCAGATGCCAGGTCGAGCAGCTGGTCGAGCTCGCTCCTGGTGAAGGGGGCTCGCTCGGCCGTCCCCTGGACCTCCACGAACTCCCCCGTCCCGGTCATGACCACATTCATGTCCGTCGAGGCCCCCGAGTCCTCGGCGTAGGGCAGATCGAGCAGGGCGACGCCGTCGATGACCCCAACGGAGACGGCGGCTACCACGTCGGTGATCGCGTGGTGCGCCAGGCGTCCGGCCGCCACGAGACGCGTCACGGCGTCGTGCAGGGCGATGAATCCCCCGCAGATGGAGGCCGTGCGCGTCCCCCCATCGGCCTCCAGGACGTCACAGTCAATCGTGATCTGGGTGTCCGCCAGGGCCTCCAAGTCGGCCACCGCCCGCAGCGACCGCCCGATGAGCCTCTGGATCTCGTGCGTCCGTCCTGACTGGCGGCCGCGCGCAGCCTCGCGAGGCACGCGCTGGGCCGACGCGCCCGGAAGCATCGAGTACTCCGCGCTGATCCAGCCACGGCCGGACCCGCGCAGCCATCTGGGCACCTCCGACTCGACCGACGCGGTGCACAGAACGCGCGTGCGACCGAATTCGACCAGCACGGACCCCGCCGCGCTCCCCGTGAAGTCACGCGTGAAGGAGATGGGCCGCAGGTCTGCGGGCGCCCTTCCATCTGATCTGGTCAACCTGGCCTCCAGCCGTCGATGCCTGCGCCCACCGTACTGGGGCCACGCACGTGGGCTCGCTGCCTCTAGGACGCGCGACTCGGGCGGTAGAACAGCGCGAGTTGGATCAGGGCGGCACCCAGTCCCACTGCGAGAGTGAGGGCCAGCCGGGCGCCCGGCGTCCATGACCAGCCGGGAACTCCCCACCAGCGATCCAGCGAGTAGGGCCCGGGACCGAGGGACCCCAAGGCCATCGCCGTGATCGCAACCGAGAGCGTGTACTCCACGCCCTCACCGCGATTGAAGATGAAGAAGCCGTTCTTGCGATGCACCGTCGCGATGGCGACGAGCATGAGCGACAGGAGACCAGCGGCGGCCAGCGGCGTAGCCAGGCCGGCGACGAGCAGGACGCCCACGCCCACTTCGGTCGCGGAGGCCAGCACCGCGTTGGGGACGCCGGGGCGCACACCGATGGACTCGAACCACTTGGCCGTCCCGGGAATGCGACCACCTCCGAAGAAGTGGTGATACCCGTGAGCCAGGATCATGAGTCCCAGATAGACCCGTAGCACAGCCAGCACGACACCGACGTCGACACCTTGTGAGATCCCCATCGCACCACCTCCCGCAGGCATCGTAGGGGTTGGAGGGCGTGGCCGGCCTCCACGCTGGGTACGCTTCCTTCGTGGCTCGAGCCAAGCAGATGCAAGCCCGGCGGGCCGCCGCCCAGGCCAATACCGGCGACCGTATCGTGGCCACCAACCGGCGCGCGCGACACGACTACGACATCGTCGACACCCTCGAATGCGGCATGGTCCTCACCGGCAGCGAGGTCAAGTCGCTGCGGAGCAACCACGCCCAGATCGCCGACGCCTACGCGCGCGTAGAAGATGGCGAACTGTGGCTCTTCGCGATGCACATCCCCGCCTGGAAGTTCGCCGTGGGCTTCGGGAGTCACGAGCCGGATCGACGCCGCAAACTGCTCGTACATCGTCAAGAACTCCACCGCTGGGACTCCCAGCTACGGACGCAACCCTTGACCATGGTCCCGCTCAGCGTGTACTTCAGCCATGGCCAGGCCAAGGTCTCCTTGGCTCTCGCGCGGGGTCGCACGCAGTATGACCGGCGACATGCCCTGGCCGAGCGTGAGGCACGCCGGGAAATGGATCGGGCGGCCAAGCAGTCCGGGCGGTTCGACCACTAGGCGCACTGTGTCTTCCGGGCGCTAGCCTGGCTCCAGCGGGTCAGACGACCCCGAGGGGGTGATTGGTTTCGACGTCCTTGACTAGAGGGAAAGAAGCGAGCCGTGGTCTCCGGAACCACGTAAAAGAGCCGGAAACACAAACAAACGGCAATCCTGTATTTGCTGTTGCTAGTTAGCTAGCACGTCCGCCTAGGTTCGGCCCTGTGACTTAGGAATCGGGCGTCAAACAGCGGGGCTTACCGATGTGCTGCGTCAGCGGGCACGGTGGGACACTTCAGTTGACTACGGAACTAGACGCCCGCCGATGGGCGTCACTTCCCGACAATCCTTCGTCGGCTGCGCTCGGAGAATGTTCTCAACGGCGTGGACGGACCTGGGTTCGATTCCCAGCACCTCCACCACATGACAGGAAGTGCTCGCGCACGAGATGCGCGCGCCTCCATCCCGTGCAACCAGGCGCGGCGGTCTCGCGACGCGTGCCACTGGCACCGGTGCTTTGTCGCGGCGCGGCGCCAAGTAAGCGACCCGACTCGGGATCCCCGCCACCACTAGGTCCTGATGCGATGCTGACACGAGGCCTCACTAATGTGGCCACAACAGCGAACAGGGATGCGATCGACCGAGGAGGACCGGGTGGAGTACTTCGACTCGCTGGAATCCAACTTTCCTCCCATCGCCGACTACGCCTTCCTGTCCGACTGCGAGAACACGTGTCTCGTGGCACCGACGGGCGCAATCGAGTGGATGTGCCTGCCCCGTCCGCACGATCCCAGCGTTTTCGGCATGATCCTGGATCGCGGGGCCGGCACTTTCCGCCTCGCGCCAGCCGACCGCGCAGTGCCCGCGCATCGTCAGTACGTGCCAGGCACCATGGTTCTCAACACCACCTGGCAGGCCAACACCGGGTGGCTGGCCGTCCACGACTTCCTGGCGGTGGGGCGCTGGTACCGCGACGGCGAGCGTCTCCCCCACTACCGACGGACTCCGAGCGATCACGACGCCCGCCACCTGCTCATCCGCACGGCCACGTGCCTGCACGGGACGATCGAGGTGGTCGTGGACTGCGAGCCGGCCTTCGACTACGGACGCGAGGATGCGCACTGGGAGTACACGGGAACGGGATACGAGTCGGTCGCCACGACCAACGCGACCCAACCGCACCTGACGCTGTCGGGTGACGTGCGCTGGGGCATCGAGGGGCGCGCCGTGCGGGCCCGACGCCGCCTGAGCGAAGGCGAGTCCTTCTACGTGGTGATGGGCTGGACCGACGACCCGCAACCGACGTCACGACCCGAGATCAACGCCCATCTGGCCGAGACCAGCCGCTTCTGGCGCGGGTGGATGGACGAGGGCCGCTTCCCCGACCACCCGTGGCGTGAGCTCCTCCAACGCAGTGCTCTCACGCTCAAGGGACTGACGTACGCGCCCACCGGAGCGCTGCTCGCCGCGGCGACCACGTCCCTGCCCGAGCAGGTCGGCGGAACACGCAATTGGGACTACCGCTACACCTGGATTCGCGACTCGGCCTTCGCGCTGCGCGCTCTGCGATCCCTTGGCTTTGACACCGAGGCCGACGACTTCCTGGGATTCCTGAGCGACGTGCTGGAGCCGGCGTGGGGGGGGCGCCAGCCACGCAACGACTTGCGCGTCCTGTACCCCGTCGACGGGAGCGAGACGCCCGACGAGATCGAGCTCGACCACCTGACGGGCTACACGGCCAGCCGGCCGGTGCGCGTGGGCAACGCGGCCCACCACCAGGTGCAACACGACATCTTGGGCGCCATCGTCGACTGCATCTTCGAGCACACCCGCACCCGCGACTCGCTCTCCGAGCGCTCCTGGCGCATCGTGGTGCAGGCCGTCGAGACGGCCCTGGCCCGGTGGCGCGAACCCGACCGCGGCATCTGGGAGATGCGCGGTGAGCCCCAGCACTTCACGTTCTCCAAGGTCATGTGCTGGGTGGCTGTCGAACGGGGCGCCCGTCTGGCCCGCCTGCGCGGCGACACCCAGCGCGCCGACGCGTGGTTCGCAGCCGCGAACGACATCCACCAGGACATCTGCGATCACGCCGTCGACCAGCGGGGGGTCTTCGTCCAGTCCTACGGGTCCACGGAACTCGACGCCTCCGTCCTGGTCCTGAGCCTGGTGGACTTCCTGCCGCCCGACGATCCCCGCCTCCGGGCGACGGTCTTCGCCATCGCCTCCGAGCTCGCCCATGGCGCCTACGTCTACCGGTACCAGACGGCCTCGGCCGACGACGGTCTGGGTGGCGAGCCCGAAGCCTCCTTCACGGTGTGCTCCTACTGGCTCGTCTCGGCGCTGGTCGTGATCGGCGAAGTCGACCTGGCGCGCAGCCACTACGAGCGGCTCGTCGCCTCGGCCAGCAAGCTGGGACTCTACGCCGAGGAGATCGACCCCCTCACGGGTCGCCAGTTGGGCAACTTCCCCCAGGCCCTGACCCATCTCGCGATGGTCAACGCCACGTTGCGGCTGATCCGCGCCGATACCGGCGATGGCCATCCCCACACCCGCGCCGCGGGCGCACTCTCGTGGTGGGACGCCGCGGGCAAGGAGGGACGCACCATCCCGATGCCCTTCGACGAGATCGCTTCTGCACTGGTCAGCCTGGGTAACGAGGGAGAAGGGACACCGGCCTAGCCGACGTTTTCGGGACCCTTGGTAGGGTGCAGACAGACGAGACGGAAGCGCACTGGGTGCCCCGCCACCCGGCATGGAGGTCGCACGTTGGCTCAACGCGAAGGTTTCCAACTCGTCGTCGTCGCGAACCGCCTGCCCGTCCACCTGCGCGAGCCCGGCGACCAGAGCTGGCTGCCCAGCCCCGGCGGCCTGGTCTCGGCGCTCACCCAGGTCTTGCAGGCCCACGGGGGCCTGTGGATCGGCTGGCCCGGGGTCACCGAGTCGTGTGAGCATCCCGCGGACTTCGAGGGGATCGCGCTGGAATCCGTCCAGATCTCCCGGGATGAGTACGAGGACTTCTACCTGGGCTTCTCCAATGCCACCTTGTGGCCCCTCTACCACGACGCGATCCGCTCACCCAGCTTCCAGCGCCGCTGGTGGGATGCCTACGTCGCCGTCAACGAGCGCTTCGCCGAGGTCACGTCGCGCCACGCGGCGTTCGGGGCCACGGTGTGGATCCACGACTACCAGCTACAACTGGTCCCCGAGCTGCTCCGGCGTCGCCGACCCGACCTGCGGATCGGGTTCTTCCTCCACATCCCCTTCCCACCGATCGAGCTGTTCATGCAGCTGCCCTGGCGACGCAGGATCGTCGAGGGCCTGCTCGGCGCGGACCTGATCGGTTTCCAGGAGCCCCACGCGGCGAGCAACTTCAGCCGCATCGCCCGCCGCCTCGGCGGCGTCACCGGGACCGACGCCCACCTCGACCGACTCGGTCGCACGGTGCGCGTGGGCGCCTATCCCATCTCGATCGACATCGCGCGCATCACGCACCTCGTCGAGTCCAGCGAGGTGCGCGCCCGGGCGATCCAGATCCGGTCGGAACTCGGCAATCCCGAGGTCGTCCTGCTCGGAGTCGACCGGCTGGACTACACCAAGGGGATCCAGCATCGGATCTCGGCCCTGGCCGAGCTGTTCGCCGACGGGGTCCTCGAGGCCGGGCGCCACGTCGTGGTCCAGGTCGCCGTGCCCAGTCGCGAGTCGGACCCCCACTACGAGCGCGAGCGACGGCTCCTCGAGCAGGCCGTCAGCGAGGTGAACGGCGAGCACGGCCACGTTGGACGCCCCGCCGTGCACTACCTGCACCAGAACATGCCCATCGAGGAGCTCGTCGCGCTCTACCTGGCCGCCGACGTGATGCTCGTGACACCCCTGCGCGATGGCATGAACCTGGTGGCCAAGGAGTACGTCGCCTGCCGTGCGGATCTGACGGGTCGACTCGTCCTGAGCGAGTTCGCCGGGGCCGCGACCGAGCTGCGGGCCGCCTACCTGGTGAACCCGCACGACCTCGACGAGCTCAAGGACACCATCACCGCCGCCATTGGCGCCGATTCCAAGGCCGCGCGTCGGCGCATGTCACGACTGCGACGCCAAGTGGCGCGTCGCGACGTCTACCAGTGGGCCGACGAGTTCCTCAGCGACCTGGGAACCACGTCACAGCAGCGAGATGAGCTCGGCGAGAGATCCAACGACGACGTCGGGGACCGCCACAGCCTGGCCCACCTCCTCGAGGGTCGTCACGCCTGACAGCACCAGAACGGTGGTAAGCCCCGCTGCGGCTCCCGCCACCACATCGGTCTCGATGCGGTCGCCGACCAGGACGGCCCGCGCGGTATCGACGCCCAGACGGGCGAGTCCCGAGCGGATCATGGCGGGATTCGGCTTGCCCACGACGTAGGGAGCCACTCCCGTCGCGCGCTCGATCAGTGCGGCCATCGCCCCACAGCCCGGCACCGGGCCATCGAGCGTGGGACTGGTGGGCTCGGGGTTGGTGGCCACGAAGGCGGCACCGCGATCGATCAGCTGGACGGCACGAGCGAACTCGTCGAAGTCGTAGTCGCGCGTCTCGGCGAGCACGACCACGTCGGGTGCTCTCACGTCCCGAATGCATCCGGCGTCCTCCAGGGCACGGTGGATCGCCGGCCGGCCAATCGCGAAGACCCGAGGGGAATCGGTTCCCTCGGCCACGTAGGACGCGGCCGCCAACGCCGAGGTCCAGATCTCCTCGGAGCGCATCGACAGGCCCGCCCGGGCCATGCGCTCGATGATCTCTTCGGGCGTGAACAGCGAGTTGTTGGTCACGACCTGGAGTCCGTATCCCCGCTCGCGCACCCGCTCGACGAAAGCGTCGGCGCCCGGTATCAGGCCCGCGGGGCCCACCAGCACCCCATCCATGTCGCACAACCAGGTCGTCGCCTCGCGCAGCCTCTCCATCCCTCTAGTATCCCAAGGCTGCAAGCACCTTCAGCCGCCCCCCCCGATCTTGGACCTATACGCCAACCAGCACCCCGGAGATGCACGGGCGGCCATGCGGGGAATTCGCTCGAGCGCACGTCGCCTGACAGCTGCGCCCGGACCCACCGTGACCGGCTCATCGAGGAGGCCGGGTGCTTGCTGCCAACGGGTATCCCGGCAAGGTGACCTCTTCGCGAGTGGGCGACGACCATGACGGGCGGGCCGGCAGCGCGCGAGACCTTGATCACCTGATCCCGGGCCCGCGGGCGTCTCGGCGCGCCAGCGGACCGGGCGTCGAGCTCGGCCGGGCTCTGGTCATGCTGGCCGCGGGCCTCGCTGGCGCGGGAGTGTTCTAGCGCTGCCACCTCGCGACCCTCGGCGGCCCGCAGGTCGGGGCCCGCACTCCTTGCCAGCGCGCCGTCAATCCTCCAGGCTGGCTACCGTGGTCGCGATCGTCATGGGGACCGACAGCGCGAAGTCCACGAGCAGCAGGCTCACGACGGCCAGTGGCGCTCCGGGCGTGTGGTCGCGCAAGAAGGCGAACTCGATGAGCGCGGCGGCGATCACGTAGGCCAGCAGGGCCCAGCGGAACACGCGCAGGTACGTGGACCAGGAGAACCCTGGCGTGCGCGCCAGCATGCCGTAGGCGCCCGCCAGTGCCGCCAGACCCACCAGGCCCAGGATCAGCGGCGGTGTCAGAGGCGGCCGACGGGGTGCGAAGGAGGCCATCACGATGCCCCCGATCACAGCGCACGAGAGGGCTCCAGTAGCGACCCAGGCCGCGGGTGCCACCGCCGTGCGCGAGGTCGTGCTCATCGCGACGCCACCCTCGTCATGATGATGAGCGTCGCGATCTGCATGACGCCGGTGACCCCGGCCGTGGCGATGAACCGCTTCATCAGGGCCCCGATCTTCTCGGGCGCCGGGACCGGCTTGTTCATCTCCACCAGCACCGCGATGTTGGCGGGCTCGAGGATGCCCAAGGCGATCACCGCCATCACCCCGACCACGATCATGGACGCGATCAGCCACGCGTGGTTCGGGCTGCCCGGGTTGAGGAATCCGAGGCGCAACGCCATCTGGAATCCCGCGGCCAGGTTCATCGCCACCACCGTGGGCATGATGAGGACCATCTTGGGCATGAGGCGGGCCGCGAACTCGGCGCGGGCCGGCGGCGACAGATGGCCCATGATGGGACCCAGGACCAGCCCCAAGAACAGGTCCAGCGCCGTCCACATCGCACCGCCCACGACGTGCGAGAACATCAGCATCCACAGCGAGTTCGTCGCGATGGCGACCACGATGAAGATGAGTGCCGCGGCCACGAACGGGAGCCCGCGCCGCGGCACGATCTCGATGCGTGGCCGCTCGTGGACGTCAACTCCCGCCGATGGACCCGTTACCGTGATCGCACACCCCCCCTTGGTCGCGCATCCTAGGCACCGCCCCACCCGCGTACAAGGCCCCCGCCCATCGGGTGGCGCGGTAGCCTGCGCCCGTGCCCTCCGCCGCCGCACCACCGCGCGCCGCGGTGATCTTCGACCTCGACGGGACGCTGGTGGACTCGGCTCCCGGGATCGTCGAAGCGTTCCGGCGGACCCTCGCGGACACGGGACGCTGGGCCCCCGACGAGGTCCTCGCGACGCTCATCGGCCCACCCCTGACCGACTCCTTCCGCACTCTGGGCTTTGCCGAGTCCGAGCTGCGCCCCGTGATCGCGCGCTATCGCGAGCACTACGCCACCATTGGCGTGCCGGGCTGTCGGCCCTATGGCGGAGTCGACGAACTGCTGCACCGCCTGCGCGATCAGGGGTGGGTCCTGGCCGTGGCGACCGCCAAGCGCCAAGACTTCGCCGAGCGCATCCTGGCCGACTGGCAGCTGGACCACTACTTCGCCGCCGTCGCCGGAGCGTCTCTCGACGGGCGGCTCGGGCCGAAGACCGAGATCGTGTCGCGCGCGCGCGCTCTGCTGGCACCCCACGAGCCGGGCTGGATGGTGGGTGATCGCCGCTTCGACGTCCTGGCCGCGCGGGCGTGCGGACTGCCGTGCGCCGGGGTCACCTGGGGCTACGGGACCCTCGCGGAGCTCGACGCGGCGGGGGCCCTGGCCGTCGTCGCGACCCCCGAGGCCCTCGGCGACCTGCTCTTGGGTTCCTCCGTCGTCGAGGAGGTCTGATGTCCCGCCCCGAGCGGTCCCTCGATCTGCTGCCTGCGAGCAGTGACGACTACCGGCGACGTGCGCGCCGGATCCTGCCGCGCCAGCTCTTCGACTACGTGGACGGCGGGGCGAACAGCGAGGCCACCGTGCGCGCCAATCGCCGCGACCTCGACGCGATCGAGTTCCGCCAGCGCGTTCTGCGTGACGTCGCGGGACCGACCACGGCCACGACGGTGCTCGGCCAGCCGCTCGCCCAACCCGTGATCCTGGCGCCGGTCGGCTTCGCCGGCATGATGGCGCGCCGGGGTGAGGTCCAGGCCGCGACTGCCGCGGCCACGCAGGGCGTCCCCTTCGTCGAGTCGACCCTGTCGATCTGCTCCATCGAGGAGGTCGCTCGCTCGGCCCCGCCACCGTGGTTCCAGCTCTACCTCATGCGCGACCGCGGCTACGCCGCCGCCCTCCTGGAGCGAGCCCAGGCCGCCCACGCCCCGGTCCTGGTCCTGACCGTCGACCTGGCGGTGGTGGGTCGTCGCCTGCGCGACGTGCGCAACGGCATCGACGCCGCGCTGGGCCCGTGGGGCCGGATACGCCGGAGCGCCGACCTGGCCACCCACCTTCGCTGGGCCATCGACGTCGGGCGACGGGGCCGCCCACTGCGGTTCGGCAACCTGGAGGCTGCCCTCCCCGACGCCCGGCTCCCCACCGACTTCCAGCGCTGGATCGCCACCCAGTTCGACCCCTCGGTGACGTGGGACGATCTGCTCTGGGTTCGCGAGCGCTGGACCGGGCCACTGGTCGTCAAGGGCATCCTCGAGCCCGACGATGCCGACCGCGCCGTCGAGTGCGGGGCCGATGCCGTCGTCGTCTCGAACCACGGAGGACGCCAGCTCGACAGCGCGCCCTCGACGATCCGCGCCCTGCCCGCCATCGTCGATGCGGTGGGTGGGCGAACCGAGATCCTGATGGACGGCGGGGTGCGCTCCGGACAGGACGTCGCGCGGGCGCTGGCTCGGGGCGCGCGCGCGTGCCTCGTGGGCCGGCCCTGGGTCTACGCGGTTGCCGCCGAGGGAACCCGCGGTGTGGATCGACTCCTCACCTTGATGCGCGACGAGCTGGTCGTCACCATGGCGCTCACTGGCAGCCGCGAGGTCGCCGACCTCGGCCCGCACATCTTGCGCTGAGCGCTCCTCACGCCGCGCGCAGGGCGTCGGCGAAGGCCGCGGGCTCGTCGACGGTGAGGACGAAGCGCCGCCCGCTGGCCAAGGTCACGCGCAACCCCGGCCCCGGCCGGGTGACCAGAGCCGCACGGCCCAGAAGCCGCAGGCTCCCGCGGTAGCCGAAGCCACCCCAGCGCCAGGGCGACACATCGACGACGTCGACGCGGTCGATCGTCGAGGCCGGGATCACCTGGCGCACCACGCCTTTGCCGTACACGACCTCGAGGCACCGCCCGTCGGGCGCGTCGACGACGCGCACGTCGACCCGGGCCAGCAAGGCCCCCACGACAGCCAGCACACCGAGGGACACGGCCTGCCGGCCCCGCGAGCGCCCCGTGAGGCGGCGGACCACCGGCAGCACCGCGGCCGCGACGCCCACGATCACCACCAGGCGGGTCGTCGCGAGCCGCTCCTCGATGACCACCGAGGCGACGCGACGACCGTCGCTCGGCATCGGGGTCAGGCCGCGACGGTGGGCTGGGGCACCATGCCCACGCGGCGAAGGAAGTTGCGAACCCTGATGACTTGCTCCTCGGTCAGGTCGCGCGTCCGCGTCGGACCGAAGGACACGGTGTCGCCGCCCACGGTCACGGCCCAGTTGCCTCGGTGCGTCTCGTGGACGACCCCGATGCGCTCGAGGAGACAGATCACATCGCGCCACTGGATGTTGCGCTTGAGCGGATGAGCGAACAGCTTGTCCAACGTCTGCCGGTGGTGGTGGTCCAACTTGCTGAGCATTGCGAACCCCCTGTCAGGGCTACCCATGTCCCTCAGTTGCACTATCCACCGTCAACCCCGGCATGTCAAGGAGCGCCACGAGCTCGACGTGCTCGGTCATGGGAAACAGGTCGAGGATCTCCAGGGAAACAAGCACAAATCCGGTGGCTAAGAACTCCCTAAGATCGCGAGCCAGCGTGGCGGCGTCGCACGACACGTAGACCACCCGGCGGGGCCGCCCGCGAGCGATGGCCGCGGCGACCCCCCGCGGCAGCCCGGTCCGCGGCGGATCCACGACGACGATGTCGTGGGCCAGCACGATCTGCTCGACCAGGTCCGGCGCGACGCGCGCGCGACGGACCGACACCGCCGGGTACGCCGCGGCGTTGCGTCGGGCGTCGGCGACCGCGGCGCCCGCGCTCTCCACCGCGATGACCGTGCCGGTCGGGCCCACCCGGCTGGCCAGGGGAACACTGAACAGACCCACGCCGCTGAAGAGGTCGACCACGCGATCGCCCGGACCCGCACCGCTGGCTCGCAGCACCCGGTCGACGAGCAGGGCAGGAGCATCGACGTGGGCCTGCCAGAACGACGTCGCCCCCACCACGAAGTCCCACCCGGCGACCGCGACGTGGGAGACGGGTCGCGTCGCCAGTCGCCGTCCCGCCAGATCCGCTCCGTAGGGACCCCGGCCCGACGCGGGCCACACCACAGCGAAGGGCTCCCCGTCGCCGATCGCCCGCACCTCGACCTGGCGGGCGCGGGGCCAGGTCGTGTCGAAGGCGGGGCGGGCGCGGTCGTCGAGCAGCCAGCAGGCGTCGAGGGCGACGCGCCGGTGAGAGCGCCAGCCTCGTAGGGCGAGGTGGCCCGATCGGTCGACGGCACATCGCAGCCGCGTGCGGCTGGCCCGAGCCGGCGCTGGCGGCGCCGTCACCGCGACCTCGAGGTCCAGGCCCGCGATCCGCCGCAGCTGGTCGTGGGTGACGGCCGCCTTCCACGACCGCTGCAGGGGCTCGTCGGCGTGCTGGAGGTCGCATCCGCCACAGCCACCCGCCACGGCGTAGGCGCACGGCGGGGTGACACGCTGAGGACTCGGCTCGATCACGCGGCCGGCAATCGCACGAGCGAAGGCCGTCGTCCCGGGCAAGAGCGTGACCTCCACCAACTCCCCGGGCAGTGCGCCGCGGACGAAGGCCACGCGTCCATCGGGTACGTGCGCCACCCCACCGCCCGCGGCGGGACGCTCGACCCGCACGGTGGCCGACCCCTCGGTGGTGGCGGGCGTCATCGGTGGGTGCCCTCCGTGCTGGGCGTAGAGCTCGCCCCGGCCAGGAACGTGGCCACGAGGCGCGCGGCACGCCGGCGCGCGGGCCCGTCGTGCTCGACCGCCTGGGCGATGAACTCCGGGACCCGCGCACCGGCACGCCCGGCCGAGCCGTCGGCGGCGAACCACGCCGCCAGCTGGCCGGCGTCGACTTCCGGGTGGAACTGCACCCCCAGGTGACGGCCGAGTCGGAAGGCTTGCACCGCGTGCGGGGAGGTGGCCAGCACCTCGGCCTCGGGGGGCAGCACGCAGGCGTCCTCGTGGTAGGCGAACCACGGCCCCGCCTCGATCGGCGAGAGCGGCGTGGGGTCCACGCTGATCCAACCCAGCTCGGGGACCGCGGCGCGCTCCACGCGCCCCCCGGCGTAGGTGCACAGCGCCTGGGCGCCAAAGCAGATCCCCAGGATCGCGATGTCCCGACGATCCGCCGTGGCGATCAGGTCGAGCTCGCGGTCCAGCCAGCCAGCGCGTACCCGCGGATCGTAGACGGCCGACGACGAGCCCAGGACCACCAGGCAACTCACACCCGCCAGATCCGGCGGCCTCCAGTGAGGACCGACCATCTCCAGAGCGACGGCGTAGCCGCGCGCCTGCAGGGCTCGCCCGACCAGCCCGGGCTCGTCTTCGAGGTGGTGGCGCAGGACCAGGGCGGTGGGCACGACGGGTGGCCCTCAGGCCGAGGGTCGAGTCCAGCCCATCGACTCGGCGATCTCGACACAGGTCGGGCACAGCGGATAGCGCGCGGGATCACGGCCGGGTACCCACACCTTGCCGCACAGCGCCCGCACCGGCGTCGCGTTCACCATCGAGTCGACGACCGAGTTCCCGATCGACACGAAGTCGCCGCTGTCGAGCGTGTATCCCTCCAGCACGACGTGCGTGAAGCGCTCGTGGTCCCCATCGTCGAGTACCGGAGACGTCGCGGGTTGCACCAGTTCGGTCGAACTCACGGACAGTACTGTAGCCAGCACCCGCGCTGGCGAGCCGGTCGATAAGGTCGTCGGATGACCCCGCGACGCCAGCCGCGCCCCCTGCCGAACCGCCGCGCGGGTCACGTCACCAGCCAGGGCCAGCCCAAGCGCGCCTACCGCACGGTCACCGAGGCGCGCGCCGCCGCCCAGCTCGCCTGGACGCTCAACCGCGCCGAGCTCAACGCCTACCGCTGCTCGCTGTGCCACCAGTGGCACATCGGCGGCGAGCGGGAGTAGCGCCGGGGTGCCCAGTGCGGGCAGAATGGTCCCACTCCAAGAGAAGGACCCCCTATGACGGTACAGGCGTACATCCTGATTCAGTCGGAGATCGGCTCGAGCGAGCGTGTCGTGAGGGCCACCCGCGCCGTGACCGGCGTGCTGGAGTCCTTTGAGGTGACTGGACCCTACGACGTGATCGTGCGCTGCGAGGCCGAGAACGTCGACGACCTGGGTCGCTTCATCGTGGGGGCGATCCAGAAGGTGCCCGGCATCACCCGCACCCTCACCTGCCCCGTCGTCAACGTTTAGGAGTCGCCGAAGGCTCCGGCGCGGGCCAACGCGTCCACGTCCTCGTCGCTGATGCCCCAGGACCGCAGGCCCTCGCGGGTCTGGGATCCCGCCAGCCCCGGGGGGCGCCCGATGGCCGCTGGCGTACGCGAGAACCGGGGTGCCGGGTTGGGCTGGTAGGGGCCGAGGGGCCCATCGGCTCGAAAGACCTCACGCTCGACGTTGACGGGGTGAACGGCCGCCTCGCGCGGGCTCAGGACCGGCGAGACACACGCGTCGCGCTCCCGGAAGGTCTCCTCCCAGGCGTCGCGCGTCCTCGTGGCGAAGATGGCGGCGAGGCGCTGTCGCAGCTCGGGCCACCGTTCCCGGTCCATCTGGGCGGGAAGGTCTGCGGCGCGCAGACCGAGGCCGTCGAGCAGCTCGGCGTAGAACTGGGGCTCGAGTGCCCCGACAGCCACGTAGCGGTCGTCGCTGGTGGTGTACACCGTGTAGAAGGGTGCCCCACCATCGAGCAGGTTGGTCCCACGCTCCTCGGACCAGTACCCCAGGTTGAGCAGGGCGTGCGTCATCGTGAGCAGGGACGCCGAGCCGTCGAGCATGGCCGCGTCCACCACCTGGCCCTCGCCGGACTGTGCGCGCTCCAGGAGGGCGGCGAGCACCCCCGCCACCAGGAACAGGGCTCCACCACCGAAGTCGCCGACGAGGTTGAGGGGCGGGACTGGCGCCTCTCCGGCGCGGCCGATCGGCCACAGCGCGCCCGACATCGCGATGTAGTTGATGTCGTGTCCCGCCCGCTGGGCCAGCGCACCGTCCTGACCCCATCCAGTCATGCGGCCGTAGACCAGGCGAGGATTGCGCGCCCGGGCGGCGTCGGGGCCCACGCCGAGCCTCTCGGCCACCCCAGGACGGAATCCCTCGATGAGCGCGTCAGCGCTCTCGCAGAGGCGCAGCACCAGCTCGCGGCCCGCCACGCTCTTGAGGTCGACCGCGACCGAGGGCCGCGAGCGGGCCAGCAGATCCCAGGTCTCGACGTCCTTGGCGCTGGCCGAGCCACGCTCGACGCGCAGGACGTCGGCGCCGAGGTCGGCCAGCATCATGGCGGCGAAGGGCCCCGGACCCACGCCTGCGAGCTCGATGACGCGCAGACCTACCAGTGGGCCCGACGGTCTCGTCACTAGTCCCACCACAGGTCGTGAGCCAGCACACCCTTCCCGATCAGCCCGAGCTGGACCTGGGAGGTCCCCTCCACGATGGTCAGCTGGCGCGCATCGCGGTAGTACTGCTCGGTGGGGTGGTCCTCCATGTACCCCGCAGCGCCCAGCAGCTGCACGGCGAGACCCGAGGCCCGCACCGCGACCTCCGAGGCGTAGTACTTGGCCATGGACAAGAAGGGCACGTACTCACGAGAGAACTTGCCCTGGTCGGCCAGCCACGCAGCCCGATAGGTGAGCAGCCGAGCCGCCTCGATCTCGGTGGCGCACTTGGCGATCTCCCACTGGATCCCCTGGAAGTCGGCGATCGTCTGGTTGAAGGCGGTCCGGTTCTTGACGTACTCGGTCGCGTACATCAGCGCGCCCTCCGCCAGCCCGATGGCCCGGGCCGCCACGATGGGACGCATCGCGTTGAGGGACTGCATCGCCAGCGTGAAGCCCCCACCGATCACGTTCTCGGGCCCGACGTGAACGTCCTCGAAGACGATCTCGGCGGTGTCGATGCCCTTGACCCCCATCTTGTGGTCGGTGCGCGGGCGCGACAGGCCGGGGCTCGACGCCTCGACGATGAAGCCACTGATGTCCCGGTGGTGGCGCGAGGCCGGATCGCCCGTCTTGGCAAAGACGCTGAACCAGTCGGCCTGCATGCCGCCCGAGATCCACGACTTGGTGCCGTTGAGGATGTACCCACCGGGCACATCCGGATCTGGTGTGGCCCGGGTCTGCATGCCGACCACGTCACTGCCGGCTCCCGGCTCCGAGAGGCAGAACGACGAGCGGGTCTGGCCCGCCGCGATGCCCGGCAGATACCGCTGCTTTTGCTCCTCGCTGCCCGCAATCATGATCGGCCCCGTCGGCAGCCGCGTGAGCAGCAGCATCAGGCCCAGGACGTTGGAGTACTTGGTGACCTCCTCGATGGCGATCGTCAGCCCGGTGATCCCGGCGCCCGACCCGCCGTACTCGGTCGGGATGCACAGGCCGAGCAAGTCGGCCCGGCGGAACTCGTCGAAGATGTCCTCGGGGTAGTCGCCCGTCAGGTCGATCTCGCGCGCGCGCGGGCGGATCTTGTCTTGGGCCAGGCGACGCACGGTCTCCTGCAGAGCTAGCAGTTCGTCGGGGAGGGTGAAGTCCATGCCCAAACGGTATCCCACAGCCGTGTGCCACCATGGTGACGTGGAGGCCCTCGACCGCGCCCGCTGCCTAGCCGCGATGGCCACCGAGCGCTACGACGTCGTGGTCGTGGGAGCCGGGATGACGGGCGCGGGCGTCGCCCTCGACGCCGCCTCGCGCGGATATCGCGTGGCCCTCGTCGAGTCGCACGACCTGGGCTCGGGCACCACGGCGAAGTCCTCCAAGATGGTCCACGGCGGCTTGCGGTACCTGCAACAGCACGAGTTCCGGCTCGTCTACGAGAACCTCCGGGAGCGCCAGCGCCTCCTGGAGAACGCTCCCCACCTGGTGCGGCCCCTGCCGTTCGTGCTCCCGATGGACGGGTCGCGGCGCCCGAGCGGCCAGGCCCGGCGCCACGGCTACGGCGCCGCCTTGTGGCTCTACGACATCACGGGCGGCTGGCGCATCGGCGAGCGCCATCATCGGGTGACACCCGCGCAGCTGCGCGACCTGCTGCCCGCGGTGGCACCCGCCCACCTGACGGGCGGCTTCTCCTACCTGGACGCTCGCGGCGACGACAGCCGGGTCGCCCTGGCGGCGACGCGCACGGCCGCCCTGGACTACGGCGCCGACGTGGCCAACTACCTGACAGCCACGGCGTTCGAGCGCGGTCGAGACGGTCGGGTCCGTGCCGTCAGCGCGCGCGACGAGCTGAGTGGGTCCGTCGTGTCCATTGCCACCCGCGCGGTGGTCAACGCCGCGGGCGTGTGGTCCGATGGGGTGCGCCGGCTCGTCGATCGGGACGCGCCACCCGTGATCACCCCGGCCAAGGGTGTGCACCTGACGGTGCCACGCCACCGTCTCGAGGTCTCGTCGGCCGCGGTGCTGGGCGCGCGCGGCGGCCGGATCATCTTCGTGATCCCCTTCGAGGACGCGCCCTACGTCTACTTCGGGACGACCGACACGCCGTACCAG
Organism: Actinomycetes bacterium; assembly: GCA_021785695.1. Taxonomy (GTDB): domain Bacteria; phylum Actinomycetota; class Acidimicrobiia; order Acidimicrobiales; family RAAP-2; genus RAAP-2. The sequence continues at coordinate 29,928 of JAJYEQ010000010.1, forward strand.
GGGCCCCTCGACGACCCCCGGTGCACGCCCGACGACGTCGCCTACCTCCTCGAGACCGTCAACCAGTGGACGGCGAGCCAGATCACGCCGGCCGACGTGACCGGCCTGTGGGCGGGGCTGCGCCCGCTGCTCGCCCCTACGGGTCGGCGCACCTCGGTGCGCACCACCGATCTGTCGCGGCGCCATCGCGTGGTCGACGACGGCAACGGTGTGGTCCACGTCACCGGGGGCAAGTGGACGACCTACCGCCAGATGAGCCAGGACGCCGTGGACGCGTTGGCCCCCTACCTGGGCACTCGCCCCTGCCGCACCGTGCGACTGCCCTTGCGCGGGGCGGGTCCCTTCGCGCCCTCTACCCCGCTGGAGACCCGCCTGCAGCGGCGCTACGGGGACGAGACACCGGCGCTGACGGCGATGATCACGCACGATCCGACACTCGCCGAGATCGCGATTCCCGGCCAGGACTACTGCCGGGCCGAGATCCTCTACGCCGTGCGAGCCGAGATGGCCGTGACGCTCGAAGACGTCCTCGAGCGACGCACGCGCGCCCACCTCCACGATGCGAGGGCCGCGGCGGCGGCCGCGCCAGAGGTCGCGCGCCTCATCGGTCCCGAGCTCGGCTGGGACGACGCCCGCTGCGACCAGGCTGCCGCCAGCTACCGCCAGCACGCTCGCCAGGAGTTCGCGACCGCGGGGATCCCGTGGGACCGCTGAGGGCTCCGAGCCAGCGCGCCGCCGCGGGGAGGCGGCCATGATCGCGCGGTCCTTGGCGATCGACGTGGGCAGCTCGTCGGTGCGCACCGGGCTGGTCGACACACGCGGTCGGGTAACCCACGGGCGCCAGCGCGCCCTCGATGTCGCGCGAGCCCAACCCGGCGAGGTGGAGCTCGACGCCGAGCAGATCGCCCACCACGTGGAGGAGCTCGCCCACGAGACGCTGAGTGCCGGGGGGGCGGTCGACGCGATCGGGATCACCAATCAGCGCGCGACGACGGTGGTCTTCGATGCGGCCACCGGCCAGCCCGTGGGGCCGGCCCTCAGCTGGCAGGACCTGCGCACCGTGCTCGACTGCCTCACCCTCCAGTCCACCGGACTGCGGCTCGCGCCCAACCAGTCCGCGACCAAGGCGGCGTACCTGATCCGCGCGTCTGGGGTGCCCCCCGAACGCGCGCGCGTCGCCACCCTCGACACGTGGATCACCTGGCGCCTCACGGGGGGACGCTCCTTCGTCACCGACTTCTCGAACGCCGCTCTGACGGGCCTTGTGGGCCCCCCCGACTACACCTGGGATGCGACCGTGCTCGAACAGCTCGGGCTCCGGCCCGAGCAGCTGGCGACCATCGTCTCGAGTGTCGATCACCACGGCACCGCCGACGCGCTAGGCGGGCTGCCCATCACGGCCCTGCTCGGCGACCAGCCGGCCTCCCTGCTCGGGCAGTGCCTCGTCGATCACGGGGCCAAGATCACCTTCGGCACCGGCGCCATGCTGGATCTGGTGGGCGGGATCTCCGCACCTACCGCGATGGTGCGCTATCCCTCGGGCTGCTTCCCGGTCGTGGTGCGCAGCCAGGGCGGCCAGCTCACGTGGGGTGTCGAGGGCATCGTGCTCAGCGCGGGTGCGGCCCTGGACGGGCTACGCGACGGGCTCGGGCTGTTCAGCGAGGTGCGGGAGGTCGAGGCCCTGGCCGGCTCCGTGGAGAGCTCCGCGGGCGTCTGGTTCGTCCCCGCGTCGGTGGGCCTGGGCACGCCGTACTGGGATTTCGGCGCCCGCAGCGCCTTTTTCGGCCTGACGCAGGGCACCACCCGGGCACACCTGGTCCGGGCGGCCCTCGAGGGTATCGCCCACCGGGGAGCCGACCTCGTCGACGCCGCGGAGGTCCAGACGGGTCGGGCCATCACCGAGGTGCGCGTCGATGGCGGCATGGCGGCCAACGCCGTGTTCCTGCAGTCGCTCGCCGACGCCCTGGGTCGACCGATCGAGGTCGGCGCGCAGCGCGAGGCCACGACGCGCGGCATTGGCCTGCTGGCCCTCGTCGGCGCCGGCGCCCTGGAGCTCGCCGAGATCGACCAGCTCTGGCACCCCCACCGGCGCATCGTGCCGCGCACCGACGACGCGACGCGCCTCGCGCAGCGCGCGACGTGGCGATGGGCCGTCGACCAGGTTCGCCGCACGATTCCCGAGCTCAGCGAGATCGACTTCTGAGGCGCGCCGCTAGCCCGCCCACGGGGCCTGGGCCCGGGCGTCGCCCAGAGCCGTCGGGGCCGCCAGGAGCGATCGAGACAGGGTGAGCGCCCGGGGGCTGCGCAGCGCCACGACCCCGCTGACCACGTCGTCGCGGCTGTAGAGGGCCAGCCAGCGGGCGTCGCCGGGCTCGCCGATCACCAGTCGCACGTCGTCGGTGGGGCGGGGGTGCCCCAGGACCTGCACCTTGGCCCCGTACTGGTCAGACCAGAAGTACGGGATGAGCGGGGGGCGCGCGCCGGCAAAACCCGTCCAGAGCCGCGCGAGCTCGGCGGCGTGGTCGTTGGCCACCTGCCAGTGCTCGATGCGCGCCAGCTCGACGCCGGATGGACCGCGCCACGGGAAGCGGGCCACGTCACCGATCGCGGCGACGTGGGGGGCGGCGGCGAACTCGTCATCGACGACGACCCCGTTGTCCAGTGTGACGTCGGCTCCGGCCAGCCACTCCGTGGCCGGCTCGGCACCCACGCCCGCCACCACCGCCGAGGCCCGCAGCGTCGACCCGTCCACCAGCTGCACCACGAGGTCGTCGCCCTCACTGACTACGTCGCGCACCGCACTCGACGTACGCAGCTCGATGCCCGCCCGGGACGGCAGGTCGAGCAGCCACTGCGAGACCGTGGGACCCAGGACGGTGAGCAGCGGTCGCTCCAGCGCCTCCAGCACGATCACCGGGTAGCCCCGGTGCGCCAAGGACGTGGCCACCTCGGCGCCGATGAACCCTCCTCCGATCACCACCACCGGACTGCCCGGGCGCGCGCGCGACAGATCGGCGAGGAGCCGGCGCACGTCGGGCAGGGCCCGCACGTAGTGCACGCGCTTGCCGGCGCTCACCGCCAGCCGCCGAGCGCGCACCCCGGTCGCGATGACGATGCGCGATCCTTCCACCACCTCACCGTCCGCCAGGGTCACGCGCCGGGCCGCGACATCCAGGCTGGTGGCCGCGACGCCCAGGCGCCACGTCATCGTCGAGGCCTCGTCGCCGCGCTCGAGCGACAGCTCGGACTCCTCGAGCGTCCCCGCCAGCACCTGCTTGGTGAGGGGTGGCCGATCGTAGGGGCGGTCGGGCTCGGCACCGACCACGGTGAGAGGACCGGCGAAGCCGCGGCGCCGCAGCGCCTCACTCAGGCGCCAGCCGGCGAGCCCCGCACCGACCACCACCACGACGTCGCTGTCGCGCAGGGGCTCGCTCACGCGAAGGCCGCCCGCCACTGCTGCGCGGACATCGGCGCCAAGACGGCGTTGGTGGCCCGCACGTGCGCGAAGGTGTCGGTCGCCACCGGGTCGTAGGCGTGGCCGGCGTAGATCCACGTGCCAGCCGGGATCGCGGCCAGGCGCTCCGAGAGCGTCCGGTACATCTCGGCGGGGTCCGAGCCGGGCAGGTCCGTGCGTCCGCAACCCTGGAGGAACAAGACGTCACCGGTGACCAGGTGGTCCTCCACCAGCAGGCACTGGCTGCCTGGCGTGTGGCCGGGCGCGTGGATCAGCGTGATGTCCAACTCGCCCACCGCGAGCCGGTCGCCGGGGGCGTGGGCCACGATCGCGGCCGCGTCGACGCCGGCGCTCTCGACGATCCACCCCACTTCGGCCGCCTGAGCGTGCACCGGCACGTCCCAGTGAGTCAAGAGGTCCGCGACGCCGCTGATCGACCATCCGGCCAGCGATCCCCCGATGTGGTCGGGGTGGTAGTGGGTGGCCACCACACCGACCACGCGCAGGCCGTCGTCGTGCGCGCACGCGACCACCTCGGCGGGTCGGTAGGCCGGGTCCACGACGATCGCCTCACCGCTGCGAGCGTCACCGATGATGTAGGCGTAGTTGGCCATGCTCCGCGCCACCGTGTCGGACTGGGCGAAGTCGCGTCCCGCGAGGAGCTGGCGGAAGTACAGGCGGCTACTCGCCGTCATCGGCGACGCGACCAAGGCGCGGCGTGAGCTCCTCGACGCTCGTCATCGTGGCGCGCAGCCGCTCCTCGAGCGCCTCGATGATCTCGGTGGCGCGGGCCAGGCGCGCGATCAGGTCGTCGACCGAGACCTCCCCCTCGTCGAAGGACGTCACGATCGCGTCGAGCTCGGCCGACGCCTCATCCCAACTTCCTACGCTCACGTGCCGCCTCCCTCGATCACCCGAACGCTAATGGAGCCGTCGGACACCCGCACCGCGAGCGGGTCGCCCGGCCCGACGTCGCTGCGTCGGCGCACGATCACACCGTCGGCGCGCGTGACCAGGGCCCAGCCCTGCAGCAGGCGCCGCTGGGGATCGTAGGCGGCCAGCAACTGGCGGACCCCGGCCACGTGGACGGACGCGGCGTCCAGGCGGTGGCGGGCCCCCACCACGAGCCGGCGGCGGGCCGTGGCCAGCTGGCGGCCCTCGCCGCGCAGGCGATCGCGGACGGCCAGCACCGTCGTACGCCGCCGCTCCCCCAGGTAGGTGCCCGCCTCGTCGAGGACCGCCCGCGACGCCTGAACCACGAGGCCGGCGGGCGCGCGCACGTGCTGGCGGTGCCAGGCGTCCACCACTGCGACCAGGTCCTCGCCCAGGCGCGTGGGCGTGATGGCGTGCCGCGCCGCGACCAGGTCGGCCACCGCCTCGTCGCCGGTGTGGCCGATGCCCGTCCACACCGGTACCGGGCACGTGGCGATGGCCTGGGCGACCTCCTCGTCGTCGAAGGTGCTGAGGTCCTGGCGAGAGCCGCCCCCCCGAACGACGCAGACGAGGTCCACGCCGGTCGCCGCGACGTTGGCGATCGCGGCAGCGACCTGGGATGCGGCGCCCTCTCCCTGGACCGCCGAGGCCGCCACGAGGACGCGGAAGGCGAATCCGGAGCGCTCGAGCTGGCCCACGAAGTCGCGATACCCCTCGGTCGCCGGGCTCGCCACCAGGCCCACGTGCAGCGGGACCGCGGCCGCTGGCCGCTGGCCGTTGGCCTCCAGCAGACCCGCCGCCCGCAGGCGCGCCAGCAGCTCCAGGCGGCGGCGCGCCGCGTCGCCCAGCAGGCTGGCGACGTCGATGTCAATCACCGAGAACCCGAGACGTCCCGACGGGGGATACAGGTCGACGTACCCGTAGACGTTGACCACGGCCCCTTCGCGCAGCGCCACCCCGTCGTGGGCCAAGCGCCGCTTGAGGCCCGCCCACTGGGACACCCAGGCGTGCGCGTAGAGGACCGGACGGCGCGACTCGGGCGCCGACCCCGCGTCGGCCAGGTCGAGGTACAGGTGGGACTTCTCGTAGACCTTCTGGATCTCCCCGCGCACCCAGCGCGGGCGCCGACGACCGAAGGAGCCCTCCAGCACCTCGGTGAGCTCACGGTAGAGGTCAGCCACCTCCTGGATATCTCGCGGAGGCTCCTCGGGGCTGGACACGAGGCGAGGCTAGCGCCGGCGCCGGGACGCCGGCCTTGTCGTGCGAGGCGCCGACCTGGCAGACTGAGGGCGGATGGTGAGGCGGCTGGGCGACCGCGCCGGGTGACCGGTGAGGAAAGTCGGGGCTCCACGGGCAGGGTGCTCGCGAGAGGCGAGTCGCGGTGACGTGCAGGAGAGTGCCACAGAGAACAGACCGCCCGCAGCCCTTCGGGACTGTGGGCAAGGGTGAAACGGTGCGGTAAGAGCGCACCAGCGTCCCGGGTGACCGGGGCGGCTTGGTAAACCCCACCCGGAGCAAGATCAAAGTCGGGAGACGCCCGTTGGTCCTTCGGGACCCTCCCGGGGTGGATCGCTCAGATGGATGGTCGCCACCCCTCTGCGGAGGGGTACAGAACCCCGCTTACAGGCCGCCTCACCATCCACGCCAGGCCGGACCCTAGGCTCGCGACGTGGTCGAATACCTCCGCGGCGAGGAGATGGCGGCGTGCGTCCATCGAGTCGCCCTCAGCCGGGGTGAGCCCTTCCCGTTCACCCGGCCCGAGCCGGGCGCCGAGATCGTGCGGCGCCGCTCGAGTGCCGAGCGCTTTCGGCGCTCGGTCCTCGAGGAGCTGCGCGCGTGGCACCCCGACGCCGTCGCGACCACGACGGTCACCGAGACGTGCACGGCCCTCGATGCCGGAGCTCGGGTGATCCTCACTCCCCGCCTGCCCAGTGACGACCGCGGTCTGCGCCGCGCCCACGCCCACCTGCTGGTCCGCGTCGGACGCACCAGCGAGCGCTGGACCTACGCACCCGTCGTGATCCGCCACGGCGAGCTCGCCGAGTCGGCCGCCACGCGGCGCAGCCCCGTCGGGGATCTCGAGCACCCCTGGCCCGAGTCGGCAACCTTTCGCAACGGTGTCGGCGTGCGGGTGACGGCCTCGACCATACGCGTGGGATTGGCGGTGGTGCACGCCCTCGCCGTCCTCGAGGCGGCCGGGCACGCCGACGAGCGGTTCCGCGGTGGCGTCATCGATCGCCACCGCGCGCTCTGGTGGTTCGATCTGGCCTCCCACGCGTACCCGCGCTTCAACCGCCACGCCTACGAGCGCCACTACGCCGAGCGCCTCGCCGTCGTGCACGGCCATCAGCTCTGGCGCGACGGCCAGAGTCCCTTCCCCACCGTCCCGGCCTGGCATCGTGAGTGCCTCGAGTGCGACTACGCCCAGGTCTGCCGCGAACAGCTCGAGGCTCGCGACGACGTCTCCCTGACCCGCTTCACGAGTCTCGACCAGCAGGCCCTACTGCGCGAGTCCGGCATCCTCACCCGCCGCCAGCTGGCCGGCCTCGATCCGGCCCGCGCCCGCGACGTACGCTTGGCCGCCGAGGACGACGGCGTCGAGACGGTCCTGGCTCGCAGCATCGACAACCTGGGGAGCCTCATCTACCGGGCGCGGGCCACCGAGTTCGGACCGCTGCGCCTCACGGACCCGGGGCGCATGGGCTGTCCGCGCGCCGACGTCGAGGTCGACGTCGACATGGAGAGTTACGACAATCGCACCTACCTGTGGGGAGCGCTGGTGACCCCGCGCCGCGACGTCCCCGGCGTGGAGGCGGGGTACCACAGCTTCGTCGACTGGGCGACGCCCACCGAGCGCTCCGAGGGCGACGTCTTCGCGGCGTTCTGGCGCTGGCTCGCTGACCTGCGCCAGCGCACCGCCGCGGCCGGGGCGTCGTGGTGCGCCTACTGCTTCTGGGCCTACGCCGAGGACTCGGCGATGACCCGCGCCGTCTCCTCGTCGTCACCCCTGGCGCCCGACCTGGCCGAGATCGAGGCATTCCGCGCCACCGTCCCCCCCGTGTGGGTCGACGTGCACGCCCTGGCCCGCTCCCAGATCCAGACCGACGGACCGACCGGGCTCAAGGTGCTGGCCAGCCACGCGGGCTTTCACTGGCGCGACGCCTCGCCCAGCGGCGAGGCATCGATGTCGTGGTTCGAGGCGGCCTGCGACGAGGGCGGGGCCGACGGCGAGGCCCGGCGCCGGCTCCTGGAGTACAACGAGGACGACTGCCGCGCCACGCGGGCGTTGCGCGAATGGCTGGGCGGGGCGGCCCGGGAGCTCCCACACCGCGACGGCGTTCCGCCGGGGCCTCGGTAGCATGACCCCGTGGCCGATTCGCAGGTCGTGAGGCCGGCTGGCCTCGGCCCGCGACTGGTCGGCTCCCTCACGGTGCTGCTGGCCTTCGCCGCCTCGCTGGCGACGGCGTCCCTGGTCACCGTGGCGGTGGCCTCACGACCCGGTGCGGCGGTCGCCTGGCTCCTCGTCGTCATCGCGCTGCACGCGCTGCGGACCGCGCTCACCCGGTGGTGGTCGGCCGCCGCGGCCCGGCGGGTGCGTGATCGGTGGCGCCAGTCCTTCGCCCAGCACCTGCGCGTGCCCCGCCCCGAGGGGCAGCGGGGCCGCGGTGACCTCCTCCAGGCGACCGAGGACGCCGCCGAGGGTCCGGACCTCGACCAGCTCGCCGCGGCCGCGCGCGTCTCGGCGGTCGGGCTCGTCGTGGTGGCGCTGGCCGCCGGATGGCTCAGCACCGCCATCATCGTGGCGCTGGCCGCGCTGGCCGTCCCGCTCTACCGGCGCGCCGGTCGGCGCAGCCAGACCCTCATCGCCGAGTACACGCGCCGCCGCGAGCTCCTCGAGCGACGCCAGCTCGAACTGCTCGCGCACGCCACCGAGCTGCGGGCCCTGGGATCGGTAGAGTACGCCGCGACCGAGATCGGCGCCCTCAGCGACCACGAGCACCGCGCCGCCGAACGTGCGCTGCGCATCGCCCTCGAGTCCTCGCTGGTCACCGAGTTCGTGAGCGGTGTCTCGGTGGGCCTGGTCGCCATGGTGGTGGGCTTCGCGCTCCTGGAGGGTCGCCTGGACCTGTTCCGCGCACTGGTGGCCGTGCTGATCACCGCGGACTTCTTCGGCGCGATCCGCCGCTACGGGATCGCCTTCCACCGCCTCGAGGCCGCTCGCGTCGCCCGCGCGGTCCTCGAGGCGCCGCACTCCCAGCGCCCCCCGGTCAGCCCGCACGTGGCGGTGGCAACGCGCCTGGCGAGCACGGCGGCACCCTGGGAGGCGACGTTCGCGCTCGGTGCCGGTGATCGACTGCTCCTCACCGGCCCCTCGGGTGTGGGCAAGTCGTCGCTGCTGCACGCGCTGGTGGGATGGAGCGCGCCGGCGAGCGGCACGGTGGAGCTGACGGGCGCCCCGATCGGCTTCGTCTCCCCGACCGGGGGACTGCTGACGGCGTCGCTGCGCGACAACCTCACGCTGGGCCGGCCGATTCCCGAGCGCGCGCTGCGCGCGCTCCTCGACGAGCTCGGACTGGTCGGCCCGCGCTTCTCCGACCTCGACCAGGCGCTGTCGCCCGACGGCGGCGGGCTCAGCTCGGGCGAGCGGGTGCGCCTCCTCCTGGCCCGGGCCCTTCTGGCCGAGCCGGCACTGGTCGTCCTGGACGACATCGGCGGCGTGCTCGACGCCGCCTCACGGGCCCGGGTGGCCGAAGCACTCGCCCAGCGACCACGGGTCGCGGTCATCGAGGCCACCGCCGACACGCCGGTTGTGGCGCCCACCATGCGCATCGAGGTCGCGCGGTGACCCCGTACGCCCAGCTGCGCCGGTGGGTACGCCGCGCGGCGGTCCCCCCGGCCACGCTCACGCGCGCCCTGGTGGCCGCCACCGTCGCGTCGGCCACCTCGCTCGGCCTCTTCGTCGGCGCCGCGGCCCTCCTGGTGCTCAGCGCCGCCCACCCCGGGCTGCGCGCCGTCGCCGTCCTCCTGGTGGTCATCGAGCTCTTCGCGTTCCTGCGCTCCCCCATCCGCTTCGTCGAGCGCGTCTCCACCCACCGCCTGGGCTTCGCCGCGGTCACGCGCTGGCGGATGTGGCTCATGCGCACGGTGGGCGCGTGGAGCTTCCAGCGCTGGAGCAGCCACGCTCACGGCGACGTCCTGGCCCGCTCGCTCCAGGACACTGAGGAGCTCCAGGACCTGTGGGTGCGCAGCCTGGTGCCGGCGGTGAGCTCCCTGGCCAGCCTGGTGGTGGCCGACATCGCGGTCGCGGCCCTCCCCCCGCGCCCGCACTGGCTCCTCCCGGCCCTCGGGCTGCTGATCTCCCAGGGGGCCGCCACGGCTCTCGGGGTGCGCGCCTTCCCGCGCCTGGTCACCCGGGACCGGGAGCGCCGGCACCGGCGCGCCGCGTTCCAGAGCCAGATCGTGGAGCTCTCGCACGCCGCTCCGGACCTCGAGCTGCTCGGGAGCACCGCCTACGCCGCGGCACGCCTCGACGCGGCGCGCCAGGCGCTCAGCGACGCCGAGGTCGCCAGCGAGAGGGCCCGCACGCGGCTCGCGGCCCTGATCCCCCTCACCGCTCTGCTGGGCGTCGGCGTCCTGGCGGCCTTCCGGCCCGTCGCCGCACCCCTGTGGCTCGTGGGGACCGCTCTGGTGCTCGTCGCCGGCCTGGAGGTCGGGGCCACGCTCTCGACCGCTCTCGAGACTGCCGTGGCGGTGACCGCCGCCACCGAGCGGCTCGACGACCTCGACGAGCCGGAGACCGCCAGGTCTCGCGCGTGGCCCGATGCGGCGGCGCTGGTGGCTCGGGGACTGGTCCTGCGCGCCGGCCCGCGCACGCTCGTCGACGGCGTGGACCTCACCTTGACCCGCGGCCGGCGCGTGGCGGTCACCGGTGCCTCGGGTGTGGGCAAGTCGTGGCTCCTTCGGGTCGTGGCGGGGCTCGATGCGGCCGACGGGGGCACGATCACGGTCGGCGACTGCCCGCTCGACGAGATCGTCGAGTCCGAGGTGCGCCGCCACATCGCCTACGTGCCCAGTGAGCCCGGTCTCATGCGCGGACGTCCCGCCGACGTCATCGCCCTGGGACGCACGCCGTCGCGATCTCTGGCCGATGACCTGGCGGCGCTGGGTGTGCTCGCCGATGCCTCCACGCGCTGGGAGGGGCTGGCACGCGGCGAGAGCGCCCGCGTAGCGGTGGTGCGCGCCTTGGCGATCGCCCCCGACGTCGTCGTCCTCGACGAGCCGACGGCGGGCCTCGGGTCCCGCGACACCGCGGCGCTGCTCGACCTGCTGGCACGCTCGGGCGCGGCCGTCGTGGTGGCGACCCACGACCCCGCCGTCACCGCCTGGGCCGACGAGGTCCTCAGCCTCGGCGGCGGTCCCGCCTCCAGCTAGTGCCGCAGCCCCCGCCGGTCGTGAAATCCTGCACAAGTGGCCGGGGCCGCGCGATGTGGCCTGCCCGCCGCGAACGCGGTGGGCTAACGTCATCGCATTGGCTGGGGGGGCCAAGCCGGTGGTGGGCCCGCTCGATCGCGCCAGGCGCGTCGGGCGGGCCCCGCCGAGTCGCGGGGCTACCGGCCCGGCACCGCGTTGAAGCGCACCAGCGACGGGACGGCGCCGCGCGTCCCGATGACCGTGAGGGAGCCGTTGTCGAGCCGGGTGCGCCACACCGTCCCGCCGGGGGCGCCCAGCGCCCAGATCGCGGCCGACTTGATGGGCGAGACGTGGCTGACGATGGCCAGGTGCCGCTCGGGCTGGTGCAGCAGCGACGCGCGCTCGCCCAGCAGCTCGTCCAGCAGGGCGTGCACGCGACGATCCACCGCGGCCAGCGACTCGCCGCCGCCAATGGCGATCTCGTGGTCGGCCTCGAACTGGCGCCACTCCTCCGCGCTCACCACCGACAGCGGTGACCCGTCCAGGACGCCGTAGTCCACCTCGATCACGGCGGCGCACTCGCGAGCCGGGAGATCGGGCATCGCCAGGGCGGCGGTCTCTCGGGCTCGGTGCAGGGGTGATGACCACACCTCTTCGACTCCGGCCAGCCAGGGCCGCAGATCGAGGGCCTGCTGCCGTCCTCGCGCCGTCAGCGGCGGGTCCGACCGGCCCACCAGCAGACCCTGCGCGTTGGTCGTCGTCTGACCGTGGCGGATGAGGAGGATCACGACACGAGGATCCGGCCGCAGGACGGACACTCCAGCACCTCGTCGGCCTGCCGGCGCCGGAAGCGGTCCAGATCCAGGGGGCTGAGCGCCAGGCGGCACCCGTCGCATCGGCCATCGACCACGAAGGCGCCGCCCGTGATCCCGGCCCGCAGGCGGGCCCGCTCGTAGCGCGCGCGCAGGGTCGCCGACAGGCGCTCGCTCAGCAGCTCACGCTCAGCGGCCAGACGCTCGGCCTCCTCGCCCAGCGACCAGCGCAGCGCCGTCAGCGTCTCGCGCAGCTCGCGACGCCGGTCGAGGTCGGGTTGGACCTCGTGGCGCTGCAGCTGGACGGCCACCTCCAGGTCCTCCATTTGGGCCAGCAGGTCGAGCCCGCGCTCGTCCGCCTCGTCGCACTGGTGGGCCACCGAGCGCGCCTCGGTCTCGATGGCCACCAGGTCGCGCGCTCCCGATGACTGGTGCAGGGCGCGCTCGAGCTCGCGGTGGCGCTGGCGCAGCTTCTCGGCGCGTTCGGCCTGCTCGTCGTAGGCCTGGCGCGCCCGCACGACCGCGTCCTCGGTCTCGCGGACCTCGACGACCCGGAGGCGCAGGCTCTCCTCGATGCGATCGAGCTCATCTTGCTCGGGCAGGTGCTCGCGCTGCTGGCGCACCCGCTCGAGCCAGCGATCCGCCTCGATGAGGTCGTGCAGCGTCTCTCCTTCAGCCATTGTCGAAGTCTGACACGCCGAGGCTGGCGAGCAGGCTCGCCGCGCGTCCCAGGAAGCCGGCCAGATCGGGATCGGCCCGGGCCGGCGCGTCGGCGAGCGGCCACCAGCCGATCTCGCGGCTCTCCCCCGGCCCGGGATCGGGGGTCGCGGGCGAGGCGACCAGGACGAAGGTGATGTCATCGTGGACGTGCCCGCGCGGGCCCTGATGCACGTCCACGCGCACGATGGTCGGCTCGCGCAGGTGCCGGGCCACCAGACCCGTCTCCTCGCGCACCTCGCGCAAGACGGCGTCATCGATCGACTCACCGGGGTCGACGTGACCACCCGGCAGCAGCCACCGGTCGAGCAGCCGGTGCCGGTGCAGGACCACGCCGCGCGCCGACACCACGAGGGCGCTCGCGGTCACGTGGGGCACATCCACGTCGGGCGCGAACGGGTCGCGCTCCCAGGCCAGGCGATCCAGCGTGACGGCGCGGGCCAGGGACGAGCGCGCATCCCCGGGCGCGAAGCGGCGCACGGCGTCGCGCAGCGCGGCCACGTCCATCACGACAGCCCCAGCAGTCTGCGCACCGAGGGCGGGACCTCCAGTGTCGGATCGCCCCCGTCGTCGAAACGCTGCGGTGCGCCGTAGCGGGTGACGACGGGAACCAGCCCCGCCCAGATGGGCAGGCGCCGATCGTCCTCGTCGTCGTCGGTGGGCCCGGCCGACACCTTGACGGCCGCCTCCTCGATCCGGACCTCGAGGACCGCCGTGCGGCGCACCTCGTCGTCACGAGTCGGCCGCACCTCCCGGGAACGTCCCGGGACGACGGCGTCGACGAAGCGATCCAGCAGCTCTCGGCGCCGCCCCTCGTCCTCGACGAAGGAGGTGGGCCCCACGACCGACACCGAGCGGTACGCGATCGATGACTCGAAGCCGCTGCGCGCCAGGCGCACGCCCTCCAAGACCGTGGCGGTCACGAAGGCGCGCGGGGCCTCAGCCGCCGCCCGCATCACCGCGTTGGACCGGGAGCCGTGGACGAAGAGCGTGTCGTCCTCGCGCACCACCAGGGTCGGCAGGGCCGTCGCCAGGCCAAAGACCACGGCCGCGAGATGCGCGAAGGGCGCGTCGTCCAAGACGCCATAGACGCTGTCGCGGTCGTAGCGCGCCTTCTCGGGCAGGCGACGGACCCGGGTGTGCGAGCCGGGTCCGAGCGCATCGGTCACGCCCGCACCTCTCCGCTCAGGAACGTGCGCGCGTAGCCCGCCACCTCGACGTGGCGCTCGAAGAGGCGCGCGTACATCAGGCCACCCCGTGCCGAGGCCTGACGGACCACGATCGTGGGCGCGCCGGTGCGCTCGGCCCACCAGGGAGCCACCGCGCACAGCGCGCTCCCGGTGACGGGGTCCTCGGCCACGCCCAGCCGGGGCGCGAACACCCGGATGGCGACGTCGGCACCCGGCGCGCCCGCACACGCCGCGATGACCAGCGAGCCGGGCGCCAGGAACAGGCTGACCGGGTCGACGGCCAGCCCGCACAACGTGTCGTAGTCGCGCACCACCGCGAGCAGGTTCTGCGAGCCGGCCTGGTAGAGCTCCTCGATCTCGCCCAGGGCTCCCGCCAGGGCCGACGGGTCGACAGGCTCGACACGCGATCGCGGCAGGTCGATCCCCAGGGTCCCGTCGCGCGAGCGGCGCCCCGACAGCAGACCCGAGCGCGTCTGGAAGTTCGCCTCGGGCCCCGGCACGGCGAGCTCGGTCAGCAGCACGTGGAGGGAGGCGAGCGTCGCGTGGCCGCACAGATCGACCTCGACGGTCGGCGTGAACCAGCGCAGCGACCACCCCTCCCCCAGCCGGCGCAGGAACGCGGTCTCGGACACACCCATCTCGTAGGCGATCTGCTGGAGCTCGTCGTCGGGGATCGGGCGCTCCAGCAGCACCACGACCGCCGGGTTGCCGCGCACGGCCTCGCCGACGAAGGCGTCGACCCACCAGAGGCGATGACCGAAGGTCACCTGAACTGAATCCACGACCCCGAGCCTGCCACACGCGATAGCGCCCCCTAGACTCGTCGAGGTGCGGGTGGCGACGTTCAACCTCCATGCGGGGGTGGACGGCTGGGGCCGGCGCACCCGGGCGCTGGAGCACGCGGCGGCCCTGGGAGCCGATGTCCTGGTGTGCCCCGAGATGTGGCGCGGTGACGCCGGTGAGGACCACTTCGGCGCCCTCAGCGACGCCTTGGGCATGGCAGGGCTCTTCGTGCCCCTGGCGCGCGCCGAGCGATCGACCCAGGGAACCGGGCCGGCCTCCTGGCAGCCACGCGGCGCCCACCTGCACGGCGAGTACGGCCTGTTCTTCACCGAGCACCGGTCGCTGACCGACGCCCAGCGGGCGCGCCGCTCGTCGGTTCCCGCCGAGGCCGGGCAGTGGGGAATCGGCCTGCTGACGCGCCTCCCCATCGATGCGGTGACCAGCGAGCCCCTGGAGCGCCAGCCCCGCGAGCGGGTGCGCCGAGCGATCGTGCGCGCCGACGTGCGCCTCGGCGACGGCTCGGCCTTCACCGTCTTCGGCGTGCACTTCGCCCACCTCTCACACGGGTCCTTTCGCCAGTTCCGTCACGTGCGCGACGTGGCCGGTGCCCTGGCCCAGGATCGGCCCGTCCTGATCGTCGGTGACTTCAACTCCTGGCGCCCGCCGCTGCGCCTGTTCTTCCCCGGGTGGCGCCAGCTGGTGCGCGCCCGCACCTGGCCGGCCCGTCGACCCCACTCGCAGATCGACCACGTCCTGGGATCCGGACCGTGGCTGGTGCGCGACGGCGGGGCCAGCGACGGGGGCAGTGACCACCGGGCCCTCGTCGTCGACCTCGACCTCGACGAGGAAGCCGCGAGGGCGCGCTGATCCCCGCGTCCGCTCAGAACGGCACGACGCCTGGCACGTCCAGCTCCACCCCCCGGGTCTCGGGCAGCTGGCGCAAGAGCACCAGCGCCGGCAGCAGCGGCAGGAAGGTGATCAGAGCGGGGAGCCGGAGCACCGACGATCCGCTGCCCAGGCTCAAGTCGGCGAGCGATCCGAAGAGCACGAGGCCCGTCGTGGCGCCAACGACGGCCGCCACCACGGCCCAGCCCACCGCCGTGGCCCGGAAGGGGCGGGGGAAGATCTCGGTGCCCAGGGCGTTGGAGGCGGGGGTCACGATGCCCGCGGCGCCGATGCCGATGAAGTAGCCCCCGGCGAACAGCGCGGGACCTCCGGCGTAGGTGGCACAGGCGGCGATCGCCAGGGTGCTCATCCCGATGGCCACCGTCACGCGGCGGCCCAGCGTCTGGGCCCATCGACGTCCGAGGAGGAGGCCGGCCAGTCCCGCCGCTCCGCTCGTCGTGACGATCGCCGCAACGGTGCCGGCGCCCAGGTGCAGCACGCCCTCGCCGTAGACGAAGGCGTAGCCGTTGGCCGGTCCGGTGACGAGCGCGGCGACGAAGGTCAGCACGACGACGATGAGCAAGCGCGGTCGCAGCGCGGGAGGCACGGCCCCCAGGCGCGCGCTGGCTGGTCGCACCGGGGGGGGCGGCTCAGCAATCCGGCGCGTCACCCACGGGGCGGCGAACGCGGGGACCAGCGCCACCGCGAACAGCCAGCGGAAGGCCTGTGGTCCCCGCACCAGGCCGTGGATCAGGGCCGAGAGGCCGGCGCCGACGCCGGCGCCCGCGGCCAGGACGGCCAGGTGCGTCACGCGGGCAGTGGTCGAGGACATCTCGACCGCCAGGACCTGCGTGAGCGCCGATGCCGTCGTCAGCAGCGGCCGCGCGAGAGCGAAGAGCACGACGAACCACCAGTAGCCGGGACTTCCCGCCGCCAGTGCCGTCATCACCAGTCCCCCGATGAGCGACAGGCCCATCAGGTGCCGGCGCCCGCGGTGGTCGGCCCACGCCGTGATGGGCAGCGCCAGGAGCGAGGCCGCCCGCACCAGGCCGAGGCCCAGTCCCACCTGCGAGCCCGACAGTCCCACCTGGCTGCGAAAGCTGTGCGCACCCGCCACGACCGCGCCGAAGTGACGCGCGACGTCGCTCAGCGACGTGATGAGCCCGAACTGGGCGAAGCTCGACCACAGGGCGATGAAGAAGAGAGCCGGGACGAAGACCCGGGGACGGGAGCCCCGCTCCACGAGGTCACGCAAGGGTGACCGAGGGGTCGACCACGACGAGCATCTTGCCCTGGTTGCCCCCCGTCAAGACGAGGTGCAACGCTTCGGGAGCACGCTCCAGGCCCGACACGAGGTGCTCGTGGTGGACGATCGTGCCCTCGCGCACGAGCGGGACCAAGACGTCGTAGGCCTCGGCCGACCGCGCCAGGAAGTCGAGCACCAGGAAGCCGGTCATCGAGGCGCGCCGCACGATCAGCATGCTGGTGTTGGCGATCCCCCGGGGGCGCTCGGCGCGGTCGTACTGGGAGATCGCCCCGCACATCACGACCCGCGCACCCCGCGCCAGATTCGCCAGGGCCACGTCGAGAGTCTCGCCACCCACGTTGTCGAAGAACACGTCGATGCCCGGGGCAGCCAGCCGGCGCAGGTGGCGGGGCCAGTCGGGGTCGCGGTAGTCGACGCAGTCGTCGAAGTGGTACTGGTCGACGACGCGGGCGCACTTCTCGGGACCGCCGGCGATGCCGATCACCCGAGACGCCCCCCGCTGGCGGGCCAGCTGCCCCACCAGCGAGCCGGTCGCTCCCGCGGCGCCCGACACCACCACGACGTCGCCGGGTGCCAGGCGTCCCACGTCGAGCAGGCCGAAGTAGGCCGTGAGGCCCGTGACGCCCAGGACGTTCATCGCGGTGGGCAGGTCAACGCCCCACGCGGGCGGCAGGACCGAGAAGCGGTTCGCGTCGTCGGCGACGGCCCACTCCTGCCATCCGGTCATGCCCGTGACCACGTCGCCCACCCGGTAGCGCGGGCTCTGGCTCTCGGTGACGACCCCGACCCCCGTCGAGCGCACGACCGCTCCGAGCTCGATGGCCGGC
Organism: Actinomycetes bacterium; assembly: GCA_021785695.1. GTDB lineage: Bacteria > Actinomycetota > Acidimicrobiia > Acidimicrobiales > RAAP-2 > RAAP-2. The sequence goes on from JAJYEQ010000010.1 coordinate 47,207, forward strand.
AGGTAACCCGGCGCATCGTTCATCCACGTCCGGATCGTCGGATCGATCGAGAGCGTGCCCACGCGGACCAGTGCCTGCCCCTCGCCGATCGCCGGCATCGGGCTCTCGACCAGCTCGGTGGCCGTCGTGGCCAGCGAACCCTCGGGCCGCCGTACGAGCACGATCTGTCGATTCGGCATGGCTCACCCTCCCTCTGGTGTGCCGTGTCTGGCCAACGCCGCGCCGATCGAGCACGTACCGGCCCGGCCCACGCGTCCGGAGTCACGACGCACGCCACGACCCTAGCCACGTGACCACCCTCCCCGAGATCGTCAGCGCAGGCCCGCCACCTCCAGCCACAGCGTCGCCACCACCAGCGTCGCCACGGCGATCGGCCAGCCCCATCGCAGCGCCGCGCGCAGGGAGGGAGTGCTCCCCGCTCCGCGCGCGGCGCGGAGCCAGAGGAGCCAGGCCAAGGATCCCGTTGGCGCCAGGTTGGGGCCCAGGTTGAGACCGACCAGGGCCGCCAGGGGATGGGCCGGGAGGTGGGCGGCGAGCATGGAGGCGGCGGGCAGGTTGTTGACCAGCACGGCGGCCACCGCCGCCACCGCGACCGTGGCCGGACCGCTCAGGTGCGCCAGCAGATGCGCCGGCCCCGTCCAGTCCCGGCCCAGGGCCCCGAGCAGGACCGCCGCGCCGAAGAGCCCGAACAGGGATGCCGGCTCGAGCGCCCGCAGCACCCGGGTCGCGCTGTCTCGACCTCGCAGCACCCGCCAGCCCACGGCCGCCGCCCCGATGGCGAGGACGGGCAGCGCCGGATCCGGCGTCACCAGCATCGTGACCGTCGCGGCCACGACGGCGAGCGTGCCCGCGCCGACCCGCAGTGCGACCGGCTCGGCCGCCGGCCGGCCCGTTCCCCCGCTGCGCCCGGCCCGGCTCGCCAGCAGCACCACCGCGACCACGCTGGCCCCCAGAGCCGGTCCACCCAGACGGGTGAGGAACTGCGCTCCCGTCAGATGGAGCGGTCCCACGACGATGAGGTTCGTGAGGTTCGAGCCGGGCAGCCACAGCGACCCGGCGTTGGCGAGGAGTACCGGACCATAGAGCCACGCCCCGCCCTCCACACCCCGACGCCGGGCCACGTGGATCATCACTGGTGTCATGAAGACCACCGCGGTGTCGAGGTTGAGCAGGGCGGTCACCACCACGACGAGCAACGCGCACACCACGTAGACCCGCCCGCCCGACGGGGACACGCCGGCCACGTGGCCGCCCAGCCAGGCGAACAGCCGGTCCTCGTCGGCCGCGAGGCCGACCAGCAGGAGTCCCGCCACGAGGACGAACGGGGGCCAGTCCTGGTGCAGGGCGCCCAGCACGGCCTGGGAAGGTCCGAGCCCCGCCACCGCCAGGCCCAGCACCCCCACGACCGCCCACGCCACAGCGCCCCGCCGGGTAGCGGGGGCTGCCTGGTCCATGGAGTCAGTCTGGCAGCCCGCTGCGGCTGCGCGACAGCGAACGCGCGCTGTCGGAGTGCGCACAGGCCGGATCCTCACCCAGCACGTCGCCGCTGTGGGCGTAGGCCCGGGCGCGCGAACCGCCACACAGCCGCGACACCTCGCAGCGGCCACACGCCCCCGAGAACCGGCCCGCGCGGATCTCGGCCAGGATGGGGCTTTCCGCGTAGATCGAGCCCAGGTCGCGCTCGCGAATGTTGCCCAAGGGCACCGGGAGGAATCCCGAGGCCAGCACCGCGCCGTCGTGTCCGACGAACACGATGCCGCGACCATCACCGGTGGCCAGCGAGTGGCTCGCCGTGGGGCGAGCCGGAGGCAGCGCGAGCTCGTCGAGACGCCCGCGCAGCGCGGCGTAGAGCGGACCCACCTGCTCGGGCGAGGGGGGACCTCCCTGCTGCCGGCGCTCCGCCTGGACGCGACGGAAGAAGGGGGCCTCGACGGTGCGCACGGTCAGGCCGCGGGTCGTGACGTCGACCAGGAAGTGGCACACGTCCTCTGCCTGGGCGGGACCGACCTCATCGAGGTCGATGCCGCGCCCCACGCCCACCAGGAAGAAGACCTCCCAGATGGAGATCCCGAGCTGGCGCAGGAGTCCGACGACGTCAGCCAGCTCCAGGACGTTGCCCGACATCACTGTCGTGTTCACCTGGACGCGAAAACCCATCTCCACCAACTGGGGCAGGATCGCGACGGTGCGCTCGAACAGGCCGGAGATGCCTCGGATGCCATCGTGGGTCGCCGGCTCGGACCCGTCGAGCGAGATCGACAGGCTGCGCACCCCGAGTTGGTAGAGCCCCGCCAGACGCTCGAGCGTCAGGCGGGGCGTCACCGAGGGTGACAGGCCGACGTGGATGCCGAGCTGGCGGGCGTAGCTGATCAGCTCGTCCAGGTCGGGGCGCTCGAGGCAGTCGCCGCCGGTCAGGATCAGGATCGGCGAACCCCCTAGCGCAGCCACCTGGTCAATCAGGCGGCGCCCCTCCGCCGTGCTCAGCTCGCCGGGCAGACCGGTGGTCTGCGCCGAGGCCCGACAATGCCGACAGCTGAGCGCGCAAGCCTTGGTCGTCTCCCAGAAGACCAGGTGCGGTGCCGTCTCGTAGCGCTGGAGGCGACGCTCCAGCGCGGTCTGGCTCACGGCACCACCAGGCGCCTCAGCGCGCATCGTCCACCCCGCTCACCCGAGACTCCACCCATCCGTCCTAGTCTGGCACCGGCCACGTCCCTAGGGCCCAAGGTCCCGGCACCACTGCGGTCATCAGTCCCGACACGATGGGCGAGCCCTGGCCCGTGGACAGATCGTAGCCAGGTCCTGCCGCGTAGCCGGCTCAGGGGGCGGGCGCTGTTGCCAGGGGGCACGTCGTGAAAGACCTGGGCGTACGTCTTGGCGTTCGCGCCCCTCTGGTCGAGCGTGGGCACCAGCTGGACGCGGACCCACCAATGCGGCTCAGGCAGGAAACTCCCCGGGGGCGTCGAGGACCGTAGCGTGCACGTCCTCGGCCTCGCTGGCATGCCCGCGCACATGGGCGGTGGTACGCAGGGGGATCTCCTTGAGCACCCATGTGAGGACGAAGGCCAACACGGCGATCGGCGCCGCCACCAGGAACACCCGTTCCAAACCCGCGTTGAAGGCGTGGATCACGACGGCGCGCTCGGGAGCGGGGAGGTGGCGGATCTGGGCCGGGTTGGCCGTCAGCGATACGGCACTGAGCTGGCGGCGTTGTGCCGGCGTGGTGTGGGCGAAGAGCACCGACAGGAGGCGGCTGTCGAAGACCGAGCCGAGAATCGACACCCCGAAGGCGCCGCCGATGGACCGGAAGAAGGTTGCCGTCGCCGTCGCGGTGCCGAGCTGCTCGTGGGGAACAGCGTTCTGGACCGCGACCACCAGGACCTGCATGACCAGTCCCATGCCAAAGCCGGTGACGAACATGCCGAGGGCCGTCGTGGTGTAGGGCGTCGACGTGCCCAGGTGTGACAGGAGCATCAGGCCGAGCGCGGTGATCGCCGTACCCAGGATCGGGAACACCTTGTAGCGACCGGTGCGCGATACGAGCTGGCCACTCAGGATGAAGGTGATCAGCATGCCCAGGACCATGGGAAGCAGCTCCAGGCCCGAGCTCGTCGGCGATGAGCCGTGCACCACCTGCAGGTACAGCGGCAGGAACACGATCGCCCCGAACATGGCGAAGCCGATGACGAAGCCCACCGACGAGGCGGCGCTGAACGTGCGGTTGGAGAACAGCCCCATCGGGATGATCGGCTCACGCGCCCGGCGCTCGATGGGGATGAAGGCCAGGAGCAAGATGCCGCTGAAGATGGCCAGCACCACGATGGGCGCCGACCGCCAGGCGTACTGCGTCCCTCCCCAGGTGGTGATGAGGATGAGTCCCACGACTGCGGCCGACAGGACGGCTGCGCCCAACCAGTCGATCTTGTGGGGCACCCGGTGCTTGGGCACGTGCAGTCCCGCCGCGATCACCATCAGAGCGACGATGCCGATGGGGAGGTTGATGTAGAAGATCCAGCGCCACGACGCGTGCTGGGTCAGCCAGCCACCGGCCAGGGGGCCGAGCACGCTGGACAGGCCGAACACGGCTCCGAAGTAGCCCATGTAGCGACCGCGCTCGCGCGGGGGGATGACGTCGCCGACGATGGCCTGCGAGCCGACCATCAGCCCCCCGGCCCCCAGGCCCTGGATGGCGCGGAAGGCGATCAGCTCGGCCATGTTCTGCGACAGGCCCGAGAGTGCCGATCCACTGAGAAAGATCACGACGGCCAACTGGTAGAAGCCCTTGCGCCCCCAGAGGTCGCCGAACTTGCCCCACAGGGGCAAGGAGATGGTCGAGGTGATGAGGTACGCGGTCACGACCCAGGACAGGTGGTTGAGCCCGTGCAGGTCACCCGCGATGGTGGGCAGAGCCGTAGACACGATGGTCTGGTCGAGTGCCGAGAGGAACATCCCGAGCATCAGCGAGATGATGATGGTCATGATGCGCCGGTGACTGAGTCCCACCGAGGGTGCCGTCAGGCTCGAGACGCCGGTGGGGGCATCGGTCACGGTCGCTCCAGTTCGTTGTGCAGGCTGGTGGAAAAGGCGTGGAAGAGCTCGGCGAAGCGGCGCACGTCTTCGCGGGGCCAGTCCGACAGGACCTCCTGCAGCAGTCGGAGGTACGCCGCGGCGGCTCGCTCCAGCAGCTCGCTGCCCGCGGGAGTCAGGGAGATGAGCGCGACGCGCCGGTCACGCTTGTCGGCGACCCGGGCCACCAGACCCGCTCGCTCGAGCTGCTGCACCTTGCGGGTGACGCCCGGTGGGTCGATGCCCAGGAGGTGAGCCAGGTCGGTGACCCGCACGTCGACCCCGCCCGCGTGGTGCAGCTTGCGCAGCAGCAGGAGCGCGGGGCGGTCGATCCGCACACCGAGGTCGCTCAGGACACGCTCGTGCACGCGCGATCGCGTCAGCCATCGCGCTACGGTCTGCAGGTCCTCGAGGACGTCGGCCACGACCGCATCGTCCGGCCCGAGGCGATCATTGCTTACTTGCATCAAGCAAACACTCTAGCGACGCCGCGGTGGCCCGCTCACGCCGGGGGCGGGTCGCGGTCGGGCTCTCTAGCTCGCAGGTCGACCACGATGACCTGGAGGGCCGCCGCGATGGGCACAGCGATGAGCACGCCGACGAATCCCCCGAACAGGCCGGCCAGCCAGTCCCCGAGGTCCGCTCCCACCAGGACCGCGACGAAGACGGCCAAGGGGCTGACCCGCGTCGTGCGCCCCATGATCAGAGGGTTGAGCATGTGATTCTCGATCTGGGTGTACACGACGAAGACGATCAGGGTGACGATCCCGGCGCCCGTCGTGTGCCCAAAGGCGAACAGCACCGTCGGGATGCCCGCGAGCGCCCCGCCGATGGTGGGGAGGAAGTCGACCAGACCAACCCAGAGCGCGAACAGCGCCGCGAAGGGGACGCCCAAGAGGACCAGCGTCACGAAGACCACGAGTCCGGCGATGAGCGAGGTGGCCAGGTTGCCCACCATGTAGCCCGAGACGGCGCGCCCAACCTGCGTGCCGATGCGGGCGACGCGCTGGGCCCGCTGCGCGGGCAGCGCGCCCAGCAGGCCGTGGCGCAGGCGCGGGGCCTCGAACAGGACCAGGACGACGAACGTGAACACGGTGATCAACGCAACGAGTGCGGAGATCGCCCCGCGCCCGAGCGCCAGTGCCGGGCGGGAGAGCCCTTGGGCCAGCGACACCAGCTTGGAGGCATTGTCGGTTACCCAGTGAGAGACGTGGTAGCGGCGCAGCAGGTGCCCGATCCAGCCCTGACCGGTCTGGGCCTTGTGCACGTAGGACGGCAGAGCGTTGGACAGTCTCGTCATGCTGTTGACGAGCGGGTAGCCGAACAGGATCGCGAGGCCGACGAAGACCACGACGCTGGCGGCGGCGACGATCGCGACCGCGCCGCCCCGCCGACGAATTCCGTGCCGCTGCACGAACGCGACCAGCGGGTTGAGCAACAGCGCGACGAAGCCACCCACGAGCATCAGCAGCAAGATGAGCCGAAGGCGGTACAGGAGAAGGACGGCGACCAGCGCGCCGATAACCACGACGACGGAGGTGACGATGGTCCGCAACGGGACCGACGAGGCGTCGGCCCGTCGGAAGATCCTGGAGGACCGGGGACGTTGGTCGGGGACCTGCGACATGCACCCTCCCGGAGCCGACGGGGCCGGCTCGGTCGATCGATCGGGTCTCGGGACCCCCTCGTACCGTAGCCCGCACACCACCCGGTGCCAGGGACGCTCGCTGCGCGATCCGCTCGGTACACGTGACGTTCCCGTGGACTGCGGACCATCGCCACAGCTCCTCGCGGCCTTACCCAACCAGCTGTCGGCAACGCTCGAAAACGGGACGGCGGTTTCCCCCGGTGAGCGCAACGAGTTCGTTGAGTTTCTCCTCGGGCATCCTCTAGCCGTGGGTCTTTCGCGGTCGTCGTTCAGACTGCGCTGAATCGCGAGGAGTCCTTCTCACTGCAGGGCCGACAGATAAGTCCCCTTGGGCATGTACTGGCAAAGCAGGCCGTTGGTGTTCTCGTCTGTCGGCAACGCTCGAAAACTGAGCACTTTCGACGGTGAAAAGTGAACACCTGAAAATGGAGGGTGATCACTTTGGAAGACTGGGCCCTGATTCGAAGACTGGCGGCTGAGGGCATTACCCATGCT
>JAJYEQ010000028.1 GCA_021785695.1 Actinomycetes bacterium
AGATCCTGGGCCAGGTTGTAGACGAACGAGTCGTAGTTGTCGATCAGCAGGACGGAGAGTCCGCGACGCATGGGGCTATCCTACGGGCCGTGGCGCCGACCTCCGAGCCCCTGGACGTCGGCGCCTTCACCCGCCTGGTCGACGAGGGCTACAACGTGATCCCCCTGGTGGTCACGGTGCAGCTGGATCGCGACACGCCCGTCTCGCTCTACCAGCGCCTGGCCCCCGACGCCGTCTTCCTCCTGGAGAGCGCCGGCCAGGGCGAGGTGACCGGGCGCTACTCGTTCCTCGGCGTGGGCCGCCGCTGGCGCCTGCACACCACCGGCGGGCGCACCCAGCTCGAGGGTCTCGACGCCCCCGTCGACCCGGACGGGCCGCTGCGCACGCTGCGGTCCATCCTGCGCGGCTACCGCGCCTACGCACCCCCGCAACTGCCCGACTTCTTCGGCGGCGCCGTCGGCTACGTGGCCTACGACTACGTGCGCCGCCTGGAGCACCTGGAGCGGCCCGACGCGCCCGAGGGCGCCGATGTGGACTTCACGTTTCCCGCGGCCCTGCTGGTCGTGGACCACTTCCGCTACTCGACCAGCGTCGTCGTGCCGGCCGTCGTCGCCAGCGCCACACTGGTCCAGCAGGCCTACGACGACGCCCGCGCGACCCTCGAGGGCCTGCTCGCGCGACTGCTGGCGTCGCCGCCCGAGACCGACCCCCGGATCGAGCGGCTCGTGGCCACGGCGCCGGCCCAGCGCGAGGGCCTCGACATCCGCGCGCTGGCCACCCGCCTCTCGAACCTTACGGCGGTGCAGTACGAGGAGATCGTGGCCCGGGCCCAGCAGCACATCCGCGCCGGGGACATCTTCCAGGTCGTCGTCGGGCAGCGCTTCCGCCGCCGCTGCGACGTCGACCCGCTCACGCTGTACCGCGTCCTGCGCGCCCTCAACCCCTCGCCCTACATGTACCTGCTCAACACGGGCGGCGCCCACATCGTGGGAGCGTCACCCGAGATGCTGGTGCGCGTGCACCAGGGCCGCGTCTCCACCCGGCCCATCGCCGGCACCCGCGCCCGCGGCCTCACCGACGAGGACGATCGCCGCCTCGAGTCCGAGATCCTGCGCGACGAGAAGGAGGTCGCCGAGCACGTCATGCTCGTGGACCTGGGCCGCAACGACATCGGACGCGTCGCGCGGCCGGGCACCGTCACGGTGGAGCGCCTCGCGCACATCGAGCGCTACTCGCACCTGCTGCACCTGGTCTCGGACGTCTCGGGCGAGCTGCGCGAAGGGCTCGACGCCTTCGACGCCTTCGACGCCGTGTTTCCGGCCGGCACGCTGAGCGGAGCGCCCAAGGTCCGGGCCATGGAGATCATCGACGAGCTCGAGCCGGTGCGCCGGGGACCCTACGGCGGTGCGGTGGGCTACTTCGCCCTGGCCGGGGGCGCCGACTTCGCCATCACCATCCGCACCGTGGTCATCGACGCCGGCCAGGCGACCGTCAACGCCGGCGGCGGCATCGTCGCCGACAGCACGCCGGCCGGCGAGTACCAGGAGTGCCTCACCAAGGCCTCCGCCCCCCTGCTGGCCCTCGAGATCGCCGATCCCACCACTGGCGCCTGAGCGGCCCCGGGCCAGCGCCCACTCTTCTACGATGGACGGAGAGGAGGTCCCGTGAGCCCACGACCCGCTGACCAGTGGCGGCACGCCTACGAGGGGGCCGCCACGCGCCCCGTCCCCTTCACGACGATGTCGGGCATCCCCCTCGAGCCGGTCTACGGCCCCGCGGATGCCGAGCATCCCGGCGTCTACCCCTACACCCGTGGCATCCACGCCTCGATGTACCGCACGCGCCTGTGGACGATGCGCATGTTCGCGGGGTTCGGGACGGCTCTCGACACCAACCAGCGCTTCCGCGAGATCATCGCCGCGGGCGGCACGGGGCTCTCGACCGCCTTCGACATGCCCACCCTGCTCGGGCTGGACTCGGACGACCCGATGGCCCTGGGCGAGGTCGGACGCTGCGGGGTGGCCATCGACACCATCGAGGACCTCGGCGACCTCTTCGCCGGCATCGACCTGTCAGCGATCACCACGTCGATGACGATCAACGCGTCGGCGCCCGTGATCCTGGCCATGTTCGTCGCCAACGCCGAGGACCACGGCGTCGCCCGGGCGCGCCTCGGGGGCACGCTGCAAAACGACATCCTCAAGGAGTACCAGGCCCAGAAGGAGTTCGTCTTCCCGCCGCGGCCCTCCTTGCGCCTGGTGCGCGACACCATCGCCTTCACGACTGCGGATATGCCCAAGTGGAATCCGGTCTCGGTGTCCGGCTACCACATCCGCGAGGCCGGGTCCACCGCCGTCGAGGAGCTGGCCTTCACGCTGGCCAACGGCTTCGCCTACCTGGAGCTGGCCCGGGACGCCGGACTCGACGTGGACGCGGTGGCGCCGCGACTCTCCTTCTTCTTCAACGCGCACATCGACTTCTTCGAGGAGATCGCCAAGTACCGGGCCGCGCGGCGCATCTGGGCCACCTGGCTGCGCGAGCGCTACGGGGCTCAGACCGAGAGGTCTTGGCAGCTGCGGTTCCACACCCAGACCGCGGGGGTCTCCCTGACCGCCCAGCAGCCCGAGAACAACCTGGCCCGCACCGCCATCGAGGCGCTGGCCGGCGTCTTGGGCGGCACCCAGTCCCTCCACACCAACTCGATGGACGAGGCCCTGGCGCTCCCCTCCGAGAAGGCGGCTCGCCTGGCCCTGCGCACCCAGCAGATCCTCGCCCACGAGACCAACGTCGCCCACGTGGCCGACCCCCTCGGGGGCTCCTACTACGTCGAGGCCCTCACCGACGAGGTCGAGCGCCAGGCGCTCGACCTGCTCGACGAGATCGATCAGATGGGCTCGGGGTCGATGCTCGAGGGCTGCGTCGCCGCGGTGGAGTCCAACTGGTTCCAGCGCCGCATCGCCGAGTCGGCCTACCGCCTCGAGCGCCTGCTCAACGATGGCCAGCGCGTGGTCGTGGGCGTCAACGGATTCCTCGAGGGCAACGACGACGCCGACCTCGAGCTCCTGCGCATCACCAATGACGACGAGAAGCGTCAGGTCGAGCGTCTCCACGACGTGCGCGAGCGCCGCGACGCCGACGCCGTGCACCGAGCCCGCGCCCGCCTGGCCACCGAGGCCGCCGATCCCGAGGTCAACCTGATGGGAGCCCTCATCGACGCGGCCCACGCCCGGGTGAGCGTCGGCGAGGTGATGGCCACCCTGGCCGACGTCTTCGGACGCTACGTGGAGCAGCCGGTCCTGTGAGCGTGCGCGTCCTCGTCGCCAAGGTCGGCCTCGACGGCCACGACCGCGGCGTCAAGGTCGTCGCGCGGATCCTGCGCGACGCGGGTATGGAGGTCGTCTACACCGGCCTGTTCCAGACCCCGACCTCGGTGGCCGTCTCGGCCATCCAGGAGGACGTCGACGTCGTGGGGCTGTCGATGCTCTCGGGGGCCCACCTGACCTTGGCCCCCCTCGTCGTCACCGAGCTGCGCCAGCGCGGCTCGACGATCCCCGTCGTCGTGGGCGGCATCGTCCCCGGCAATGACCTAGACGACCTGCGCGCCGCCGGCGTCGCCGCGGTCTTTGGCCCCGGAGCCAGTGCCGACGAGATTGTGGCGACCGTGCGCGATCTGGCTGCCAGCGACCGGGGCTGAGTGGCGGCGTCGGGGGCGCCCGCGCGGGCCAGCAGCGCCCACCAGCGATTCGAGCGCTACGTCGTGCCCGAGATCCCCTATCTCTACGATATGGCGCGCCGCCTGACCGGATCGGCCACCGAGGCCGAGGACCTCGTCCAAGACACCCTGGTGCGCGCGCTCGGGGCCATCGAGCGCTTCGACGGCGAGCGGCCACGGCCCTGGCTGGTGACCATCTTGCGCAACACCAACATCAACCGCGTGCGCCGGCGCCGGCCCGAGATGGCCGACACCGATCCCGACACGCTCGTCGCCCTCGACGACAGTGCCGACGAGGTCGCCGCCCCGCACGAGCTCACCGATGCCGTCGCCGACCTGGTGCCCTCGCTGCCCGCCTCCTTCCGCGCCGTGCTCGACCTGGTGGACGGGCGAGGACTCAGTTACGCCGAGGCGGCCGCGACCCTCCACATCCCGGTCGGGACCGTCATGAGCCGCCTCCACCGGGCCCGCCGCCGGCTGCGCGCGGGGCTGGCCGAGCGCGGGCTGTCCCGACCCGCGGGGGCGCGCCCGTGAACCGGTCGCGCCGCGCGCGCATCTCGCCGGCGTGCCGGGAGGCCGCCCGCTGGGCCGAGGCGTACCTCGACGGTGAGCTGCCCGCGGAGCGCTGGCCCGACCTGGCCACCCACCTGCACCGCTGCGTGGGGTGCGGGACCCATCTCGAGCTCGCCGCCCGCATCCGGGCGGCCCTGGCCCAACCGGCCGCTGGCGGTCCGGAGGCGCCCGAGGCCCTCGAGCGGCTGCGCGCCTTCGCCCACGGACTGGCCGACGGCTCGGGGACCGACCCCGGAGGCAGCGCCGACCCGGTCCGGTGATGGCACCCCGACACCGGCGCCAGCCGTGAGCACCTCCCTGGCGGTCCTCTTCGCCCTGGTCACCGCCCTGGCCAACGCCATCGGCCTCGTCGCCCAGCACCGCGCCTCGACCACGGCCCCCGGGCGGGGATGGGCCCTGGTAGCGCATCTGGCCCGCCAGCCACTGTGGCTCCTGGGCTGGGTCGCGATGGCCGGATCCCTGGTGGGCCAGGCCTTGGCCCTGCACTTCGGCTCGCTGAGCCTCGTCCAGCCACTCCTGGTCGCCGAGCTGGTGTTCGCGCTCGTCCTGCGCCGGCTGTTCTTCGCCCAGCACCTCCCCGCGCGGGCCTGGGTCATGGCTGGCGCGACAGCCGCCGCCCTGGCCGCCTTCCTGATCGACCTCGCGCCACATCCCGGGAACGTCGCGACCTCCTCTGGTCAGTGGACGCGGGCCGTGGCGCTCGTCGCCCTCGGTGTGGGCATTGGCGTGATGACGTCACGGCGCGGCGGGCCGCGCCGGCGCGCCGGGGGCCTGGCCGTCGCGACCGCGCTGCTGTGGGCGCTCGAGGCGGCGTTCATCCGCCAGGCCACAGCCGTGCTCGTGTCGGCCGGCGTCGGGGGCCTGCTCTCCTCGTGGTCCGTCTACGCCACCATCGCGTGCGGCGGGGCGGGCCTCGTGTGCGAGCAGGCTGCGCTGCACGTGGGGCCGCTCACGGTGTCCCAGCCGCTGATCGTCATCATCGACCCGCTGGCCAGCCTCGCTCTCGGGCTCGGGCTCGAGCACGACCATCTCCGCGGCGGGCCGGTGGCACTGGTCGGGGCGGCCCTGGCCTTCGCCATCGTCGCCGCCGGGGTCACGGGCCTCACGCGCGCGGTGCCCGACCACCTCGGTCCCGTCGAGCGTCTGGCGCCCGAACCCCCCGTCTGACGCGCCACCACCGCGCTTCGTGCCATGATGGATGGATACCCCGGGAGGTATCCATGTCCAACGCCAGGAGCCGGCAGTCTGCCGCCACCCGACCGCGCCCGACGACCGCATCACCCAGCGGCACCCGTTCCCCCCGATCGACGCGAACGGCCCGCCAGCGCCGCCAGCGTCGCCAGCGCACCTACGCCGCGGCGGCCGCCCTGGTCCTGCTCGGCGCCATCAGCCTGGGCGTCGCCAGCCGCTCGTCCAGCCAGGGCTACTCCACCTCCAGTGCGGCGTGGGTCCTGCCCCGCCTCAGCGGTGGGGGCAAGGTCTCGCTGGCCTCCTTACGCGGGCGTCCGGTCGTGGTCAACTTCTTCGCCAGCTGGTGCCAGGTGTGCGCGGGAGAGCTGCCGACCTTCGCCCACGACGCCACGCTCCTGCGCGGCCGGGTGCGCATCGTGGAGGTCAACGCGCTCGAGACGGGCAACGGCCCCTCCTTCGCCGCCCAGTTCCACCTCGTTAACGACACCACGGCCGTCCTGCGCGACGTCGGCGGTGCCCAGGGCGACGGGCTCTACCAGTCACTGGGCGGCTCGGGCTCGCTCCCCCTGACCGCCTTCTACAGCGCCAGCGGGCAGCTGATCGACACCCACGTGGGCGGCTTCGACTCCCAGACCCTGGCCGCCGCACTCGCCCAGGACTACGGGATCCGCGTCTAAGTGCTGGCCAGCGACGTCTCTGTGGTCGCGGCCTTCGCCGGCGGCGTGGCCTCGTTCGCCTCGCCCTGCGTCCTTCCCCTGGTCCCGGCGTACCTGGCCATCATCGGGGGACTCGACGGCGCCACCGACACCCGTCGTCGCGGCGCCCTGCTGCGCGACACCCTGTTGTTCATCGCGGGGTTCGGGACCGTGTTCGTCGTGCTGGGCCTCTCGGCTAGTGCCCTCGGGCGAGCGGTGATCCGCCAGCAGGGACTGCTGACGCGCGCCTCGGGCGTCCTGATCGTGGCCATGGCCCTCTTCCTGCTGGCCACCGTCGTCGTCGACTCTCCGACGCTGGTGCGCGAGTGGCGCCCCCACCCCATCGTCTCGCGGCTCGGGCCCTGGGCCGCACCGGTGGCCGGGGCGGCCTTCGCCTTCGGGTGGACGCCGTGCGTGGGGCCGATCCTGGCCTCGATCCTGGCCCTGTCGGCCCAACAGGGACACGCCACGTCGGCTGCCGTCTCGCTGGCCGCCTACACGGCGGGTCTGGGCGCACCCTTCGTGGCCGTCGCCCTGTTCGTCGAGCGGCTCCGGGGCCCTCTGGGCTGGCTCAAGCGTCACGGCCGCGCGGTCACGGTCACCAGTGCGGCGGTGCTCGGCGTCCTGGGGATCCTCCTCGCCGTCGACCGCCTGGCCTGGATCACCACGCTGGCCCAGCACTGGACCTGATCAGCCTCCCGCGGGGCGGGCGTAGTTCGCCGGTCGCTTCTCCAAGAACGCGGTGATCGCCTCCTGGGACTCCGGGATGAGCGCGGCCGCGGCCATCACTCCGGTGGCCAGGGCGTAGGCCTTCTCCAGGTCGAGGTCGATCTGGTCGTAGAACGCTCCCTTGCCGATCGCCTTGGACTCCAGTGATCCTCGCGTCGCCCGCCCCAGCAGGTCGTCGGTGGCCGCGTCGAGATCCGCCCCGGGCACGACGCGGTTGACCAGTCCCCACTCCCGAGCCGTGGCCGCGTCGATGGGGTCACCGGTCATGCCCATCTCCAGGGCTCGACGCCGACCGATCAACCGTCCGACGGCCACCAGCGGGGTCGTGCAGAAGAGCCCGCCCTTGCCTCCTGGCGTGGCGAAGCTGGCCGTATCGGCGGCGACCGCCAGATCGGTCGTCGCGGCCAGCTGGCACCCCGCGCCCGTCGCCAGTCCGTGCACGCGCGCCACGGTGGGCTGGGGCAGCGAGCGCAGGCGCGCCATCATCGTCTCGCAGATCCCGAAGAGCCGGAGGGACTCGGCCAGCGTCGCCTCGTGCATCTCGGAGAAGTCGTGTCCGGCCGAGAAGATACGTCCACGCGCCGCGACGACGACGCCGATCGCCGTGCTCGTCGCGACCTCCTCCAGGACGGCCGTCATCTCCTGCATCAGCGCCGCGGTCAGGACATTCAGCTTGTCGGGATGGTTCAGCCAGATGGTGGTGAACGCACCGCGCCGCTCGACTTCGACCAGTCTGCCTGCACCCATGGCTACCTCCCGCAGCCCACCCTAGCCACGCGGCCCACGCGTCACGGGGTCGCGGTCGTGGTGGTGGTCGTCGTCCCCGGCAGGGTCGTGGTGGTGGACGTCGTTCCCGGAACGGTCGTGGTGGTGGTGGTGGTGGTCGTCGTCGTGGTCGTGGTGGTGGTGGTTGGCGGCGGCACGATCGGCGACCACGGCGGGAGGGTGAGCACATCGCGACTCGGCCCGACCCACGTGAACTCACCGCGGCCGGGCGCGCGAACCGACGCCCACGCCGAGCGCGCCAGCGCCAGCGCGCTGGCCCCCGCCTGGCCCAGGGGGTTGGTTCCCTGCTGGCCGAGAATGACGCTGTAGATCGTCAGCATCCGCCCCCGCGCGACGAAGTTGACCGCCATGACGTCGCAGCCACCAGCGGCGGGCGTGTAGCCCGACTTGACCCCCACCACGCCGCCTACACCAACGTCGGGCGTGAAGGAACCCTGCCAGCCCGCGACCGGCAGGCGGATCGCCCCCAGGCGCACGATGGAGCGCACCACGGGCTCCGCCGCGAGCAGGTCGACCGTCAGGGTGGCCTGATCGAAGGCCGTCGAGCGGTCGCGCGCGTCGATCCCGGTCGGCTCGACGTAGTGGGTGTGCGTGAGACCGAGGATCGCGGCGTCGCGATTCATGATGCGGACGAACGTCGCCTGGCTCCATCCCGTCAGAGCCACGAGCAGGTGGGCGTAGTCGGCCGCCGAGTGCACCAGCAACCCGCGCAGGATGATGTTCTCGCACAGGCGCAGCCCCACGGCGATCTTCACCGTCGACTGTCCCGTCGCCACCTGCTCGCGGTACTGCGCGAACTCGGCCGGGGTCACGACCAGGCACGGGCCGAGTTGGCCCCCGCGCAGCGGTCTGCGGTGCAGGGCTACCCAGACGGTCATCAGCTTGGTGATGCTGGCGATGGGCACCTCGGGCTGCGCCGCGGAGCTGACCGCCACCGATAGTCCCGGAATGGCGACGGCCCCGCTCCCCTGGCCGGGCCAAGCCAGCGGCGGCGTGGCCACGGTCGTCGCCGCGACGGTCGTGGTGGTGGTGCTGGCCGAGCTGCCCAGACTCGGCGCCCCCAGCACGGTGAGCGTCAGCGCGGCCAGGGCCAGGGTGGATCCCATCCACCGACGGCGTCGCGCTCGCTGCATCGAGCCACTGTAGCCAGCCGACGCGCGCTCTCTCGGGCGACGCAGCATCCCGCGCGCCCCCCGATAGGCTTGGTGCCGTGCGCAGGAGCACCCGACTCGCGACAATCTCCCTGGTGGCGGCCACCGCCCTGCCCGCCCTGCCCGCGGGGGCCAGCTCCCACACTGCGCCGCGACCGACCACGGTCACGATCTATCGTCCGGCGACCTACTCCGTGGTGCTCGCCGACCAGCTTCTCGCCCAACTCGGCTACCTCCCTGTTCGCTTCGCCGCACGACCCGCGCCACGTCCGATCCGCCCGCCGACCACCACGACGACCACGAGCACCACGACCACCACGACGACGACCGTCCCCACGAACACCACGACGTCGGTCGCACCGGCGCACCGCGCCACCCGGGCTCGCCGGGTGCTGGTGCGCCAGCTGCACCCCGTTCCCGGTCGCTACGTCTGGCGCTTCCCCGACCTGCCGACCGCGTTTCGCTCCCAGTGGCGCGTGGGCACGCTCAACGTGGTCCTCCAGAGCGCCCTGATGCGTTTCCAGAGTGATCACGGCCTGGCCACGACGGGGTCCATGAACACGACGACGTGGCAGGCCCTGCAGCACGCGCGCCTGTCCCACGCCGTGAACCGCCAGCCCTACGACATGGTCTACGTCTCCGAGACCCTGCCCGAGACCCTGCACCTGTACGTGAACGGCCACCTGGTCTTCACGACCTTGGTCAACACCGGCATCAGCGTCTCCCAGACCGAGCTGGGGACCCATCCCGTCTACCTGCGCTTCTTGACCCAGACCATGGCTGGCACCAATCCGAACGGCACCCACTACTCGGACCCGGGCATTCCCTGGGTGTCCTACTTCTACGGCGGCGACGCCCTCCACGGGTTCCTGCGCGCCTCCTACGGCTGGCCCCAGAGTCTGGGCTGCGTCGAGATGCCCTTCGCGCAGGCCCACGTCCTGTGGCCCTACACCCCCATCGGCACACCGGTCACCGTCGTCAGCTGAGCGGCCCGGCGTGCCGGCCGGGGCCAGCGCGTCCTCCCGGCCCGTGTGCGCGGCCTCGCGCCCACCCGCCGGTGGGGTGACGCGGTCCCTGGTCGGCGCGGGGGGTCTACTCTCGGTGCCGTGGCCGCGCCCGTCCCGCCGGATCCCTCCGCCGAACGATCTCCGTCACCGGCGCTGCGACGCGACCCCCTGACGGGCTGCTGGTCGTTCCATCCGGATCTGGCTCACAAGCCCTTCACCCTCGCGCGACGGCATCTGCCCGAGCCGGGTGGTCCGTGCGTCTTTTGCGCGCTGGCGGCCGAGCCAGTCGATGCGGACGGCAACATTCGCAACGGCGACGAGGTCAGCCATCTGGTCGCCAACGGCGCGCACGCCTTCGCCCTGGAGAACCGCTGGCGCCCCTTCGAGGCCGCCAGCGGCGCCGAATTGGTCATCGCCCGCCGCCACGTCACCGCACTCGAGGACCTGAGCGTCCCCGAGCTCGCCGAGTTCCTCACGCTCCTGGTGCGCCTGGGCTCCCGCCAGGGCCGCCGCTTCCAGCGCACCTTGTGCTTCGTCAACATCGGGCTCGAGGTCAACGGCACCCAGCCCCATCTGCACGGCCAGGTCGTCTCCACCGACCTCGCCGTCGACGCCCCGTGGTCGGCGACGTTCCTTCCCGAGTCCCTGGACGAGGACGTGACCCAAGCCCGCGAGGCAGGCCTGGTGATCGACGAGGGCGCCGCCCTCGTCTATTGCCCCTGGGCCCCCACGGCCTCGGGCGAGGTCCGCATCCTCGCCCCCGACATCAGCGCCCTGGCCGCGGCGCTCCACGGCACGCTGTGGCGCCTCCGCGCCGTGCTGGGCGAGTTCCCCTACAACCTCCTGGTGCGCGACGCGCCGTCCCTGCTCGCACAGGTCGTCCCGCGCCTCAGTGCCGTCGGGGTGCTCCCGGACTACTTCGGCCTCACCGTGGTGACCCTGCCGCCCGACGAGGTCGCTCGGGACCTGCGCGCCGCCCGCGCGGCGCCGCCCGATCCCTCCCCGTAGCGGCCGGGGCCGACCCCAGTGCCGGCCCCAGACTACGACGACGTGATCCTCGCGACGGTCAGCGGGTCGCGCTCACCCTGGAACAAGATCGCGAGCGCTCGCCCCACCAGCTCGTCGTCCGGGTCGGCCATCTCGAAGAGTGTCAGGCACGAGCGCACCTTGACTGCGTCGGCGCCCACCACCGCCTCGGCGCCCTGGCGCGCGTGCTCCAGGAGCGCCGCGACCGCCTGATGCAGTCGGGGCCCCAGGATCTCGTGGTGCAGATAGGCCCGCGCCTCGGCGACGTCGGCGATGCCGTAGGTCCACGACGTGCTGCTGTGGCCCAGTCCCCGCAACTGGGGAAATACCCACCAGATCCAGTGCGTCCGCTTTCGTCCCGCGCGCAGCTCGCGCAGCGCCTGGTCGAAGCTGCCCTTGGCGTCCTGGGCCCGCGTGAATCGTTCCAGGTCATCCACCATCCCATCGTGGCACCACGCCGCGCCCGGCGCCGGCCTCGCTCGACCCGCGCGTGGCCGCCTGCAACGCTCCCGCTCAGGCGTCTCGCCGGCCGATGAGCCACTCGACCATCGCGGGGTCTCGGTGGTCGAAGAACAGCGTGCGACCCGTGTCGAGGGCGGCGATGCGGGCCATCTCGTCCTCGGTGAGCGTGAAGTCGAACACGTCGAAGTTCTCGATCATCCGCTCGGGATGCACCGACTTGGGGATCACGACGATGTCGCGCTGGGTGAGCCAGCGCAGCACCACCTGGCTCACCGACTTGCCGTGGCCCGCCCCGATTGCGGTGAGCACCGCGTTGGTGAACAGATCGTTCTTGCCCTCAGCGAAGGGCCCCCACGCCTCCATCTGCACTCCTCGCGCCCGCATGATCGCGTGATCCTCGGTGCGCTGGTGAAACGGGTGCGCCTCGATCTGATTGACCGCGGGGACCACGTCGTTGCTCAAGATGAGGTCGACCAGCCGGTCAGGGTGGAAGTTCGACACGCCGATCGCCCGGGCCCGGCCCTCGGCGTAGAGGCGCTCCAGGGCTCGCCACGAGCGGTAGTAGTCGCCGAGTGGCTGGTGGATCAGGTACAGGTCGACGTAGTCGGTGCCCAGGCGCTCCAGCGATCTCGCAAAGGCCCGCGCCGCGCGGTCCTCGCCGGGGCCCTGGATCCACAGCTTGGTCGTGATGAACAGGTCGGCGCGGGCGAGGCCGCTCGCGCGCACCGCTCGACCGACCGCCTCCTCGTTGCCGTAGGACGCTGCGGTGTCGAGGTGGCGGTAGCCCACCTCGAGCGCTGAGGTCACGGCGGCCTCGGTCTCGGCCAGCGGGATCTGGTAGACGCCGAAGCCGAGGATCGGCATCTCGACGCCGTTGTTCAGGGTCACGTGGGGGGTTGCATCAGCCATGGCGTCTCGTTCCTTCGCGGCGATTCGTCTCGGTGGTGTCGAGTAGACCACGTCCGAGCCTCGGGGGGGAGTCCCCGTTAGGCAGGATACGGGCCGTGCCAGCCACGTTCGACGAATCCGGCCATGGTTGGCGGAAGCTCTTCGGTCACAGGGTCCTCGCCACGAACAGGACCACCGCAGGTCGGACACGCCGTCTCGGCGAGAGGCATCTCCATCAGGATCGCGAACGCCGGTGCCTCTTCATCTTCAACGAACTTGAGAACCTTGTCGACGACGCTCGAAAACTGGACACTTTCAACGCTCGAAAAGTGAACAGTTTCCGACACCCTAACTCTTGTCGTCGGTCGTCAACGTCACGCTCGGCAGACTGTCGACGCCCCGTCCCCTCAAG
>JAJYEQ010000011.1 GCA_021785695.1 Actinomycetes bacterium
CTGCCCACCCCGACCCGGCCCAGACCTTGAGACGGCGTGACTTCATAAGAGGCTGCCTCCACTGGATGGCTCATGATTGGTCTGTCCGCCAGTCTCAATCGACTTGACAATCAATAGGAGGATCGTGAGGCGTTCGCCGGGCTCACATCGTGCCGAGCAGCTCGATGAGCAGGTCGCGGGCGATGTTGCGGCCCGTCGCCAGCATCCCGATGCGCGAGTCCTCGTCGGCCACGACGTTCGAGGTGATGGCGGCGAGGGCGGTGGTCGCGGAACCCTCCAGGACCAGCCCCAGGGCTTCCGCGGCCTCGCGCACGCCGTGACGGATCCCCACCTCGGGCACGAGGACCAACGGGATGCCGTAGCGCTCCACCAACTCGTTGGTCACGGCACCCTCGTCCCCGCCCCCGGCCAGCCCGTCGGCGATCGTGGGGTGGTGGACGACCTCGTCCATGGGAGTGCCGTGCAGCACGTGGTAGAGCGCGGCGCTCTCCTCGGGCTGCACGCCGGTGAGGCGCACGTCCGGTCGCCCGACCAGGTCACGGGCCAGGATGGTCCCGGCCATCAGCCCTCCGCCGCCGACGGGCACGACCACGTGCTCGAGTTCGGGCGCCTGCTCGATCATCTCCAGGAAGACGGTGGCCTGACCAGCGATGACGTCGGTGTCGTTGAAGGGAGAGATGTACCGGATGCTGTGACGCTCGGCCATCTCGATGGCGTACGCCTGGGCGTCGTCGTAGCTCGAGCCCACCTGGACGAGCTCGATGTCGAACTGGCGCAGCTTCTGCACCTTGGCCGCTGACGCGTTCGCGGGCACCACGACGGTGGCCGGGACGCCGAGCATCGTGGCCGCGTAGGCCACGCCGAGACCGTGGTTGCCCGCTGACGACGTCACCACCGCGCCGGACGGATCGTCGCGGTGGGCCGCCGAGACCGCGCTGAGCGCGCCGCGCACCTTGAAGGAGCCCGTCACCTGGAGCCCTTCGAGCTTCAGAGCGATCTCGCGCCCGCGCACTGTGGCGTACACCGTCGGCGTGGGGCGGAGGTACCGTGCGATGAGCTCCCGCGCGCTCTCGAGTTGCTGAGGCGTCGGGGGCGCGACGTGTCGAACCATGGCTGCCTCCGGCTCCACCTTACCCGCCACCCCCGATCGGGCTGGGCCGGCGGGGGCCCCCAACCGACCGCCGCGACCGGGCGGGTGCCGGGCCCTTCGCCGCGTGCGCGACGCCATCCAGGCCGCGTGCCGCGCGCGTCGTGTCCCCCCGCCGGTGGTGGCCAAGACGCCCGCATCGGGACCCCGCCGAGGCGCTCGTGGCCGCCGCGGCCGCTACGAGCCTGCGACGCTCCCCCATCCTTCCTGGTCAGGACCTGTCGCACCACTAGGGTCGTCCCATGGTCGCAGTCGATCGCCAGCGAACGCTCCAGCGACTCATGGTCATCGTCGGCCTGCAGTGGCTCGGCGCATCGCTCGGACTGCCCCTGCTGCCCCTCTTTCTCGAGCACCGCGGCGGGACGCCCGCGGTGATTGGGATCATCATGTCGGCGTTCTTCCTGGCTGGCGTGGCGACGCAGTTCGCGCTGGGCCACCTGGTGGATCGCTTCGGCCGCCGGTCGATCCTTCTGGCCAGCCTGCTCGTCTACGCCGTGGCGTCCATGACGTACCTGCTGCCGGTCAGCGCACCGGTCTTCATCCTGACGCGGATGCTCCAGGGCGCCGCCGCGGGCGCGATCGAGGTCGCGTCGCTGTCGGCCGTCGCGGCGCTGTACCCCGAGGAGGAGCGCGGGCGGGCGGTGTCGCGGATCTTCGCGGCCCAGCTCTTCGGGCTCGCCGTGGGTCCCGTGGCCGGCGTGACGGTGTCGGTGCACGCTCTGGGATGGGCCTACTTCGCCACCGGGATCCTGTGCCTCATCGCGATGGTGCCGGCGCGGCGGCTGGCGCTCGGCGATCCCACCGACACCGGTCCCCTCCCCCCGCTCCAGTGGACGCGCAACGTGGTGGGGGCGCTGCTCGCCGCCTCGGCCGTCGGCGTCGCCGTCGGCGTCTACGAGACGTGCTGGACCCTGCTGATGCACGCCCACCACGCCACCACGCTGCAGATCCGGCTGAGCTTCACCCTCTTCAGCGTGCCGTGGGTCGCCTTCAGCCGGCTCGGCGGCTGGCTGGCCGATCACCGCAACCGGCGCGTCATCGCCTTCGTCGGGCTGGCCAACGTGGCGTTCTTCCTCAGCCTGTACCCGCACATCCACAGCAATGTCGCGCTGCTGTGGCTCGGCTCGGTGGAGGCCATCGGCTCGTCCCTGTCGTCCCCGTCGATCGCGTCGCTGCTCACCCAGGGATCCTCGGACCGCGAGTTCGGTCGTCGCCAGGGCCTCTACGCCACGGCCAACACCGCATCGCTGGCGCTGGCCGCGCTGACCTCGGGGGCCATGTTCTCGGTCAGCCCAGTGCTTCCCTTCACCGTGATGGCCGTGCTCTCGATGATGCTCACACTCGCCGCGACGATCTGGTGGCGCGGCGTGGCCGGCAACGTGCGGGCCCCGCGAGCGTCGCCCCCGGCGTGAAACGGCGGGTCAGCCTGAGGAGGATCGGCTGACCCGCCGGAACTGGTCGGGCCCCGGGCGGTGGGAGGGTTCGTCCCGGGGCCCGACGATCTAGGAGCTGCGCGGCGGGCGCCCGGCACGGCGGGCCCAGCCGCGCGAGCCCGCCGGAGACAGCGATGCGCCTCGACGGCGCAGGGGACCGCTTCGTGCCACGCTGCCTACATCGATCGCCACGGCAGCGAGCGAGGTGTGGTCGCCGTCGACCACGCCGGTGGCCACGATCGACGACCCGACGCGGACGCTGTCGAGGGTGGTGGCACCGCGCGCGTTGCGGTAGGTCGTCGTTGCGCTGACCAGGACCGTGCGCTCGAAGCCCTGAGGGTCGCCCAGCGTGATGGTCCCGCCACTCACCGCGGTGACGACACCCTCCATGTGGGCGGGCTCCAGCAGGATCGCCGACACCACCGCGGGCGTCGCGGGCGTGGTCTCGACGCGCACCAGCTGGCCCGTGGCGAGCGAGGCCGCGCTGACCAGAGCGGGTCCGACCTGGACGCGCGTTGCCGGAGTGGTCGCGTAGGTGGTCGTCGCACCGGCCGGGTCGGTGATCGTGATCGAGCTCGCCGAGACCGCCGTGAGGGTCCCCACCGCGCCCAGGGCGCCCAGATCGGCCGGGGGAACCACCACCACGGTGACGGCCGCCGCGGCGTCGGGGGTCGCCACGAGCACCGCCACCGTCATGCCCACCTGGAGCTCGCCCACCGCGACATTGGCGCCGCCCCGGCGCACCACCGTGCTCGAGGCGATCGCGTAGGTGGTCGTCGCACCGGCCGGGTCGGTGATCGTGATCGAGCTCGCCGAGACCGCCGTGAGGGTCCCCACCGCGCCCAGGGCGCCCAGATCGGCCGCCCCGGCCCCGCGGGGTCGCGAGATGGCTGACGGAGCCGAGTGGGCCCGACCGGTGCTGGCCCCCGCGGCGCCCGCACCACTGGCCAGCGTCCCGAGCGCGACCGCGGTCGTGACTCCCAGCGAGGTGACGGCACGAGCGCGATTGGGCTGCATCGGTCCTTCCTTCCCGCCCCGGCCGGATCCCCAGGACCCCGTCATCATCGACTCTGTGGGTGAGTGGGTCCTGTGGGCTGTCTAAAGCCTGTGTAAATGTCCGCCGTAACACGGCCGACACAAAATCGGCCGCGCTGTGATGCCCGAGTCAGGCAGACTGGGGCGGTCTTGCCGACCCCTCACTCGGCGGACCAGGTGCTAACTCAACTAGGGAGGAAACGCAGTGTCGTCCATCGACCAACACGATGGCTCCATCGAAGATGAGCCATTCCATATCGAGATTCACGGAATCGACCACATCCCCGAGTCCGAACGCTGGGCCACCGCCCGCAACATCGGTGCCATGTGGGCGGGCTCGGCCGTCAACGTCGAGTACTTCATCTACGGCGCCTTGCTCATGAGCGCCTTCGGCTTCAGCTTCTGGACGGCAGTCAGCCTCATCGTCTTGGGCAACATTTCCTACTTGCTGTTGGGCCTGGCCTCACTCCAGGGACCCGAGGCCGGGACGACGGCCTTCACCATCAGCCGGGCGCCCTTCGGCCTGCGCGGATCTCGACTCCTCAGCTTCTTCAACTGGATCACCCAGCTGGGATTCGAGACCGAGGGCCTGATCTTGATCGTGGGCGCTGTCATGACGATCATGCAGCTGGCCGGCTACAGCGTCACGAGCCCGGTCAAGGTCCTCCTGATCATCCTGGCGGCCGCCATCCAGGCGGTGCTCCCCTACCTCGGGCACGCCACCATCGTCAAGGTGCTGCGTCGCCTCATCGTCCCCTTCGTCCTCATCTACGCCGTGCTGGCCATCTTTGATGCCCGTCACGGCACGGTGCACTTCAAGGGTTTCGGCGGCGGCTGGGAGCTCTACACGGCCGGCTTGGCCTTCACCATCGCGCTGTCGGGACTGGGCTGGACCGAGTGTGGCAACGACTACACGCGCTACCTGCCGCGCGAAACGCGCAAGGGCTCGATCGTGGGGTGGGTGTTCCTGGGCACCGCAGTTCCCGAGATCATCCTGATGACCCTGGGCGCGCTGACCTTCACCTTCCTGTCCTCAGCGACGCAGGTCGGCATGTGGAACGGTGACAACCCCTTCCAGGTGCTGAGCAGCCACCACGCGCTGCCGACCTGGTTCGTGGTGATCTTCCTGATCTTCGCCATCGTGCAGCTCTTCGGGATCAACTCGCTCGACCTGTACAGCTCGGGCGTGTCGGTCCAGGCCATGGGGATCCCCCTGAAGCGCTACCAGGCGGTGGTAATGGACTCGGTGATCGCCGGACTGCTCACCTTGTGGGCGATGTTCCAGTCGACCTTCTCGCTCTACATGAAGGAGTTCGTCGGCGTGATCATCGTCTGGATCGCCCCGTGGTTCGGCATCTACATCACGGACTGGATCCTGCGCCGGTTCCACTACCACGCCCGCGAGCTCCAGCGCACCGACGCCGACGGCCTCTACTTCGGGGGCCGCAGCGGCGTGAACTGGAACGCCATCGTGGCCTTCGTCGTGGGCCTGATCGCCTCGACGATCGCGTACTCCAAGGCCTCACCGCCGGTCAACTTCCCGTTCCACTGGATGACCCCGGTGTCCAACCACTTCGGCAGCTCGTGCGCCGGTGCGCTGTCGCACGGCGTGTGCACGGCCGGGTGGTACGGCGGGGCCGACTTCTCGATCCCCAGTGGCGTGCTCGTCGCCGCGCTCCTCTACTGGCTGGCCGAGAAGGCCACCGGCTACGTGAGATCGCAGGTCGCGGGCGAGAAGCAGCTCGAGGCGTCGCACTAAGGGTCGGGGCTGACGCCGACCCGCGGGTCGGCGTCAGCCCCGCCAGTCCTCGCGCAGCCCGCCGGCGCCGTCGGGGCGGAACACCGGGAGGGCGCCCAGGGCGCTCACCAGCTCGGCGTCAGCCCCCAGCGACTCGCGCCACAAAGATCCCTCGGTCACCAGCGTGCCGATGGCCACCACGTCAGCACCGATGCGGCGCAGGAGCCGCAGTGCCGCGCCGGTGGAGGCTCCCGTCGAGATGACGTCGTCGACGATCGCCACGCGGCGACCGTGCACGTCACCGATACGGGCCCGGTCGAAGAGGAGCCGCTGCTCGGCGTCGGTGGTGATGGAGCGCACCGATTCGGTCAGCGCGTCGGCCAGGTGGATCTTGGGCGTCTTGTGCAAGATGACGTACTGGTCCAGTCCCAGGTGCCGCGTCACCTCGATGGCGACGGGTATCCCCATGGTGGCCACGGTGGCCACGATCTCCACGTCGTGGGCCGCCAGCATCGCGGCCAGCTCGGCGCCGGCACGATCCATGAATCCGATTCCCATGTCGACGGTGATCAGCAGGGCCAGCGCCATGTCCGCGCTGAGTGGAACGACCGGCAGGCGCACTCGCTGCGTGCCAACGTCCACTTCGTACTCGCTCGCCTCCACCGCGTGGAGCATACTGAAACCATGATCGATCGCCCGCCCATCGAGCGTGCCCAAGCACGCACCATGCTGCGCAGTGCCCTCGGCGAAGCCCACCAGGGACTCGCTGAGGGCGGCATCCCGATCGGCGCCGCCCTGTTCACGCGCACCGGCGAGCTGCTGGCCGCCGGGCACAACCGTCGGGTCCAGGACGACGATCCGTCGATCCACGCCGAGACCGACGCCTTCCGGCGCGCCGGCCGGCGGCGTGACTACCGCGACTGCGTGATGGTCACGACGCTCTCGCCGTGCTGGTACTGCTCCGGCCTGGTGCGCCAGTTCGGGATCGGCGCCGTGGTCATCGGGGAGAGCCGCAACTTCGTGGGGGGCCACGAGTGGCTGGCCCAGGGCGGCGTGGAGATCGTCGAGCTCGACGACGAGGAGTGCAGCGCGCTGCTGGGCACCTACATCCGGGACAACCCCGGCATCTGGTTCGAGGACATCGGCCGCTGATCAGCGCACGGGCGGGCCGAAGAGCCGGTCGCCGGCGTCACCGAGTCCCGGGACGATGTAGCCCACGTCATTGAGCACGTCGTCGAGCGCCGCGGCCACGATGGCCACGTCGGGGTGGCGGGCCTCCACGACCCGGACGCCGGGACGGGCCGCGATCAGGCACAGGACCGTGATGTGGGTGGCCCCGCGGGCCTCGAGCATGGTCAAGACGGTGTCCATCGAGCCCCCCGTCGCCAGCATCGGATCGCACACCACCACCTCGGCTCCCGCGAGATCCTCGGGTAGCCCGTCGAGGTAGACGTCGGGGCGCAGCGTCGTCTCGTTGCGCCGCAGACCGACCAGGCACAGGCGGTTGTGCGGCAGGACCTCCTGCACGGCGGGGCTCATGCCCAGACCGGCGCGCAGGATCGGCACGATCACGTACTCGCGCTCGATGCGCACCGCCGGGGCGCCCTCCTGGACCGGGGTGTCGACGGTCGTGGGCGTGACCGGGACGTCGCGGAAGGCCTCGTAGGCCAGGAAGCGCGAGATCTCGCGCGCCAGCCGGAGGAAGTCGGCGTTGGATGTCGTGCGGCTCCGCAGCTGGCGGACCTTGTCCGCCACCAGGGGGTGGTCGACTGTCGTGAAGGTGGCCATCGCGCCACACTACGCCGCGGCGCCGCGGGCCGCCGGGGCTCGCTGGGTGCTTGCGGGGCCCCAGTACGCTGGACCAACGTGACGGTGGGTGACCTGGGCGCGGCGCGAGACCACGCCCACGGAGGGCCCCTCGGCGGCGTGCGCTCGGACTACCCCGGCCCCCGACGGCCCATCGCCCCGGATCCGGGCCTGCGGTGGTGGCGGCGCATCTTGCCCATCGTCGCCTCGCACCGGGGTGTGTTCCTCGCCGCGATCATCCTGTCGTTCGCCAGTCTGGTCTTCCAGACGCTGGTCCCGAGCCTCCTCAACGGCGCCATCGACCACGCCCTGGTCACGAACAACGGAACGCTCTCCCACGACGTCGAGATGATCGTGGCGATCGGTCTGGCCGCCGGCGTGACGGGCATCCTGTCGCGGCGCTACCTCTACTCGACCGCCTACAACGTCGAGGCCGACCTGCGATCACTGATCTACGAGCACCTCACGTCGCTGTCGTTCTCCTTCTACGACCGCGTCCAGTCGGGCCAACTGATCAGCCGGGCCAACAGCGACATCCGCTCGGTGACGATGTACTCCACGTTCGCGCCCCAGATCGTGGTCCAGATCTTCATCGGCGTCATCGCGGTGGGCTTCATGCTGGCCATCAGCGTGCCCCTGACCCTGGTGGCGCTGCTCGTGATGCCCGTCTTGTACGTGGTGGGCATGAAGATGCGCCGGGTCATGTTCCCGATCTCGTGGATCACCCAGGCGCGCCTCGCCGACGTGGCCACCATCGTCGACGAGAACGTCAACGGCGTACGGGTGGTCAAGGCCTTCGCCCAGGAGGAGTCGGAGATCAACCGCCTGGCCGACGCGGCCGAGGGCGTGGCCTGGGCCTACATCACCGACGCCCACCTCACCGCCATCTGGTCCCCGTGGATCCAGAATCTCCCCCAGCTGGGCCTGGGCCTGGTCCTCACCGCTGGCGGCGTGATGGTGATCGGCGGCCACCTAGGCCTCGGCGCCATCTTGGCCTTCAACGCGTACCTCCTGATGCTCCAGGCTCCCTTCATGATGCTGGGCCAGCTGGTGATGATGGGGCAGCGCGCCCGGGCCAGCGCCGAGCGCATCTTCGAGATCCTCGACCAGCGCACCGACATCATCGAGCAAGCCGACGCCATCGCCTGGCCCGGCGGGCCCGGGCGCGTCGACTTCTCCCACGTCACCTTCGCCTACGGCGACGGGCCCCCCGTGCTGTCGGACTTCGATCTGCACATCGAAGCGGGCACCACGGTGGCCCTGGTGGGCCGCACGGGATCGGGCAAGTCGACGGTGGCGCGCCTGCTGCCGCGCTTCTACGACGTGGACCAGGGGGCGATCACGATCGATGGCCACGACGTGCGCCACCTGACGCTGGCCTCGGTGCGCGACACCGTGGGCGTCGTGCTCGACGAGCCCTTCTTGTTCTCGACGTCCATCCGCGACAACATCGCCTACGGCCGCCCCGACGCCCCCCTCGACGAGATCGAGGCCGCCGCCCGGGCGGCCCACGCCGACGAGTTCATCGGCCGCCTGGAGCACGGCTACGACACGGTGGTCGGCGAGCGTGGCTACACGCTCTCGGGCGGGCAGCGCCAGCGGATCGCCATCGCCCGCACCCTCCTGGCCAATCCCCCGGTGCTGGTACTCGACGACGCGACGAGCGCGATCGACGTGCGCATCGAGGAGCAGATCCACGACGCCCTCGCGCACTTGCTGGCGAACCGGACCACGCTCGTCATCGCGCACCGCGTCTCGACGATCTCCCTGGCCGACCGCGTCGTGCTCCTCGATGCCGGTCGCGTCGTCGCCGACGGCACGCACGCCGACCTGCTGCGCACATCACCGCTGTACGTCGAGATCCTCTCGCAAGTGCAGGGCGCCCCATGACGTGGGGAGGGGGATTCGGCGGCGGATTCGGGGGCGTCTTCGCCGGGGGCGGGCGCGCGACGACCGGGCTGCCCTTCGGCGGTATCCCGACCGAGCTCCTGGACGAGGCCACGCGCCTGCTCGACTCCGAGCCCGCCCGCCCGCCGTCGGCCCGGGCGTTCACGCAGCGTCCCTCCGCGGCCGAGCGTCGGCCGCTGAGCCTGACCCAGCTCCTGGCCTCCTACCGGGGACTGCTGGCGATCGCCAGCCTGCTCGTGCTGGCCACCAGCCTGCTGCTCCAGGCGGGACCCAAGATCACCGAGTACGCCATCGACCACGGGATGCTGCCCGGGCACCGATCGATCCGCGTCGTCGTCGTGGCCGGGTCCCTCTACGCACTGATCGCGCTGATCAACGTGGGGCTGCAGCGCTGGCAGACCGACGCGACTGGTCGCCTCGCCTCGCGCGTGATGCACGACCTGCGGGTCCGCGTCTTCACCCACCTGCAGAGGCTCAGCCTCGACTTCTTCACCGAGGAGAAGGCCGGCGTCCTCATGAGCCGCATGACCAGCGACATCGAGAACCTCCAGCAGCTGCTCCAGTACGGCCTGGCCCAGTTCGCGACCCAGGGGCTGACCATGGTCGTCATCACCGTCGTGCTCTTCGCCACCAACGTCGAGCTGGCCGCGTGGACGGTCCTGCTGGTCGTGCCGGTGCTCGCCGTCCTGTCGATCTGGTTCCACCACGCCTCCGAGCGCGGCTACCTGCGCACGCGGGACCGCATCGCCCTGGTCCTGGCCGACCTGTCCGAGTCCCTCTACGGCATCCGCGTGATCACCGCCCACAACCGGCAGCGCCGCAACATCGCCAACCACCGCCACGTCGTGGGGGCCTACCGGGACTCCAACCTCTACACCGGACGGGTCAGCTCCATGTACGGCCCGACGACCAACCTGATCGGCATCCTGGGCCAGGCGCTCCTGCTGGGCATTGGCGGGCACCTGGTCCTCGAGCACCGCATGAGCCTGGGCGCACTGATCGCCTTCTTCTTGTACCTCAACCGCTTCTTCCAGCCCATCCAGCTGCTGGTCCAGCAGTACAACGCGCTCCAGCAGGGGCGCTCCTCGATCATCCGGCTCCGGGGCCTCCTGGCGACCGCGCCGTCGGTCGACGAGGTCGCCGACGCTCCCGCGCTCCCCCCCGTGGAGGGCCGGATCACCTTCGCGTCGGTGAGCTTCGGCTACCGGCCCGACCGCTTGGCGCTCGAGGGCATCGACCTGGAGATCGACCCTGGCCAGACCGTGGCCATCGTCGGTCCCACCGGTGCGGGCAAGTCGACGCTGGCCAAGCTCGTCAACCGCTTCTACGACCCCACCGCAGGCCAGGTCCTCATCGACGGCATCGACGTGCGCACCGTGTCGCTGCGCTCGCTGCGCAGCCAGATCGGCCTGGTGCCCCAGGAGCCGTTCTTGTTCGCGGGATCGATCCGCACGAACCTGGCGTTCGGCAACCCGCACGTCACCACCGCCGAGATCGACGAGGCCGTCGACGTGGTGGGGCTGCGCGACCTGGTCGAGCGCCTGCCCGACGGACTCGACGCCGAGGTCCACGAGCGCGGCCAGACGCTGTCGGCCGGTGAGCGCCAGCTGCTGGCGCTGGCCCGGGCCTTCCTCGCCCGTCCCCGGATCCTGGTGCTCGACGAGGCGACCTCGTCCCTCGACCTCAAGAGCGAGCAGATCGTCGAGCGGGCCCTGGACCGGGTCCTCGAAGGCCGCACCGCCCTGCTGATCGCCCACCGCCTCAGCACGGCCGAGCGCGCCGACCGCATCGTGGTCGTCGACCACGGCCAGATCGTCGAGCAGGGCACCCCCCGCGAGCTGGTGGCGCGGGGTGGGGTCTACGCGCAGATGCACGCTGCCTGGGTGGCCGCCGGCGGGCAGGGCGCCGCCTAATCAGCCCATCAGGCGACGCGCCTCCTCGATCAGCTGGGCCGCCGAGTGCCCGGGGCGCGGCAGCGGGACCACCTGCAGGTGCGTCACCCCCGCCTCGGCGAAGGCCGCCATCCGCTCGGCCACGTAGCCGGCCGGCCCGATGAGGGTGGTCAGCTCCAAGAACGCCGCCGGGACGGCCGCCTCGGCCTCGGCCTTGCGGCCCGCGAGGTAGAGATCCTGGATCTGGGCCGCCTCGCGGGCGAAGCCGTAGCGCACGGCGAGCTCGGTGTAGAAGTTCTGGCCGCGCGCGCCCATGCCCCCCACGTACAGGGCCACCATCGAGCGCTGCAGGTTGCGCAGCTCCAGGGTCGCCTCGTCCTCCCCGATGGCCAAGAGCCCACCCGCCGTGATCATCAGGGGTCCGCGGGCCGGGTCCCGGCGGGCCGCGCCGGCCGCCAGCGAGGATCCCCATACCCCACCGGCGCGCTCGGGGATGAAGAGGATCGGCATCCACCCGTCGGCGATCTCGGCGGCCAGGGCCACGTTCTTCTCGCCCAGGGCCGCGATCCAGATGGGGATGCTGGCGCGCACCGGGTGGGCGATGATCTTGAGCGGCTTGCCCAGTCCCGTGCCCTGTCCCTCGGGCAGCGGCATCTGGTAGTAGCGGCCGTGGTGCTCGAGGGGCACCTCGCGCCGCCAGACGTCGCGGCAGATCTCCACGATCTCGCGCGTGCGGCCCAGGGGGCTGGTGTAGGCGACGCCGTGGAATCCCTCGATCACCTGGGGCCCCGAGGCTCCCAGACCGAGGTGGAAGCGACCATCGGACAGGGCGTCGACGCCCGCCGCGGTCATCGCGATCAGCGTCGGGGTGCGCGTGTAGATGGGCAAGATGCCCGCGCCCAGCTCCACCCGCGAGGTCGTCGCGGCCAGGTAACCCAGCAGGGACGGCCCGTCGAAGCCGTAGGCCTCGGCCACCCACACCAGGTCGAGGCCCGCGGACTCCAGGTCGGACACCTCCCGGGCGGCCTGCTTGAAGCCTCCCGCGTAGCTGAGGGTCGTCGTCAGCTTCACCGCCACCTCCCCGTTCGGGGTCAGCGTAACCGACCGGTAGGCGCCGTCTCGGCGGCCCCGGCGTGGCGTACGCTGGGGGCGAGGGCAACGGCGCTCTCCTCAGAACCAAAGGCTGGTGACAACGTGGTCACGCGACCGAATGACGCAACTGCGCACGAGTTCAATCCTTGGCTTCGCGTGGTGTCCCTGATCGAGTCGGCGGGAGCCCTCCTGGGCCTGCGCGACGACATGGTGCAGCGCATCGTGATGCCCGAGCGCGTGCTCGAGGTGGCGGTGCCCGTGCGCATGGACAGCGGCAACGTGGAGATGTTCACGGGCTGGCGCATCCAGCACAACACCTCGCGGGGTCCGGGCAAGGGAGGCATCCGCTTCCACCCCAGCGTGAACACCGATGAGATCGCTGCGCTCTCGGCGGACATGTCCATCAAGTGCGCGGTCGTCAACATCCCCTACGGCGGGGCCAAGGGCGGCGTCAAGGTCGACCCGACGATGCTGTCGCGGGCCGAGCTGGAGCGGCTGACGCGGCGCTACGCATTCGCCATCGCCCCCATGATCGGCCCGGACCGCGACATCCCCGCACCCGACATCAACACCGACTTCCAGGTCATGAGCTGGATCATGGACACCGTGTCGATGCTGCGCGGCCACAACACACCGGGCGTGGTCACGGGCAAGCCCCTGTCCATCGGCGGCAGCATGGGCCACGCCGGCGCCACGTCGCTCGGCGTCACCAACTGCACGATGACCCTGCTGCAGCGGCTGGGCCGCATGGCCAACGAGCAGCGGGTCGTGATCCAGGGCTACGGCAAGGTCGGCGCACCGCTGGTCAAGTTGCTGAGCGATCGCGGCATGAAGATCGTGGGCATCGCCGACATCTCGGGTGCGATCCACGACCCGGCCGGCATCGACCCGCGCGCGCTGGCCAAGCACTACGAGGAGGCCAAGACCGTCGTCGGCTTGCCGGGCGCCGAGGCCGTCGCCGCCGACGAGCTGTTCAGCCTGCCCAGCGACATCGCGATTCCTGCGGCGCTCGGGGGCGTGATCGACGAGCGGGTGGCCCAGTCGATGGCGGCCTCGGTGGTCGTCGAGGCGGCCAATGGTCCCACCACCGGCGACGGTGCCGCGGTGCTCGCGGACCGGGGGATTCCGGTGATTCCCGACGTCCTGGCCAATGCCGGCGGCGTGGTGGCCTCCTACTTCGAGTGGGCCCAGGACCTCCAGGGCTTCATGTGGGAGCCCGAGCTGTTCCACCGCCGTCTCGAGAAGACGATGAGCGACGCCTTCAACTCCGTGTGGGCCCGCCACCTCGAGCTCAAGGTCGAGCTGCGCGAGACCGCGATCGCGCTGGGCGTCGAGCGCATCGCCGAGGCGACCGAGGTTCGCGGCCTGTTCCCCTGATCCCCGCGGACCCGGGCTGCGTCGTGAGACTCGATGCGGCCCTCGGCGAGGGTTCGCCCCGGCACGGCGCCATCGCGCGCCGGGGCCCAGGCCGCGCGCGCTGGTCTCCACGCACTGTGGCAGGGTGGCGGCATGGAAGATCGTCCCTCGCGCGAGGACCTCGAGCGCGAGGTCGCCTCGCTGCGCGCCGACGTGGTCCAGCTGCGCGCCCAGATCGATCGCCTCCGCGACCAGCTGCGCCAGGCCCTTGCGGCGCGCTACGAGCGCCCGCCGCACTACCAGTGATCGACTAGCGCGACCGGGCGGCTCGCACCAGCGAGATCGCCAGCGCGCCCACGGCGGCGACCGGCAGGACGACACCGGCCAGCGCAGCCAGGTGGGCACCCAGGCTGAGCCAGGCGACGATCGCCAGAGCCACGACGACCACCACGAAGATCTCGGGCGTGTCCCCGACCAGGAAGTCCCACCAGAAGCGCCCGAAGGCCGCGACGGCGCCTCGCAGGCGCCCCAGCCTCATGCGGCGACCTCGTGAGCGCGGCGCCGGGCCCGCAGGCTCGTGGCCAGCGCCCACACGACGAAGGCGTAGATCGCCACGAAGCCGAGCAGCATGGTGTCGCTTCCGGGCCAGTGGATCCGCAGACCCTCGCCCGTCCAGAACGTGCCGAAGCTGGTCAGGAGGATGCCGACCACCGTCTTCATCGCGTTCTCGGGGACGGCACTGAGCTGGCGGGACACCCCGGCCCCCACCGCGCCCACCAGGACCACCGCGACCAGGGCCGAGACGACGGCCAGACCGAGGCGGTGCGCCGACGTGCCCAGGGTCAGCACGGCGATGACGACCTCGAGGCCCTCGAGGAAGACGCCCTTGAAGGCCATGACGAAGGCGGCGTGGTCGCGCCCCGGGGACGCGCCCAGACCCTCGAGCTCGCGCACCTTCGCCTGGTAGATGGCGTCTTCGTCGTGGAGGGCGCGCCAGCCGCTGGACCGCAGGACCGCCTTGCGCAGCCACTGCAGGCCGAAGATCAGCAGGACCCCTCCCACGACCAGGCGCAGGGCGTTGAGGGGGACGCGCACCAGGGCCGGGCCCAGCGCGGCGACCAGGACGGTGAGGACTCCGAGAGCCGCCGCAGATCCCTCCAGAGCCGAGCGCCAGCCCCGCGTGTGCCCGACGGCGACGACGATGGTGAGCGCCTCGACCATCTCGACGGCGGCCGCCAGGAAGACCGCACCGGCCAGCACCAGGGCACTGGAACTCACCGTCACTGCGAACACGTCCGACCTCGTCTACGGCACGCCGGCGGCGGCCCGTGCCGCCGCGCCCCGCCGCTGTCGCATCCTACCGGGTGCGTCCGGGCGACCTCATCGGCGCCGCCGGCGCAGCTCGTCCTCGACGGCGGCGGGATCCAGACCCCGGCTGCGCAGCAGCAAGAGCAGGTGGAACCACAGGTCGGCGGCCTCGCTCACCACGCGCTCGTCGTCCTCGGCCAGTGCGGCGACCGCGACCTCGACCGCCTCCTCGCCCACCTTGCGCGCCGCGAACGCGGGACCGCGCCCGAGGGCGCTGGCCACGTAGGAGTCCTCGGCGCCCTCGGCCTGGCGACGCAGGATCGTGCGCCACAGCCACGGCGTGAAGCACGACGTCGAGCCGTCGTGGCACGTCGGTCCGTCGGCGTGCACGCGCACCAGCAGGGCGTCGTCATCGCAGTCGGGCACGATCTCGTGGACGTGCAGGCCGTTGCCCGACGTCTCGCCCTTGCGCCACAGCCGCTGTCGCGACCGCGAGAAGAAGTGCACCATGCCCGTCGCCCGCGTCGCCGCGAGCGCCTCGTCGTCCATCCAGCCCAGCATCAGCACCCGGCCGGTCACGTCGTCTTGGACCACCGCTGCTCGCAACTCGCTCACGTCTCGGCCTCCCATGGTCGCAGTGCCCCTCCGGCGGCCACGACGGCGCGACGCAGCGCCGGCAGCCCGCCGGGATCCTCGTGGACGATCGAGGCCACCAGCGCCGCGTCGGCCACCGCCAGCGCGTCGGCCACATGCTGGGCCGAGCCGGCCCCCCCTGACGCGATCACCGGCACGCCCACCGCGTCGCGGACCTGGGCCGTGAGCTCGAGGTCGTAGCCCTCGCGGCGACCGTCGTGGTCGATGGAGGTGAGCAGCACCTCCCCGGCGCCGCGCGCGACGGCCTCTCGGGCCCAGGCGACGGTGGTGCGCTCGCTCGGGGTGCGCCCGCCCCCCGTGAACACGCGGCCGCCGCGGCTGTCGATGGCCGCGACGACCGCCTGGGACCCGTAGCGGTCGGCCACCGCGGTGAGCAGGCGGGGATCGGCGACGGCCGCCGAGTTCAAGGAGACGCGATCAGCACCGGCCTCGATGATGCGCGCGGCGTCCTCGAGGGTGCGCACCCCTCCCCCCACGGTGAAGGCGATGTCCAAGACGTCGGCGACCCGCGCGACGACGTCGAGCAGCGTCGTGCGCTCCTCGGGTGTGGCCCCGATGTCTAGGAACACGAGCTCATCGGCGCCGCCCGCGCTGTAGGCCGCCGCCAGCTCGACCGGGTCACCGACGTCGCGCAGGCCGACGAAGTTGACGCCCTTGACGACGCGTCCGTCGGCGACGTCGAGGCACGGGATCAGGCGGGCGTAAGGCATCGGTCCAGGTAGCGCTGACCCGCCGGGCCGCTCTTCTCGGGGTGGAACTGCACGCCGACAAAGGAGCCGTGCTCGACGATGGCCGCCACGCCCTCGGCGAGCGCGACCGCCGCCGGCGTGCGGGCGCCGTAGGAGTGGGCGAAGTAGAAGGTCTCGCCACCGGGCTGCACCGTCGCCCAGCCCAGACGGGGCACGCGGCCCTCACGCAGGCGCTCCACGTGGCCCGGGACCAGGGCCAGCCCCACGACGCCGCCGTCCTCCTCGGAGTCCTCGAGGGCCAGCTGCAGTCCGAGGCAGATCCCGAGCACCGGCCGGCCCGCGGCGACGCGCTCACCCAGCGCCTCGGCGGCGCCGGTGGCCCGCAGGTGCGCCATGGCGCTGGCCGCCGAGCCCACACCCGGGAGGATGACGTGGCTGGCCCGGGCGATCACGGCGGGCGTGGCCGACACCTCGCTCGCGCGTCCCAGGCGCGCCAGCGAGGCGCGGACCGAGCGCGTGTTGCCGGCGCCGTAGTCGACGATGATCACCGGATCGCTCACAGGGATCCCTTGGTCGAGGCGACCTGGGTGCCGACCTGGCGTAGGGCCACCGCCAGGGCCCGGCCCACCGCCTTGAAGCTGGCCTCGGCCACGTGATGGGCGTTGGCGCCCGTGGCCGTGACGTGCAGGGTCAGGCGCGCGGTCTGCACGAAGGACTCCAGGGCGTGGGTGGCCATGCCGGGATCAGGGTCGATCGACAGCTGGGCCACGGGCCGGCCCGACAGGTCGACGACCGCGTGGGCCAGGGCCTCGTCCATGGGCACGCGCGCCTCGCCGTAGCGGGCCAGCCCGCGGCGATCGCCCAGGGCGTCGTCCAAAGTGGCCCCGACGGTGCGCATCATGTCCTCGACCGTGTGGTGGTCCCCCGTCTCGAGGTCGCCGACCCCGTCGACGCGCAGGTCCCAGCCCGCGTGGAAGGCCAGCTGCTGGAGCATGTGGTCGTAGAAGCCCTCACCCGACTGGACCAGGACGCGCCCCTCGCCGCGCACGCGCAGGCGGACCAGGAAGCGGGTCTCGGCCGTCGCCCGGCGCCGTCGGGTCCAGGGGGAGACCACCGCGGCACCGCTGCGCCAGGCCCGGAGGGCCTCGAGCAGGACGTCGTCGTCGAGGGCGTCGCGCACGCTGATGCGCAGTCCCCCGGCGAAGGCGCGCAGGACGACACCGGCCGGCAGCAGGGCGTCGACCAGCTGCTGGGGATCGTCCATCGGGATGAACAGGAAGTTGGTGTGCGAGGGCAGCGGCGTCAGGCCGAGGCCGCGCAGCTCGGCGGCAAGGCGCTCGCGCTCGGCCAGCTGAGCGCTCACGTCGAGCGGCGTGGCCAGGGCGGCCAGGGCCAGGGCGGCCGAGACCGACGAGACCGACAGGGGCGCCTGGTACGACGAGATCACCTCGACCGTGTCCGGGCAGGCCAGCGCGTAGCCCACCCGGGCACCGGCCAGGCCGTAGGCCTTGGAGAAGGTGCGCAGGACGATCGCCCCCGAGGCCAGGCGATCCAGGGCGTCGACGCCGGCGTAGTCGGCGTAGGCCTCGTCGATCACGAGCTGCCCGGGCACGTCGGGAACCTCGGGGAGCTCGCCGGTCGGGTTGTTGGGCCGGCACACGAACACCAGGTCGGCGGTCGCGGGGTCCTCGACCATCTGGGCTCCGGCCATGGCGGCGGCGAACCGGTACATCGAGTAGGAGTGCGTGGGCACCGTGGCGACGGTGCCCCCCGTGGCGAAGAGTCGGGCCAGCAGGACGATGAACTCGTCGCTGCCCGCCCCCAGGGCCACGGACTCCAGGGCGACGCCGTGGCGGCGGGCAATCGCGGCTCGCAGGGGCTCGTAGCGGCCCCGGTCGTACTCGTTGATCTCGGCCAGGGCCGCCGCGACGGTGGAGGGACGCGCGACGGGTGCCGGCGCCGCGGGCACGTTGCCGTCGAAGCGGATGATGGCCCGCGGGTCGAGCCCCACCTGGGCGGCCAGGCGCTCGTTGGACGGCGGCCACTGGTAGGCCGGGCGGGCGCGCGGCGTGCTCATCGGCGCGCCGTCGCCTTGTGGGCGGGCATGCCCTCGAGATCCGCCAGCGCCTCGATCGTGGGCGCCAGGCGCGCCAGGCCGTCCTGGGAGACTCGCTGGATGGTCACCGGCTTGAGGAAACTTTCCAGGCCGAGCCCCCCGGTGGCTCGGGCCCAGCGACCCGTCGGCAGGACGTGGTTGCCTCCCGTGGCGTAGTCGCCCGCCGGGACCGGGGCGAAGGGACCGACGAACACCGCGCCCGCGCAGCGGATGCGCGGGGCCAGGGACTCGGCTCGCTCGCCGAGCAGGGCGACGTGCTCGGGCGCCCACGTCTCGAGCTCGGCCAGCGCCGCGTCGAGGTCGTCGTCGACCCAGATGACGTGGGCGCGCGAGTCGGGCCCGTGCTCCATCTGGGCGTCGAGCTCCTGGCGCACGATGC
Source organism: Actinomycetes bacterium (assembly GCA_021785695.1). Lineage (GTDB taxonomy): Bacteria > Actinomycetota > Acidimicrobiia > Acidimicrobiales > RAAP-2 > RAAP-2. The sequence goes on from JAJYEQ010000011.1 coordinate 18,554, forward strand.
GCTCGTCGAACCCGCGATCAGCCACGACCACGACCTCGCTGGGCCCGGCCGGCAGGTCGATGGCGACCTCCCGGCTCACCAGCAGCTTGGCCGCGTTGACCGCACCGCCCCCGGGTCCGACGATCTTGTCGACGGCCGGGATCGAGTCGGTGCCAAAGGCCATCGCCGCGATCGCGTGAGCCCCGCCCACCGCCCAGACGTCCCCGAAGCCGAGCAGGGCGGCGGCGGCGGCCACGGCGGCCGCCCCGCGGGGTGGCGTGCAGATGACGATCTGCTCGACGCCAGCCTCGCGTGCCGGCACAGCCGTCATGATCAGCGAGGAGACCAGGCCGCTGGGCACGTAGATGCCGACGCGTCGCAGAGGGGCCCAGCGACGCTCGAGGATCACGCCCGGCGAGACCTCGAGCTCGACGTCGGCGGGTCGCTGGGCCCGGTGCCAGCGCGCGACCGCGTCGGCGGCCGCGAGGATGGCCGCGGTGGGCACGTCGCCGTAGGGCGTGGCCCGCTCGGGCACCGCCGACGTCGTGTGGTCCAGCACGCGCGACCAGTAGGCGACGGCCTCGTCCCCGCGCTGGCGCACGTCCACGACGATCTCCTCGACGCTGAAGGACTGCGGGCTCGTGGGCGATCGGCTCATGGCAGCATCCGTTCGACGGGCAAAGTGAGGATCGAGCTGGCCCCGTGGGCCTTGAGGCGCGGCAGCAGGGACCAGATGTCGGCCGCCGGCACGAGGGCGTGGACCGCCACGACGCCCGGCGTGGCCAACTCCATGACCGTAGGTGACCCTGCGGTGGGCAGCAGCGTGGTCACCGCCTCCAGGTCGGCGCGCCGGACGTTGCACAGGAGGTAGCGGCTGGCCCGCGCGTTGGTCACGCTGCCCAGCACGGTCGTCAAGGTGCGCTGGGCCTCGATGTCGTCGGACCCGGTGCGACCGATCAGGACCGCCTCGGACTCGAAGAGCGTCCCGATGGTGCGCAGGCCGTTGGTGCGCAGGGTGCTGCCCGTCGAGACCAGGTCGACGATCGCCTCGGCCAGGCCCAGGCGCGGCGCGATCTCGGCCGCGCCGGTCACGCGGACCACTTCGACGTCGATGCCTAGCGCGCCCAGGACCTCCCCGGTCACGCGAGGGTGCGACGTCGCCACCCGACGCCCGCCCAGGTCCTCGAGGCGCGTCGCCGTGTCCTCCAGGGGAACGGCGGCTTGCAACGAGCACTTCCCGAAGCCCAGGCGCAGCAGCTCGACCACGTCGCAGCGCCGCTCGGCCAGCAGGTCCAGTCCCGTGATGCCGCAGTCCACCACGCCGTCTTGGACGTACTCGGGCACGTCGTCGGCGCGCACGAAGAGCAGGTCGATGTCCGCGTTGCGGCAGTGGGACTGCAGCATGCGCTCCCCAGGCTCTTGGGGGTCCACCCCGCTGGCCTCGAGTAGCGACCAGGCCGGCTGGCGCAGGCGGCCCTTGGAGGGCAGGGCCAGGCTCAGGCGCCGGCTCATCGCGCCGCCCGCTCGAGCAGGGCGCGGTAGCCACCTTCGCCGTAGCGCAGCCAGTGCGCCACCCGGGTGACCGTGGCCGTCGAGGCGCCGGTGCGGCGCGACACCTCGTGGTAGGGCAGCCCCTGGTCCACCAGGCGCGCGACGTGCCAGCGCTGGCCCAGGGCATCGAGCTCGTTGGTGGTGCACAGGTCGCGCAGGAACGCGGCCACCTCGTCGGGACCGCGCAGCGCCACGAACGCCGCGACGAGGTCCGCGAATCGATTGACGGTGTCCTCGTGGGACTCCGCAGGAACTACCCGGCCACTGGTCATAGTAGTATGCTACTCTACTAGAACACTGGTATGCAACTCATCCCTGCAGTCGACGTCCTCGACGGACAGGCCGTGCGACTCGAGCGCGGTGACTACACCGCCGTCACCTTCCGCCACGACCTGGCCGACTTCCTCGCGCGCGTGGTCGCCACGAGGCCTGCCCTCATCCACGTGGTCGATCTCGACGGCGCGCGCCGAGGCCGCAGCGACCCGGCCCTCCTCGCGCGCTGCGTGACGCTCGCGGGCGCCACGCCACTCCAGGTCTCGGGCGGGCTGCGCAGCCTGGCGGCCGCCCAGAGCGCTCTCGCCAGCGGCGCCGCGCGCGTGATCATGGGCTCGGCCGCGTGGGACCGCCCGGCCAGCCTGGGCCAGCTGGTGGAGGCCCTCGGCGACCGGCTCGTCGTCGCTCTCGACGTGCGCGACGGCCATATCGCGGTGCGGGGATGGACGGCCACCGAGCACGTCACGATCGGCGAGGCCCTCCAGCGCTGCGTGGAGGCGGGCACGCGCCGCATCCACGTCACCGCCATCGAGCGCGACGGCACGATGGCGGGACCGGACCTCACCTTGTACGAGGAGGCGTGCGCCAGCGGGATCCCCGTCGTCGCGGCGGGGGGTGTGCGCGACGATCGCGACGTCGAGCGCCTGGCCGAGGTGGGCTGCGAGGCCGCCGTCATGGGCCTGGGCTACCTGCGACGCATCGGGCTGCGCCTCACCGAGGATCCGCGACGGCGCGACCTCGTTGAAGAGGCCGATTTCGGGGATACCAGCACCCCGGAACCGTGATATTGCTCGCGGGTTTTCCCTGTTATCGCCCAGATATAGGAAAAGCCTCTTTTCTTTATTGTTTCCCTCTCTAGTGACTTATTGCCCTACGGCATCGGGCGCTCTCACCGGCACAATGGAGATGTCTCCCAAAACAAAGAGGTTGCCATGAGGCGCAAGGCACTTGACAAACTGCTCACCATGGTCGGTGGTCTGCTGACCATCGTCCTGATCGCCGCGGGGGGGCTGCTCATGTGGGGCTACAGCTTCGCCAACTCCCAGGTCCACAGCCAGCTCGCCGCTCAGAGGATCTACTTCCCGGCCAAGGACTCCCCATCACTCCAGAACCCGTTGATCAAGCCGTACCTGACGCCCTACGCCGGTCAGCAGCTGCTCAACGGCCGTCAGGCCGAGGTCTGGGCGGACCACTACATCGCCGTCCACCTGCAGGAGATCGGCGGAGGCAAGACCTACGCGGAGGTCAGCGCGGCCGCCCTCGCCGACCCCTCGAACAAGGCCCTGGCCAGCGAGGCACAGACGCTCTTCCAGGGTGAGACCCTGCGCGGGACCCTGCTGACCGCCTACGCCTTCTGGATGTTCGGGCAGATCGCCGAGTGGTCCGCGATCGCGATGTTCATCGGCGCTGCGCTGATGCTCGTCTTGACGATTCTCGGCTGGACGCAGTACAAGAAGCGCGACCCCGAGCACATCGTGATCTAAAGACCTTCGGACCACGTCACGACCCGAGGCCCCTTCTTCGTGGCGTGGTCCGGACTGCGCGGCCCCGGCGGTGTCTCTGACACCGCCGGGGCGCCTCCCATTCGGGGGACGGGTACCATCGCTGTGGCGACCCCTGATGGATTCTCGAGCTGACGAGCCTGCAGTGCTGACCTCGCACATCGCGAGGGTCGGCGCGATCTCCGTGCGCCGCGCCTTGCCCCAGCGCCTCCAGCGCACCGTGGGCGCCTGGTGCTTCGCCGATCACCTCGGGCCGGCCAGCGTCACCGCGCAGCGGGGACTCGACATCGGCCCCCACCCGCACATCGGCCTGCAGACTCTCACCTGGCTCACGGCCGGTGAGGCGCTCCATCGTGACGGCCTGGGCACCGAGCAGACCATCCGGCCCGGCCAGCTGAACCTGATGACCGCGGGTGGGGGCGTGGCGCACTCCGAGGAGGCCACCGGCTCCTACGCCGGTCGCCTCGAGGGGATCCAGCTGTGGGTGGCGCTGCCCGAGGCGACACGCCACGGGCCCGCGAGCTTTGAGCACCACGCGGCCCTGCCTCGCTTCGCCGAGCCGGCGCTCGACGTCACCGTGCTCGTGGGGGCCTACGGCGGCGTCTCGAGCCCGGCGCGTCACGACACCCCGCTGGTCGGCCTCGATCTCGCGCTGCGGGCTGAGGCACTGGTGCCGCTGGCGCCCGCCTACGAGCACGCCCTGATCGTCCTGGAGGGTGCCGTGAGCGCGCCCGGCGCGTCCCTGGGGCCGGGCCAGATCGCCATCTGGCAGCCGGGTCGCGACGCGCTGCGCCTCGTGCCCCGCGAGCCGAGTCGGGCGATCCTCCTGGGCGGGCCGCCCTTCCCCGAGACCATCTCGATGTGGTGGAACTTCGTGGCCCGCACGCGCGACGAGATCGCCGCGGCCGCACGCTCGTGGCGCGAGCGCGACGGGCGCTTCGCCCCCGTCGCCAGCGCCCTGGCGCGCATCGAGGCGCCCGGACTGCCCTGGCATCGCGGCGATCGCCCGCGCCCCTGAGAAGCCTCGCGCTCGGGTCCCGGACGCGTCGGACCCGGCCCCGGGGCTACAGGTCGACGCCCAGCTCGCTGAGCAGCGCGCGAACCCGGGCATCGATCGCCGAGACGATGCGTTCGACGACCTCCACCGACTGGCCCGCCGGATCCTCGAGCACCCAGTCCTCGTAGCGCCGACCGGGCACGAACGGGCACGTCTCCCCGCAGCCCATCGTCACCACGACGTCGGCCTGCCCCACGACCTCCCCGCTGAGATGGCGCGGGCGCTCGGCCTGCGTGGACAGCCCCCGGCGAGCCAGCACCTCGGCGACGACGGGGTTCACGGCGTCGGCGGGCTCCGAGCCTGCCGACAACACGGCGACGCGGCCCGCGGCGTAGTGCTCGGTCAGAACCTTGGCGGCGACGGACCGCCCGGCGTTGTGCACGCACGCGTACAAGACGGTGGGGACCCGCGGGAGCTCCGGGGAGCTCATCGCGTCACCTGGCTCGTGAACCAGCGGCGCGACCAGGTCGCGGCGTAGACCAGCGCGATCAGCGCCGGCACCTCGATCAGCGGTCCGACCACGCCGGCCAGCGCCTCGCCCGAGGTCGCGCCAAAGGTGCCGATGGCCACCGCGATGGCCAGCTCGAAGTTGTTGCCCGCCGCCGTGAACGCGAGGGTCACCGTGCGCGGGTACCCCAGTCGCGAGCGGTACCCGAAGGCCATCGACACGCCCCACATGATGGCGAAGTAGATGAGCAGGGGAACGGCGATGCGCACCACTGACCACGGCCGGTGCACGATGGCGGCACCCTGCAGCGCGAACAGGATCACGATGGTGAACAGGAGGCCCCAGCGCGACAGCGGGGCCAGCCGCGGGATCAGCCGCCCCTCGTACCAGTCGCGTCCGCGCCGCCGCTCGCCGATCCGGCGCGTGAGGTACCCCGCGACGAGGGGGATCCCCAAGAAGATGACGACCGAGCGCGCGATCATGCCCGTCGCCACGTGCACCGAGGTCGTCTGCCAGCCCAGCCACCCCGGCAGCACCTCCAGGTAGAAGTAGCCCAGGACGGCGTAGGCCACCACCTGGAACAGGGAGTTCAGCGCGACCAGCACCGCGGCCGCCGTCCCGTCGCCGCAGGCCAGGTCGTTCCAGATCAGGACCATGGCGATGCACCGGGCCAGGCCCACCAGGATCAGCCCGGTCCGGTAGGCCGGATCGGCGCCGAGGAACGCCCAGGCGAGCAGGAACATGGCCAGGGGACCCACCACCCAGTTGAGGATCAGGGACGGGACGAGCAGGCGTCCGTCGCGGGCCACCGAACCCATGTCGCCGTAGCGGACCTTGGCGAGCACCGGGTACATCATGACGAGCAGTCCGATCGCGATGGGCAGGCTGGTCCCCTCGACCTGGATCCGCTCGAGAGCCGTTCCCAGCTGGGGCACCAGGTGCCCGAGCCCGAGGCCCACGACCATCGCTCCCGCGATCCACGCGGGCAGCAGCCGGTCGCCGCGCGACAGGTGGGGGCGCGCGGGCGGCGCGAGCGCGGTGAGGGGGGCGCCAGGATCTACCATATCGATGTGGATCAATCTAGCCGGGTCATCTGACATGGGTTCGCCCGTCGCGAGCCGCGCGACCCGGCTCCCGGTCGTCGAGCGACCCGACGACGCCGCGTGCGCGCGCGAGGAGCTGACCCCCCTCGACGACGAGGCACTAGGCGACCTGGCCCACCGCCTCGCCGCGCTCGCCGATCCCATCCGCCTGCGCATCGTCGCGCACATCGCCCGCTCGGGACCGCTGTGCTCGTGCCAGCTCGAAGAGCCCGTCGGCCGGTCCCAGCCCACCATCAGCCACCACACGGCGGTCCTCGCCCGGGCCGGTATCCTCGTGGCGCAGCGCCGTGGACGCTGGACGTGGTGGCAGCTGGCACCCACGGCCCTGGCCGACATGGCTTCGACCCTGGTGCGCGGCGCCGCCATCACCGACGAGGAGTGAGATGCCCAAGGTCGTGATCCACCTGTTCCACGACAGCCCGGCCGACCTGGCTACCGGCGCCCACATCGCCGAGCGGATCCACCAGCACGCGGCCAGCACGGGCGTCGACCTGGAGGTCTTCTGCTTCGGTCCGGCCCAGCGGGCCCTCGACGGCACGGTCGAGACACCCGTCGTCATCGACTTCAACCGGCAGATCGACGCGCTCATCGCCGCTGGCGTCACCGTGGGCGCGTGCGAGAACGCGGCCATCATCGCCGGGGCCGTGGACCGGCTCCGCGAGCGCGGCGTGGTCCTGCAGTTCGCGCGCGACGCGTTCATGCGCTTCGCCCTCGAGGGCGCGGCCGTCATCAACTTCTAGTGCGGCCGGCCGCCCCGGCGGCGCCGGTCCCCCTCCGCGATCCGGGGCGCCAGCCCGGACCCGACCGCTAGTGCCGCGCCTGCTCGATCGCGCTGCGGGTCGCCTCGGGGTCGGCACAGCCCACGATCCACTCGTCGACGTCGCTGCCGGTGAAGCGGATCCTCACGCCCCGCGGGGTGTCGCGGTGCACCGCGACGAAGAGCTTGGCGCGCGCCGCGTAGACCGTGGCCACCTCGACGACGCCGGGGATCCGCGTCCCGACCTTCACGCCGATCTCGTCGGCGGCCCCGTGGGCGTCCTCGATCACCTCGACACCGACCACCGCGCTCACCGGCGCGCGCAGGTCGCCCCGCACGCCCTCCAGGCGCTCCATCCCCGTCAGGTGCAGCGCCAACTCACCGTTCTCGACACTCACCTGTGCCACGGGACACCTCCTCGCGGACCCCCGCGCACTCTACGTCGGCGCTCAACCCCCAGCCGGCCAGCGGGGCCACCCGGCCGGCAGGCGTCCCGGGGGACCCGCCAGGGTCAGGCCGGGACGCGCACCCACGGTCTCGAGCAGGGCGCTGAAGTTGCGCCCGAAGGCCGTCGAGTTCTTGCCGGTGTACTGGGTCGCGCCCAGGGCCCAGCCCAGGCGCGTGGGTGATGCCCAGCCCGTCTCGAGGCTCGTCGTGAAGTCGTGCACCACGCCTACGGCCGTGGTCATCGTGACGCGCTGTCCGATGCGCACGTGGGGGGTCACGTTCTCGGCCACGTAGACGACGCGGCCCACCGCGGGCCCCGCGGTCAGCCGGTAGGCGATGAACGTGCCGCTCGGCCAGCCCGGATCGGTCACGTTGAGGACCACCCCCGGGCCCAGCGCGTACACCGGTCCCGAGCCGCAGTAGTCCACGCCCTGGTCGATCTCCTGGGGCACGAGGGCCCGCACCGCGCGCAGGGGGTTGCGGTAGCCCGCGTCCCCACCGTCGTCGATGGCCACGATCAGGCGCGAGCCCGCCACGGCGATGCCCGCGGCCGCCGCCCCCGCCGGCACCGCGACCGCCGCCCCCGCCGGCATCGCGACCGCCGCTGGACCCACCGATGTGCCATAGGCGCTGAGGTGGCCGTCGGCCTCCAAGGCGACGACCCCGGAGCCCGCCGCGGCCAGGGCCACCGTGGGCGCTCGCGAGAGCGGCGACGCCAGGCTCGGCGCGCCCAGGGCGGGCGCGTCAAAGGCGACCACGGCCCCGCTGGAGGTCGCGATCCAGTAGCCACCGGTCGCCGCGTCCACGGCAATGCCCACCGCCGTCACCGGGGCCGTCGCGCCGTAAGCGAGGCGGTGGGCCAGCGAGCCGTGCGCCCGTGTGCCGAACGCGTCGACCGCGCCGTTGGCCCGCAGCACCAGGTAGCCGCGCCCCCGCGGAGCTGCGGCGATGGCCACGGCCGCCGGGTACTGGCCCCAGCCCCCAGTGGGGATCCGGGGACCCCCGAGGGCCGGCGCGTCGATCGCCTCGACGCGGCCGTTCGAGAAGAGCACCCAGTAGCCGCCGGTCCGCGGGTCGGCCGCGATGCCGGTGGCGCTGACCCCAGGGGCCGCGGGCGGAGCAGCCACCACGCGCGCGAAGCGACCGAACACGTCGACGCGGCCATCGATGCGCACGTCCGCGTAGCTCGCGCCCCCCGCCGCGACGGCGACGCCCACCACCGCGGGATACCCGGACCCCGTCGCCGCGGGCGGCGCGATCCCGACGCGCAGCGTCGCTAGTGGTGCGGGCGACGCCGCTGCGGGAGGCCCCCAGGTCAGCAGGGCCACCAGAAGGATCGACCCCACCGCGCGCCGCGTTCGCATGTGCTGGCAGGCTATCCCAGCCACGCGGACCGCTCGGCCGGCCCGGCGCGGTCCCCGTGCGCCACGAATTCTTCTGCTCTACAGTGGAACTTGTGACGCCCACCTCGCCGGCCGACGAGCTCCTCGCCCAGGCGCGCGCGCTGGGCGACGCGAACCGGCTGCGCCTGTTCCGCTACCTCGTGGCCCACGACGGGCCGGTCGCCGTCGCCGAGCTGACCGACATGGCGAGACTGAACCACAACACCGTGCGCCAGCATCTGGCCGTCCTGGTCGAGGCCGGCCTGGTCGACGAGAGCCGGGAGGTCCGCTCGCGCGTCGGGCGCCCTCGCCTGCTCTATCGCGCCGACGCGGGGGCCGCCAGCCGCTGGGACGCCCCGGGGACCTACGTGTGGCTCGCCGAGCTGCTCAGCGACGCGTTGAGCCGCCAGATCTCCCCCCGGGAAGCCGGGCGTCTGCGCGGCGTGCAGCGCGCCGCCGAGCTGAGCGACGGCGGCTCGGCCCTCGACGTGATGGAGGCCGATCTCGCGCGCCGGGGCTTCCATCCCCGCCGGGAGGCGAGCCGCACCCGGGTCGACTTCATCTTGGAGCGGTGCCCGTTCGTCGACGTGGCCGCCGTCAATCCCGCCACCATCTGCCAGCTCCACCTGGGACTGGTCGAGGGATTGGCCACGGGTCTGGGCGGCTGGGAGGTCGACGAGCTGGTTGCCCGCTCGCCGCGCGAGGCCGGCTGCCGGCTGTCCCTGCGGGCCGCGCCGGCGCGCGTGCGCTGAGGGCCCGCGCCCGGTCCCGATTTTTCTGCTTTGGGATCGAATAATATGGTCCGGGCGCCGGAGGGCGCCCGATCCCCAGGAGGAAGATGACCGTGAATGACCTCGCCGCCACGCAGGCCATGAAGACCCATCACGCCCAGCTCGTGAGCCAGGTGGACGCCCGGGCCCGATCGGTCGAGACCGACCCCACGGTGGAGGCCACCGCGGCTCTGCTGGCCTACTTGGCGGGCGAGGTCCTGCCCCACGCGCTCGCCGAGGAGGCGTCGGTCTATCGCGCCGCGGCCGCTCTGCCCGGACTGGCGCCTCTCATCGGGGGCCTGATCGTCGAGCACCACGAGCTGGCCCGGCTCGGCGACGACCTCAGCCCCGCCGCGCCTGCCGACGTCCGCCGTGCGGCCGCGCGCCGCGTTCGCCTCCTGTTCGCCGACCACGTCGGCGCGGAGAACGACGTCGTGCTGCCCGCCTTGCGCGACGGGGCCCCGGGATCGCTGCCCGCACTCCTCGACGCCATGCACGAGCTGCTGAGCGCGCCGGTCGCGCCTCCCGCCTCCGCCTCAGCCGACGACGCCTTGTTCGACCTCGTCGTCCAGGCCAGCGACGAGCTCGACCGGGCCGGGGCGCCCGACGCGGCCAGCCGCCTGCTGGCGCGCGCCTGGACAGTCCTGCGCGCGCCACGACCCGACCTGGCGCGCCGCGTGACCTCGCGCCTGCACCGGGTCGCCCGCTCCCTCGAGCCCACCGCGGTGTCCATCGCGACCCCCTCGACGATCGCGCCGAGTGACGCCGACAGCCTGGACGTGCGATCCCTGCCGCCGCGCGAGCGCCACGAGTCAATCTTCTCGGCCTACGAGGCGCTGGGCGCTGGTGACTCCTTCGTCCTGGTGAACGATCATGATCCCAAGCCCCTGCGCTACCAGTTCGACGCCGAGCATCCCGGCGCCTTCACGTGGGACTACCTGGAGTCGGGCCCCCGGGTATGGCGGGTCCGCATCGGCCGCAGCGCGGCCTAGCGGGTCGGTGCCGACTCAGGGGTACCCGACGCAGCTGACGTCGCCGCCGGAGCCGCGTGCGCCACGCGCCCCGGTCCCCGCCCGAGGTTGGCGCCCACGACCACTCCGGTGAAGGCCAGCAGGATGCCGGCCAGCCGCATCACCGGGGGCGACGCGATGGCCAGGCCCAGGCCCAGCGCGGCGACGCCCCCCGTGGTGCTCACGTAGCTGGCCAGCGCCCAGCGGGCCGAATAGAGGTCCGCGAATCCCAGGGCCTGACCGCGCGGGTTCGAGACGACGCCACGGGCGCGCAGCACCGACCAGGCGATGAAGGGGACCACCTTGTGCGCGTGGCCGACCAGCGCCAGCAGGAGCCACCCACCGAAGAGGGCCATCGCCGCGGCGACCAGGTCCCGCCCCGCCCGGGGGTGCGCACTCCCGGTGACGGCCGCCACCAGCGCCAGAGCCACGCCGCCCAGGAGAGACGCCGCGCTCGTCAGCACGAAGACGAGGTGCAGGTCGCGTGCGCGGCGGCGGCGACGCACGTGCGCGCCCAGCGCCACGAGGTGCGCGGCCAGTCCCGCGGCCAGCACCAGGGCGCCACCCGCGGCGAGCGCTGGGAGCGCCGCCAGCAGACCCGCGGCCAGCACCAGGGCGCCAACGGGCACCAGCCACACCGAGGCGCGCACCGAGCGTGCGCGCGACTCCAGATGCGCCAGCATGAACATCGGCCACAGCTTGCTCGCCACCCCGACGTAGGCCGTGCCCAGCCAGGTGAAGACGCCGAGCACGCCCATCGCCAGGTCGGCGCGGGCCGACAGCGCGAACCAGGATGCCTGGCGGTCCCCGACGAAGGCGACGCCGAGGTAGGTCGTGATCAGCGCACCGGCCATCGACCACCGCATCGCCGTGACCGCGGGGCCCTTGCCCCGTACCCGCAGCGCCGGCCACAGGTTCCAGGACACGACCAGCACCGCGATGCCGGCTGACGCCCCGCCGAGACCCGTCACCACGGGCGCCGACAGGCCGATCCCGAACGGCAGCATCCAGGAGGCCGCGACCCACAGCGCGCAGCTGGCGTAGCCCGCGACGGTCGAGCGCAGGGGCCGCCCCGTGATCACGGGCACGAACTGGTGGAGCGCCCCGAGCAGGCCCATGGCCAGGGTCGCCAGCACACCCAGGTGCACCGCGGCGACGACGGGATCGGCGGTCACGTCGCGGGCGGCCCGCCCCGCCACGACCAGCCACGCGACGCCCGTCGCGATCAGGCCCAGGGCCGACGCCCCGAGGAACGACAGGGGCACCCCGGGCGCCGGGACCGCCGCCGGGACGCCCCGAGGACGTCCCGCCCAGGTCGCGCCGCCGCCCGGTGCCGTCGCTGCAGTGGCCATGACGTCTCGCTTTCCCGGGGCCCACACGTTGGCCCATTATTTCTTCTCGTCGGCGTAATTATACGGGGCGCACTCGCGGCCGGGGATTGGCGGCGAGGTTTCTCCCGTGGTTGCCTCGGCGTGACTCTGCTGCTATTTTCTGTTAGTCAGCAGAAATTTCACTGCTAGGAGACGCAAGGAGACCTATGGCCACCGTCGACGCCCGTCCGATCATCGCTGCGGGCGACGAGCCCTTCGAGGCGATCATGGCCGCGGTCAGCGCGCTCGCGCCCACCGAGGAGCTGGTCGTGCTCGCCCCCTTCGAGCCCGTTCCCCTGGAGGGAGTGCTCGGCGCCCAGGGCTTCACCTACACGGCCGAAGAGCTCGGGGACGGCGACTGGCGCGTCACCTTCCGGTCCGCCTCGTGAGTGCGGCCCCCGGCCCGCACGACGCTTCCACGCCCGGCGCCGAGCACGACCTCGACGCCGTGTGGCAGGCCCTGCGCACCGTTGAGGATCCCGAGCTGCGCCTCGACGTGGTCTCGTTGGGACTCGTCTACGACGTGCGCCGAGACGCGGGCGGCGTCGTCGTCGAGATGACCATGACGACGCCGGGCTGCCCGGCCGCCGAGATCATCCCCGAGATGGCCCACGACGCGGTGGCCGCGGCGATCGGTGAGGGTCCCGTGGACGTCCGCGTGGTGTGGAATCCGCCGTGGGACCCCTCGATGATCGATGAGGCCGCCCTCGGGGCCCGCGGGTACCGGCGTCGCTAGCGTGGCCGCGATGGGCGATGTCGTGGTGACCCGCATCTACCAGGACCCCGGGCGCAGCGCCGGCGAGGTGCGGGTCCTGGTCGACCGTCTCTGGCCCCGTGGTATCACCCGGGTGACGGCCGACCTCGACGAGTGGGCCAAGGACGCGGCGCCCCGCCCCGAGCTGCGCCGCTGGTATGCGCACGACGTGGCGCGCTTCGCCCAGTTCCGCCAGCGCTACGAGCTCGAGCTGCGCGAGGCGCCCGCACTGGAGGCCGTCGCCCACCTGAGGGTCCTCGCCGCGTCATCGCGGCTGGTGCTGCTCACGGCCGCCCGCGACGTGGCGCACTCGAGCGCCCGGGTGCTCGCCGACGAGCTAGCCCGCGTGGCCGCCACGAGCTAGCCACCACGAACCAGCGCACTCTGGGCCAGCCACTAGGTTGGGGGCGCCCCGCGCCATGGCCAGCACCCTGATCTTCGACGAGTACGAACTCACCATGTCGCAGTCGTTCTGGCGCGCGGGCCGCACCGGGGAGGTGGCCTTCGAGCTCGTCCTGCGATCGCTGCCCCGCCACTACGGCTACGCGGTGAGCGCCGGCCTGGCCGACGCTGTCGCGTTCGTCGCGCAGTTCGCCCTGGCGGGCCCCGACCTCGACGCCCTGCGCGCGGCGGGCCGCTTCGATCCGGCCTTCCTCGACTACTGCGCGAGCATCCGCTTCACCGGCGACGTGGACGCCATCGCCGAGGGCACGCCCGTGGGCGCGGGTACCCCGCTCCTGCGCGTCACGGCACCACGGATCGAGGCGTCCTTGGTGGAAGGTGCCCTGCTGGCGATCGTCTCGCACCAGACCGCGGTGGCCACCCGGGCTCGCCGCATCGTCGATGCGGCCGCCGGCCGCCCGGTCGCGGACTTCTCCCTGCGCCGGCTGCCCGGGGTGGGATCGGCGCGCGCCACGGCCCGGGCGGCCTGGATCGGCGGCGTCTCGGCGACGGCCACGACCAGCGCCGGCATCGATCTCGCCATCGCCACCACCGGGACGATGGCGCACCACTACGTCCTGGCCCACGGACCCGCCGGCGAGCAGCAGGCGTTCACCGAGTTCCTCCGCGAGTTCCCCCAGCGCGCCGTGCTGCTGGTCGACACCTACGACCCGTCGGTCGGGGTGGCCCACGCGATCGCGGCCAGCCGGGCCACGGGCGTCGCCCTGCAGGGCGTCCGCCTCGACTCGGGTGACCTGGACGCCGAGTCGCGCCGCGCGCGCGGGCTGCTGGATCGCGCGGGCATGACCCAGACCCAGATCGTGGCCACCAACGACCTCACCGAGGACCGCGTGGCCGCCCTGGTGGCCGCGGGCGCCCCCATCGACGCCTTCGGCGTGGGCACCGCCCTGGCCACCAGCGCGGCCGTCCCGGCCCTGTCGGCGGTCTACAAGCTGGTCGCGCAGCGAACCGCGGCGGGCTGGGAGCCCGTGATGAAGCACTCGGCCGGCAAGGCGTCCGCCCCCGGACGGCACCAGGTCTTCCGCCAGGACGCCGGGAGCGACGTCTTGGCTCTCGAGGGCGAGGACCTGGCGGGTCGCGCCCTGCTCGAGCCCGTCGTGCGCGCCGGCCAGGTGCTGGCCGGGCAGCCCAGCCTGGACGCCGTGCGGGACCACTGCGCCGCGGCGGTGGCCCAGCTACCCGACGAGGTGCGCCGGCCCCGGGCGACCCGCGCGCTCAGCGTTCGCCCGAGCCCACAGCTCGTGGCCCTCACGCGCGCCCTGCGCCGCGCCGCGCGGTCCGCTTAGAAACTCACGACGGTGTAGCCCTCGCGCGCGTAGGACTCGATCTCGGCCCCCGCGGCTAGCAGCTCGATGGGGCGGGCCCCGATCTGCTCGTTCAGCCCGTACTGCTCGACGTTGGCTTGGCAGGCCGTGGGGACGACCCCCACCCGACGCAGCGTGGCCAGATGCTCGTCGGCCTCGCCGCTCGCCGCGAAGCGCACGCCCGGACCGAAGAAGATCAGGCGCACGTCGACGCCGCGATTCTCCTTCATGCGCCCAGCGAGCACCAGTCCCGGAATCGCCCGAGCCGGGTCATCGCTCAAGATGACGAAGGCTACTTTGGCTGCCTGGTCCTCCATGTCTCCACCTTTCTGCGCCCGCGAGGGTCTCGCCGCGCGCGGTGGCGCCGGCCGGCCTCGCTCGGCCGCTCGGGCGTCACCCTACCGGCCCCGGTGCCGCGCCGTCGGGGACGCGCTCGATCACGTGATGTCCCCCGCGCATCGCCCCGCGTGGCTCAGGCTGCTGGGCCCCCGTGCCAGCGCCGCATCTCGGCACTGAAGGGGTCCAGACCGAGCGGTCCGAGCGCCAGGGAGTAGGCGTGGAACGCCGGCAGCGAGAACTGCGCCCCGAGGCGCTCGCGGGCCTCGGCGCGCGCCGCCAGCCAGGCACGCTCGCCCACCTTGTAGCTGATCGCCTGGCCCGGGATCGCCAGGTAGCGGTCGATCTCGGACTCGGCGAAGGCCCGGCTCTCCATGGCGCGCTCGACCAGCGTCGCCACCGCCCAGTCGGGCTGCCACACCTGGCCCCCGATGTCGCCGAAGTCACCCAGCGCGCCGAAGTCGCGCGGCGCCGGCAGCCCCAGGTGCAGTCCGATGTCGACGACCACGCGGGCGGCCCGCAGCGCCTGGCCCTGGAGGTAGCCCAGCTCGTAGCCCGGCGAGTCGAAGGCGCCCAGCTCATCCATGAGCCGCTCGGCGTAGAGGGCCCAGCCCTCGGCCCACCCGCTCGAGGTCGCCAGCAGCCGCTGGAACCGGCTCAGCCGGTCGCGGTTGGCCACGACGGTCCCCAACTGGAGGTGATGGCCCGGGACGCTCTCGTGGTACCAGGTCGACACCTGGCGCCACCACGCGAACGAGGTCTGGCCCAGCGTCGGGAACCAGGTCGTGCCCGGCCGCGTGAGGTCCTCGCTGGGGCTGATGTAGTAGGGCGCGGCCGCCGAACCCTCGGGGGCCAGGCGCACGTCGCAGAAGCGGATCCTCGGATCGATGGCGAAGTGCTCACCGTCGACGCGCTCGACCGCGGCATCGGTGAACGCGCGCAGCCGGCGCAGCAGCTCGTCGGTCCCCTCGATGCGGTACTGCGGATCGCGGTCCAGGACCTCGGCGACCTGGTCGAGACGCTGGGCGTCGGGCGCCACCGCGTGCGCCACCTGCCACATGCGCTCGTTGAGCCGCTGGAGTTCCTCCCATCCCCACGCGTAGGTCTCGTCAAGGTCGAGGTCGGCGCCGGTGTAGTAGCGCACCCAGCGCTCGTAGCGCTCGCGCCCCACCCGGTCGGACTCGGCGGCGTGGGGGGCGTAGACGTCGCGCAACCACGTCGCGGTCTCCTCGTAGGCGTCCTGAGCCGAGCGCACCGCCTCGTCGAGGGCATTGGCGTCGCCGCTGGCCGGCCGGACGCCGGCGGCGAAGTCCGCCCAGCCCTGGTGGGCCATGGCGAGCGCCTGCTCGACGACGCCCTCGACGTGGCGCCGGGCCACGACGTCCCCGCGGTCCTTGGCCTCGGCCAGCGCCGCGCGCCAGCTGGCCAGGGAGCCCACCACAGCATCGAGGCGGCGCGCGATCACCGCCACGTCGTGGGCGGAGCTCGCGGGCATGAGCTCGAACACCTGGCGGATGTTCATCACCGGAGAGTCGATGACGCCGAAGCTGCGCGCCTGCTCGCGCGCCTCGACGATGGCGCCCTCGGCTTCGAGGCGCTCGCCCAGGGCCAGGCCGGCGATGCGATCGATCTCGTCGCCGGCCGCGACCGCGTCCAGGGCCCGCCGCGTCCGGGCGATCAGCTGGGCCAGCCGCTCGTGAGCGGCCGGCGAGTAGTCGTCGAGCTCGTCCTCGTGTCCCGCGGCGCCGACGAAGGTGGTCATGACCGGGCTCAAGTCCAGGTACTCGCGCACGAAGCCGTCGGCCAGTGCGAACATCTCGGATCGCGCTACGGCATCCTCCACGGTGATCCCCTCTCCTGGTGGCCGACGGGTTCGGTGTCGGCACGACTCAGATCAGTCTGGCACCAGATCCGGCTCGCCCGGACCCGCGCTCCCGCCGGGTCAGCCGGCCAGCCAGGCGTCCTCGGACGCGTAGTCGAGCAGCGGCGCGAAGAACGGGTCGCCCGGAGCGGGCAGCCAGGCAGATCCGTCGGGCTGGCGCGCCGTGGCGACCAGCCAGTCCAGCTCCTCGGGGATCGTCGTGGCGTAGTCGCCCGCGGGCTGGTAGCCCAGGGCGCGGGCGGCTTGGGTGTCGAGCCTCACGGGCGGGTCGCGGTCCCAGGGCGTGCGCCCCACCGCGGACGTGTCGGCGACGGGAACGTCGATAACTCGCCAGGCGTGCCCCAGCGCGGCGGCGACCGCCTGCGCGATCTGGGCCACGGTGGGGCAGTCGGGGTCCGCCACGTTGAGGATGCGCGCCGCGGGGACGCCGGCCACGGTCTCGATCAGCGCGGCCACGTTGGCGGCGGCTGAGGGGTGGTCGGCACCCCGTCCCCCGCCCCGCAGGAGCACCACGTCGCGCCCGTCGAGCACGCGGCGCACGAAGATCCACTCGCGGGGTTGGCGCGACCACGCCCCGTGCACCTTGGAGGGCCGCAGCACCGAGACCGGCGCGCCGCCAGCCAGCAGGACCTCCTCAGCGGCGACCTTCGCGCCGCCGTAGGAGGCTCCGGCGCCGAGGGCGCGGGCGTCGGGACGCAAGGTGGCCTGCGTCTCGTGGATCGGCCCGGCGAAGCGCGGGGGCTCGGCGGAGTTCGCGTGGCGCCCCGCGTCGTCAACGTAGACGGCCTTGGACGAGATCATCACGACGCTCGCGACGTCTCTCACCAGGGGCGCCACGGCGCGGGCGTGGGCCGCGTCGTAGCAGGCTGCATCCACCAGCAGGTCGGCTCCCGCGCCGAGCACGGCCGCCAGGTGGCGGGCATCGCCGCGCTCGCCCACGACGTGGCGCACACCCGCCACCGCCAGCGGTGGGGGCACGCGCGCGGGGTCGCGGCTGGTCACCGTGACGTCCCACCCTCGAGCGCGCAGCCGCAGCGCGGTGGCCACGCCGATGGCACCGGTGCCACCCAGGATCAGGGCCCGAGGCATCGGCTCACCGTAGCGGCGGCTTGGCGGGGCCGATCAGTCGACCGACGACGCCACGACGGCCTCGGTGGCACGGTGATCGAGCGTCGAGCCGGCCTCCTCGTGGATGAACCGCTGGCCGCGCAGGGCCGAGGCCAGCGCGGCCACCAGGCTCATGACGGCGGCGAAGGCCAGGATCAGGACCAGGCCGTGCTTGAAGGGACCGCCGATGATCTGGGGAAAGAAGGCCCGGCTGGTGATCGTGGCCGCATCGTGCGCGGGCAACTGGGCCAGCACGTGGGGACCGAGCAGCGATGCCAGCGGGTTTAATCCGAGGAACGACGCGAACAGGTAGCCCAGGGGCGGCACGTGCGCCAGCGCCGCGGCGCTGGCGGCCGGGACGCCGTGGGCGATCAGGGCGTGGGACATCGTGCGGGGCACCTCGGCGTTCAGCCCCACGACCATCAGCGTGAAGAAGAGGCCCATCGACAGCGGCATGCCGGCGTTGCCGAACGTCACGCGCATGCCCGAGGCCGCTCCCCGCTCGCGCGCCGGCACGGCGTTCATGATCGAGGCGGTGTTAGGTGCGGCGAACAGCCCCATCGCCACGCCGCTCAGACCCATCACGACAGCGAAGGGCGCGTAGGCGAAGTTCGGCGGGAAGGCCATCATGACCAGGTAGCTGGCGGCCGACAGCACCATGCCCGCCGTGGTGAAGGGACGGGGGCCGAACCGGTCCGAGAGGCGCCCCGAGATGGGCCCGGCGGCCACGAAGCCGAGCGTCCAGGGCAGCATGTAGAGGCCGGACCACAGCGGCGTGCGCGCGAAGTCGTAGCCGTGCTGGGGCAGCCAGATGCCCTGGAACCAAATGATCAGCATGAACTGCATCCCGCCCCGGCCGACCGCGCCCAGGAACTGGGCGATGTTGCCGGCGCTGAAGGCCCGGACGCGGAACAGCGACATGCGGAACATGGGCTCGGCCACGTGCCGCTCGATGAAGACGAAGGCCACCAGCAGCACCAGGCCGGCGCCGATCATCCACAGGACGAACGGGCTGGACCAGCCCGTTAGCGAGGTCCCGTAGGGCTTGATGCCGTAGGTCACGCCGACCAGGACCATGGCCAGCCCGGCCGCGAAGCTCAAGTTGCCCAGCCAGTCGATGCGCGCCCGCACGTGCACCCCGATCTCCTTGAGCTTGAGGTAGGCCCACACGGTGCCCAGCACGCCGAAGGGGACGTTGGCCAGGAACACCCAGCGCCAGCCGACCTGCGAGAGCAGGCCACCGGCCACGATGCCGAAGAACCCCCCGAAGATCGCCGCCACCATGTTGATCCCCAGCGCCAGCCCGAGCTCGTCGGAGGGGAAGGCGTCGGTGATGATGGCCGCCGAGTTGGCGAGCAGGAACGTGCCCCCCACCGCCTGGACCATCCGCAAGATCACCAGGGACAGGGCGCCGGCCGTCCCGTGGCCCCACACCAGCGAGAGGGCGATGGACCCCGCGGTGAACCACGCGAAGCCCAGGTTGTAGGTCCGCACCCGGCCGAAGATGTCGCCGATGCGCCCCACCGTCACCACGAGCGCCGCGGTGACCAGCATGTAGCCCATCATGATCCACAGCAGGTACGGGAAGTTCGCCGGTTCCAGCGGGTCGAGATGGATGCCGCGGAAGATGACCGGCAGCGCGATGATGAGGCTCGTCGTGTTCATCGAGGCCAGCAGCACGCCGATCGTGGTGTTGGACAGGACCACCCACTTGTAGCGGCGCCCGACCACGCCCTCGGGGTCCCGCGAGCGGCCGCTCACCCGGAGACCTCGCCGGTCTCCCCCGCGGCGTCCTCCCCGAGGATCGCCGAGGCCAGCACCTCGAGCCCTCCGGCCACCAGGTCACGCTCCGGGGGCGACAGTGCGGCCAGCCGCGACGCCAGCCAGGCGTTGCCTCGCGCCCGCTGGGCCGTCACGACCGCACGCCCGCGCTCGGTCGCGCGCAAGATCACGCCGCGACCGTCGCGGGGGTTGCGCTCGCGAATCAGCAGTCCCGCCTCCTCCAGGCAGTCCGCGATCCGCGACGCCGCCGGCGAGGGCTGGTGCTCGCTGGCGGCGAGCCCGCCGATGGAGAGCGCGCCGTGATCGACGACCGAGGCCAGGGCCGCGTACTGCGTGATGCTCAGTCCCGACCGGTCACGCCGGCGCAGCTGGCGGGTCAGGCGCACGGTCGTCACGCGCAGCTGGTCGGCCAGTGCGCCCACGGCATCGGGGGTGACCTCCGGTACGTGGTCCCCGGACGCGGACCTGGTCACTGTGGGACCCATGCGCCTCGCCCCCCGTGTGGTCGATTCATAACAATGTTATCTATCTGACCGCCGGAGAGTGGGCGAAATCACCGCATCGGGCCCGGGCTGCTCCACCACCGGGCGCGCGTCGCTGTGCGCGTGCGCGCCGTGGGTCAGGATGGCAAGGTGAGTCCTGCCCCCCGGGCGTCCGGCACCGCCGTGCCCGGCGCCCGTCGCCGCACGGTGCCGATCGTCCTGGCCGTCCGGGGCACGCGGGGACTGGCGTCGGGCTACTTCGCCGTGGTCCTGGGGATCGAGCTGCACCGCCGGGGCCTCTCGGGGCTCGACGTGAGCGGCGTCCTGGGAGCGGTCGTCGGTGGAGCGGCCTGGACGCTCCTGGCCGTCCGGCGCTACGCGGACCGCGTGGGTCGACGCCGGCTCTACGTGGCCGGGCACCTGGCCCAAGCCGCAGCGGGGCTGGCCCTGACGCTGGAGCCCGCGTGGTGGCTGATCGTCGTGGCCGGGCTGCTCGGCACCCTGTCGAGCGAGTCCAACGACTCGGGGCCCTTGGGTGCCCTCGAGCAGGTCATGCTGGCCTCGACGCTGGAGCACAGCGCGCGCCTGCGCGCCTTCGGCCGCTACGGCGCCGTCGGCGCGGCCGCCGGGGCCCTGGGCGCCCTGGGCGCGGGCTGGCTGGGGCTCCTGGGGTCGGGGGGAAACCAGGGCGTGGGCTACCTCCCGCTGGTGCCGCTCGGGCTCATCGGCGCGCTGATGGCCATGCGGCTGGGTCGCGAGGTCGAGCACGAGACCCTCTCGGCACCGGCATCGCGTGCTGTGACACCGCAGGCTCCCGACGCGCGCACGCGCTCGGTGATCGAGCGCCTGTCCGCGCTCTTCGCCGTCGACGCCTTCGGCTCGGGCTTTACCGTGCAGGCCTTCGTCGCCTACTGGATCGCCCGCCGTTTCGACGCCACCGCGCTCCAGATCGGCGTGATCTTCCTGGTGGTCGGGCTGCTCCAGACCTGGTCGATGGTCATGGCGAGCCGCCTCGGCGCGCGCTTCGGGCTGCTCAAGACGATGGTCTTCACGCACCTGCCCTCGAACGCCCTGCTCGCATCGCTGGCCTTCGCGCCGAACTTGGCGGTCGCCGCCGGGATCCTCTGGGCGCGCTCCACCCTCTCGCAGATGGATGTGCCCACGCGCAACGCCTACGTGATGGCGTTGGTCCCCCCCTCCGAGCGCACGCGAGCCGCAGCCACGACGGGACTGGCCCGACTGCTCGGCCGGCCCCTCGGCGCGCTGCTCACTGGAGTGTCCCAGCTGGTGAGCTTCGGCGCTCCCTTCGTGATCGCGGGGACCCTGAAGGCTGGGTACGATCTCGGGCTGTGGGCCTGGTTTCGCCACGTGCCGCTGCCTCACGCGCGAGATGCGGACCGTGATCCCGCACCGATCAAGGAGGCTACCGATGCAGTGGATGACCCGTGAGCGCCCCAAGACTGACCGAATCGCCTGTCCCTGGCTCATCCGCCGCTTCATCGACCCCGAGGCCGAGATCCTCTTCGCCCCCGCCGGCGAGGTCCTGGAGCGGGCCGCGGCTCAGGGGGCGCGCACCTTCGACGCCCCCGGGGCAGAGTTCACCCACCGCGATGGCCGCTGCAGCTTCGAGGTGCTGATTGACGAGTTCGGGCTCGCCCAGGACGATCCCGCACTGGCCCGCCTGGCCCGCATCGTGCACGCCGCCGACATCGCCGACGATCGCGCCGCCGACCCGCTGGGCGCGGGGCTCGAGGCCATCGGCTCGGGTGGGCTCGACGTGGAGGACGACGACCAGCGCCTGCTGGAGCGCGGCTCGTTTGTCTACGACGCCCTCTACGCCTGGTGCCGCCGCCACGGCGAGGACGGCTGAGCGGGGGACCCTCCGCCACGATTCGCCCCAACCAGACGGAAGACCCGGCTCAGTTGGCAGTAGGGGTCGCGCCGGCCGACCTCCAGCTCGACGGCGGCGCGTGCGGCGGCGTCAGCCCGCCGTGTCGGTGACCTGGGTGGGAAGCGGCGCTCCAGCACCGGGAGTCGCCAGCCAGCTGGCCAGCAGCGCCAGGGCATCGGCGGAGGGTGAGCCCGGCTCGGCGCTGTAGGCCAGGATGCGCTGGTCGTCGTCGCCGGGCAGGTCGAGGGCCTCGAAGGCCAGCACCAGGTCGCCCACGACGGGATGGTGCAACTCCTTGGTCCCCGTGCGGTGGAACTTGACGTTGTGGGCCGCCCAGCGCACCCGGAACTCGTCGCTGCGCGTGGACAGCTCGCCGATCAGGTCCGAAAGCCGCCGGTCGTAGGGGTCGTGGCCCGCGGCGGCCCGCAAGATGGCCACCGCGTCACTGGCGACGGCACTCCAGGCGGGGAAGAACGCGGGCGCGGCGGCATCCAGGAAGATGAAGCGCGCCATGTTGGGCACGCCGGTCGTGGAGGCGAGCACCGGAGCGTAGAGCGCGGCACCCAGCGGGTTGGCCGCCAGGATGTCCAGCCGGCTGTTGCGCACGTAGGCGGGGACGCCAGTCATCGCGTCGAGAATCCTCTGGATCGTCGGTCGAACACGCTCGGCCGCGGGGCGCCGCCTCGCGCGGCGGGCGAAGGTGGCCGCGCGGACCAGGTCGAAGAGGTGGGCCCGCTCGGCCTCGTCGAGCTGGAGAGCCCGCGCCACGCCTTCGAGGACCCCCTCGGAGGCACCGCTGGCGTTGCCGCGCTCGAGGCGCGTGTAGTACTCCACGCTGATGCCGGCCAGCAGGGCGACCTCCTCGCGACGCAGCCCCGCCACCCGCCGCGTCGTGCCGTAGACCGGCAGACCGGCGTCACGCGGGCTGACCCGAGCGCGACGCGAGACCAGGAAGTCGCGGATGTCCTGTCGGGCGTCCATGCGAGCGAGCCTACGGCCCGACCCGCTGATCTGAGAGGCCCTGGCAGTACTCGTCTCCACTGGGCCTCCCCGCGGCGCGCGGAAGGTGGTTAGGTGGGTGCACCCAACGAAGGAGACGACATGCAGCAGGCACGGCTACGAGACCTGGACGTGTCGCGCCTCGGGCTCGGTGCCATGGGCATGTCCACGGGCTACACCGGCGCCGGTGAGGACGAGGCCGCGTCGATACACACGATCCAGCGCGCCTTGGACCTTGGGGTCACGCTCATCGACACGGCCGAGGTATACGGCCCCTACACCAACGAGGAGCTCGTCGGTCGCGCCATCCGCGGGCGACGCGACGCGGTGGTGGTGGCCACCAAGTTCGGCTTGATCTCGCACACCGGGCGTGAGGGCCTGGACTCGAGCCCGGCCAACGTCCGCCAGGCCGTCGACGGGTCCCTGCAACGACTGGGGACCGATCACATCGATCTGCTCTACCAGCACCGCGTCGACCCGGCCACCCCCATCGAGGAGACCGTCGGGGCCATGGCCGAGCTCGTCGCCGAGGGCAAGGTCCGCCACCTGGGGCTGTCCGAGGCGGGGCCGACCACGATTCGCCGCGCCCACGGGGTCCATCCGCTCACGGCGGTCCAGTCCGAGTACTCGCTGTGGACCCGCGACCCAGAGCCCGCCGTGCTCCCCGTCCTGCGTGAGCTGGGCATCGGCTTGGTCCCCTACTCTCCCCTGGGACGCGGGTTCCTCACCGGCGCCCTGCGGTCGCTCGACCAGCTCGACAGCTCGGACTGGCGCCGCACCAGCCCCCGCTTCATGGGCGAGAACTTTGCCGTCAACCTGCGCCTGGTAGCCGAGGTCGAGGCCATCGCCGCCGACATCGGCGCCACGCCCGCCCAGGTGGCGCTGGCCTGGCTGCTGGCCCAGGGCGAGGACATCGCCCCGATCCCGGGCACCAAGCACGTCGCCCGCCTCGAGGAGAACCTCGGCGCCCTCGACGTCACGCTGACGGCTGGGCAGCTGGAGACGCTCACCCACCTCACGCCGCCGGCCGGAGACCACCACAACGCAGCGCAGATGGAGATGATCGACCGCTCGTGACGCGGGCCGGCGCGTTCGTGGTGATCGCGCCCTCGGCACCGGGTTCCAGCTGTCGCCACGACAGGAAAGGACAGGAGATATGCGAGCAGCACTGTTTCGCGGACCAGGGGACATCGGGGTGGGCGAGCGCCCGGATCCCGTGATCGAGGCACCAACGGACGCCGTCGTGCGGGTGGTCCTGGGCTGCGTGTGCGGATCCGACCTCTGGTACTACCGGGGCGTCAGCGACCACGCGCCCGGATCGATCGGCCACGAGTTCATCGGCGTCGTCGAGGACGTCGGCACCGAGGTGACCGGGCTGTCGAGAGGCGATCTCGTGATCGCACCGTTCATCTACTCGGACATGTCCTGCCCCCACTGCCAGCACGGCTCGACGATCAACTGTGTCAACGGCGGCGTCTTCGGCGACGGGACCACCGACGGCGGCCAGGGCGAGGCCGTGCGCGTGCCGCTCGCCTCGAGCACGCTGGTCCCCGTCCCGGGCTCGGGGCACTCCGACGAGGTCCTGCGATCGCTGCTCACCCTGTCGGACGTGATGGCGACCGGCCACCACGCCGCCGTCTCGGCGGGGGTCCGGCGCGGTGACACGGTGGCCGTCGTCGGTGATGGCGCCGTCGGGCTGTGCGCCGTGCTCGCCGCCCACCGACTCGGGGCGCAGCGGATCATCGCCCTCAGCCGTCACCCGGCCCGCCAGCGACTCGCCCGCCAGTTCGGGGCGACCGACATCGTGGAGTCTCGGGGGGAGGAGGCCCGCCAGGCCGTGCTCGACCTCACGGGCGGGATCGGCGCCGACGCTGCCCTGGAGTGCGTCGGGTCCCCCCAGGCGATCACCACGGCCGCCGACATCGCCCGACCGGGCTCGACGATCGGGATCGTCGGCGTGCCCCACGGCACGCCCCCCTTCGCCGGGACGTTCTACCGCAATGTCGGCTGGCGCGGTGGCCCCGCGCCCGCGCGGATCTACATCCCCGAGCTCCTGGGCGACGTGCTGGACGGGACGATCGTCCCCGGGCGCGTGCTCGACTACGAGACCGACCTGGAGCACGTGGCCGACGCGTACCGGGCCATGGACGAGCGCCGGGCCATCAAGTCGCTCGTGCGGGTGGGCTCGATCTGAGCTTCGCGTTGAACGGCGGCCCGCAGCGCACACCCGCGCCCGGGTCGCCTCGAGGGACGTTGCCAACGCCCCTCGACACCGACGCGGGCTCCGCTCCTCGTGAGCACGGCGCCTGGTCACGATCAGGGTCGCCGATCGTGGGGCTCGGGGCCGCCATCACCCCCGGGCGGCGTCGCCGGCTCCCCGGGGTCTCCGGCGCGACCGCGCCGGTGCCGACGCATCCCAGGGCCGTCTTCCAGAGATCACGAAGGATGGCGAAGCCGGGCCACCAGGGACCGGGCGAGCTGGCCGGCGAGTTGGCGGCGGCAGGGGCCGTTGTAGATGATGAAGTCGGAGAAGCGGTGGACTCCTGGGCGACTCGCGACGTCGTGTGCGGCCTGGCGTACGTGGTGGAGCTGGTCGACGGTCATCTGGAGCGGCGGCTCGGACGGCTGATAGGTGGCGCCGATGGGGTAGTCACGGCCGGGCTGGCTGCTCATCTCGATGTGGCATCCCATGACATGGGTGACCGGGCGGCGTTGCGTGAGCAGGTCGAGGCGGTCGATGGTGTCGACGAAGGCCGGGAAGTCGGGCACGTAGAGCCGGCCCGGATAGACGGTGTCGCCCGTTAGGAGGAACCCCGTCCAGGGGTCATAGACGGCCAGGGCGGCCGGGTGGTGCCCCGGTGCACCGGTGAGCTCGAGTTGCCGAGCGCCCAGCTCGAAGGTGACGGTCTGGCTGGGCCAGTCGGAGAAGCCGAAGAACGCCTTGACGGCGTCGATCTCCCGCGAGACGACCGTGGTCGCGGGGCGATCCGCGAACTGGCCGTCGCCCGCCACGTGGTCGGAGTGTCCGTGGGTGTGGGCCACGACGAGCTCGTAGCTGGGAGTCGGACGGGGGTGGGCGCGCAGCCAGGTGGCCACGAGCTCGTCGACGGTGGCCCGCAGGGGGAACTCTCTGGCGTCGGCGGTCGCGCCGGTGTCGAAGAGTATGGCGCGGTCGTTGCCGAAGAGCAGGTAGACGAAGGGCGCTTCGTAGCTGACCGCCTTGCTCTGGCGGATGATGGCGGTGTGAGCGTCGTACCAGTGGACCTGGACGGGGGGGTCTTCACAGCTGCGGCGGCGGGGAGCACCGTGGATCCAGTGAACGTCGAGGTCACCCTCCAGGGGGGTGGGACGCTTCGTCAGGGGAGGGATCATGTTCACCTCGGGGTGTCAGGGACGGGGGTGGGGCCCTCGCTCGGCGGCGGGCCAACAGGGTGCAGGATCGTGACGGCCTCGACGGCTCGGGCCCCGGCCGGTCGTCGGGCCGGGTCGGCCAGCCGCTCGGCGTACGGGGCCAACAGGGTGCGGAGCTGGTCTTTCAGCTCGACGAGCTCGTCGAGGGTGAGGTAGAGCAGGTAGTCGGCCTCGCCGGCGCTCCTCTGCCAGGCGTCGGGCCATGCCGATCTCTCCTCGTCCCATTCCCCGAGGCGCGCGAACACGCGCTGGCGCATGACCCCGGCCAGTGCGGTGGCCGCCAGTCCCGCATCGTGATCGGAGGGCACCACACGCAGCCCCGCCTGTCGCACCCGCCACGGGCGGGAACGACCGTGCTCGGCGTCGACGTCCTCAATCAGGCCGTAGCGAGCAAGTTGGCGCAGGTGGAACGAGCAGGTGGTCGGACTCTGCCCCACGATGGCGGCGGCGTCGGTGGCCGTCAGGGGGCCGCTGGTGGCCACCAGCTCGTAGAGGGCGTAGCGGATGGGGTTGGCCAGTGCCCGCAGCGTTGGGGCATCCCGGATCAGCTGGTCGCCCCGAGACGGGGTCTGCCGGCGCGTCATGAGATAATATTAGCGAGAATTACCTCTTACGTCCATCGCGGTGAGGTCGGCTGGTGACGGCGGGGCTGGCGAGCGCGGGGCGCCAAGCCCGAGAGCCGTGGCTCCGATCGTCCGCCGGTCGCCGGCGAGCCGAGACGGCGCTAGTGGCCGTCCCGGAGCTGGGCATTCCGGCTCGCGCTGGGCGCCCGCGTCAGCGGTTCAGGCTCACGGCCTCTCGCACGAGCGCCCGCAGAGCGGCCTGCGGTACCTTCTCGCCTTCGCGGATGTCAATCGCGCGCACGCTGGCGCTGTCCAGGCGCGCGTTGCAGAGCTGGCGCGGGTCCTTCAGCTGGGCGCCCTTGGGGAAGGTCAGCCGGACAGCACTCTTCAGCATCTCGCCGATGCACACGATGCCGCCCAGTGACCACACCGGCACGCCCTCGGGCCGAGAGGGTTTCTTCCACTTCACCTCCTCGACCAGATCGGGGTGGGCACCCAGGACGACCGCGCGCACTCTCGACAGCGTCTCGCCTCGCCAGTCACCCGCCTGGCGGAGGATGGCGTCTACTTCCCGGCTGCGGTGCTCGACGGGCAGGTCCTCACGGGTCATCGCCCCGCAGCGTAGATCCCACGGCCGGTGCGGTCTCGGCGGCCGGGCGCCGCGACGACGCCGGAGACGAGCACACGGCGGGCTCGCGGGGCTCTCGGCCACCCCGGTTTAGGGAATTGTTAGGCACCTCAGTGAGCCCACTCACGAGAATCTCACAATCGCTCGCCATGATGCCTTTACGACCGACGCAGAACCGATCTCAGACCGGAGGAAGCACATGAGCGACCAGACCCACAACCCGATCGAGAACGAGCCCGAGGCCGGCGCGGCCTCGACCTTCGAGGAGTCCCCCGCACCCCTAGCCCGGGAGATCCCGTCAGCGTCCGAAGTCTCCTCCAGCGCTGAGGGGCCGCCGCCGGCCGCCGGGGAGTTCGCGCCCACCCCAGGAGGCGTCGCGCCCCCGGCCGCCGGTCCCAGCACGGTGACCCTGCGTCGGCGCTGGGTCGTCGCCGCCGTCGCCGCCGGACTGGTTCTGGCCAGCGTCGCGGCGGGAGCCATCGGCTTCGCGCTGGGACGCACGAACCAGCCGGCCCTCGCCGTCGGGCCCAACTCGGGTTCCTCGGGCTCCGGGTCGATCACTCTGCCCTTCGGCGGCATCCCCGGCTTCTCTGAGCCCTTCGGCGGCTCCTTCTCGTCGGGAGGCAGCTCGACGGCCGCCAGCATCCCGAGCGCCGTCCGGGCCGTCTCCTCGGCCCTCGTCGACATCAACACCTCGTACAGCTACCAGCAGGCGGCCGGCGCGGGAACGGGCATCGTCCTGTCCTCGGACGGACTGGTCCTCACCAACAACCACGTCATCAGCGGTGCCACGTCGATCTCGGCCGTCGACATCGGCAACGGCCACACCTACAGCGTGAAGGTTCTCGGCTACGACCGCACCGCCGACGTGGCCCTGGTCCAGCTGGAGGGCGCCCACGGCCTGACGACCGCGACGCTCTCCTCCAGTGCCAGCGCACCGAGCGTGGGCAGTTCGGTCTACGCCCTGGGGAACGCCGGCGGAGCTGGGGGGACCCCCTCGATGACCGCGGGATCCGTCGTCGCGCTCAACCAGTCGATCACGGCCAGTGAGGACAACGGCTCGTCCGAGCAGCTGTCGGGTCTCATCGAGACCAACGCCAACCTCTACCCCGGCGACTCCGGCGGAGCCCTGACCGACGCCTCGGGAACGGTGGTCGGGATGGACACTGCTGCCTCGACGGCCGTCTCCTTCAACAGCAGCGGCCAGGGGTACGCCATCCCGATCGCGACGGCCCTCTCGATCGCCAACGCGATCGAGTCACACCACGGGTCGGCCACCATCCACCTCGGGACCACGGCCTTCCTGGGCGTCGAGATCTCCACGACCGCCCCGGGCAGTGGCGCCACGATCGCTGGCATCATCCCGGGCTCGCCGGCCGCGTCGACCAGCCTCAGGACCGGAGACGTCATCACCGCGATCAACGGCTCGCCGGTGACGTCGCCCAACTCGCTCGCCAACACCATCGCCGGATTCCCCGTCGGCCAGAAGATCACCCTCACCTGGAGTGAAGCGAGCGGGGCGCGTTCCACGGCGTCGGTCGTCCTCGCCGCCGGTCCGTCCCAGTAGAGGTCTCTCCCCCCAGCCCGGCCCGTCCGGCCCGTCCGTTACTCCCCGGATGGGCCGGACGGCGGGCCTCCGCCAGAGCGGGTGGACTCCGTGGCGTCTCGCGCGGAGCGGCTCTGGCGTCGGCCTCTCGCCGGCATCGCCCGGGGTCTGGTGAAGACTCTCGGTCGGCGATTTCCCTCCCTGCAGTGGCGCCGATGTGGGCGTCGCTGACGGCGTCGAACCCAACCGGAGACGCGTCGGTGAGGTAGCTGCGGAGCCGCGCGGTGCTGGGCCAGTGAACCGGCAACAGCGTGGCCCGTTGGCGTTCGTCGGTCCTTCGCCAGGGCCTGCGTCCTCGGCGGCGAGCCAGAATGCTCGCTCCCCGCCACGTCGATGCGACGGCGACCAGGCGACATCATCGGGGAGCGTCGCGTCAACTCGGGCATCTCCTACTGGTGGCCCAGGAACACCTGCGGCGATCAGGCATTGCATAGGCCGATTGCCTCCACCACCCAGGACGGCTCGCCTCGCCTTGCGCAAAGCGCTGGCAGACGGTCCCTTCGAGTCAGGCTCTGCACAGGTGTCCGGTCCGAACCGAGGGAAGAGGGCGTAGTGTCGAGGCATGGTCAATGGGCCCAGAGAGGTGGACCTTGAGCGAGGGAGCTTCCTCGGCCGAGGGCCGCACGAGGCGGAGCCCCCCTGGGTGCTCGACCCGCACATCAGCAGTCACGAGTGGAGGCGCCTCTTCTCCGAGGTGCTCGGCACGTTCCTGCTGGTCGTGGTGGCCGCCGGTGCCCCGGTCGTCGATGCCGTCTCCCACGGCCAGGTTCCCCTCGATGCCCAGGTCGTCGCGCCCGCTCTCATGGTTATGGCGATCATCTACTTCATGGGCATGGTGAGCGGCGCGCACCTGAACCCGGCGGTCACCTTGTCCTTCGCCGTCCGGGGTAACTTCCCTTGGAGCCGGGTGCCGGGCTACGTCCTCGCCCAGTTCGTCGGAGCCACCGCTGCGTCGCTCCTCTTGCGCGCGCTCTTCGGCACGGTCGGCCATCTCGGGGCGACGCTGCCCGGACCCGGGATCTCCTCGGGCACGGCGCTCGTCATCGAGGCGCTCTTGACCCTCGGCCTCGTGAGCGTCATCCTCGGGACTGCTTCGGGGGCGCGCAACGTGGGCGCCAACGCCGCGCTCGCCGTCGGCGGCTACATCGCCCTGGCCGGGCTGTGGGCGGCCCCTATCAGCGGGGCGTCGATGAACCCGGCCCGATCCTTCGGCCCAGTTCTCGTCTCGGGCGACTGGACGAGCTGGTGGGTGTACTTCGCCGGACCGATCGCCGGTGGTTTGCTCGCGGTCGGCATCGCCTGGATCTTGCGCGGACCTCCGAGCTTGGCCGCCAACGTGGCAGCCCAGGGGGAGATCCCCGACGACAACCCCCCCGAGACCCGGGCACCAGGATCAGGAGGGAGCAGCCATGACCAGTGAGCACTGGAAGGACGAGCCCGAAAAGCAGGACTACCCGGCGGCCCGCAACTACCTATCCCTCCTGGTCGACCCCAGCGAGGCGAAGAAGACCGCCAAGGCGCTCGCGGACGAGTCTGACACTGTGCGCTACAAGGCCAAGGACATCCTCCGGGCGGCCGGCCTCCCTCTCCTGCCGCTCGACGATCCCGAGGTGGCCAAGGACTTAGGGAAGGTGAAGGACGGCACGAAGCTCTCCCCCGTCCTGCTCGTGCGGGGCGACCCGCTGTGGGTCGCCGACGGCTACCACCGGATCTGCGCCAGCTACCACATCGATGAGGACACCGAGATCCCCTGTCGCATCGTCGCGAGGCCTCGAGGAAACACCGGGCGATAGTCCACGCGGAAAATCGGTCCATGACCGCGTCCGCGGACAACATCCGGTGTCAGGGGAACTAGGGGCAGGCCCCCAAGGTCAAATGACAGGATAGCTACGCACCGAGAAGTGCTCCCTGGGAGTTACACCGCTCGGCGGGACGTGATCGTGATTCTGTATTGCGTACCCTTGCGGCTACGTAACCAATATGGTACGGTCCTCGCGATGGACACTGTCTTGCAGGCCCTGGCCGACGGTAGCCGCCGCACCGTACTGGAGATCCTCCGCGATCACCCGGCAACGGCCGGCGAACTCGCCGCTGCGCTTCCGATCGCTCGACCGGGTGTCTCGCGGCATCTGCGGGTACTGCGCGGGGCTGGGCTGGTCGACGTCCGCCAGGAGGCACAGCGGCGGATCTACAGCCTGCGCCCCGCGCCGCTGGCCGAGCTGGACGCCTGGCTGGAGGACTACCGGGCCTTGTGGCGCAACCGCCTCGACGCCCTGCACACCGAGGTCGCCGGACAGAAAGCGAGCAGGAGTCACCGATGAAGATCATCGCCACCATGCACCCCATCGACCAGCACCGCGGCACGGTTAGGGCCGAGGATTCCTACGACACCGACATCGACGATCTCTGGGAGGCGTGCACGAACCCAGCGCGACTGGCGCGCTGGATCGCGGACGTCTCTGGAGACCTGCGGGTCGGCGGCACCTTCCACGCCACCTTCACCAGTTCCGCAGAGGGTCCCGGACGCATCGAGGCCTGCGAGCGACCGCACCACCTCCTAGTCACGATGCTGCCGGGCACCGACGACGAGACGCAGATCGAAGCCTGGCTGACGACCGACGGTGACAAGACCCACCTCGTGGTCGAAGACCGCGGCATCCCCCTCGCCGAGATCCGCCTGCACGGCGCCGGCTGGCAAGCGCACCTGGAAGACCTCGGCCGTTCGCTGGCCGGCCAGCCGTCATCGTGGAAGCAGCGCTGGGACGAGCTGACCCCCGCCTACGCGACCCTGCCGATCGGGTGAGCCCAGGTCGCATGACCCCATCGCCACACCCGCAAGGCGGGACGAACAAGTCAGGAGCGCCTATGTCGCCGGTTGTCGCCACTATGTCGATCACTCTCAATGGTGTGGGTGCAGGCCACCACGTCACCCGCGAGCAGCCGTTCGGTGATCTGCCGGAGGACACGTTCTACCGGTGGATGAACGAGACCCCAGAAGAGAATCGCGATGCGTTCGACGCCATCGTGGGCGCTGGCGCCTACGTCATGGGCCGGAACATGTTCGGCCCAATCACCGGCGAGTGGACCGGCGACTGGCAGGGCTGGTGGGGGCCGGATCCCCCCTACCACGCGCCCGTGTTCGTGCTGACCCACTACCCACGAGAGTCGATCGTGATGGCCGGTGGCACCACCTTCCACTTCGTCACGGAGGGCGTGCAGGCTGCACTGGAAGCGGCCCGGGACGCCGCTGGCGATCGCCCCATACACATCGCTGGCGGCCCGAGCACCACCAACGCCTACCTGGCGGCCGGACTCGTCGACGAGTTGCTGCTGAACATCAACCCGATCATCGCCGATCACGGGCTCCGCCTGTTCGACGGGGTCGGACCACTGCGTCTGGAGCAGGTCTCGGTGCAGGCCGCCTCACTCGTGACCCACGTTCGCTACAAGGTCATACGCAGCGACTGAGCCGATGGAGCGAGCCATCGTGACCGCCGGGAGCCGAGGACACCGCGATCCCCTGACGCATCGTCGCGAGGTCACGAGGAAACACCGGGCGATAGCCCACGCGGAAAGTTGGTCCATGACCGCGTCCGCGGACAACAATCGGTGTCAGGGGAATTGGGGGCAGACCCGTGACCGTACGACTAGAAGAGGAGCCGATCGATCGCCTCGGAGCTCATGGCGAGATTCCGATAGCGTTTCTCGTCGAGCGAATACTTGCCGTCTCTTCATCTGATTCAGGACTCGGGGGGATCACGCTCAACGAAGTTGAGGTCGCCGAGCCCTGGGTGAAAGACTACGAAACGATAAAGAGTGAAGGTCCGTCCCGCTGGCTCAAGCGATTCGATACCTCCAACTGGGGCCTTATCGCCGCCTTCGACGAGGGGATCAGGATCGGAGGTGCCGTAGTGGCGTTCGACTCTCCAGACCTCCACATGCTTGCTGGGCGCCGCGACATGGCTGTTCTCTGGGATATACGTGTTCGCCCCGATGCTCGATCCTCTGGAGTCGGCTCAGCGCTGTTCCGGGCGGCTGAGCAATGGTGCCGACAAAGGGGCTGTCGGACCTTGAAAGTCGAGACCCAGAACATAAATGTCGCCGCCTGTAGGTTCTACGCACGAATGGGCTGCTATCTCGGCGGCATCGATCGCTTCGCCTATCCCGCTCTCCCAGACGAAACCCAACTCCTCTGGTACAAGGATCTCGCTTCTTGACCAGATAAGCCTGCCTTTGTAGAAGCCTGAAGTTATGGTCCGACTTCCGACCTGACGTGTCACAAACTGCTGATATCAACCCTAATGTGACAGGAAGCGAGCCCGGCCTGTGACGTCACGTTGGGGTATAGCTTGGTGGTTTCAAGTGGTAAGCGCAACGAGCTCAGGGTCGAGTTATGCAATGTACCAATCGTGGCCGCCATAGAAGTAGTGGGCGCAGAGGGTTTTGGCCTCACAGGGAATGTTCTCTGTGGCATAGAGTGCCGGGATTGTCTTCAACATCGTGGTGGTAAGGAAGGCGGGCCCTCTACGGCGACGATTGGTCTCGCCATTTGGGAAGAGTTCTGTGAGTTGATGGCACGGGGTGCAAAGGTAGTCATTTTCGACGTGCGTGACCCGTTCACTGCAATGGCGGCACTGGAATGTGCTCCCTATCCAGTTGTATGTTGACCTGTTCATTGCGATTCTCCTTGTGAGTGTTTGTTCGATGACCTCATTGTCGACGACGCTCGAAAACTGGACACGCCGGCTTCGGACGTTTCGCCGCCACCTCGGCCTTCCACTGTGCCACCGACGCTCTGCGGATTCCGAGGGTTTTCGTACACCCGTTCCGATTGATTCCGTACAGCGATTCCGGAGTTGTCGTACACCCCGAAGGTGGCTGGCTCGGACGCTGACATGAGGTGAGGGCACCGACAACACTTCT
>JAJYEQ010000002.1:0-33454 GCA_021785695.1 Actinomycetes bacterium
GAGGGGACGGGGCGTCGACAGTCTGCCGAGCGTGACGTTGACGACCGACGACAAGAGTTAGGGTGTCGGAAACTGTTCACTTTTCGAGCGTTGAAAGTGTCCAGTTTTCGAGCGTCGTCGACACTCGTCTGTTCAACCAGGCATTCTTCGAGAAGATCTCCGTGGTGCAGATCGATGAGAGCCTGGCCGTTGTTGAGATCGGGCCAAGTTGAGAGAGCCGTTCGATGTCTTGCTGGGCGACGAGCTTCGGGCGGTGAGTCAAACTTCGGCACCCGTTCGAAGAATGAAGAAGTCCGCGGGAGAAACTGCCAGCAGGCTCCCGTCCACCACCTCCCGGACGTCTCTTCAGGTCAGGCGTGTGAGTAACGCACTCATGGTGGGCGCTGAGGGACTCGAACCCCCGACCTGCTGAGTGTAAATCAGCTGCTCTGACCACCTGAGCTAAGCGCCCGAGCCCACCACACTACGGCACCCTCCCCGACTGAGACCGGTCTAACGTGAGTTCCGGGGTCGGGTGCATGAGAGCCCGGAGGTGCTATGAGTCGGCCAGTCTCGCCAGAGCACTTCGTCGCTCAACTGCTCAGCCGCGAGACGGCGGCTCTGCTGCGGTCCTCATCAGTCGCGCGGACCTCGCGCGATCCTGAGGGCGTCCACCAGGCACGCGTCGCGACTCGACGGCTCCGGGCCGAGGTCAGCCTGCTCGCCGGCGTGCTGGATCCGCAGTGGTCCACGCGCCTCGAGCACGAACTGGGCCACTTCGGTCGCCTGTTGGGGCGGTGTCGTGACCTCGACGTGGTTATTGCTCGCCTCGACGCCATTGCGGGAGATGACCCGACTCTCGACGCCACCGTGATCGTGCATCTGCGGGCCCGCCGCGACGCCCTGACGCCACGCCTCGAGGCGGCCATCGATTCCCGCCGGTACCGCAAGATGCTGGGTTACCTGGTCAACGCGTCCCTGTCCCCGCCCCTCACCCCGGTCCCTCCCGACTGGCGCTCCCCAATGCTCGCGCGCTGGCGCGACCGGTGGGACGCCGTCGCCACGGCGATGGAGCTGCCTCCCACCAGCGAGCAGTTGCACGCCCTGCGCATTGCCACCAAGCGCGCTCGATACGCCAGCGAAGTGGTCGATGCTCTGGTGGGCAAGCTCCAGCCCGTCCTCGATCGTGCCAGTGCCGCGCAAGATCACCTGGGACTCCTGCACGACCAGACCGTGGCGTCCGCTCTGGTAGCCGAGTGGTACGGCTCTCCCGTAGCCGCGCAAGGCGTCGACCCGAGCGACGCGATCGAGTCCTGGGCGCGGGCACTGCAGGCCAACTCGCCGCACGCGCACCGCTGGCTCGATCCGCTCAACGAAGCACTCCTCCTGGTCGAGGAACGGTCGCGGAGCCTGTCCGGGAGCCGGGAGCGGACGTCAGGCTAAGTGCGCTTCCTTTCGCACCGGTCACGCGGTCGACGAGTGAGTCCTTGAAGAACGCGGGGCCGCAATGTTCGAGTGGGCTCCGCCGGAAGGGGACGCGAGCAGCGCTCCTCCAGGTCAGTGACGCCGTCGGCCGAGAAGCGGTGCCACCGCTGGGCGGCGCGCGGGTCCCCAGTCAACGTCGAGTTGGCCCCGCCCCTAGCGCCCAGGCAACCTCACCGCGCAGCGTTCGTGCGTGCTGTAGCCACGGGTCCAGGGGCCCCGGGAACCCGATGCCTACCCACGCCAACAACCAGGCGAGGTGCTCGTGCTAGAGCGGGCCCAAGGCGACGAGGCGGGCCAGGAGGTCCTCTGTCGCCGCGACGACCGGGCGACGGGCCACCGGGGCGTCGGTGACGAGCTCGTCGCCGGCCACGTCGGTCGCCCACGCGTCGGCCTCACGAGCGATGATGAGTCCGGCCAGGTAGTCCCACGGGTAGAGCCGCGACCCGCCCGCCACGCTGAAGGCATCCATTGACCCCTCGGCCACCAGGCAGATCTCGAGGCTGGCCGCCCCCAGAGCCCGGAACTGGCCCCATCCCACCCTTTGGTGGGGCCATCCCGAGAACGCGATCAGCGACCCAGCGATCTCGCGCTGGCCACTCGAGCGCAGGGTCTCGCCGTCACGGACCGCGCCGGCTCCTCGCTCGGCGAGATAGGTGGTGCTGGTGGCGTGGTTGCGCACGCATCCGGCCACGAGCACTCCGTGGTCAAGCACCGCCAGGCTGGTCGAGTAGAAGGGGATCCCCCGATCGGCGTTGGTCGAGCCGTCGATGGGATCGACCACGATGACTCTGTCCCCTTGACCACTCGTGCCGGACTCCTCGGACACGATGCGCCAGCCCGGGCGACGCAGCACCCGGCGAGCGACCTCGTCGGCTTCCACGTCGAGGTGGTACTGCGAAGCTCGAGCACCGGAGAAGCCCCGGCGCGCCCGGGGCTCCAGGGTGGCACCAATCTCCTGAGCGCACGTCGCCAGCCAGCCGAGGAGGTCCTCCACAGCATCACGGTAGTGGCGACCTGCGCATTCGGTGAGCCGGCGCACCCGTAGACTCGCACCTTTGCGACGTCTAACAATGACCCCCCGACACCGGACCGCCACGGACACGCTGAGGCGTGTGCATCTGCGTCCACGTCGGGTCACCGCTCTCGTTGCGATGGGCTCGGTCGTGCTCGCGCTCGCCGCGCCGGGATCGGCCTCGGCGAGCCGCATCCTGCGCCTCAGCGTCGGTGTGGTCCACCCGGGCAGCTCGTGTCCCTGGGTGGCCCAGGCGCGCGACCACACGGCGTCGCCCCCGGTGCTCGCCCACGAGGTTCTGGCCCACCTGTCGCTCGTCCAGCGACTGAGCCTGGTCACGCTGCAGACGTATCCACCCCTCGAGAACGCCGACGTCGGGATCGCGGCCCTGTGCATCCCGCCCCTGACCCTCACGGACGGACCCGACGGGGTCGCCAACGGGTTGACCGGCGTCACCCAGTTCCCCTCCAGCCTCAGCGTCGGCGCCACCTTCTCCCCCCGTCTCGCCTGGCAGCAGGGCCAGGCCATCGCCGAAGAGGCCCGGGCCAAGGGCATCGAGGGCGTGCAGGGCCCCAACTTGAACCTGGCGCGCGTCCCGCTCAGCGGACGGATCTTTGAGAGCTACGGCGAGGACCCCTACCTCACCGCCACGCTCGGTGTGGCTGACGTCCGCGGGATCCAGTCCACCGGAGAGATCGCCGACGCCAAGCACTTCACCGCCTACACCCAGGAGAACGCCCGGGCGCGCCTCAACCAGTCGGTCAGCGCGCGGGCGCTCGCCGAGCTGTACGACGCGCCATTCCGGGCCGTGATCCAGCAGGGTCACGTCGCCTCGCTGATGTGCGCGTACGGCTCCCTCAATGGCGTCAACACGTGCTCGGATCCCACCCTCTACCGAACCCTGCGCTCGTGGGGCTTTCGGGGGTTCGTCCGCACCGACCTGCGCGCGGCCACGGGCCCCGGTGCCGCGCTGCGGGCGGGCGCCGACCTGATCAAGCCGGCCTCGGTGCGCGAGTTGCTGCACCTGTGGCACCTGCACCGCTTCTCGCTGCGCCAGCTCGACCGCGCGGTCACCGCCGTTTTGACCACGATGTTCGCCTACGGCATCGTGACGCACCCGCTCGTACCCGACCTGGGACTTGCGGTCTCGACACCCGCTCACCGGCGAGTCGCCTTGCGCGTCGCTGAGGCGAGCATGACCCTGCTGGCCAACGATGGAGTCCTCCCCCTGCCCTCCCATCCCGGTTCGGTCGCGGTGATCGGGCTGCCCGCGAGCGCCCTGCCGATCACGGGCGGCAGCGGCAGCGCGGGCGTGGTCCCCGGGCCGGTGGTGACGCCTCTGGCGGCGTTGCGCTCGCAGCTGGCGCGCGGCACCCTGATCCGCTACGCACCGGGAGAGATCTCCGCCTTCTCTCTCACCCGCCTCGACGACGTGACCATCGAGCGCGGCTCGCCCTTGCGCCTGGTCACGCGCCCGCACCACCGGGGCGAGCCCGGAAAGTCCGACGTGGCCATCGAGCGCGGTGGCAACGTGACACCCGCAGCGGCCACGGCGGACCGTCCCGGACGGGGTCGGGACTGGTCCTCGTGGTCGATCCGCTTCCACGTGCGGCGCACGGGCACCTACGAGCTGGCCCTCGAGCAGCTGGGGGACACCTGGCTCTCGCTGGGCCGTCACGTGGTCCTGTTCTCCCCCGGCCTCCATGCGCGCCAGGTCATCTCCGCCACCGTCCCCCTGGTCGCTGGGCATCACTACACCCTTAGCGCTCGATGGTTCGCCGTCCGCAACCACCCCGTTCCGGCACTGGACATCTTCGACACGACGCCCGCCATCGACGCGGCGGTCACCGCCGCGCGCCACGCCCGCATCGCCATCGTGTTCGCCGGTGTGGCCACCGGGGAGGGCGCGGACCGCAACTCCCTGGCGCTGCCGGGCGATCAGAATGCGCTGATCCGGGCCGTCGCCGCTGCCAATCCGCGAACGGTCGTCGTCCTGGAGACCGGCGGCGCGGTGCTGATGCCCTGGATCCACCGGGTCGCGGCGGTGCTCGAGGCGTGGTATCCCGGCCAGGTCGACGGAGCGGCCATCGTCCCGGTCCTCGAGGGACGCATCGATCCCGCCGGACACCTGCCTCTCACGTTTCCCGCATCCGCGCGCGCCACGCCCATCACCGACGCCGCGCAGTATCCCGGAGTCAACGCCACCGTCACGCTGGGCACCGGCAACGGGCTCGACATCGGGTATCGCTGGTACCAGGCGCATCACGTGCGACCCCTGTTCCCCTTCGGGTTCGGGCTCAGCTACACCCACTTCCGCCTCGCCGGCGCGCACCTGCGCCGCTCGCGGGACCGCGTGGCGGTGTCGCTGACCGTGCGCAACCTCGGCCCCCGGATCGGCACCGCACTGGTCCAGGCCTACGTGGCCTACCCGCCGGCGCTCGGCGAGCCGCCCGAGCAGCTGCGCGCATTCTCCCGCGTGCGCCTGCCCGCCGGCGCTCACCGCCACGTCACGCTCGTGCTGGCCGCCAGCGCCTTCGCGTCCTTCCACCGCGGCCGCCTGGCGGTGGCCGCGGGCACCTACCACGTCGATGTGGGCCAGTCATCGGCACGCCTGCCCATCCAGCTCCGCGTCACCTGGCCCGGTCCGGTCGTGCGGGGCGCTGCCGGCTCAGCGTGACCCGACTACGCTGGGCGTCGATGGCCGCCATCGACGTCGCCGGTTTCGTCGCCGACCTGAAGGACCATGCGGTGACGCACGGCTTCCACGTCCACGACGAGCGGCACTTCGTTGAGACCTACTCCCTGCGCCAGAGCTGGGAGGTCGACCTGCACCCCGAGGACGGATGCGGCGGTCCCGTCGACCTGCACATCGAGCTCGACGTGGATCCGCGGATCCTGCTGGCGTTCGAAGATGCCGTCGTGGGGCTGCCCGACGACGTCGATCCCCCCGACGAGTTCCACTTCCCGCTGGTGTTGACCTGGTCGCTGCCCCCGATGCCCCACGCCCCCGATCTGCTGCGCCTGGCCATCGACCTGGCTCCCGTTGGTGGTGTCGACATGCCCCTCGAGGTGAGCGCTACGGACACCTACCCCTCCCCGACCGAGACGGGTGAGCGGCGTATCGCCATCGTGGCGCGACGCTCCGTCTCCCTCAGCCAGGTCGCTCGTGGCGACGACCCGCTGTGCGACGTGTTCGATCGGGGTCGCGCCATCAGCGACTTCCTGCTCCAGGCCGCCGACGCGTGGCTGGGCTGACCCGACTCGCGACCCGCCCCCTCCTCCTCGTCGCCATCCTCGGGTCCGGGCTCGGCCTCAGCGCCTGCGGCACCACGAGCGCCGTCAGCCAGGCGCGCACAGCGTGCGGGTACGTCGGCCACGCACTGCGCGAGTACCGGCAGAGCCAGCAGGTGTCCACACCCAGTGCCGTGCGGGCCGCGCTGGCATCACGGGCCGTGGCCACACTGCTGGAGGCCACGCCCTACGCGGCGGCCGCGACCTCCGCGGATGGGGGGTGGAACCCGCTGATGACGACCATCAACGAAGCCGAGCGCGTTCCTCTGCGCTACCTGGTCGCGTCGCTCACCAGCCTCTGCGCCATCGCCAACTCACCCAACCCCTACCTGTAGGGGCGGACCTCAGCGCGCTGCGATGCGCGCGTACAGCCAGCGCAGCGAGTTGGGCGCGGCGATCGCATCCTCCCAGCCCTCCAGGCGACCCTCGAGGTCCAGCAGCGACGTCACCTGGGCGATCACGACGACGGCCAGACCCTCGACCGACTCCTCGGCGACCAGGAAGTCGCCGAAGATGTCCTCGCTGACGACCGCCTCGGGCTCGATCATCAAGTAGAGCTCCCCGGTCGCCTCGACCCAACTCAGTCGGTAGTGATTGCCCCGAGCATCGCTCCAGTCGTCGCCGAACTCGTATTCGGGACTCTCGCGTCGAGCCTCATTGGCCTGGTAGAAGGCTTCGATGTCCACGGCGCGAGCCTACGTCACACTGTGCGTGCAACGGTGCGTCCAGCCGGTCGAAAGCTGAGGTGGCCGAGGGGCTGCGCCGCTGGTCGTGCCCTCATCTCTACTGGCGCCATGGAAACTTCACTGGACAGTTTGACCGCGCTGCGCCGTGACTGGCACTGGCGGTGTCACCGGACCGGCTCGTGTGAGGCGGCGGCTCGCTTTCGCGACGCGCACCCCACACTGCCCCTCACGGGGGTCGACGACCTGGGCGACCTCGTGGGCGCCCTCGAGGTACACGGGGGACGGAGCATGCTCGAGCGCGCCGCCATCGTCCAGGCGATGCTGGTGGACGCCGCCGACGCGGAGATCCGCCGTGCGCTCCTCCAGACGCTGCTGCCCGGCGTCATCAGCGTGTGCCGCCGGCTGCGCTTCGGCCAGGGCGTGACCAGCGAGTCGGGGGAGTTCGTGGGCCTGGCCCTCGCGACCACCAGCGAGATCTTGGCCCAGTGGGCCGGCGAGGACCGCCCCTACGCGGCGCTCGACGTGCTCTCCGCCCTGCGCGGCCGGCTCCGTCGATGGATCCTCCGGGAGAAGGAGTCCGCGGCGATCCCCACAGCGGCGGCCGCGACTTGGGCCGAGCCGGTGTCCCTGGACGTCCGTCTGGCGGCCTACCTCGGTGGCCCCCACGAGCGGCTCGCCCGACTGACCTACCAGCGGGTGTACGACGAGCGCCCGTGGCAGGCCCTGGCCAACGCCGAGCACGTGAGCATCCCCGCACTGCAGAATGAACTTCAATTCTTCGCCCGTCGGTACCTGGTGTGAGGAATCAGGCCCCCATCAGGCCCTCGGACCCCAAGACAGCCTTACTACGGTGGACCCGTGACTCCCCTAGCGCCTCGGACTCGCTCGGCGCACCTCGTCTTATGGTCGAGCCCCCTCCTGCTGCTGATCGTGGCCGTGACGCTGACGAGTCCGGGGCACGCCCCGATGCCGACCTCGGCACCGAGCCCGACGTCGACGGTGCCGTCGCCTTCTGGCACCCCGACGACCACCGTGGCGGACGCGAGGACCCCGGTGAAGCCCCGAGTGCGCACGCGGGCGGTCCCGCCAACCCAGGCGCGCCCGACCTCGTCGGTGATCGTGACCTCTCCTCCCCGGTGGCACCCGGCTCCACGATCGATCCCCCCGACCGCGCGCGACACCGCCGCGCCCTCCTCGCCGCCGACCGACGCGACCGGCTCGCCGAGCGCGTCCGGCGTGCCGGCAC
This sequence comes from Actinomycetes bacterium, assembly GCA_021785695.1. Classification (GTDB taxonomy): domain Bacteria; phylum Actinomycetota; class Acidimicrobiia; order Acidimicrobiales; family RAAP-2; genus RAAP-2. Next base: position 7,700 of record JAJYEQ010000002.1, read on the forward strand.
TAGCCGGCGCGGCGGTGGTGGGGATGCTGCCGCGCCGCGGCGACCGGGTGATAGTGCCCGTGGCGTCGGCGGGCCTGTGGCAGCTGACCACCAGCGCGCCGGTGGTCTCGACACTCCAGTGCCCAAGCTCCTTCACCGTCGTGGCCACGGACTTCTACGTGCCGACGGCGACCTGCGACCTGACCGTGGAGGCGACGAGCGATGCGACGTCGTGGCGCGTCGCGCCCAGGCCGTGAAGCGCCTGGCCGGCGGGCCGGTCCACGGAGTTGCGCTCACCGCGTACTTCGCTCTGGCGCCCTACGTCGTCGTGAGCAAGTGGGCAATCGCCGCGCATCGCCAGCACGGTCCGCTGCTCCAGGCGCTCCTCGTGGTGCTCGCCGGCTTCTGGGTGGCCTTCGTCGTCCAGGTGGTGCGCAACGTTGTGCGGCTCCGCCACGGCGCGACCCTGCCGCTCGGCGGGACCGCCTGGGTTGCCGGCGTGGTCGTCGCGGTCCTCACCCTGTGGCCAGGACCCGGCGCCCGCGTTCCCGCGACGTCCAGGTCGGTTGCGGCGGCGGTGACCCGCCCGGTGTCCCCGCCCGCCCGTCCCGGCGTGCCCAGCGCGCCCCTCGAGCTCAGCGGGCTGCCGCTCGCCCTGGCCGTCCGCCAGCGGGTCGAGCGCCTGCGGCGCGACCGCGACGCACCGGCACCCGAGGACGTCGACGAGCTGCTCGATCAGGCGCGGCGCGTCGACGCCAGCCTCCTGGGACGCCTGCGCTACCTCATGGCCGACGCCACCGACGGCGTCGTGCAGGTCGATCTCGCCGGTGAGACGCCGTCAGCGCCCGAGGCGGAGGACGACACCGTGGTGGTCTGCGTGCTGGACGCGTCGCCGAGCCCGATGGTCGCCTTCGCCCGCGAAGGCGGGTGCCTGCGCGTGCCCGCGCACTGGGATGACCCGACCATCGTCGCGCACACGGTCGGCCTGCACCGTGGCGGGCGCGTCGTGTGCACGTCCGAGGCCACCGAGCTCGTCTACGCCCTGGCCATCCGGGCCGTGCGCCATCAGGCGGTCGTCTACCTCGGTGAGCCGGCCGACCTCGAGGCGGCGCTCGTGGCCAGCGCCGTGACGGTCTCGCGGCTCGATCGACCTCCCGGCGACCTGCCCACGTCCTACCAGGGTCGCTGGCACGCGGGTGGCGGCTCGACGCCCGGGGCCGGCGGGGTGGTCGTCGAGCTTCTGCGCGCCGACCCCACCGTCCACGGGCTGGCCACACCCTTCCTGCCCGCGCTGCGCCGCCACTGCGTCGAGATGACGGCCTACCTGGCGCTGCACCGCCACGAGCCGGTCACCGGCGATCGCCTCCGCGCGCGGGTGCTGGGACGGCCGCACGCCGACGCCTCGCCGCGGACCCTGATGAACACGTCGACGGCCGTGCGGCGCAGCCTCGGGGTCGACGACGACGGTCCTCGCCTCCACCCGGTGTCCTCCAGTGGCCTCTACACCACGCACGGCGTGCGCAGTGACGTGGAGGAGTTCCACCGGCTCGTCGGCGAGGCCCGGCGCCTCAGTGGCACCGCCGCCATCGCCGGGCTGCGCCGCGCCCTCTCCCTCGTGCGCGGTGAGCCTCTGGCCAGCGCCCTGCGCGGCTTCGAGTGGTTCCTGGCCGAGGGCCACGCGGCCCGGCTGCAACGCGACGGCGAGTGGGCCGCCCTGGCGCTGCACGCCGCGGCGTTGGCGTCCGGTGATGTCGAGCTGGCCTTCTGGGCCCTGGGGCAGGGGCGCCTGGTCGATCCCTACAGCGATGACCTGGCCGACGCCCTGGTACGGGTCCCGCGCCTACGCGAGTTTGGCGGCGATGGAGCCCGCGCTGGCCAGGACCGAGCCATCGGCCCCGGCAGCGCTGTAGGCGTGGCTAGGCCGCTCGATGGCCTCCGCGACCAGGTCGGCCAGCAGCTGGGAGAACGCCACGACCGGCTCGACGAAGAGATGTTTGGCTAGCGATCCGGGAATCGTGTTGACCTCGTTGACGTACCACTCGCCCTCGCCCTCCAGGAAGTCGATGCGCGCGATCCCGCGCACCGAGGCCACCTGGGTGATCGTGCGCGCCGCCGCGCGCAGCGCGTCGGCCAGCTCGGCGGCGACGACGGCCGGGATCTCGCGGGGCGCCGAAACCATGCCCTCGCCGCCCACGTACTTGTCTCGATAGTCCAGGATCTCCGCGGCGGCGCTGCGGCGCAGCGGGCGCTCCAGCGCCGAGAGCTCGAGGCTCGGGTACGTGCGCACCGCAATCTGCAGATCCGAGAGGTCCGCGCGGAACGGCTCGACGACGCAGCCGTGGGCCAGGTGGGGGTTGGCCAGGACGCGCGCGCGCGCGGTTGCCTCGTCGGCCACGACGTCGATGCCGATCGAGGATCCCCCGAAGCGCGGCTTCAAGATGTAGGGCCCGGCGAAGGGGATCGTCCCCTCGTCGGTGAGCAGAACGCGCGGCAAGGTGGGCAGGTCGGCGGCCCGCACGGCGCCGGCGAAGGCCCACTTGTCCATGCCCAGGGCCGCGCCAGCCACCGTGGGACCGGTGTAGGCCACCCCGGCCAGGTCCAAAGCGGCCTGCAGCGTCCCGTCCTCGCCCGGCCCGCCGTGGGTGGCCAAGACGACGGCGTCGAGGTCCAGCCGACGCTCGCGGCCGAAACGACCCCCCGAGGCGGAGAACCCGCCTCCTTCGCCGGCCTGCAGCACGAGAGGGGTCGATCCGCGCGGGATCCCGAGAAGGAAGCTCTCGGCCTCCAGGTCGTCGGGGACCTGGAAGAAGGCGCCCGTCTTGGACCAGTAGATGCCCACGGTCGGTCGAGCCCGCCGGAGCTCCCGCCAAGCCTGCAGGCCGGTCAGGATCGACACGTCGTGCTCGGGCGAAGGCCCACCAAACAACACCGCAGTCGTCACGCCACACCTCGCCTTGCCGGTCGTCTAAGGGTAGTGGTCCGGCAGGTCGTTGAGGTACAACACGGCGTCCCCATCTTGGAGCGTGGACCGCACCCACGCCACCGCCTGGTCACGCCGGTCGACGCGGCGGGCCGCGGTGCCGTACCCGGCGACCAAGGCCGCCGCATTGGTGCGCCCCACGACGATCAGCTCGACGCCGAGGAACGCGGCGCGGCGGCCCAGGGCCAGATTCTCGCCGTACTGCAGGCGCCCGAGCTCGACCATGCCCGGCGTGACTAGGGCGCGACGTCCCGTCGCGCCGCTCGCCGCCAGGAGGTCGAGCGCGACCCGGGCACTGGCGGGATTCGCGTTGAACGTGTCGTCGATCACCGTCACGCCCGAGGAGGCGATCGCCACGTTGGCGCGGCTGGCCACTGCGGGCATGCTCGCCAGGCGCGACGTCAGGTCCTCCCACCTTCGATCCAGGGCCAGTCCCGCCGCCAGGGCGCAGGCCAGATTGGTCGGCTGGAGTCCGGGGACCGCAGCCACCGTGGCACGCCCGCCGTCGGGACCCTCCACCTCCCACTGACCGGCTACGACGCGAACCCGGACATCGCACGGCGCGCTCGTCGACCCGCCCACCAGCACCCGCGTGCCGCTCGCCGACAGCGGCTCAACCCAGCCCCGCAGACGCTCGTCGTCGCCGTTCACCACCACGGTCGAGGCGCGCTCGGTGATCTCGTGCTTGGCCGCCTCGATGGTCGCCAGCGAGCCCATGCGCTCCAGGTGCACCGGACCGATGGCGGTCACCACGGCCACTTCCGGCGGGCACCACGAGCACAGGTCGCGGATCTCTCCGGGTCCGTAGGTCCCCATCTCGGCGATGAACACCCGCGTGCCCTCGGCCAGGCTCTCGTTGATGGCGCGCGAGAGTCCCGCGCGATTGTTGTAGCTGGCCGGGGTCGCGACCGCGTCGCCCAGGAGGTGCGCCAGGTGCTGTTTGGTCGACGTCTTGCCGTACGAGCCGGTGATGGCCACGATGCGTGGCTGCACCGCCGCCAGGCGCGTGCGCGCGCGCTCCACGAAGACCCGGGCACGCCGATCTTCCAGGGGGCCCAGCAGCCGTGCGGCGAGGTCCACCAGCAGGGGCATGGACCAGATGACGATCACCGCACCGAGCCACCAGGCGTGCGCCGCCACGGCCACGGCCACCACGACGAGGGCCATCGCTCCGGTCACGCCCGCGGTCGTGGCGGCCCGACGGGTCCAGCGCAGGCGGCCGGTCCGACCACGCAGGCCCAGCCCGACCGGGCAGGCCACCCCGTAGAGAGTGGACACGATGACCACGCCCGGCGCGCTGGAGGCGATCAGGGTGATGATCAACGCCACCAGCAGGACGTGGCTCAACGTCACCGGGCGACGGTCGGGGCGCTGCGCGCCCGCGCGCGCGACTGCGGGAGTCGTCCAGCGCGCGAGGAACCGGGAGGCCGACATCGCGACGTAGTGCTCCCGCTGCAGGACGCGCAGCCAGCGCACCAGCTGGGCGACGGCGGCGCCCGCCAGCGCGACGGCCCCCACCACCGCGACGCCGGTCATCGCACCAGCCCGGCGACGGCGCGAACCAGGTGCCCCGGCGCGCTCAGGGGCACCAGGTGGTCGCCCCCGGGCACCACGTCGAGGGCCACGGCACCCCCCCGCCGCCGCCGCCGTTCGGCCACCGCCTCGGCCACAGCCACCGGGACGACGGTGTCGTTCTCTCCCCACACGAGGCTCAGGGGAACCGCCAGCTCGTCGATCTCGTCCTCGTAGGACTCGCCCACCGTGATGACCAGCACGTCACGCACGACCCCGGACGCCGCGCGGTAGTCGTCGGAGCCGTAGCGGTGGCGCGCCGTCTCGAGGCGAGCGTCACTCACCAGGCCGCGCCGGTGGAGCCAGCGCACCGTCCGGTAGCCGGGCTTGGGGCGCGCCGGCGGCCCCAGGCGCAGCAGTGGCGCTCCGGTGAGGACGGCTCCGGCCACCGTTCCCGGGTGGCGCGCGGCCAGCACGGTGGCCACGCGGCCCCCGAAGGAGTGACCGACCAGGATCACGGGGCCCGCGCCGGCCAGCTCGTCGAGAACCGGACGGACCAGCTCGGCGTAGTGGCGGGCGCCGCCGGCGTGCGCGGGTGGGGGCGTGGCTCCAAAGCCCGGCAGGTCGACGGCCACGGAGGCCAGTCCGCGCCCGGCGAGTTGGTCCTGGACGGTCACGAAGTCCGCGTGCGTGCGCCGCCAGCCGTGCAGCAGCACGACGCGCGGTGGCCCGTCGCCGACGACGGAGCCGAACAGGGTCCCGCCACCCAGCGCACGGAGCATCGATCCAGGATACCGGGCGAGGTCCGGGGACCCCGGGGCCGGTAGCGTCGGCTCCGTGAGTGACGTCGACGGGTTCCCCGAGGACCTCCTCGTCGGCCTGACGCCCGAGCAGCGCGACGCCGTCACGTCGACCGAGCGTCAGATCTTGGTGCGTGCGACCGCCGGATCGGGCAAGACCCACGTGCTCACCTTGCGGATCCAGCGGCGGGTGGCGCTCGGCCAGCACGCCCCGGGCGCCGTGCTGGCCCTGACGTTCACCCGCAAGGCCGCCGACGAGCTGCGCCGTCGCCTGGCCCGGGGGTCCATCCGCGACGTCCGCGCCGGCACCTTCCACCGCGCCGCCCTGACGCTGCTCAACGAGCGGCGCGCCGACGAGGGGCGGCCGCCCGTCGTCATCGAGCCGAGTCGGCGACGCCTGGTCACCCAGGTGAGCGAGGCCCTGGCCTCGTCGGGCGTACGCATCGACGACTGGCAGATCCCGCGCCTCGAGGTCGAAGTCGGCTGGGCCCTGAGCCAGGGGCTGACGGGCTCTGCCTACCTCGCCCAGGCGCGGCGGCATCGCCGCGACAGCCCGCTTCGCCCCGCGCAGTTCGCCGAGCTCCTCGACCGCTACGTGGGACTGTGTCGTAGCCGCGGCGTCGTGGACTTCGATCTCCTGCTCTCCGAGGCCATCGCCCTGCTGCGCGACGTCCCCGCGGTGCGCGCCTCCGTGCGCCACCGGACGCGGGCCCTCTACGTCGACGAGGCCCAGGACATGAACCCGCTGCAGTTCGCGCTCCTGCGCGAGATCGGCGGGCCCGACCCGGATCTCTTCGCCGTGGGCGACGCCAACCAGTCGATCTACGGCTTCAACGGGGCCAACCCCGGCTTGCTCGAAGACCTCGTGTCGACCTGGCCGCGCACCGTCGTCATCGACCTCACGCGCAATCACCGATCGACAGCGCCGATCGTCACGGTCGCCAGCACCCTCCTCGACCCCGGGGCCCGCCCCATCACGCCGGCCCTCGAGGAGGGCCCCCTGCCCGTGGTGCGCAGCTACGAGACCGACACTGAGGAGGCCGCGAACGTCGTGCGCTGGATCACCCTCCACCACCACCCGGGCGCGGCCTGGCGCGACCTCGCGGTGCTGGCGCGTACTAACGCCCAGCTCGATCCCGTGGCTCGGGCCCTCGAGGCGGCGGGCGTCCCCTTCGAGCGCCGGGGCCCCGAGCACGCGCCCGCCTCCGACCTGGTCGGTGCGGCCCCCAGCCGCCACGACACTCCGGTGAGTCCCGATGCGGTGGCGTTGTCGACGATCCACCGGGCCAAGGGCCTGGAGTTCGCCGGTGTCGCGGTGATCGGCTGGGCCGAGGGCCAGCTGCCGCACTACGCCGCGGTCACCCCCGAGCAGCTCGCCGAGGAGCGTCGGCTGGCCTACGTCGCGCTCAGTCGCGCCGAGGAGCACCTCTTGATCACGTGGAGCCGCGGACGCGACGATCCCCGATTCCCCGACCGCGAGCCGTCCCGCTTCCTCGCCCCCGTCCACGAGGCCCTGGCGCGCCTCCAGCGCTCGGCCGCGCCGGTCACCGGGGAGGCGCTGCACCGCCGGCTGGCGGCCCTGCGCGAGCAGCTTCGCGCCTCGGCCGATCCCGGGCCCGGGGATACTGTGGCGCCGTGACGACGCCAGACCCGCTGGGCGCGGAGCTCGCCGAGCTGCTCGGCTCCGACGGTGTGACCTTCGCCCCCCACCACCACCTCGAGGACCTGCACGACGAGAGCCTGCATCCGGTAGCCGCCGAGCCCTACGCGGTGGTCTACCCGCGCACCACCGAGCAGGTGGCGGCGATCGCCCGTCTGGCAACCCGGTTCCGCCGCCCGATCACGCCGCGCGGATCGGGCACCGGCCTTTCGGGCGGGGCGATGCCCGTGGCGGGCGGCATCGTCGTCAGCTTCGCGCGCATGAACCAGATCCGCTCGATCGACGCCAGCGATCACATTGCCGTCGTCGAGGCGGGTGTCACCTTGCGCGACCTGGATGCGGCCCTCGTGCCCTACGGCCTGCGCTATCCCGTCTATCCCGGCGAGACCTCCGGATCCCTGGGCGGCAACGTCAACACCAACGCGGGCGGGATGCGGGCGGTGCGCCACGGCGTGACCCGGCGCCACGTCACCGGCCTCGAGTTCGTCCTGGCCGACGGCACGGTGCTCACGACGGGCGGGCCCGTCGTGAAGAACTCCAGCGGCTACGACCTCACCCAGCTGGTGATCGGCAGCGAGGGGACGCTGGCCCTGGTCACCGCGGTCACGCTGCGGCTCTCGGCACGACTCGAGCACTCGGCCACCGTGCTCGCGCCCTTCGCCAGCCTCGAGGCCGCCGCGCAGGCCGTACCGCCCCTGGTCGTCAGCGGACTCGAGCCCTCGATCCTCGAGTACGTGGACCTGGTGACGATGCGGGCCTTGACGTCGTCGGCGGGCTTCGAGCTCGGCGTCGATCCCGACGTCGCCGCACGGACCAGCGCCTACCTGGTCATCGTGGTGGAGACCCGCACCCGCGAGCAGCTCGAAGCCGACCTTGAGCACGCGACGACCCTGCTGGGCCAGCACGACGTCCTCGACGCCTACGTCCTGGAGGGCGCACTCGCCCAGCGACTCATCGAGGCACGCGAGAGGCTCTTCTGGGTGTCCAAGGCGGCCGGGGCGAACGACATCGTCGACGTGGTCGTGCCTCGCTCACAGGTTCCCCGCTTCCTCGCGGACGCGTCGGACATCGCCGCGAGCCACCAGTCGGTCATCGCGGGCTGCGGACATATCGGGGACGGGAACGTGCACCTCTCGGTGTTCCAGCCCGACGACCGCAGGCGGCGCGAGCTCCTGCTCGACATCTTTCGTCGGGGTATCGAGCTCGGTGGCCAGATCTCGGGCGAGCACGGCATCGGTCGTGACAAGCAGGCCGCCTACCTGGCGCTGACCGACCCCTCGGTGCTGGACCTCCAGCGGCGCATCAAGTCGACGTTCGACCCCTGGCACCTCCTGAACCCCTACCGGCACCTGGACGAGCGGCTCGCCCCGTGAACGGTGCCGACGCCCTGGTGGCCACGCTCGGCGCGAACGGGATCGAGGTGGTGTTCGCCAACGCCGGAACTTCCGAGATGCACGTCGTCGCGGCGCTGGACGGCGCGCCCGGCCTGCGACCCGTCCTGTGCCTGTTCGAGGGAGTCGCCACGGGTGCGGCTGACGGCTACGCCCGCGTGTCTGGCGGCGTGGCCGCGACGCTGCTCCATCTGGGTCCGGGACTGGCCAACGGGTGGGCCAATCTCCACAACGCGCGTCGGGCCGGCGTGCCGGTGCTGAACGTGGTGGGGGTGCATCCCGATGCCCACGACCGCCTGGACCCGCCGCTGTCCAGCCGCGTGGGCCAGCTGGCGGCGTCGCTCGGCGGAGCCGTCACCACGGTGCACCGCACCGCCGACGTCCCCGCCGCCGCTGCGCAGGCGCTCGCCAGCGCGCGCCACCCGCGCGCGCAGGTGTCGACCCTCCTGGTGCCCGCCGACGTCGCCTGGTCCCCCTTCGGCGACGCACCGAGTCGGTGGCCCACCGTCGTCGCCCCCGAGCCGGTCGCGCCCGCGCCCGACGACGTCGCCCGGGCCCTCGGGTGGCTGCGCGCAGGACGAGCAGCCCTCGTGGTGGGCGGCGCCCTGACCAGCACCGATCTCTCTCGGGCGGCCGCCGTGGCCCAGGCCACCGGGGCGCGCCTGCTCCTCGAGACCTTCCCGACGATCGTGGACCACGGTGCGGGCACACCCTCACCCGAGCGCATCGTCTACCTCTCCGACTTCGCCATCCCCCAGCTGTCCGGGCTGGACCGGGTCGTGCTGGTCGGCGCGGCCGAGCCGGTCGGATTCTTCGCCTACCCGGATCTGCCCAGCCGGCTCCTCGGCGCGGGATGCCAGGTGCTGGACCTGGGTGGGCGCGGCGCCCACCCGGCGACAGCCCTGGCACTCTTGGCCGCGGCCGCGGAGGCCGACGGGGGGCCAGGGGACGCGGCGCCTCCACCCGCCGTGCCGTCGGGCCCACTGACTCCCGTCACGTTCGCCGCCGCCGTCGCGGCCACCGTGCCCGAGGGTGCCATCGTCGTCGACGAGGCCAACACGGGCGGCGTCCACCTCTACGACGCTCTGGCCGGCGCGGCGCCCCATCGGTTGATGACGCTGACGGGTGGCGCCATCGGCTTCGGGCTGCCCGCGGCCCTCGGCGCGGCGCTCGCCAGCGACGCCCCCGTCATCGCCCTGGTGGCCGACGGAGCGCTCGAGTACACGACGCAGGCCCTGTGGTCCCTTGCCCGTGAGGACCTCGACGTGACCGTCGTGGTGGTCGCCAACGCCGCCTACGACATCCTCCGCCTCGAGCGTGCCCGCCTGGGACCGCTGCCCACCTCCGGCGCGAGCCACCTCCTCACGGATCTCGGGTCACCCGTCATCGACCACGTATCCCTCGCGCGTGCCTATGGGGTTCCCGCGCGGCGGGTCGAGTCGGCCGACGAGCTGGTCACCGCGCTGGCTCGCCGGGCGCCCGGGCACTCCGGACCCCAGCTCATCGAGGTGCCGCTCGCGCCCCTAGCCCTCTAGCTCGACGTCGACCCAGACGGGAGCGTGGTCGGACGGCCGTGGCCCCCGCCGGGCGTCGCGATCGACGGCGACCTCACGCAGGCGCGGCACCAGGTCGTCCTCCACGAGGAGCAGATCGATGCGCAGGCCGTGATCGAGGTGGAAGGCTCCCGCGCGGTAGTCCCACCACGAGTAGCCCGGGGCATCGGGATGCAAGTGACGCCAGGCATCCGTCAGCCCCGTCGCCTCCAAGGCCCGGATAGCCCCGCGCTCGGGCGCGCTGACGTGCGTGGCGCCGACGAATACCGCGGGGTCGTAGCAGTCGAGATCGCTCGGGGTCACGTTGAAATCCCCCCCGATGACCTCGGGCACTGCGACGTCGCGCGCGGCGCGGCGGACGCGCAACTCCTCGAGCCAGCGCAACTTCGCCTCGTAGTGCGGATCGTCCAGGGCGCGCCCATTGGGGACATAGCAACTGGTGCAGCGCAGCGGTCCGCACGTCGCCGAGATCATCCGGGCTTCTCCATCCGATAGCCCCCGCTCCACGTCACGCAGACCGACGCGCGAGAGGATCGCCACCCCGTTCCACTGCCCGTGTCCGTAGTGGGCACTCTCGTAGCCCAAGTTCGCCAGACGCGCAGCGGGAAAACCGGCGTCGTCCACCTTGGTCTCCTGCAGGAGCAGAACGTCAGGTGCGCTCGCGACGAGCCACGACTCGAGTCGCTCGATACGCGCCCGCACCGAGTTGACGTTCCACGTCGCGATCCTCACGTCAGGTCGACGACCACGAACAGGAGGTCCGCCTCGGCCGCCACCTCCCCATCGACCGTCGCCACGCCATGTCCTCGCCCGGCGCGGGCCGACAGGCGCGTCATCTCGGTCGTGAGCGTGACCGTGTCTCCGGGGACGACCTGGCGGCGAAAGCGCGCCCGCTCCACCCCACCAAATAGGGGCAGGCGCCCCGCGTAGCGCGAATCGGCCAGGACGGCGACGCCACCGCATTGGGCCAGCGACTCCACCAGCAACACGCCCGGCGTCGTGGGCCGCCCGGGGAAGTGCCCGGCAAAGAACCACTCCTCGCCCGTCAGGTGCCAGCGTCCCACGGCCCGCCGCCCGGCCTCAACCTCGTCGATGGCATCGAGCAGCAAGAAGGGTGGCCGGTGGGGTAGCCACCGCCTCGGGTCGGCAGGAAACTCGAGCTCGGGGCTCACGGCAGTCCCACCTCTCCGATCCGGCGCTCCGGATCCACGCTGATCAGCCGGAAGCGACGCACCTCGCCGCGCACGAGGACCTCGCGCGCCCGGGCCGGCGCTGGATCACCGAGCATCGCGGTTGGTGCGTAGCACTCGACATCCACGCCATCGACGCGCACGTCGACGACGGCACCATGCGACGTGAACGACCGCACGGTGCCGTCGACCACGGAGCCCACGGGCACCGCCGCAGTGAGAGCAGCGAACGTCCTCTCATCATTGACCGCGCCGTGCTCGCGACGCTGCGACCGCGGAGTACTGGACGAGAGCTCGGCGGGCGGCTCGGGCGGGCGCGGGCGGGCGGCGCGCTTGGTCGGTGCGGGCGGCGCAGCCACTGCCAGCTCGGCGGAGGCTGCCCGGCGGCCGCGCGCGGCGCGCTTGGTGGGCGGCGCCTCGGTCGGCTCAGCGGGCGGCGCCACTGCCAACTCGGCGGAGGCTGCCCGGCGCCCGCGCGCGGTGCGCTTGGTCGCTGCGGGCGGCGCAGCGACTGCTGGCTCAGTGGGCGGCGCCACAGCCGGCTCGGCGGAGGCTGCCCGACGACCGCGCGCGGTGCGCTTGGTCGCTGCGGGCGGCGCAGCAACTGCTGGCTCGGTGGGCGGCGCCACAGCCGGCTCGGCGGAGGCTGCCCGGCGCCCGCGCGCGGTGCGCTTGGTCGCTGCGGGCGGCGCAGCGACTGCTGGCTCAGTGGGCGGCGCCACAGTTGGCTCGGCGGAGGCTGCCTGACGACCGCGGGCGCCGCGCTTGGTGGGCGGCGCCACTGCCAACTCGGCGGAGGCTGCCCGGCGGCCGCGCGCGGCGCGCTTGGTGGGCGGCGCCTCGGTCAGCTCAGCGGGCGGCGCCACTGCCAACTCGGCGGAGGCTGCCCGGCGGCCCCGCGCGGCGCGCTTGGTGGGCGGCGCCTCGGTCAGCTCAGCGGGCGGCGCCACTGCCAACTCGGCGGAGGCTGCCCGGCGGCCGCGCGCGGCGCGCTTGGTGGGCGGCGCCTCGGTCAGCTCAGCGGGCGGCGCCGAAGTGACAGCCAGCGCAGCCTTCTTCGTCGCCCGCACCGACTTGGCGCCGCGCACCGGCAGTCGCGGCGTGAAGATCCACCCCACGCCGGGCACCGGTTTCCCTCCGATCAGACGGCCCTCGTCAAAGAGCCACGGATAGAGGTGGTGGAACTCCTGAAACGAGTCGTTGGACAAGACGACACCAGCAATGCGATCAGCGATCTTCAAGATGAAGGCGTCACCTCGCCCGATCGCTCCAGCCGGTGGGGTCACAATCGTGCCCTCGAGCTCGCGCTCCTGGAAGCGAGCTCTCTCCCCGGGAGCCACGCGGTGGGCGAATGTGGCGTCCGCGACGACGATCAGCTCGGCGCCCGGGTTCTCGGCCTGAAACGCCCGCAGCACCTCGTCCAGCTGCACCAGGCTGGGGTCACTGCGGCCCTCGGTAGCCAGATTCGATCCGTCGACGACGACGCGCAATTTGCTTCGTTGAGCGCTCACCGGAGCACCCGGTCCAGCAGGTCACGCTGCTCGGCGGTGTGAACGAGTCCGCTGCCGGTCGCGGGACTCGCGGACTCGGCGCGCGCCACGTGGGACACCGCCACCTCACGCAGCTGTTGGTGGACCTGGTGGTGGACGAAGGGCCACGAACCCATGTTCTCGGGCTCCTCTTGCAGCCACACCACCTCCTGGACCCCCGAGTAGCGGGCCAGCACTGCGTCGATCTCTTCGTGCGGCCACGGGTAGAGCTGCTCCACACGGGCAATCGCCACGTCGCTTCGGCCCTCTGCGTCCCGTCGGGCGAGTGCCTCGTGGGCGATCTTGCCGGACGCGAACACGACGCGGCGCACGCCGGCAGGATCTACGACGTCGTCGAGGACCGGGCGGAACGACCCCGCCGTGAAGGCGGCCAGTGGCGAGCGCATGGCGGGTGAGCGCAGCATCGACTTGGGCGTGAAGACCACGAGGGGCGTGACGCTCTCGCGCCGCACCTGACTGCGCAGCAGGTGGAAGTACTGGGCCGCCGACGTGGGCTGGGCTAGCCGCAGGTTGTTGCGCGCGCACAACGACAGGAATCTCTCGATCCGGCCGCTGGAGTGCTCGGGTCCCTGGCCCTCGTAGCCGTGGGGAAGCAGCATCACCAGTCCCGCGCGCTGACCCCACTTGTCCTCGGCAGCCACCAGGAAGTTGTCGATGATGATCTCGGCTCCGTTGACGAAGTCACCAAACTGGGCCTCCCACATCACCAGGGTGCGCGGCGCCTCGACCGAGTAGCCGTACTCGAAGCCCAGCGCCGCGTACTCGCTGAGCAGTGAGTCGCGCACGGTGAATGCCGCCTCGGTGCCCAGGTGCGCCAGTGGTACGTGCTGGGCCCCCGTCTGGTAGTCGATGAAGGCGGCGTGACGGTGGGAGAACGTGCCGCGCCGCGAGTCCTGGCCCACCAGCCGCACCGACGTCCCCTCGACCAGCAGCGTCCCGAAGGCCAGGGCCTCGCCGAGCGCCCAGTCGATCTCTCCGGCCTCGATGGCGGCCCGGCGCTGGGCGAACTGGCGCTCCAGCTTGGGGTGCAAGGTGAATCCCTCGGGCGTCCACATCGTGGCCTCGGCGACCCGGGTCACCGTCTCGGGGCTGACGCCCGTCTCCGGTGCCGGTGGATCGGCGGGCACATCGGCCACCGGCACGCCCTCGAGGGTTGGCACGGGCACCGTGCGCACCTCGTCCAGCACCGCCTGCAGGCGCGCATTGAAGGCCTCCAGGGCCGCCTCGGCCTCCTCCATCGAGAGGTCCCCGCGGCGGACCAGTGTCTCGGTGTACCCCTTGCGTACCGAGCGGAGCTGATCGATCACCTGATACATCTGGGGCTGCGTGTAGCTCGGGTCGTCGCCCTCGTTGTGCCCATGGCGGCGGTAGCAGACGATGTCGAGGACGACATCGCGGTGGAAGGCCTGGCGGTAGTCGAAGGCCAGTCGCGCGGCCCGGGCACAGGCTTCCGGGTCATCTCCGTTGACGTGGAAGACCGGGGCCTGGATCATCTTGGCGACGTCAGTGGGGTAGACGCTCGAGCGGGCCGAGTCCGGGGCCGTCGTGAAGCCGACCTGGTTGTTGATCACCACGTGGATCGCCCCACCGACGTGGTAGCCAGACAGGAGGGAGAGATTCAGGGTCTCCGCGACGACGCCCTGGCCCGCGAAGGCGGCGTCGCCGTGGATCAGGATCGGTAGGTACGGGTACATGTCGGCCACGTGGTCGCGCTCGCTGGCTTCGCCGGGGCGCACGACCTGGTCCTGCTTGGCCCGCACGATCCCCTCGACCACCGGGCTGACGGCCTCTAAGTGCGAGGGGTTCGAGGCCATCGAGACCGCGATGTCGACTCCCGACGCACTGCGAAAGCTCCCGCGAGCGCCCTTGTGGTACTTGACGTCGCCCGAGCCCTGGACGCTCTCGGGATCCAGGTTCCCCTCGAACTCCGAGAAGATCTCGCTGTAGGACTTGCCCACGATGTTGGCCAGGACGTTGAGCCGGCCGCGGTGCGCCATGGCGATCACCGCTTCGCGCACGCCGACCGCGGCGGCGCTGTCCAGGATCTCTTGCAGGGCGACGATCGTGGACTCCCCGCCCTCGAGCCCGAAGCGCTTCTGACCCACGTAGCGCGAGTGGAGGAAGCGCTCGAAGACCTCGGCCTCGTTGAGAGACTGCAGGATGCGCCGCTGCTCCGTGGCATCGAGCACCGGCGCCACGCCCTCGACGCGCTCCTGGATCCACCGCTTCTGCACCGGGTCCATGATGTGGCCGTACTCGATCCCGGTGGTGCGGCAGTACGCGTCGCGCAGGACAGACAGGATCTCCTCCAGGGTCGCCTGGTCGCGTCCGGCCAGGCCGCCGGTCACGAAACGTCGCGGGAGATCCCAGATCGTCAGGCCGTAGGTGGACAGCTCGAGCTCCTCGTGCACCGGCGGTGGGTCACTGTGCAGCGGGTCCAGGTGCGCGTAGAGGTGTCCGCGGACGCGGAACATGTTGATGAGCTCCTGGACCCGGATCTGCTTGAGGATGCGCTCGGCCTCATCGGCGACCCCCGGGTTGCGGTCGGCCGCCCACCGAGACGGCTCGTAGGCAATGCCCAGCGAGGAGAACACGTCGTCGTAGAACTGGTGGCCACCGGTCACGCACTCGGCGATGTACTTCAAGAACAGGCCCGACTCAGCGCCCTGGATGATGCGGTGGTCGTAGGTGGACGTCAGGTTCATGACGCGCCCCACGCCCAGCTCGGCTAGGGCGCGAGCGTCGGCCGCCTCGAAGCCTCCAGGCAAGCTGAGCGCCCCGACCCCGATGATGGTCCCCTGGCCGGGCATCAGCCGCGGGACCGACTGGATCGTCCCGAGCGTCCCGGGGTTGGTCAGCGTCACGGTGGCGCCCACGAAGTCGTCAGCGCCAATGGCTCCGGCGTGCACCTTGCGGACCAGGTCCTCGTAGGCCAGGAGGAAGGCACGGAAGTCCAGCGTGTCGGCGTCGCGGATTACCGGGACCATGAGGTTGCGCGTGCCGTCGGGCCGCTGCACGTCCACAGCCAGCCCCAAGCCCACGTGCTCGTGGCGCACCACTCCAGGCGTTCCCTTGGCGTCGATCGAGTCCACGAAGGTGGCGTTCATCGTCGGCACCTGACCCAGGGCCCGCACGACGGCGAAGGCGATGAGGTGGGTGAAGGACACCTTGGCCCCGCTGGAGCGCGCCAGGGCGGCGTTCAGCGCGGCCCGGTTGACCTCGAGCAGGCGCGCGGGCACCGAGCGGACGCTCGTCGCCGTGGGGACGTCCAGGCTGGCCCGCATGTTGGCCACGATGCGCGCGGCCGCGCCCCGCAGCGCCTGGGCGCCCGCGGCGCCCGCGGGCACGGGAGCCGGGGCCGGGGCCACGGGCGCTGCCGGCGGCGGCGCCACCGCGGTCGCCACCGGGGGGACCGTGGAGCGCTGGTAGTCGGTGAAGAACTCCTGCCAGCTGGTCGACACCGAGCTCGGGTCGGCGAGGTACTGCTCGTAGAGGTCGTCGACGAGCCAGGCATTGGGTCCAAAGGAGCCCCGGGAGGGTTCGGGGGCGGAAGTCGCGTTCGTCACGGGTCCAGCCTAGGGCTGGATCCCTCCTGATCGATGGGCCCGCCCTCGATCCTTACCGGTAGATTGCTCGCGTGGCCGACGCCTCAGAACGCTGGATGGCTGGCGAGGAGGGACCCGTGACGGGCCTCGCGCAGTGGGCCCAGCGCGTCGCGGCGCCGCGCGCGACCCTCGTGACGGTCCACGGGGGGCTCGATCGCGGGCGCTCCTTCGTTCGCGTCGCCCGACGCCTCCCCGACTGGGATGTCGTCACCTACGACCGGCGCGGCTACCAGGCCTCACGGTCACTCGGCGTGGGGCGCTTCGAGGACCACGTGGACGACCTTCGCCGCATCATCGGGCGCGAGCGCGAACGTCACGACGCCCCGATCATCGTCCTGGGCCACTCCTTTGGCGGCGTCGTCGCCCTGGGGGCGCTGGCCGCCACGTCCGACCTGGTGGCTGGGGCCGTCCTCTACGAGGCGCCCCTCCCCTGGATCCTGCGCCGCGAGGACCGCCGGACGGTTCCGGTCACCGCCGGCGACCGAGCGGCCGAGGAGTTCTTCAAGCACGTGGTGTCCCCAGCTGCCTGGGAGCGCCTGAGCGACGCCGAGAGGCTGTCGCGCCAGCTCGACGGGCCGGCCCTGCTGGGCGACCTGCGCGTGCTGGAGGAGCCGGCCCCCTTTGACGTGGCCGCGCTCGACGAGGACGTCATCTACGCCTACGGGCACTGGGAGAGGACTCCCTACTACCGCGAGTTGGGCGCGCGGGTGGCCGAGTTGACCGACGCGGTGCGCTTCGTCGAGGTGGACGACGCGCGCCACGACGCTCACCTGCGGCGGCCCGACGCGCTCGCCGCGCTGGCGCGACAGGTCTTGGAGGACGCGTGCGCGTCGGCGTGACCGGGTCGTCCGGTCTCATCGGGCGGTCTCTGGTCCAGGCGCTGTCCGCCCGCGGCGATCAGGTGGTCCGCTTCGTGCGACCGGGCGCGGTGTCGCCCGACGGCGCGGTGGTGCGGTGGGATCCCACCACGCGCGACGTCGACGAGACCGATCTGCGGCGGGCTGGACCCCTCGACGCCATCGTCAACCTGGCCGGCACGGGAATCGGCGACCGGCGCTGGACGGCCGCGCGCCGCCAGGCCATCGTCCACTCCCGCGTCGCGGCCACCGACCTCGTCGTCGAGATCATCGAACACCTGCCCGGCGGGCTGGCCGCGCTCGTCAGCGCGTCGGCCGTCGGCTACTACGGGTCGCACCCGAAGGCCATCGTCGACGAGTCCAGTCCCCCGGGAACTGATTTCTTGGCCACGGTCTGTCGCCAGTGGGAGGACGCCGCGAGTCGGGCCCAGCGCTTCGGCACGCGGGTGGCGCTGGCGCGCACCGGGGTGGTCCTCACCGCCGCCGGCGGCGCCCTGGCGCGCCAGCTGCCGCTGTTTCGGCGCGGGCTAGGCGGTCCTCTCGCCTCAGGTCGCCAGTGGGTCAGCCCCATCTCGCTGGTCGACGAGGTGCGCGCGATCCAGTGGATCCTCGACACCGATCAGGCAGGACCACACAACCTGGTGGCCCCGACGGCCACGACGAATGCGGACCTGACGGCCACCGTGGCCCGGGCCCTGGGGCGACGCGCCGCCTGGCGGGTCCCCGCCGTCGCGCTCGACCTCGCACTGGGTCGGGGCCTGTCACGGGAGGCCGTTCTGGCCAGCCAGCAGGCTCATCCCCGACGGCTGCTCGAGGAGGGATTCGCCTTCCAGCACCCGGACGTGAACGCCATTGTGGCCGCGGCTCTAGCGTCGTGACGGCGAGCGCCGCTCGGACGCCCTCCCCCTGACCAGCCCTTCTTACATTGCGATTAGGTGAATTTCACGGTGGGATGAACTTGTGACACCCCTCCTTGCCCGATACAGTGACCCACAGTCCATGTTTGATGGGCTCCAACAGTTGAGGCCACTCCGGTGGCCCAGGGAGGCAAGTAGATATGCATCTAGGGCGCAAACTAAGGCTCGCGATGTCGGTTGGCGCAGTCGCCAGTTCGCTGTCGCTGGGTCTCATCGCTCCAGCCACGAGTGGAGCGAGCGCTCCCTCAGGCGTAATTACCTATGCGGAAGGGGCGGGGGCAAACCCGAACTACATCTTCCCGTACATGGGCTGTAACTACTTCTCGGTAGACAACATCAACCAGTTCCAAGAGCTGATGTATCGCCCGATGTACTGGTTCGGCCTCGGCGCCTCGAGCGCGTACGTTCCCAAGCTGTCCCTGGCGCAGGCACCAGCCTTCTCTCACGGGAACCGCACGATCACCATCAACATGAAGGGCTGGAAGTTCGCTGACGGCCAGGTCGTCAACGCCCGTTCGGTGATGTTCTTCCTCAACATGTACAAGGCCGACCCGACCTCGTACTGTGGGTACAACGGGGGCTACGGCATCCCCGACCAGGTCAAGACGGCCTACGCCAAGGGCGCCAACGCGGTCGTGATCAACTTCACCACCTCGGTGAACCCGGGATGGATCCTCTACAACTACCTGTCAGAGATCACCCCGTTCCCGAACTCGTGGGACTACACGGCTCCGGGCCACCATGCCAACTGCGCTGGTGGCAAGTACGGCGCCGCCTCGACCAACGCCGCGTGCAAGGCCGTTGAGGGGTACCTCGACAACCTGTCGGGCAACACCTCGACCTACACGGGCAAGCTGTGGCAGAGCGGTGTTGACGGCCCGTGGCGCCTGACGCACTTCGACAACCTGGGCAACGCGACCTTCGTGCCCAACGCGAGGTACTCGGGTCCGCAGAAGGCGCAGGTCGCCCAGGTCCGGCTAGTGGCCTTCACGTCGACCCAGGCCGAGGAGAATGCTCTGCAGGCCGGCCAGATCGATCTCGGGTACGTTGACCCATCGATCCTCACCGCGCCCGCACCCGCACCCGGCAAGGTCGGACCGAACTGGGGCCAGTTGGCGCAGCGTTACAACATGTACACGGGCCCCCAGTGGGACTTCAACTACGCCCCGTTCAACTTCAGTCCCAATGATCCCAAGCACGCCGCGATCGCCCAGCTCTACATCCGCCAGGCGCTCCAGATGGCCGTGGACCAGATCGGGATCATCCAGAAGGTGGACAAGGGCTACGGCTTCCCGATCTACAGCCCGCTGCCTCCCAACACCCCGGCTTCGATCAGCGGTCCGGTGAAGAACCCGTACCCGTTCAACCTGACCGCGGCCAAGGCTCTGCTGACGAGCCACGGCTGGACCGAGCAGGGCGGCGTCATGACCTGCACCAGCCCCGGGACCGGCTCGAACCAGTGCGGCGCAGGGATCACGCAGGGCTACCAGCTGAAGTTCAGCATCATCTGGGCCAGCGGCACCCCGTCCCTGGACGAGACGTTCAACGCGGAGATCGCTGACTGGGCCTCGATCGGCGTCCAGTTCTCGCACTCCACCGCGACGTTCAACAGCGTGATTGCTTCGTGCAACGGCAGCGGCGGCTACGAGATCTGCTCGTGGGGCGGTGGCTGGATCTACGCACCGGACTACTACCCCTCGGGCGAGACGCTGTTCACGCCGACGGGCGGCTTCAATGTGGGCAGCTACAACGACGCGCAGATGACGACGCTGATCAAGCAGACCACCTTTGGCACGGCCAAGCTGACCGCGTACGCCCAGTACGCCGCTCAGCAGCTGCCGGTGCTCTACCAGCCCCAGGGAACTGGTGCCGGTGAGGTCATCAAGACACTGAAGAGCACCATCGGGTTCAAGCCGAACCCCCTGGAGAACTTCATGCCGGAGTACTTCCACTTCTAGGCATCACCGACCAGCAACGCTGGTCAGCAGAAACGGGGCCCCCATGGGGGCCCCGTTTCTGCATTCGGGGGGCCCTCGTGGTCCCAGATCACTGGGGCGGCGCTGCTAGGATGGCTTCCCGTGCTGGCTTACATCATCCGACGGATCATTCAGTCGATCATCGTCGTCCTGATTGTCCTCTTCATCACGTTCTGCTTGCCGTACTTCCAACCCCACGGAATCGTGGCGCCCGCCTACGTGGTGTACGGAACAAGGGCCACCCCGGCGAACGTTGCCCTGTGGGCTCGCCAGAATGGGATGGACCATCCCTTCCTGGTGCGCTTCTGGCAGTACATCACGCAGCTGCTGTTCCACTTCAACCTGGGCCACTCCTACAAGCAGAACATGTCGGTGTGGGCCATCATCAAGCTCTACGTGCCTCGCACGATCTGGCTGGCCCTCACCTCGCTCATCCTGGCCACGGTGATCGGTCTGGTCGTGGGCATCATCCAGGCGTCACGGCGCAACACGGTGTTCGACTACACCGCCACCGGCACGGTGTTCATCCTCTACTCGGTCCCGGCGTTCCTGCTCAGCCTCCTGCTGATCGACCTGTTCGCCTTCCACTGGCCGCACCTGCCCGCGTCGCCACCCTCGGGCGTCGCCCCGTGGGCCATGTTCACTGATCCAAAGGGATTCATCTTGCCCGTGGCCGCCCTGACGCTCCTGTCGGTGGCCGGCCTCAGCCGCTTCTTCCGCGGTGCCGTGCTGGAGGTCCTCGTCCAGGACTACATCCGCACCGCCCGCGCCAAGGGCTGCGGCAACGCCCGCGTGCTCTTCCGCCACGCATTCCGCAACGCCCTGGGCCCGATCATCACTCTCCTCGGGCTCTACATTCCGGGACTACTCGGCGGCGCGTTGATCATCGAGTCCGTCTTCAACTACGCGGGACTCGGTCTCCAGACGCTGAACGCCGCGCTGAACCTCGACGTCCCCACCGTCTTGGGCATCACGCTGCTGGTGTCTTTGCTTACTGTGGCCGGCAACCTGCTCGCTGACGTGATGCTGGGCCTGGTCAATCCTCGCATCCGCATCGAAGGGGGCGGCCGATGAGTTCCGCGGAAGTCACCGCACTACCCACTCCGCCCGAGTCGCCGCAGGTGCAGTCCACCCAGGTCGTCCCCATGTGGCGCCAGCGCTGGCGCATCTTCCGGCACAACAAGCTCGCCGTGATCTCGCTGGTCTTCCTGATCGCCATCACCCTGGCGTGCTACCTGGTTCCGTGGCTCCACCCCACCAACCAGACGAACCAGGCCGCCACCTTCAACGTTCCGTGGAACGCTCCTCCCTCGGCGGCTCATCCCCTCGGCACCGACAGCTCAGGCTTCGACGAGCTGGGGCGCATCTTCTACGGGGGCGAGTACTCGCTGACCCTGGGCTTCCTGGCGGGATTCATCACCATCGTCGTCGGCACGGTCTACGGCATGGTCTCGGGCTTCTTCGGCGGCATCGTCGACACGGTCCTGATGCGCATCGTCGACGCGGTGCTCTCGATCCCGTACCTGTTCTTGCTGATCGCGCTGATCTCGATCTTTGGGCGCTCGACCACCTTCCTCATCCTGGTGATCGGGTTGACCGGCTGGTTCGGCAACTCTCGAATCGTCCGAGGCGACGCGCTGCTCATCAAGAATCTGGAGTATTCGCAAGCGGCGACGGCTATGGGGGCCGGCAAGACGCACATCATCCGCCGCCACGTCTTCCCCAACTCGATCAGCAACATCGTGACCGTGGCCACCTTCTCGGTGGCCGACGCGATTCTGTTCCTGTCGGCCCTGGGCTTCCTGGGCCTCGGCATCCAGACACCCCAGACGGACTGGGGGACGATGCTGCAGGCGGGTGCCTACCAGCTCCAGAACGGGTTCTGGTGGGAGGTCTACCCTCTCGCCGCGGTCTTCATCCTGGTCGTCGTCTCACTCAACTACATCGGTGACGCGCTGCGCGACGCCTTCGAGGTCCGCCTCATCGAGCGCTGAGCCGAACGCTCGTCCCGGACGATCGACGGGCCCGGGAGTCGACACGCCCAAGCGACGCGATCACGCCCCGGAGGTCCGAGCTCCTGGCCGCGGTTCTGTTCGCCGGCGAGTGTGCGGCTGGCCCGGCGGCCTGGTGCGATGCGCCGAAGTGCTGGAAGGCCGGCTCCTCGTTGGCGCAGATGTCCTGGGCACGCGGCCCCGGACAGGCTCTGGGGGCCGCGCAGCGCGCCGACCCGGTCGACGGGCCCGACGGAGTCGGCCTAGGCGCGACCGTTGAGCTCGACGGGCGTGCGCAGCGGGAAGTGGCAGGCGGCCTGGTGCGATGCGCCGAAGTGCTGGAAGGCCGGCTCCTCGTTGGCGCAGATGTCCTGGGCACGCGGGCAGCGCGTCCGGAAGCGGCACCCGGAGGGAGGGTCGACCGCCGAGGGCAGCTCGCCCACCACCTGGCTACCCCGCCGCTTGCGTGCTTCGGTGGGCTCGGGCACCGGGACCGCGTCGAGCAGTCCTTGGGTATAGGGGTGCGCCGGCGTACGGAAGACCGACTCGGCGTCGCCCAGCTCCACGATCTTGCCCAGGTACATGACGCCGATGGTGTCGGCCATGTAGTAGACGACGGCGAGGTCGTGGGACACCATGATGTATGTCAGGTTGTGCTGGCGCTGCAGGTCCTTCATGAGGTTCAGGATCTGCGCCTGGATCGATACGTCGAGGGCCGAGACCGGCTCGTCAGCCACGATGAGTCGCGGGTTCAAGGCGAGCGCGCGGGCCAGCCCGATGCGCTGGCGCTGGCCTCCGGAGAATTCGTGCGGATAGCGGTCGGCCGCCGACGCCTCCAGCCCGACCGACAGGAGCAGCTCGCTCACGCGCGCCCGCTGCTCGGCGCGCGTCCCCTGGTGGTGCACCTGTAGGGGCTCGGCCACGATGCCCGCCACGGTCATGCGCGGGTTCAGCGAGGAGTACGGGTCCTGGAACATCATCTGCCGATTCCGGCGCTCGGGTCGCGCAGCCCGGTGGTTGCGCGACGACACCTCGGCTCCCTCGAACAGCACCCGTCCGTCCGTGGGCTGCTCCAGGCTGACGATCATGCGGCCGATGGTCGTCTTGCCGCAGCCCGACTCGCCCACGAGCCCGAAGGTCTCGCCCTCGCGGATCGTGAACGAGACGTCCGAGACCGCGTGGATGGCGCCGACCTTGTGGCGTATCAGGCCGGCCTTGATCGGGAACTCCTTGACGAGAGAATCGACCTTCACCATCTCCTCGGCACCGCGCTCGGCCCCCGTCAGGGGAGGTCGGAGGCTCACGGGCCGGGGGCCGCGCACCGGGTAGAAGCAGGCGAACTCGCGACCGTCGCTGGTCTCGAGCGGCGGGTCCTCGACGTGGCAACGATCGGTCGCGTACTCGCAGCGCGGTGCGAACCGGCACCCCACGATCTCCCGGCTGAGGTCCGGCGGCAGCCCGGCGATCGAGGCCAGCTCGTGCTTGGACGTGTTCTCCAGGTTGGGCATCGAAGCCAGGAGAGCCTGGCTGTAGGGGTGCCGCATGTCGTGGAACAGCTCGTCGGTGGTGGCCTGCTCGGCCTTGCGACCGCCGTACATCACGACGACGCGATCGGTGCGACCAGCGATGACGCCCATGTCGTGGGTGATCAGGAGCACCGACATCTTCAGGCTCTCGCGCAGGTGGTCGATGATGTCGAGGATCTGGGCCTGGATGGTGACGTCCAGTGCCGTGGTGGGCTCGTCGGCAATCAGGAGCTTGGGGTTGTTGACCAGCCCCATCGCGATGATGACGCGCTGGCGCAGACCCCCGGACAGTTCGAAGGGGTACTGGCTGAGTCGCTCAGCCGGCCGCGGCATCTCGACCATCTCGAGGACCTCGAGCGCGCGCTTGCGCGCCTCGGCGTCGGACGCGCCGTGGTGGAGGCGCAGACCCTCGCCGATCTGCTTGCCGATCTTGGTGGTCGGATTGAGCGAACTCATCGGGTCCTGCGGGATCAGGGCGACCGCCCGACCACGCTGGTGACGCATCTCCTTCTCGGGCAGCGCCGTGATGTCGACGCCATCGAGCTCGATGGACCCGGCGGCGATGTGCCCATTGTTGGGCAGGAGCCGCATGATGGCGAGTCCCGTCGTCGTCTTGCCACAGCCCGACTCGCCCACGAGCCCGACGGACTCGCCGGGCGCGATCTCGAGCGAGAAGTCGTCGACAGCCGTCACGAAGGAGGCGCGAGTCGAGAATTGGACCTTGAGATTGCGCACAGAGAGCAGCGAAGCCATAACCGGCCAAGTTTACTCCGGCGCCACACCCGTGCTGGGTTCATTGGCCTCGCGGCAGATTCCAGCTCCGGCGATGCAGGACCGTGGGACCCAGCTCCCGCAGGGCAGCCAAGTGACCGCTCGAGCCGTATCCCACATTGGATGACCACCCAAATTCCGGGAAAGACTGGGCCAACTGGTGCATGAGGCGGTCGCGAGCCACCTTGGCCAGAACCGCCGCCGCGGCGATGGTCGCACTGCGCCGATCACCGTGCACCAAGCGCGCGTGGGGCAGGTGGGACCAGCCCGCGGGTCGCTCACTGGCGGCCCACGGCCGTGGCTCGAGGAGGTCGTCGCGCCCGTCGAGAAGCAAGAAGGTGGGAGCGACGCGCAGCTGGCGCAGTGCGCGGTCAGCCGCGAGGGCAATGGCGGCGCGGATACCCCAGGTGTCGACTTCGGCCGCCGACGTGAAGGCCACGGCGGCGTCCGCCGCCCACGCGTGCAGCGGCTCGACCAGGGCTCGGCGCTGCGCAGCGCTGAGCAGCTTCGAGTCATTCAGGCCACCAGGAGGCGGCAGCGGCGACTGCACGACCACCACGCCAACGGCCACCGGGCCCGCCAGTGCCCCGCGCCCCACCTCGTCGATGCCCGCGACGGTCTGGCCGTCGTCGACCAGAGGGCGCTCGAAGGCCATCCAGTCCGCGCTCACGGACCGCAGGCTAGCGATCCCTAGCATGGTCGAGTGGCCCCCCGCGACGTGACCCGCGCGCTGGTGCGCCACGCGATGGTCGTCCCGCTCAAGGACTTCGCCGAGGCCAAGAGCCGGCTGCGCGAGGACGGCCTGCGCAATGTCGAGACGCTGGTCCGGGACCTCGCGACGTCCGTCATCGCCAGCTGCGAACCCCACCCCACCTTCGTGCTCACCGAGAGCGACGACGTCGAACAGTTCGCCCGAGGTCAAGGGTGGGCGGTTCTGCGATCCCCCCACGGTGGCCTCAACCCGGCGTCGCAGTGGGCATTCGGCCAGCTGCGGAAGGTCTTCTGGCGCATCACCTTCGTGCACGGCGACCTCCAGCACCCCTCCGGGATCGCCCACCTGCCGATCAGCGCCGACGTGATGATCGTGCCCGACCACCACGGGGTGGGAACCACCATCCTCTCCCTGCCCGCCAGCCACATGTTCCACATGCGCTTCGGACCCGGGTCGGCTCGGGCTCACGCCCGTGAGGCTGACGCCCAGGGCCTGTCCTGGGCATTCCTCACGCCATCCCCGTGGTCACGCGACGTCGATGTGGCGTCTGATCTGCAGCTTCACAACAGCGAGAGCGAGGGAGGCGACCCCCCCTCGCTCTCCGACTGGTGTTGATGCTGTCGTTCAGCTGACTACTTGGCTGCAGCCCTCTTAGCCGGAGCCTTCTTGGCGACGGCCTTCTTGGCCGGAGCCTTCTTGGCGACGGCCTTCTTGGCCGGAGCCTTCTTGGCGACGGCCTTCTTGGCCGGAGCCTTCTTGGCGACGGCCTTCTTGGCCGGAGCCTT
>JAJYEQ010000002.1:33464-151564 GCA_021785695.1 Actinomycetes bacterium
GAGCCTTCTTGGCGACGGCCTTCTTGGCCGGAGCCTTCTTGGCGACGGCCTTCTTGGCCGGAGCCTTCTTGGCGACGGCCTTCTTGGCCGGAGCCTTCTTGGCGACGGCCTTCTTGGCCGGAGCCTTCTTGGCGACGGCCTTCTTGGCCGGAGCCTTGGCCGCCGGAGCCTTCTTCGCGGCTGTTGCCACTTTCCCTCCTTGGGACATATCACTCAATCAATCCGGAACCTCGAGACAGCCCCGAGCAAATCCGCACCGATACCCAGGCACTCGTCCGACTCGCTCGACCATCCAGTCGTGCTGCCCGGCGCAGTGCCTGGTCCCTCTCCGAGGGACGAACTCCGACCTCGTCATCGGCGACGATGTGAACCTCGTCTTCTTCCTCTTTGGAAGGACACTAAAAGTTCACTCGACACGATGAGTGATGTCAAGCATTTCGCTTCGTCGACCGTTGCGATGCGTGCGCGACGACGACGGTGTCTATCTCGGACGCACGGCCGCCGGTGATGCGACGAGTGGACCCGAGCGATCAACACTCGTGCTCGGTCCGTCGCGCAGCGGCAAGACATCCTCGATCATCGTGCCGAACCTTCTGCTCACGATGCGCTCCGCGGTGACGACATCAACCAAGGACGACGTGCTGCGCACCATCGCGGAGCGTCGCAGCGATGGCGCCACACTCGTGTTCGATCCCTCGGGAATGGTGACGCTGCCGCGCGGCGCGCAGCGCGTGGGATACTCACCGCTGCGCCAGGCGCAGTCGTGGGACGGCGCGGTGCTGGCCACGCGCACGCTGACCGACGTCGCTCGACGCACCCGAGGTGACGGTGCCGACGACCACTGGACCGAGCGAGCCGGCGCGCTGGTCGCGCCACTGCTCCACGCCGCCTCCCTCGAGGGAGCCTCCCTCGGCCAGGCGGCGGCCCAGCTGGATCGCCGCGATCCCCAGCGCGCCGTGGCCGTCCTCAACGAGCGCTACGGGAGCGAACATCCCTCGACGGCACTGTTGAGTGGCGTGCTCCAGACCGATGCGCGCGAGCTGTCAGGCATCTGGTCGACGGCATCGGGCCTGTTCGCAGGCCTGCGCACCGAGGCCGCCCGCGCGGCCTCCCGGGATCCGGCACTCGACCTGGACGAGTTCTTGCGGGGGCCCCATCAGCTCCACATCGTCTCGCCCAGCCGGGTGCAGTCGGTCTCGACCCCGCTCGTCGTCGGCGCGCTCGACGAGATCGTCCACGCCACCTACCAGCGGCACGACCAGGGGGCCCGACTGCTGCTCGCCCTCGACGAGCTGGCCAATGTCGCTCCGCTGCCTCGACTCGCCAGCATCGTCTCGGAGGGGGGCGGGCAGGGCGTGGTGACCGTGGCCTGCCTCCAGGACCTCAGCCAGGCGCGCACGCGCTGGGGTCCGGCCGCCGCGGGATTCCTGTCGCTCTTCCCGACCACCGTGGTGCTGCCCGGCATCGCTGATCGCGACACCCTCGAGCTGATCAGTCGCCTGTCGGGACGCGTGCACGTGTCGCACCAGTCGCGCCATGGGGGGCGCGGGCGCGCGTCGACGGTCTCGACCGCGTGGGTGGAGCGTGAGCGCTTGGGCGTGGCCGAAGTGGCGACGGGCCGGCCGGGGTTCGCACTCGGCCTGCGCGCCGACAAGTCGCTCGGCTGGATCCGCCTGACTCCGGCCCACGCGGACGCGCGCTGGCGCACCACCGAGGCCGCGCGCGAGTCCAGCTATCGCACCCGCGACCACTCGTCGCGCCCGATGTCGCGCGAGCGCTGAGCAGGTCGGGTGCGCACCGGTCCCTCACGCACGGGCGAACGGGCCTCCTCGACGGTGAACTGGTAGCGACTGAGGCCGCGCTCGAAGCGCCGCCCCGGGTGCTGAGTGTCGATCGCGCGGTCGACTGCTCCTGGTGCGGCACCGTAGGGGGAGGCGTCGGCCCAAGCGCGGACCAGGTCCGCTCGGTGGATCGATAGGGCCCCCTCGAAGGCAGCGGCGTAGGCGTGCGCGTCAAAGCCCGTGGTGTTCGGCGGCTCCAGGGTGCCGATGGGCCACAGTCGCTCCCTCTCGTCGCGCCACCGTCCCACGGCCGCCTCCCGCGACCAGTGCTGTTTGGGGGCGCGCCGGTCGTCGTGGCCGGGCCACAGCGCGCGGTAGCCCTCATCGACTCCCGCGACGTGCTCGCCGCCTGCGCGCGCCCACACGCGCCAGGAGGTCGTGGCATTGACCTCGAAGCGCAGGGCCGCGCGATACAGGGCGTCGGCCGCCGGGAGGTGGACGCGCAGCGCGCGACTGTCCAGGACCCCGCGGTGCTGCGCCGGGCGAGCCCCGACGAGCACGTGGTCGTGCAGGTGCGGCTCGCCCGCTCGGCTGATCCCGTGGGTGAAGCCCACGACCTGCGCCCAGGCCGCCGATGCCCCGAAGCGCTCGCCGTCGTGGGTGACGGGGACCACCAGCGCCCGGCGCTCGAGGTAGTCGAGCGCTCCGCCCACGGCGCGCCGCTGCGCCTCGACCAAGGCACCCGAGGACGCAGGATCCAGGGCCAGCAGGATGGAGATCGCCCGGGGCGCCGCGAACACCAGGTCATACCCGGTGACCGAGGACCGCGGCGACGTGCGCAGCACGGCCGCCACATCGCGCTCGGACGTGGCATCGCCGCCACCCCGCCACCACCACCCCGCCGCGTCCCGGCAGCCCTCGAGCTCGTCGGCTCGATCACCCACTAGGTAGGAGACGTCCTGGCTCTTGCGTACCAGCGCTCGGATCACGGAACCCTCCGCGACCCAACGGTCGCCGGCTCAGAGCGCGGCGAGCATGCGTGCGGCCACGGCGTGGCCCGCCTCGCGGAATCGCGGGGTGACCACGACCGCACCGGCCCCCGCCTCGACCATGAGCTGGTCTAGGAAGGCCTCGTTGGCCACACGAAGGCGTACGAGATGCCCTCCATCACCGAGTGCGTGCCACTGCGCGCGCGGCAGCGACTCGAACAGCCAGCGCGACGAGGCCTGCACCAGGACCACGACGTCCTCACCCACCTCGCCCACCTGGGTGAGCCAGTTGGTCACGGTGTCGGGTGGCCGGTCCTCGTCGGCCGTCGAGCTGGCCAGGACGGCCACGATGCGATCGATGCGGAACGTGCGCCAGTCGAGGCTGGTGAGGCAGTAGGCGCGGGTGTAGGCGTGGCCATTGAGGAAGCGCACCTGGCGCGGCTCGATGGTGCGATCGGTGGTCTCGCCGGTGGTGCCCGAGACGTAGCGGATCTTCAGCCTCTGGTGGCTCTGGGTGGCCTCCTGGACCTGCACCTCGACCTCGTCGGCCACGAGCTCGTCCATCTGCACCCAGTGCTGGGCGAGGCCCTCGATCTTGTCGATCACCGCTCGCACGACCGGATCGTCGTGGATCGCCAGCGCCTCGCGCAGCGCGATGTTGATCTCGAAGAGGTCTCGCCACGTGAGTGCCGGCAGAGGGGTCGTCCCGGTGACGATCTCCTCGGGGAGGTAGAGGGCGTCCTGGGTGTCCTCGTGCTCCCAGTCGTCGCACTCCTTGATCACGTGGGCCGGGAAGCCGTAGTCCCCGTGCAGGGGCTCGAAGGTCACCAGACGATCCATGATGTGGCGCACGACGTCCTCAGCCATCCCCGAGCGCTGGGCGAGCGAGCTGAGCCGCACCCCCTCGGGTGCGTGGTGCACCATGTGCAAGAGTCGCAGCGCCTGGCCCAGCGTGCTGTCGGTGGCCGGCGCCTCGAAGACCACCTCCCCCACCTCGGGCACCGAGCCCGCGTTGACTGCCTCCAGCCAGTCGCGGAGCGCCCGCCGCAGGACCTTGGGTCCCCGCACCCGAACGCGATCGCCGGCCCGCAGGGCGAAGCGCAGCGCCGCGCGCAGGCTCTCGAAGGTCAGGGCCACGTCCACCTCACCCGACGGGCGCACGTGCAGGTTGGCACCGGCGAACTGGCGAGCGATGAGCCGTGCGTAGTTCTCGCTCGTCGTGAACTGCGCGCGCACCGGCGAGAGGGTCGTCCCGAACTCGGGGCGCCAGGCCCGGGCTGCCGCCGCCAGGTCCTCGTCGACCTCGAAGGTCTCCTCGCTGACCTGCGGCATCGACGTCATGCGCGCGAGGCGATAGCCCTTGACCTCGCTGGATCCCCGTACCCGCGCGACCAGGTACACCGCGCCGTGGAAGAGCCCGATCACCAGCGGCTCGACGACGCGGGTCCGATTGGCCGAGGAGTGGTAGTCGAAGCTCACGACCCGGTGGAGCCGCACGGCCCGCAGGATGGGCGTGAGGTACGTGGTGTCCTCGAGCCCACTGTCGGCACCGGGCCCCTCGTTGAAGAGGCCGAACGCCCCCGAGGCGCCGAACCCGTAGAGGCGCAGCGCCAGTTGGATGACCCGGCGCTCCTCGTCGTCCCAGTGGAGCACCGGCGCCATCACGCTGTCGGCGTCGATCCAGTAGCCAACACCGCCCTCGGGCAGCGCGATCGTCTCGATCTGCCATCCCAGCTCGCGGATCCGCACCTTGTCGCGCTCGAACTTCTGGCGTACGGCCACCGGTGAGCCCTCGTAGGCGTGAACCTTGCGCGGCGAGCGGCCTCGTTGGGGATACTCGTCGATGAGCAGCTCGGTGACGATGGTCTCCTGGGAGAGAGGGCGCTCCCGCGACGCGCTCTGCAAGAGCAGGGTCAGGGCCACCAGGCGCTCGCGGCTCTCCTCGACGCTGCTGCGCACGCTCATCGCGCGGCCCCCCCCTCGCCGCGACCGGGCCGTCCGGCCCGGCTCGCGGCCGGCGCGACCGTCACGTCGCGTCGGCGCCGCCGTCGCGGCGCCACAGACCCGAGCGTCCCCCCGACTTCTCCCAGAGGGCGATGTCGTGGATCGCCATGGTGCGGTCGATCGACTTGCACATGTCGTAGATCGTGAGCGCCGCCACCGAGACGGCGACCAGCGCCTCCATCTCCACGCCGGTGCGGTCCACCGCGTCGACGCTCGCCTCCACCATGATGTCGGTATCCCCGACGGTGAAGTTCACGTAGACGTTGCCCACCAGCACCGGGTGCGCCATCGGCAGCAGGTCCACCGCGCGCTTGGCGGCCTGGATCCCCGCCACGCGCGCCGTGGCCAAGACGTCACCCTTGCCCACCGCATTGGTCGCCACGGCAGCCGTGGTCGTCGACTGCATGCTCACGCGCCCGCGCGCCAGCGCCCGCCGGACGGTCGCGTCGCCGGGGCTCAGATCGCGGGGCAGCGAGCCCTCCCGGGCGATCCGGCGCGGCGGCGAGAATTCGTCCACGGCGCCATGCTACCGGGGTCGTTCGAGCGCTCCCGGGGCCCGGTACACTGACGGAAACGTCTTGGAATCTGGGAGTTCGCAACGATGCCGACGTACGAGTATGAGTGTGAGCAGTGCCGGGACCGGTTCGAGATGGTGCGGCGCTTCTCGGATCCCGAGCTGACCACGTGCCCGCGCTGCGGCAGCCCGGTGCGCAAGGTGATCTCGTCGGTGGGCATCGTCTTCAAGGGAAGCGGCTTCTACAAGACCGACAGCCGCCAGGCATCGTCGACCTCATCGGCCGACTGACGGCGGCGCCCGCCACCCCCGGAACCCACCGGTAGTGTGGATATGGTGATTCTGCCGTCGATCACATCTCCCGATGACCTGCGCGAACTCTCGTACGCCGACCTGAACCAGCTCAGCGCCGAGATCCGGACGCTCATCATCGACACGGTCACGTCGACCGGAGGGCACCTGGGGTCCAACCTCGGTGTCGTCGAGCTGACCATCGCCCTGCACCGCGTCTTCCACTCCCCCGATGACGTGATCCTCTTCGACACGGGCCACCAGGCGTACGTCCACAAGATCCTCACCGGGCGCCAGCACGACTTCTCCCGCCTGCGCCAGCGCGGGGGGCTGTCGGGCTACCCGAGCCGCTCCGAGAGCCCCCACGACTGGATCGAGTCCTCCCACGCCTCGACGGCCCTCTCCTACGCCCACGGCATGTCCGTCGCTCTCGAGCGACGCCGCCAGCTGGCCGGACGCGGCGGCGACCGCCACGTCGTGGCCGTCGTGGGTGACGGGTCGCTCACCGGCGGCATGGCCTTCGAGGCGCTCAACAACCTGGGTCACGCCAACCAGCGCGTGGTGATCGTCCTCAACGACAACGGTCGCAGCTACGCGCCGACCGTCTCGCGCCTGTCGGCGTCGCTGACCGCACTGAGGCTCAATAAGACGTACCTGACGTGGCGCGATCGCCTGCGGCGACTGGTGCGCGGCATGCCGGGCCTGGGCAGTGCCGCCGACCGCAGCATCGACAGCTTCACCTCGGTGGTGCGCGAGATGGTCACTCCCCGCACGTTCTTCGAGACCCTCGGCGTCCGCTACATCGGACCCATCGACGGTCACAACATCGCCGCCATGGAGCCGATCCTGCGCAGCGCGGCGGACTGGGATGGCCCCATCCTGGTCCACGTGCTCACCCAGAAGGGTCGGGGCTACGAGCCGGCGGTCACCGACTCGCTGCGCATGCACGACTTCAAGCTGCCCCCCCGCCTCAACGAGGAGGACGTCGTCCCCCAGTCCTTCACGCAGGCCTTCTCCGACGCGCTGGTGACCATGGCCGACATCGATGACCGCATCGTCGCGCTCACTGCGGCCATGGCCGGTCCCACGGGCCTTCTGCAGTTCCAGCAGCGCTTCCCCCGCCGGTTCTTCGACGTGGGCATCGCTGAGCAGCACGCGGTGACCGCCGCTGCCGGCATGGCCATGGGCGGCCTCAAGCCCGTCGTGGCGGTCTACGCCACCTTCTTCAGCCGCGCCTTCGACCAGGCGCACCTCGACGTCGGACTGCTGAACCTGCCGGTGGTGTTCGTCTTCGACCGCGCCGGCATCACCGGCGACGACGGGCCCAGCCACCACGGCATCTTGGACATGGCCCTGTGCCTGTCGATCCCCAACGTCACGGTGTTCGCGCCCTCGAGTGCCGAGGAGGTCCCCGGGATGCTCGCCACCGCGCTGTCCCTGGCCTCGCCGACGGCTCTGCGCTTCCCCAAGACGCTGCCGGCACCCTTTGACGGACACGTCGGCGAGGATCGCCGGGCTCGCCAGGTCGTGCGCGGGTCCGGTGAGCTGTGCGTCCTGGCGGTGGGCAAGATGGCTCCGGCGGCCTACGCGGCCCTCGACCGCATGGCCGACGCCTCGGGCGTCACCCTCTACGACGTGCGCGTGCTGCCACCGGATCCGGCCATGATCGACGACGCACTCGATCACCACCGGGTCATCACCGTCGAGGACGGCACGCGCCACGGCGGCGCTGGCACCTTCATGGTCTCGGCGGTTCGTGAGCGCGCCCAGGAGCGCGGCCTGCCCTTCCCGCCCACGCGCATCCTGGGCGTCCCGCGCGCCTACTTGCGCCACGACCGACCCGACAGACTGCTCGCGGACCTGGGGCTCGATCCCGTGGGACTGGCCGAGGCGTTCACCCGCATGCTGCGCGACGAGCCCGAGTTCGCCCGCCGGCTCCCCGAGTCCCCCCGGGCCGGCTACGAGTCCTAGTCCCGACGCTACGGTGGGGTGATGGACTTCCCCGTGCAACGCAGCCTCGACGAGTGGCGCCAGATGCTGGATCCTGAGCAATTCGCCGTCTTGCGCCAGGCGGCCACCGAGACACCGTTCTCGGGCAGCCTCTTGGCCCTCGACGACGACGGCGTCTACCGGTGTGCTGGCTGCGGTCAGCGGCTGTTCGCCTCCGAGCGCAAGTTCGACGCGGGCTGTGGCTGGCCGAGTTTCGACCGCTGCGAGGACGGGTCGATCCTGGAGCGGCGCGACACCTCCCTGGGGCGCGAGCGCACCGAGATCGTCTGCGCATCCTGCGGTGGTCATCTGGGCCACGTCTTCGACGACGGGCCCACCGACACGGGCCTGCGCTACTGCGTCAACTCGCTGGCGCTGAACTTCGAGCCCGAGAGCCCCGCCTCCTAGACGTCCAGGAACCGGCGGATCGCCAGCCCCGAGCCGACCGATCCGATCAGGACCCCGACGATCAGCACAACGGCGTTCGTGCCCATCAAGGCACCGGTGGACAAGACGAACTCGTTGTGCAGCGGATACCACGTGTGCAGGGCCGTGACCGCGCCGATGGCCACGACCGAGCCGAGCAGTCCCTGGATGAACCCCTCGGTCATGTAGGGGATCCGGATGAACCAGTTCGTCGCCCCAACGAGCTTCATCACCGACACCTCGCGCCGCCGGGCGAAGATCGCCATGCGGATGGTGTTCAAGATCAGGACGGTGGCCGAGAGCAGCAGCACGGCGGCCAGCACCAGGAACACGATCTGCAGGATCCGGATTGCCCGGTTCATCTCCCGGATCTGCTGCTCGGGAGCGGTCACCTTGTAGACACCGGGCTGGTTGGCGAACGTCGACTCGACGACGAAGGCGTTGGACGGCACGGTCGGGACGCAGCGAAACGACGAGGGGACGTCACTGACCTTGAGGACCGACCACTCGACGGTGGGGAGGATCCTCTTGGCCTCCTGGTAGTCCTGGGCCTGCGAGTAGTAGACGCAGTTCTTCACGATGGGCAGGCTCTCGAGCTGCGAGCGCACGTTGCCCAGCTCGCTGCCGGTCGCCGTGGGCTCCATCCACACCGTGACCCGCGTGCCCTGCTGCCACTGGGCCGAGGCCTGGGCCGCGCTCTGCTTGAGCAGCAGCGCCGCGCCAACCAGGGACAGGGATACCGCGACGGTGAGCACGGCCGCGATCGTCATCAGGCGGTTGCGCCACAGGTTGCTCAGTGTCTCGCGGATGGCGTAGCGAAGGTAGACCCGCATCACCGGCCTCCGATGGGCTCATCGATCCCGTAGACGCCCCGCACCTGGTCGCGCACGATCTCGCCGTGGTCGAGCTCGATGACCCGCCGCCGCATGCGGTCCACCAGCGCCTTGTCGTGGGTGGCCATCACCACCGTGGTCCCGGTGCGGTTGATCCGCTCCAGCAGCGCCATGATGGACTCGGAGTTGGAGGGGTCCAGGTTGCCCGTCGGCTCGTCGGCCAGCAGGATCAGGGGACGGTTGACGAAGGCCCGGGCGATGGCGACGCGCTGCTGCTCGCCTCCGGAGAGCTCGCTCGGCCGGTTGCCCGCCTTGTCGGTCAGGCCCACCAGCTCGAGGATCTGGGGCACCTGCGAGTCGATCGTGGTGCGGGGCCGCCCGATGACCTCGAGGGCGAAGGCCACGTTCTCGAAGACGGTCTTGTTGGGCAGCAGGCGAAAGTCCTGGAAGATACAGCCGATGTTGCGCCGCAGGTAGGGAACGCGCCACGACGACACCTTGGAGACGTCACGGCCCGCCTCGAGGATCCTCCCTCGATCGGGCAGCTCCTCGCGCAGCAGCAGGCGCAAGAAGGTGGTCTTGCCCGATCCTGAGGCCCCGACGAGGAAGACGAACTCCCCCTTGTCGATGTTCAGCGACACGTCGCGCAGGGCCACGGTCCCGTTCTTGTAGGTCTTCGAGACGTGCTCGAAGCGGATCACGACTGCACCCCCTCGGGTCGACCTCGACGGCCCGTCTGGCGACGGAACGGGGACCAGCCTACCGGACGGTGCGGCTGGCCAGCGCCCCGGCTCACCGGCGCGTCCGCTGGCGGCGCAGCTCGGCCTCCATGAACGCGTCGATGTCGCCATCCAAGACGGCGTCCACGTTGCCGGTCTCGACCTCGGTGCGGTGGTCCTTGACCAGCTGGTACGGCGCCTGCACGTAGGAGCGGATCTGGGATCCCCACGCGTTGTCGGCCCGCTCGCCGGTCAGGGTGTCCATCGCGGCCTGGCGCTCAGCCCGGGCGCGCTCGGCCAGCTTGGCCACCAGGATCTGCATCGCCCGGGCCCGGTTCTGGTGCTGGCTGCGCTCGTTCTGGCAGCTGACCACCAGGCCGGTGGGCAGGTGCGTGATGCGGATCGCCGAGTCCGTCTTGTTGACGTGCTGGCCCCCGGCCCCCGACGAGCGGTACGTGTCGATGCGCAGGTCGCGCTCGTCGATCTCCACCTCGTGGGAGTCGTCGGGCAGCAGCGGCGTGACCTCCAGGCTGGCGAAGCTCGTCTGGCGCCGAGCCTGGGAGTCGAAGGGGCTGATGCGCACCAGCCGGTGCACGCCCCGCTCGGCGGAGAGCCAGCCGTAGGCGAAGGGTCCCTTGACGATGATGGTCGCCGAGAGCAAACCGGCCTCCTGGCCCTCGGTCACCTCGTCGATCTCGACGCCGAACCCTCGACGCTCGGCCCAGCGCACGTACATGCGCAGCAGCATCTCGGTCCAGTCCTGGGCGTCGGTGCCGCCCGCCCCGGCGTGGAGCTCGGCGATGGCGTCGTTCTCGTCGTAGGGACCGCTGAGGAGGCTCTGGGTCTCCAGGGCGGTGAGGTCCGCCTCGAGGCGACCGATCGCCTCGCCCAGCTCGTCGAGCAGTGACCAGTCAGCCCCGCCGTCGGCCAGGGCCTGGCCGGAGAACTCGGCCAGGACGGCACAGTCGTCGAGGGCTCGGCGCAGGCCGTCGAAGGACTCGAGTTGGCTGCTCAGGCGCCCGAGCTCCGTGGTCACCTCGCGCGCGTGATCGACGTCGCCCCACAGGTCGGGCGACGCCGCCTCCTGGCTCAGCTGGGCTGCTCGCTCGCGGTGCTCCTCGACGTGCAGGTAGTGCGCGGCCGCCCCCCAGCGGCGCTCGAGCTCGTCGAGGGTCGCCAGCGCCTCCCGCTGCGCCGCCTCAGCCTTGGGGTCGGCCATGGCAGTTCTTGAACTTGCGCCCCGATCCGCACCAGCAGGGCTGGTTGCGCCCGATCTTCTCGCCCGCCGCGGGTGGTGAGCCCGGGGCCGCGTGCGCCGGGAGCTCGACGGCTCCCGGCGCCACCTCGGCCACGTTGGTAGCCGCGCCGATGAGCCCGAGGTCCATCTGCTCTTCTGCCGCCACCTCCTCGGCGGGGGTCGCCTCGACGTGCGTGATGTAGCGCACGTAGTCCGAGTCCACCGCGGCCAGGAGGCTCTCGAACATGAGATACCCCTCCTTCTGCCACGCCGTCAAGGGGTCCTGCTGGGCCACCTGGCGCAGGTGGATGCCGTCGCGCAGGTAGTCCATCTCGGAGAGGTGGTCGCGCCAGCGCTGGTCCAGGATCTGGAGCATCACGTCGCGCTCGATCTCCTTGGCCGTGTCCAGGCCGCCCGGATAGCTCTCGCACTTCTCGACGTAGAGGCGCAGGGCCTCATCGGTGACGGTCACGAGCACGTCGTCGCGATCCTCGTGCTCGGCGAGCGCCTGGGCTGTCAGCGCCGTCGGGTAGAAGGTCACCAGCTCGGTCACCAGTCGCTCGAGGTCCCAGGCCTCGGGGAAGTCGCTCTCCAGGTGCGCCTCGACGACGGCACTCAAGGTGGACTCGATGAGATCGAGGGTCGCCTCGTGGATGTCCTCACCGTCGATGACCTGCTGGCGGCGCGCGTAGATCACCTTGCGCTGCTCGTTCATCACCTCGTCGTACTTGAGCACGTCCTTGCGGATCTCGGCGTTGCGTCCCTCGACGGTGTTCTGGGCGCGCTCGATGGCTCGCGTGACCATCTTGGCCTCGATGGCCTCGCCCTCCGGGAGGGCCCGATCCATCACCCAGGACACCGCACCGGTCGCGAACAGGCGCAGCAGCTCGTCCTCCAGCGACAGGTAGAAGCGGCTCTCGCCCGGATCGCCCTGGCGTCCCGAGCGGCCGCGCAGCTGGTTGTCGATGCGCCGGGACTCGTGGCGCTCGGTGCCCAGCACGTACAGGCCCCCGCAGGAACGCACCTCGTCGCCATCGGCCTCACAGATCGCCCGGATGTTCGACAGCGCCTTGCGATAGGCCTCGTCGTAGCCCTCGGCGTCCGGGGCCAGTCCCTGACCGGCCACGTCGCGGCGCGCCAGGCCCTCGGGGTTGCCACCCAAGATGATGTCCACGCCGCGTCCTGCCATGTTGGTCGCCACGGTGACCGCTCCGCGCCGGCCCGCCTGGGCCACGATCTCGGCCTCGCGGAAGTGCTGCTTGGCGTTGAGGACCTCGTGGGAGATCCCGGCCTTGGACAGCGCACGCGAGAGCAGCTCGGACTTCTCCACCGAGGCCGTGCCCAGCAGCACCGGCTGGCCCGCATCGTTGCGCTCGCGGACGTCCTCGACGATGGCGTCGAACTTGCTCTCCTCGGTCTTGAAGATGAGGTCGGCCCGGTCGACGCGCTGGGAGGGCTTGTTGGTCGGGATCGGGACGACGGTCAAGTGGTAGGTGCTGGCGAACTCGCTGGCCTCGGTCTCGGCGGTCCCGGTCATGCCGGCGAGCTTCTCGTAGAGGCGGAAGTAGTTCTGCAGCGTGACGGTCGCCCAGGTGTGGTTCTCCTCCTGGATGCGAACCCTCTCTTTGGCCTCGACGGCCTGATGGAGGCCGTCGGACCAGCGGCGCCCCTCCAGCGTGCGGCCGGTGAACTCGTCGACGATCTTCACGTCGCCGTTGTCGACGATGTAGTCCTTGTCGCGGTGGAACAGCTCCTTGGCACGCAGCGCCTGGCCGAGCTGGTGGACATAGTTGGTCGCCACCGCGTCGTAGAGGTTGGAGATGCCCAACTGGCGCTCGACCTTCTCGATGCCCGCCTCGGTGGGCACGACGGTCTTCTTCTCCTCGTCGACCTCGTAGTCGTCGTCGCGCACCAGTGACCGCGCAATGGACGCGAACTGGTAGTACAGCTTGGTCACGTCCGAGGCGGGGCCCGAGATGATGAGGGGCGTCCGGGCCTCGTCGATCAAGATCGAGTCGACCTCGTCGACGATGGCGTAGTGGTGGCCCCGCTGGACCATGTGCTCGCGTCGGCGCGCCATGTTGTCACGCAGGTAGTCGAAACCGAACTCCGTGTTGGTCCCGTAGGTGATGTCGCAGTTGTAGGCCTCGCGCTTGGCATCGAAGTCGGGCAGGTCCGGCCCCACCCGCCCCACACTCAGGCCCAAGAAGCGATGGAGCTGACCCATCCAGGCGGCGTCGCGGGTGGCCAGGTAGTCGTTGACCGTGACCACGTGCACACCCTCGCCCGACAGGGCGTTGAGGTAGACGGGCAGGGTCGACACCAGGGTTTTGCCCTCGCCCGTCTTCATCTCGGCGATCCAGCCGAAGTGCAGCGCCATGCCACCCATGAGCTGCACGTCGTAGTGCCGCTGCCCCAGAACGCGGCTGGCGCCCTCGCGCACCACGGCGAAGGCCTCCATGAGCAGGTCGTCGAGCGTCTCCCCGCTCGCCAGGCGGGCGCGAAACTCGTCGGTCTTGGCGCGCAGCTGGTCGTCGGTCAGGACCGCGACGGACTCGGCCAGCTCGTTGATGGGAGCCACCAGCTCGGCCAGCTGGCGCACGCGCTTGCCCTCGCCCGCTCGGAGAATCTTGCCAAACACACTCATGTCGTGCATCACCCTACCGGTCGGGCGGACGGTCTTGAGGGGCTGCGGCCGTCTGACCTGGTCTTTGACCCCACACCTGCCTGCAGCGACGTCCGCGGGCCCCGCCGGCAGCCATAGCTCTCCGGCGATCCCGGCCCGCACTCTGCCGGCTCCCACCGGTGTCCTCGTGACACCGGTGGGGCAGGACTTACTTCTAAACCGCGCCATGCTCAGCGTCCCAGAGACGCCTTACGTGGGTCGTTTCGCCCGCGGCTGGCCTCGACTTGCAACCACAGAACCGTCCGCAGCCCCGCCGCAGTCTACGCCCGCCGGCCCAGTCGCAGCCGGCGCACGGCCAAGATGGCCACCAGGCGCAGCCCCAGCACGGCCGCGGCCAGGGGAACCGCCGCGCGGCGCCAGCCCCGCGCCGCGTGCGCCTCGAAGCGCAGCGCGCTGGCGTGGTGGGCGATGACCATGGCGGTGGCCGCGTGGCGCCGCGACACCCCCTCGACGTGCGTCACCACCGCGTCGGGCGCGGCCACCACGGACCAGCCGGCCTGGCGCACCCGCCAGCACAGGTCCATGTCCTCGGCGAACATGAAGAATCGCTCGTCGAAGCCGCCCACGGCCTCGAAGGCGGCGCGGCGCACCAGCAGGCAGGCCCCCGACACCCAGTCGACGCTCCCGTCCTCGCGCGGCGAGCGGTAGCGGCGCGTGAAGGGGTTGGTGGGCCACCACGACCCGAGCACCGCGTGCGCCGCGGCCAGCAGGGGGCTGGGAAACACCCGGTGCGCGGGGTAGGTGCTGCCATCGGGTCGCTGGATCGTGGGGCCGACGATCCCGACGCGCTCGTCGGCGTCCAGGTGCCTCTGGAGCGCGGCGAGGGTTCCCGGGTGGATCTCCACGTCGGGATTGAGGATCAGGACGGGCACGTCGCCTTGACCGAGGGCGGCCACGCCCCGGTTGGCACCGGCGCCGTAGCCCAGGTTGAACCCCGGCTCCACGACCGTCGTCGCGGCCTCGACGTAGGGCCGCGACGTCCCCGCGGCGGCGTTGTCGACGACGACGACACGCTCGACGCCCTCGGCCCGCAGTGACGCCAGGCAGGACCGGAGGGTGTCACCCGACCGGTAGTCGACGATGACGGCGGCGACCGGGCTCACGGCGTGACCGCCGTCCAGGCGCCGAGGAGCCGGTCCACACCCTCGGTCCACGGCGGCAGGCCGGCCCAGCGCGCCTGCCACCTTCCGGTGTCCAGGTCGCTGCGGG
Source organism: Actinomycetes bacterium (assembly GCA_021785695.1). GTDB lineage: Bacteria > Actinomycetota > Acidimicrobiia > Acidimicrobiales > RAAP-2 > RAAP-2. The sequence goes on from JAJYEQ010000002.1 coordinate 48,143, forward strand.
TCGGGCGCGGCGCCAGGGGAGGCGGCTCGAGCTCGGCGGTGGTGATGGCGGTGGCGAAGCCGTCGTCGAGCCCGAACCACCCACCGACGAAGCGCGCCAGCTCGTACCACGTCAGGGACCCGGCGTTGGCGACGTGCCAGAGCCCGCCGGGCCGCTCCCGAATCAGTGTCACCAGGGCGCGCGCCAGGTCCGCGGCCACGGTGACGGTCCCGCGCTGGTCGTCCACGAAGCGCACCGGCTGGCCGGCGCGGGCCCGCTGGGCGATCACGTGGACCACGCTGCGCCCCCGCACCCCCATCACCCACGACGTGCGCACCACGGTGTCGCTGGGACGGCAGCGCCGCTCGCCCAGCCATTTCGAGATGCCGTAGACGCTCCGGGGATGCGGGGCGTCGGTCTCGACGTAGGCCCGCGTCGACTGGCCGTCGAAGACGTAGTCGGTCGAGACGGCGATCAGGTGGGCACCAGCGGCGGCACAGGCGTCGCTGAGATGTCCGGTGCCGTCCGCGTTGACGGCCAGGCAGGTGGCGACGTCGCGCTCGGCCCGGTCCACGGCGGTGTACGCGGCGAGGTGGACCACCACGTCGGGGGCGCGGGACGCAATCGTCGCGGCGACCTGGTCGCGGTCGCGGACGTCGAGGTCCTGGTGGGTGAGGGCCACCACGGTGAACTCGTCGCGCCCCACCGGGCGTGCGTCGGGCTGGAAGCCGGTGTCCTGGCCGGGGACCACGGTGCCGGCGAGCATGTCCACCAGATCGCGCCCCACCTGGCCGCCGGCCCCGGTGACCACGACGCGCGTGGGCCTCACGAGCCGTCCGCCCACCGCACGTGGGTCACGTCCCCCGCGGCCAGCACCCGGACCCCATCACCGGTGTCGACTCGCAGACGCCCCTCCTCGTCGACGCCGACGGCGCGCCCGACGAGGTCCTGATCGGCCAGGACCACGCGGACGTCGCGCCCGATCGTGGCCAAGGCGCGCTCGTACTGGGCCCGCAGGAGGTCACGTCCCTCCCCGTCGTCCAGCGCCGCCCGGCGCTGCTCGACGCCCTCGAAGAGGAGGTCGCACACCGCGACGGGCTCCAAGGTCACGCCCGCACAGTGGCGCACGTCCGTCGCGCCCACCCCCGCCGGATGGGCCGTCAGGTTGACCCCTAGCCCGACGACGACGCCGACCGGGTCGGCCCCGACGAGCTGGGCCAGCACACCGCCCACCTTCTCGTCTCCGACCAGGAGGTCATTGGGCCACTTGAGGGACGGGCGCACACCCGCCAGCCGCGCCAGGGCGTCACGCGCGGCCAGGGACACGACGGCGGTGGACCACGCCACGCCCGCCAGGCTGGCCGGGCGTAGCAGCACCGAGACCAGGAGGGCGCTGCCGGGCTGCTCCTCCCAGGACCGCCCCAGGCGGCCCCGACCCTCGGTCTGGTGGTAGGTCAGGACGGCGCGCCCTTCCGGGGCGCCCCGGCGAGCCTCCGCGGCCAGCCACGCGTTGGTCGATCCCAGGGACTCCACGATCTCCAGGCGCCAGGTGATCGATGCCATGGTTCGACTCTACGATCCGGGGGCCAGTGGTAGAACTAAACGATGCTGGGACGGAGGATCGGGTGCTGAACAAGGTCGTCATCGCCAACCGGGGCGAGATCGCCGTCCGCGTGGCGCGGACCTGCCGCGAGATGGGGATCGCCACCGTGGCCGTGTACTCCGACCTGGACCGCGACGCCCTGCACGTGCGGCTGGCTGACGAGGCGTACGCCCTGGGAGGCGCCACGGCGGCCGAGAGCTATCTCAACACCGAGGCCATCCTCGCCATCATCGAGCGCAGCGGCGCCGATGGCGTCCACCCGGGCTACGGGTTCTTCTCGGAGAACACCGACTTCGCCCGCGCCATCACGCAGCGGGGCGTGACCTTCATCGGGCCGCCCCCCGAGGCGATCGAGGTCATGGGCGACAAGATCTCGTCGCGCCTGGCGGCCGAGCGCGCCGGCGTGGCCGGCGTCCCGGGTCGCAGCCAGGTCCTGGTGTCACCCGACGAGGTCGTGGAGTTCGGCGAGGCCCACGGATGGCCGGTGGCCATCAAGGCGGCCTACGGCGGTGGCGGGCGCGGCATGCGCGTCGTCGCGGGGCGGGACCAGGCCGCCGAGGCGCTCGAGAGCGCCCAGCGCGAGGCCCAGAGCTACTTCGGACGTCCCGAGTGCTACCTCGAGCGCTACCTGACGTGGCCACGGCACATCGAGATGCAGGTTCTGGCCGACGGCCACGGCCACACGCTCTGGCTCGGGGAGCGTGACTGCTCCTCGCAGCGCCGCCACCAGAAGCTCATCGAGGAGTCCCCGGCCGCCAACTTCCCCGACGAGGTCCGCCAGGCCATGGGTGAGGCGGCGGTGCGCGTCTCGGAGGCCTGCGGCTACGTCAACGCGGGCACCGTGGAGTTCCTGTACCAAGACGGCGAGTTCTACTTCCTGGAGATGAACACCCGCCTCCAGGTCGAGCACCCGGTGACCGAGCTGGTGACCGGGCTCGACCTCGTCGAGTGGCAGCTGCGCATCGCCAGCGGCGAGTCCCTGCCCTTCACCCAAGACGGCATCCACCGCTCGGGCCACGCCATCGAGGTGCGGATCAACGCCGAGGATCCAGCGGGCGGGCGCTTCATCCCCTCGCCGGGCACGATCACGACCTTCACCGCGCCCGCCGGGCCCGGCGTCCGCCTCGACGCCGGCTACGGCCCGGGCGACGAGGTGTCCCAGTACTACGACAACCTGATCGCCAAGCTCGTGGTCTGGGCGCCGGACCGGGAGCGCGCCCGCCGGCGCCTGCTGCGCGCTATCGAGGAGACCGACATCCGGGGAGTTGCCACGACCCTGCCCGCCGATGTGGTCATCGTGTCCGACCCGGCCTTCATCGCCGGGACGCACTCGACCAAGTGGGTGGAAGAGAGCCTCGACTTCTCGGGCATCACCGCGGCGGCCAGCGGCCCGGCACCCGACGATCCCCGGGTCCGCCGCGACGTGGTCGCCGAGGTCGACGGGCGCCGCGTCAGCGTGGCGCTGTGGCTGGACGGCACGTTCGCGAGCGCACCGGCCGCCGCCACTCCCGCCCGGGCCCGGCGCGGACATCCCTCCAACGTCGTGGGCAGCGGGTCGGGCACGGTCCGGGTGCCCATGCAGGGCACGATCGTCAAGGTGGCCGTCCAGGTCGACCAGGAGGTCCGCGCCGGTGACACGATCGTGGTCCTCGAGGCCATGAAGATGGAGAACGCGGTCACCTCCGAGCGCGATGGCGTCGTCACCTCCCTCTCGGTCCAGCCCGGGGACGCGGTGAGCGCCGGCGACGTGGTCGCGCAGGTGGAATGAGCGCCCGCGAGGATGCCGCCGCCGCGATCCGCGACGCCCAGGCCCAGCTGGTCGACCTGAGTCGCTTCGTCCACGCGCACCCCGAGTTGGGCTACCAGGAGTACGAGAGCGCCGCGGCCGTGGCGTCCCTGGCCGAGGGCTTCGGCTTCGCCGTCGAGCGCGGGGCCGCCGGACTCCCCACGGCCTTTCGGGCGCGCTTTGGCACCGGCCGCCTCCACGTGGCGCTGTGCGCCGAGTACGACGCCCTGCCCGCGGTGGGCCACGCCTGCGGCCACAACATCATCGCTGCCGCCTCGCTCGGGGCGGCCCTGGGCTTGGCTCGCGTCGCCGGAGAGCTGGACCTGACCGTCGACCTGCTGGGAACGCCCTCGGAGGAGGGCGGCGGGGGCAAGATTGACCTCCTCGAAGCGGGCTACTTCGACGGCGTCCACCTGGCGATGATGGTGCACCCCTGGCCCGAGGACCGACTCGACGCGGCGTGCCTGGCCGTCGACCACCTCGAGGTGACCTACGTGGGCCGCGAGGCCCACGCGTCGGCCGCGCCCTGGGAGGGCATCAACGCGCTCGACGCGCTGACCATCGCCCAGGTGGCGCTCGGCCTGCTGCGCCAGCAGCTGCCGCCGGGTGACCAGGTCCACGGCTACGTCCTCGCGGGTGGCAGCGCCGCCAACATCATCCCGGCGCGCGCCGTCGCCCAGTTCATGTGCCGCTCGGTCAGCGCCGAGAGACTCGATGCACTGCGCGGCCGGGTCGACGCGTGCCTCCGGGCCGGAGCCCTGGCCACGGGTGCGACGCTCGACGTGCGCACGGTGGGCCACCGCTTCTCCCACATGGCCAGCGACCCGGAGATCCTGGCCCACTACCGTCGCGCCGCCGAGTCCCAGGGCCGCACCTTCGCGCTCGATGACGCCGGGGCCCCCCGACCCACGTTGTCCACGGACATGGCCAACGTCTCCCTGGCGGTGCCCGCGATCCACCCGCTCATCGGCCTCGAGACACACGGGGCGGTCAACCACCAGCCCGCGTTCGCCGCGGCATGCCTCGGTCCCGACGCCGAGCGGGCGATCCTGGACGGGGCGATCGCCCTGGCCGCGACGGCCATTGCGGTGGCCCTCGACGCGCCGCTGCGCCAGAGACTGGAGGTGGCCTCATGATCATCGAGCACGCCCTACTGCGCGTCGGGGAGGACCGCGGCGACGCGTTCGCCGCCGCGGTGCGCGCCGCCTTCCCCCTCATCGAGTCGGCCCCGGGCTGCCACGGCGCCGAGGTGCGCGTCCAGCACGAGGACCCGTCGATCTACCTGCTCATCGTGCAGTGGGACTCGGTCCAGGCCCACCAGGCCTTCCGCGCGTCCGCGCTCTACGAGCGCTGGCGGGCGGCGACCCACCACTTCTACGCGGCGCCCCCCGAGGTCACCCACTTCCTGGCCCCCCTGGCGCGCTGAGGTCAGGCGGGGCGATAGACCCCGAAGACCTCCCGCAGGGTGTCGGCCACCTCGCCCAGGGTGGCGCCGCGCGCCAGGGCCGTCTTCATCGGGTACAGGACGTTGGCCGTGCCTCGCGCCGCGCGCTCCAGGTCGTCGAGGGCGACGCGGACCGCGTCGTGATCCCGCTGCTCGCGCACGGAGCGCACGCGCTCCACCTGTGCCCGCTGGAGAGTCGCGTCGATGGGGAACACCTCGGCCGAGGACGGCTCGTCGACCACGAAGCGGTTGACGCCCACGACGACGGCGTCGCCCCGGTCGACGCGGCGCGCCGCCTCGTAGGCGGCGTTCTCGATCTCCTCTTGCATGTAGCGCGACTCGATCGCGGCGACGGCTCCCCCACGCTCCTCGATGGCGTCGAGGTACCGGCGCGCCCGCTCCTCGATCTCGTTGGTGAGCGACTCGACGTAGTACGACCCGGCGAGCGGGTCCACGGTGTCGGCGATGCCGGACTCGAAGCCCAGGATCTGCTGGGTGCGCAGGGCCAGCCGGGCCGAGCGCTCGGTGGGCAGGCCCAGGGCCTCGTCGAAGCTGTTGGTGTGCAGGCTCTGGGTCCCGCCGAGCGCCGCCGCCAGGGCCTGGACGGTGACGCGCACGATGTTGTTCTCGGGCTGCTGCGCTGTGAGCGTCGAGCCGCCGGTCTGCGTGTGGAACCGCAGCATCTGGGACCGGGCCGACGTCGCCGCGAAGCGGTCGCGCATGATGCTGGCCCAGAGCCGGCGGGCCGCGCGGAACTTGGCCACCTCCTCGAACAGCGCGTTGTGGGCGTTGAAGAAGAAGCTCAGCCGCGGGGCGAAGTCGTCCAGCGACAGGCCGGCGGCCAGCGCCGCCTCGACGTAGGCGATCCCGTTGGCCAGGGTGAAGGCGACCTCCTGGACCGCGGTGGAGCCGGCCTCGCGGATGTGGTAGCCCGAGATCGAGATGGTGTTCCACGCCGGCAGTTCGCGCGCGCAGTAGGCGAAGGTGTCCACGATCAAGCGCATCGACGGGCGCGGCGGATAGATGTAGGTCCCGCGCGCGACGTACTCCTTGAGGATGTCGTTCTGAATCGTCCCGCGCAGGCTCGCCCCCGCCACGCCCTGCTCCTCGGCGACGAGCTGGTACAGCAGCAGCAGTGTCGACGCGGTCGCGTTGATGGTCATCGACGTCGTCACCTCGCCCAGCGGCAGCCCGTCGAGCAGCAGGCGCATGTCGGCCAGCGACGAGATGGCCACGCCGACGCGCCCGACCTCGCCCTCGGCGCGTGGGTGGTCGGCGTCGTAGCCCATCTGGGTGGGCAGGTCGAAGGCGCACGACAGGCCGGTCTGGCCCGCCCCCAGCAGGAACTTGAAGCGCTCATTGGTCGCCTCGGCGGTGCCGAACCCGGCGTACTGGCGCATCGTCCAGAGCCGCCCGCGGTACATCGTGGGATGCACGCCGCGGGTGTAGGGGTACTGGCCGGGACGGCCCAGCCGCTCCTCGGGGTCGAACCCGGCCAGATCCGAGGGCTCGTACAGGGGCTCGATCTCGATGCCGGAGTCCGTGCGTCGCGCGTCCGCTTCCACGAACCTTAGATTACGGGAAAGTGCTGGGTGCCCGGGGCGGGTCAGGATCCCGTCGCCGCCACGGCGACGTGTGGCAGGCACAGGTCGTCGTACTCGGCGATCTGGAGGGGGCCCGCCTCGTCGCCGCAGGCCGGGCACGACGGATCACGCCGGACCTTGTAGGTGCGGAAGCTCTGGTCGAGCGAGTCGTAGGTCAGCAGCCGGCCCACCAGTGGCTCGCCCAGCCCGAGCAGCAGCTTGATCGCCTCGACCGCCTGGAGAGACCCCACGATGCCCGGCAGGACGCCAAGGACGCCGGCCTCCGCGCAGCTGGGAGCCAGCTCGGGCGGGGGCGGCTCGGGGATCATGCACCGGTAGCAGGGCCCGACGTAGGGGCTGAAGATCGTCACCTGGCCGTCGAAGCGGAAGATCGAGCCGTGGACGACGGGAATGCGCAAGAGCAGCGAGGCATCGTTGACGAGGTACCGCGTCGGGAAGTTGTCGGTCCCGTCGACAATGACGTCGTACCCGCTCAGGATGTCCAGGACGTTGTCGGCCCCCAGCCGCGTGTCGTAGGTATGGACCTCGACGTCCGGGTTCAAGGCGGTGATCGTCTCGCGCGCGCTGTCGACCTTGCGCTGCCCGACGCGGTCCACGTTGTGCAGGATCTGACGCTGCAGGTTGGACTCGTCGACCACGTCCATGTCGATCACGCCGATCGTGCCCACGCCGGCGGCTGCCAGGTACAGGGCGGCCGGCGAGCCCAGCCCGCCCGCGCCCAGTAGCAGGACGCGCGAGTCCAGCAGCCGCAGCTGGCCCTCCTCGCCCACCTCGGGCAGCAGCAGGTGCCGGCTGTAGCGATGGCGCTGACTGGGCGTCAAGGTGCGCGGCTGGCGCCACGGGAGTCCCTCGTCCTTCCACCGGTTGAATCCACCCGTGACCGAGATCACGTCGCGGTAGCCGAGCTCCTGGAGGGTCTGGGCCGCGAAGACCGAGCGAACGCCCCCCGCGCAAAAGACCGCGACGGGAGCGCCCTTGTCGCCCAGCCGACCCTCGACCGAGAACTCCAGCGTGCCCCGGGGGATGTGCACGGCTCCGGGCACCGAGCCCTGCTCGTACTCGTCGGGCTCGCGCACGTCGAGCAGGATCCAGTGATCGAGGCGCGCGGCCACCTCGTGCGGCGCCATCTCGCGCACGCCCTCCCGGGCCGCGTTCAGCAGGTCCCGGGGCGTGCTCATCGCTCCTCCATCTCGAGAATGTTAGTCGAGGGGTCCAAAATCAGGCCGGCGTGCTAGAAGGGGGCATGGATGTGGCCCGGGCACTGGCGCGCCGCCGCATGGTCCGCTCCTTTGACGGGACCCCGGTCGATCCGGACTGGCTGGACGAGCTGTGCGCGACGGCCCTGTGGGCTCCCACGGCTGGGAACTGCGCGGGCGTGCGCCTGCACACGCTCTACGGCGACGCCCGCCCGGCCTTCTTCGCCCGCGCCACCGACGCCGCGTGGCGGGAGCGCTCCCCCCGCTACGCGGGCCTGTCCCGGGCCGGCGCGATCGTCGTGGTGACCTCGCGGCCCCAGGACTACGCCACTCGCTACGGCGCCTCCGACAAGCGGGCCTCGGGCCTGGGGGCCCTGGACGCCTGGCCCGTGCCGTACTGGCACGGCGACGCGGCCATGGCCACGATGGCGCTCCTGCTCCTGCTCGAGGAGTCCGGCTGGTCGGCCACGCTGTGGGGCGACTTCGGCCGCGCCAAAGGCCTGCTCGCGTGGCTCGGGGCTCCCGACGAGACCCTCTTCGCCTCGGTGCTCGTGGGACGCGACGACCGCAGCGATCACCGCTCGGCCAGCCTCGATCGCGCCGTGCCCGCGCGCCGGGCCCGCGTCAGCCGCGTGGTGACGCCGCCAGACGCGCCAGCTCGATAAGCGTGCGCATCCCGAAGGCGGTCCCCCCGCGCGGGACGTAGTGTCGCGCGCTCGTCGATCGCGCCGGTCCGGCGATGTCCAGGTGGGCCCAGGGCTGACCGTGGACGAAGCGCTCGAGGAACAAGGCGGCCACCACGGCGCCGGCCGAGCGTCCGGGTCCCGACTCCACGTTGGCGACGTCGGCGACGTCGGAGTGCAGCCGCCCCCGGTAGGCATCGACCAGCGGCAGGCGCCACAGCGGCTCGCCGCTGCGCTGGCTCGCCCGCTCGACCATCTGGGCCACCGCGTCGTCGCTGGCGAACAGCGCGCCGACCTCGTCACCCAGCGCCACCTTCTGGGCGCCCGTCAGCGTGGCCACATCGACGATCACGTCGGGCGCGAGCTCGGCGGCCAGGCTGAGCGCGTCGGCCAGGAGCAGCCGTCCCTCGGCGTCGGTGTTGAGCACCTCGATGCGCGAGCCGTCGCGCGCCACGATGACGTCGCCGGGGCGCATCGAGGACCCGCCCACGGCGTTCTCGGCCAGGGGCGCCAGGGCGGTGATGCGCACGCGCAGGCCGAGCCGGCTGGCCACCGAGGTCGCGCCCAGGACGACCGCGGCCCCGGTCATGTCCGTCTTCTGCGTGGCCATCGCCTCCAGAGGCTTCAGCGCGAGGCCACCCGAGTCGAACGTGACCCCCTTGCCGACCACCACGAGGTGGGTCAGCGCCTCCCCGGGCGCCGGGTCGTAGGTCGCGCGCACCAGCCGGGTGGGCTGCGCCGACCCCGCGCCGACGGCCAGCAGTGCACCGAGGCGCTCGGCCCGGATCCGGGACTCGGTCCAGACCTCGACGCTCACGTGGGAATCCTGGCCCAGGCGCTCGACCGCCGCGTCGGCCAGCTCGCGCGGACCGAGCACGTTGGCCGGACTCTGGATCAGATGACGGGCCCAGTCGACACCCTCGGCCACCGTGTCAGCGATTCCCACGGCGCGCGTGATCGCGTCGTGCTCGGGCACCGTAGGCAGGGGCGTGCCCCACGGCAGCACGCCCAGTGCGCGCACGCGATCGCCATCGGCGCGAAAGGACGCCAGTGCCGCGCCCTCGACCAGCGCGCGGGCGCGCTGCTCGAGTTCCTCAAACTGACCCGTGGGGACCACCAGCACCAGGTCGCCCTCGCCGCTGGCCCGCGCCGCCGCCGCACCGGCCAGGCGATAGCCCTCGGCGCCTTCGGCCTGCGCGTCCACGACCACCAGGACGGCGGTCGGACCCGCGGTCGCGGGCCAGACCAGCGCGCTGCCCACCCCCGTCAGGCCGTGACGCTCGGCGAACCCGCCCGGGAGCTCGGCGGGCACCGGCCATCCCGCGAACTCATCGGCGAGCCCCGCCGGCAGCGCGACGACGCCGTTGCGCACCTCTACGGGCACGGCCACCGTCGGCCAGCCCCGCGCCTCCTGGCGCCCGATCACCCGGCTGCGCAACATCTCACCGCTCCTCTCGCGCCGTGCGGTGCTCGGGACCCTCGGCCCAGCGGGCCATCGTCCACACGAGGTCGCTGAGTCGGTTGAGGTACGCCAGCACCTGCGTGCTCGGATCCACCCGGCCCACCGCGACGCGCTCGGCCCGCCGCACCACGGTGCGCGCCACGTCCAAGGCGGCCGCCACCCGATCGTCGCCCGGGACGACGAACTCGCTGGGCATGGGGAAGTCACTGGTCAACGCGTCGATCTCCTGCTCGAGTCGGCGCACCATCTCCTCGGTGACCATGGTCCGTCCCGCCACCAGCTGGGGTCGCTTGGCCGCACTGGTGCCCACCTCGGCCATCAGCACCCACAGGTCCCGCTCGACCGACACCAGCAGGACGTCGAGGCGGCTCCCCCGCTCGCACCACGAGCGCGCCCAGCCCAGCACGGCCTGGGCCTCGTCGACGGCCCCGTTGACCTCGATGGGGTCCGCATCCTTGCTCACGCGCCCACCCAGGTACAGGCCCGTCGTGCCCGTGTCGCCGCGCCGGGTGTAGATCCTCACCCTGGAAAGCGTAGTGACTGGCACCCGGCCGGTAGCCTGACCGCAAATGTCTGAGCCGCCGCCCCGCTCCTTCCGCGCCGTGGACGCGGACCCCTACCTCGCCGCCATCGCCGACCACGTGGTCGTCTTCGACGGGGCCGCCGGAACCAATCTCCAGCTGCTGGGACTGGGCGCATCCGACTTCGGCGGGGAGGCGCTCGAGGGGTGCAACGAGGTGCTCACCCTCACCCGACCCGACGCCATCGAGACGCTGCATCGCTCCTTCCTGGACGTGGGCGTCGAGGCGATCGAGACCAACTCATTCGGCGCCTTCGCACCGGTGCTGCGCGAGTACGGGATCGCCGAGCGCGCCGGCGAGCTGGCCCGCACCTCGGCCCAGCTGGCCCGGCGCGTCGCCGACGAGTACGCGGCGCCGGGCGCGCCGCGCTTCGTCGCCGGATCCATGGGTCCGGGCACCAAGTTCCCGACCCTCGGGCAGATCAGCTTCGATGAGCTGAGCGCGGCCTACGAGGAGCTGGCCTACGGACTGCTCGAGGGCGGGGTCGACCTCCTGCTCATCGAGACCATGTTCGACCTCCTGTCGGGTAAGGCGGCCATCGCCGCGTGCCGGCGGGCCATGGACCGCCACGGTCGGCGCGTGCCCATCCAGGCCCAGGTCACCATCGAGCTGACCGGACGGATGCTCCCGGGCACCGAGATCGGGGCCGCGTTGACCTCGCTGGAGGCGATGGGCGCCGACGTCGTCGGCATCAACTGCGCGACCGGACCCGTCGAGATGTACGAGCCACTGCGCTACCTGACGGCCACCGCGACCCGACCGGTCTCGTGCCTGCCCAACGCCGGCCTGCCCTCGGTCGTCGAGGGACGCATGCACTACGACCTGACCCCCGAGCAGCTGGCCGAGCACCACGCCCACTTTGTGGGCGACCTGGGCGTCGGGATCGTGGGTGGGTGCTGCGGCACGACACCCGAGCACCTGGCGCACGTGGTCGCCGCCATGCGTGACCGGCCCCGGGCGCCGCGCCACCCGGTCCCCGAGCCGGGCGTCTCGTCGATCTACGCGACGACCTCGTACCACCAGGACAGCTCGGTCCTCCTGGTGGGTGAGCGGACCAACGCCAATGGCTCGAAGCGGTTCCGCGAGGCGATGCTGGCGGGCGACTGGGAGACCTGCGTGGCCATCGGTCGCGACCAGGTGCGCGAGGGCGCCCACATCCTGGACGTCTGCGTGGACTACACGGGAGCTGATGGCGTGGCCGACATGACCGAGGTCATGAGCCGGCTGGCGACGCAGTCGTCGGTGCCCATCATGGTGGACACCACCGAGGCGCCCGTCGCCCGAGCCGCCCTGACGTGGCTGGGCGGCAAGGCCCTGCTCAACTCGGTCAACCTCGAGGAGGGCGACGGTCCAGGAACGCGCCTCGACCAGTTCCTATCCCTGGCCAGCGAGTTCGGCGCGGCCGTAGTGGCGACCTGCATCGACCAGGACGGCCAGGCGCGCACCGCGGCGTGGAAGGTGCGCGCCGCCCGCGCCATCGTGACCCTGGCCGAGGAGCGCTACGGGCTCGATCGTGGCGACATCTTCATCGACCCCCTGGCCCTGCCCCTGTCGACGGGCATGGAGGACTCTCGACGCGACGGGCGCGAGACCATCGAGGCGATCCGCCAGATCCGCGAGCAGCTGCCCGGCGTGCGCACGATCCTGGGACTGTCCAACATCTCCTTCGGTCTCAAGCCGGCGGCCCGGCAAGTGCTCAACAGCGTCTTCTTGCACGAGTGTCAGGCCGCGGGGCTCGACGCGGCCATCGTGCACGCCTCCAAGATCCTGCCGCTGGCCAAGATCGACGATGAGGTCCGCCAGATCTGCCTCGACCTCATCTACGACCGCCGCCGCGCCGACTACGACCCCCTGACCGAGCTCCTCGCCCGCTTCGCCAACACGACCAGCGTGACCAGCACGGTCGACGAGTACGCGGGGCTCTTGGTGGACCAGCGCCTGCGGCGCCGCATCGTCGACGGGGCCCGCACGGGTCTGACGGCCGACCTCGACGAGATGCTGGCGACCGGGACGAGCGCCCTCACCATCATCAACGACATCCTGCTCGACGGGATGCGCGAGGTGGGCGACCTGTTCGCGTCGGGCGAGATGCAGTTGCCCTTCGTCCTGCAGAGCGCCGAGACGATGAAGTCGGCGGTGGCCTACCTCGAGCCCCACCTCGAGCGCGGTGACCAGGCCGGCCGCGGACGCATCGTCCTGGCCACGGTCAAAGGTGACGTCCACGACATCGGCAAGAACCTGGTCGACATCATCTTGACCAACAACGGCTACGAGGTCATCAACCTGGGCATCAAGGTCGGCGTGAACGAGATGCTGGCCGCGGTGGCCGAACACCACGCCGACGCCCTCGGCATGAGCGGTCTGCTGGTGAAGTCCACCCTGATCATGCGCGAGAACCTGGAAGAGATGAACCAGCGCGGGCTAGCCGACGTCCCCGTCCTGCTGGGCGGGGCCGCCCTGACGCGCACGTACGTGGAGCGTGATCTGCGCCAGGTCTACGAGGGACGCGTCTTTTACGGCAAGGACGCCTTCGAGGGCCTGCGCGTGCTGGACCGCCTGGGCGAGATGCGTCGGCGCGGCGACGACGACGCCACCTTCGGCCGCGAGATCTCGACCCGCGCCGTGCACCGGCGCTCGGCTCGCGTCAGTGCGGCGCCACCGGTGCGCAGCACCGCGGTGCCCTCGACCACGCCGCTGTTCCCTCCGCCCTTTGTCGGCTCGCGCGTCGCCAAGGGCATGAGCCTCGACGAGATCAGCGACTACCTCAACCTGACCGCGCTGTTCCGCAACCAGTGGGGATTCCGCCCCGGCGAGGGTGAGGACGACGGCGCCTTCAAGGACCGCATCCGCGCCGTGCTGCGCGACCAGCTGGCCCTCGCCAAGCAGGACGACCTGCTGGTGCCCCAGGTCGTGTGGGGGCACTTCCCCGCCGCCTCCGAGGGCAACGACCTGGTGATCTACCGGGACGAGCAGCGCTCCCGCGAGCAACTGCGCTTCACCTTCCCGCGCCAGAGCGCCGACCCGCACCTGTGCATCGCCGACTTCTTCCGGCCCACCACCAGCCCCGAACACGACTACGCCAGCTTCATGCTGGTGACCATGGGGCCACGGGTGTCCCAGCGCACCCGTGAGCTGTTCGAGGCCAATCGCTACTCCGAGTATCTCCTCCTGCACGGGCTCGGGGTCGAGATGGCCGAGGCCCTGGCCGAGCTGTGGCACCGACGGATTCGCGAGGAGCTCGGGTTCGCCAACGAGGACGGCCCGACCCTGACGGGGCTCTTCCGCCAGCAGTACCGCGGAGGGCGCTACTCGTGGGGCTATCCCGCCTGCCCCGACCTGAGCGACAACGCCAAGGTGGTCGACCTGCTCGATGCCGGGCGCATCGGCGTGACCGTGTCCGAGGGATTCCAGCTACACCCCGAGCAGACGACCGACGCCATCGTGTGCCACCACCCGATGGCCAAGTACTTCGTGGCCTGACGCGAACCCGGCGCGCCCGCCGCGATCAGCGAGCGCCGGCGCGGATCACCACGGGACGAGCCTCGGCGAGCGCCTCGCCCGCGTGGTAGCTCGAGCGCGTGAGGGGCGAAGCCTGGACGTGAGCGAGCCCCAGGCGCTGACCGCGCGCGGCCAGGTCGGCGAACTCCTCGGGCTCCCACCAGCGCATCACGGGCGAGTGGGCCCGCGTGGGCCGGACGTACTGGCCGATCGTGGCGATCGACACGCCCACGGCGGCCAGGTCGGCCAGGGTCTCTTCGACCTCGTCGACCGTCTCCCCGAGACCGACCATGAGCCCCGACTTGGTCGTCAGGCCGGCCGCGCCCGCGCGGGCCAGCACAGTCAGGGAGCGGGCGTAGCCGGCGCTGGGTCGGACTGCCCGCTGCAGGCGGGCCACCGTCTCGATGTTGTGGTTCACGACGTCGGGCCGAGCATCGAGGATCAGCTGCAGGGATCCGACATCCCCGCGGACGTCGCTGATCAGGACCTCGACGCTGGTCTCGGGCGCGCGGTCGCGGATCGCCCGGATCGTCGCGGCGATCGCGCCCGCACCGCCGTCAGCCAGGTCGTCGCGAGCCACACAGGTGACCACCGCGTGGCGCAGACCCAGGCGGACCACCGCCTCGGCCACGCGGGCCGGCTCGGTCGGGTCCAGGGGCAACGGCTTGCTGGTGTCGACGAGGCAGAAGGTGCACGCGCGCGTGCACCGCTCGCCGTTGACCATGAACGTCGCGGTCCCGGCCTGCCAGCACTCGAAGATGTTGGGGCAGCCCGCCTCCTCGCATACCGTGACCAGGCGCAGGTCGTCGTTGAGCCGCCGCATCGAGCGAAAGCCGGCTCCCATCTCCGCCTCGACCCGCATCCAGGCGGGCTTGCGCGCGTGCAGGTCGACGCCGTCATCGGGGTCCACCCCCGCCCGGCGCAGCCGACGCAGCGACGCCGGCTCCGCCGTCGGCACCGCCAGCGATCGATCCACGGACGCCACGTGCGCCTCAGCGCCGCCCAGGCGCGCCGCCAGGGCCGCACCGAGGTAGGCCTCGACGTCGGCCAGCTCGGCGTCGAGGCCGAGCGTGCGCATCGACGCCACGGGCTTGTCGGGGATGCCACAGGGCACGATGGCGCCAAAGGCGGCCAGGTCCACGTCCACGTTGAGCGCCACGCCGTGCAGGGTCCGGCGCTGGCCGGCGCGGTTGCGCTCGGTGCGCACACCCACCGCCGCCACCTTGGCCGGGCGACTCTCCACGTGCGCCCACACGCCGGGATAGCCCTCGAGCCGGTCGACGGTCCCCAGGCGGCCCTCGGGATCGAAGTGCCGGACCGTCTCGATGACCGCATCCTCGAGCCGGTGCACGTGGGCCCGTCCCGAGCCGGGATCGTCACCCACCGTGACGATGGCCCAGGCGACGATCTGGCCGGGTCCGTGGTAGGTGACGTCACCACCGCGATCGGCCTCGACGACGTCGGCGGCCAGGGAGTCGACGGGAACCAGGAAGTGCTCGGGCACGGCGCGAACGCCGAGCGTGTAGGTCGGCGGGTGCTGCATCACCAGGACGTAGTCGTCCCCCGACTCCAGCAGCGCCCGCTGCAGGTCGTTGGCCTCACGAAAACTGACTCGACCCAGGTGGCGCCGCCGCAGCACCTAGCGCTCGCTCTCGAGATCCAGACCCGCCAGGAGCTCGCCCACGCGCTCGAGGTACGCCGTCGCGGTGAAGGGCTCGCAGACGCGATGATCGAAGGAGAGTCCCAGGATCACCTGCGACCCGACCTCGACGCGTGGCACGCCGTCCACCTCGCGCACCACGGGCACCTGGCGCACCGCCCCCATCGAGATGACGGCGACCTGCGGCTGGATGATGATCGGCGCACTCCACAGGGCTCGCGACCCGGTGGGACCCACCAGCGTGAAGGTCCCGCCCAGCAGGTCGTCGGTCGTCAGCTGTCGTGACGCGACGCGCTCACCCAGCTCATCGACGCGACGGGCCAGCGCGCGCAGGGTCAGGCCGGCCGCGGCGTGCACGACGGGGACGAGCATCCCGTCACGGTGAACCTCACGCATGTACCCCAAGTTGACGGTGCGGTGCACCACGAGCTCGTCGCCCGCGAAAGTCGCGTTGAGGAACTCGAACTCGCCGAGCGCCCGCACGGCAGCCAGGCCTACGACCATCTCGTCGGTGACGGGCACCCCGTCGCGCGTGACCCGACCTCGACGGTCGAGCTCGGCGAACACGGCACCGTCCACCTCAACGGCCACGAAGCCGTGCGGCGTGGTCTGGGCCGAGAGCGCCATGTGCTGGCCCATCCGGCGCAGCCCGTTCGACAGCGGCACCACGACATCATCGGTGGGACCGTTGGCGACGGCACGCTCGGCGTCACGGCGGGTGATCGAACCGCCCGGGCCGGACCCGCGAACCGTTGTCGGGTCCACGCCGCCATCGGCGAGGATGCGGCGCACGACGGGCGACGTCACCAGCCCCGGACGCTCAAAGACCTCCGGCGGGGGGGCCGCCGCGGCCGGTGCGCTGGGAGCCGGCGTGACGGGCGCGGGCGCGGGCGCGCTGGCCGGCGCGGGAGGAGCCGGCGTGACGGGCGCGGGCGCGACCGGGGCGGGCGCGACCGGGGCGGGCGCGACCGGGGCGGCCGCGCTCGGGGTGGGCGCCGCCGTGGCGCCCTCGTCGATCACGGCGACGCGCGCCCCCGTCTCGACGGTGTCGCCCTCCTGGGCCAGGATCTCGGTCAGGACACCCGCGGCCGGCGAAGGCATCTCGGAGTCCACCTTGTCGGTCGAGATCTCGAACAGCGGCTCGTCGCGCGCGACCTGGTCGCCCACGCTCTTGAACCACCGCGTGATGATCCCCTCGGTCACCGATTCACCGAGCGACGGCAGCGTCACGTCAGCCAATGTGGAGCCCCCTTCCAGCGAGGGCCAGCAAGGTCTCGCCAAAGGTCTCCGACAGGGACGGGTGCGGCTGGATGAGACCGGCCGCCTCTTCGGCGGTGGCCTCCCAGTTGACGGCGTAGTAGCCGGCGCCCAACTGCTCGGTCACCCAGGGTCCGGCCATGTGCACGCCGAGGATCTGGCCAGCCGAGCCGTCGGGCCGCTTCTCGGCGATGATCTTGACCACGCCATCGGTTTCGCCGATGATCTGGGCCCGGCTGTTGCCGCCGAAGGGGTCCTTCTTGACGACGACCTCGTAGCCGCGCTCCTTGGCTGCCGCCTCCGTGAGCCCGCAGAACGCCACCTCCGGGTTCGAGTAGATCGCCCAGGGCACGCGGTCGTAGTCGACGGGCGTGGCCGGCTCGCCCAGGATCGACTTGATGGCGACGATCGCCTCGGCGAAGCCCACGTGCGCCAACTGGGGCGTGTTGGCCACGATGTCGCCGATCGCGTACACGTGGGGATTGGCGGTGCGCATGACCGGGTCGGCGACCACGAAGCCCCGATCGTTGACTTCGACCCCCGTCCCCTCGCCCAGCAGCCCCTCGCTGCGCGGACGACGGCCGACGGCCAGGATCACGGCCTCCACCTCGACGTCATCGCCGCCCTCCACGTGGACGGCGGTGGTGGTGGCGCCCGCGACCGGCGTGTGCCCGGTCACGTTCACGCCGGTGCGCACCTCGATGCCACGCTTCTTGAAGACGCGCTGGATGACGTTCACGACCTCGCTGTCACAGCCCGCGAGGATCGTGGGCAGGCCCTCCAGGATGGTCACCGTCGTGCCCATGTCGGCCAGCATCGACGCGAACTCGCACCCGATGGCGCCGCCGCCGATCACGACCGCCGACGCCGGCAGGCTCGACAGGTCGAGGAACTCGTCCGAGGTCAGCACGAAGGTGCCGTCCAGGTCGAATCCGGGCAGCGTGCGCGGCACCGAGCCCGCCGCCAGGATCACGTCGCGGCCCCGGCACACCACGCCGGCGTCGGTCCCGTCGACGACCCGCACCGTGCGATCGGCCTCGAGGCGTCCGGTGCCCTCGAAGATGGTCACCTTGCGACCCTTGAGCAGCCCGCTCAAGCCCTTGTGCAGCTTGTCGACCACCTCGCCCTTGCGGCGCTGACTGACCGCGAAGTCGGTGTTGAGGCCCTCGACGGCGAAGCCGAAGGCTCCGGCGTGCTCGATGGTCCGGCGCACGTGGGCGGTCTCCAGGAACTCCTTGGCCGGGACGCATCCGCGGTGCAGGCACGTCCCGCCAACCTTGTCCCGCTCGATCATCGCGATGTGGAGGCCCGCCGCGGCTCCGTAGAGGGCGGCGGCGTAGCCACCCGGCCCGCCGCCGATGATCACGACGTCAAACTCTTGGACCTCGTCGGCCACGATGTGTCCCCTTCGCTCGCACCACTGTCGCAGGAGAATCCTAATGTTTACGCCGGCGAGATCGGCGGGCGCGCCACTCCGTCCTGGCGGTCGGCTGCGGTCGTGGCGAGAGCGTCGACCAGCTCGTTCATGGGATCGCCGGCGTGACCCTTCACCCAGCGGAAGCGGATGGTCCCGCGTGCGGCGACCACCTGGTCGACCAGGGGCTCCCACAGATCGCGGTTGGCGACGGCCCGTCCCTGGGAGTTACGCCAGCCCCGGCGCTGCCACCCGACGTACCAACGGTCGTGAAAACACTTCACCACGTAGGACGAGTCGCTGACGATCTCGAGGTCCTGCGGGCCAAGCGTGCCCAGCGCCTCCAGCACGGCGCGCAGCTCCATGCGCTGATTGGTGGTGTGGGCTTCCGCGCCACTGGCGTAGAGGTCCGCCGAGACGGCCCAGGCCCAGCCCCCGGGTCCGGGATTTCCCCGGCAGGCCCCGTCGGTGTAGGCCGTCGTCATCGGTGGCGGGTGACCCACGCGTCCGGGTCGCGAGTGAAGCGCGTCACGGACTCGGGGAGCTCTCCGCGCAGGATCTGACCGACGCTGACGTGCTCGAGCACCTCGCGCAGGGCCGCGCGCACGGCCACCCAGACGTCGCGCAGGTACGTGGCCTCGCCGCCGTAGCTGAGCGTCTCGGGCCGCATGCCCCGCACCCCGGCCATCGGACCGGTGACCACCCGCAGGACGTCGGCGATGCAGATCTCGTCGGGGTCGCGGGCCAGGCGGAAACCTCCTTCGGGACCACGCTGGCTCGTCACCAGACCGCCGCGCCGCAGGTCCGAGAGGATGGCGCCCAGGAACTTCGCGGGCAGCTCCTGCTCGGCCGCCAGGTGCTCAGCGCTCACCGACGTCGAACTTCCCGCAAGCGTCAGCAGCGCACGGATGGCGTACTCAGCCTTCGCGGGGATCTGCACGGTCCCATTCTGCCCCAGCCGCTCGCCGTGCACCGCAGGCACCCGGCGCCACGGCGTTGGGAAATCCGCGGCCCCCGCGGGTGCGGGGTCGGCGCCGACCCCGCCCGACGGGCTCAGCGATGTCGATCCAGCCAGCCGAGCAGCGTCGCCACCATCCGGGGGTCGGCGCGCAGCTGATGGCCCGCCCCCTGGATGAGACGCAACTCGGCCCGGCCGTCGGCCGCGTCGACGAGGTCGCGGGCGTCTTGGACGGGGACCTCGACGTCGTCGGTCCCGTGGCCGATCAGGAGCCGCCGCGGCGGGACCTGGGTGACCGCCTCGAGCGGTGCCACGGCGAGCACGTCAGCCAGGAGCTCGTCGGCAGCCGGCAGATCCTCGGTCGTCGAGACCACCCCGGCATCGATCGTGCGCCCGCGCAGGCTCTCGGCCGAGCCGCACCAGGCCTCCAGGTGCGCGGGCGCCGCGAAGGTGGCCACGCCGCGCACCCGCTCGTCGCCAGCCGCCACCGCGAGCGCCAGGGCACCGCCGAAGCCGAATCCGGCCAGCGAGATGCGCGCGTCGCCGTCGTCGGCCCAGTCGATGACACGACCCAGGTCCCGTCGCCACCGCGTGGCCGAGAAGGTGCCCGTGCTGCCGCCGACGCCCGACAGCGTCCCGGTCGCCACGCGCCAGCCGGACTCGCCAGCCAGGTGCTCGGCGAGCTCGGGCAGCAGGCCCGCCGCGTGTCGGCCCATGCCGGCCGCCCGCGGCAGCCCGTGGACCAGGATCAGGGTGCGTCCGGCCGCCGAGCGGCCGCCGGCGGCGACCTTGAGGTCGAGGTAGGTCCCCGCGACCTCCAGGCGCTCGTGGGTCAGCACTCGGTCAGATGCCCAGGTGCTGAGCCAGCAGGCTGCGGTGGTAGGCCGGGTCGCCGAAGAGGAGCTCCGAGCTCTTGGCCCGCTTGAAGTAGAGGTGCGCGTGGTGCTCCCACGTGAACCCGATCCCGCCGTGGATCTGAATGTTCTCGGCGGCGCAGTGGAAGTACGCCTCCGAGCAGAAGGACTTGGCGAGGCTGGCCGCGATGGGCAGCTCGGAGTTGCGCTCCTGGGCGGCCCAGGCCGCGTAGTACGCGGCCGACTTGGCCGACTCCACCTCGAGCAGCATGTCGGCGCACTTGTGCTTGATCGCCTGGAACGATCCGATGGGACGCCCGAACTGGATGCGCTCCTTGGCGTAGGCCACCGCGTTGTCGAGCACGCGCTGGGCCCCCCCGACCTGCTCGGCGGCCAGCGCGGCCAAGGCCACCTGGACGGCCGTGGCGAGACCCTCGGCGGCCGCGCCCTCCTTGCCCACCAGGGTGGCCGGGGTCTGCGCGAACGTCAGGCGAGCCTGCTTGCGCGTCTGATCCATCGTGGCCAGCGCCTCGCGGGTGACGCCCGCAGCGTCCGGGGAGACCGCAAAGAGCGACAGGCCGTGCTCGGTCGTCGCGGGCACCAGCACCAGCGTGGCGATCATGCCGTCGAGAACGTAGCTGCGCGTGCCCGAGACCGTCCAGCCGTCCGGACCCGCCGAGGCGACCGTGGAGGTGGCGCTCAGGTCCCAGGACCCGTCGTCATCGGTCAGGGCCACGGTGGCGAGGGTGGTGCCCTCGGCGATCCCGGGCAGGTAGCGAGCCTTGTCCTCGTCGGTGCCGACCTCGAGGATCGCCGGTGCGGCCAGCGCCACCGTCGCGAAGAAGGGGCTGCACAGCAGGGCCGCGCCCATCTCCTCGAAGACGACGTACTGCTCGACGGGGCCGAATCCCTGGCCGCCGTACTGTTCGGGGATCGCCAAGCCCTGCAGGGCGAGCTCCTCGGCCATCTGGCGCCACACCGCCGGGTCGTAGCCCTCGGCCGTGGCCATGAGGCGGCGCACCTCGGACTCGGGAGACTTCTCCTCCAAGAAGCGGCGCACCATGCGGCGCAACTCGTTTTGCTCGTCTGTGAATCCGAAGTTCATGACTCGCCCTCAGTTCTTACCGTGGAGTACGGCAGGGTACCTGCGACAATACTCAAATCCGGTCGGGTGCGGGCAGGGTCGCCGGCGGGCGCAGGACCGTCGCGGGGTGCCCGGTAGGCTGCGGTCGTGCCGGAGAGGCTTCTCGAATTACGCGATGTGCACGTCGATGCTGAAGGGACTGCGATCCTGCGCGGCGTCGACCTGAGTGTGGGCGCCGGGGAGATCCACGCCCTGATGGGACCCAACGGCGCGGGCAAGTCCACCCTGGCCAATGCCGTCATGGGCCACCCGGGCTACCACCTGAGCGCAGGCCAGATCTTCCTCGCTGATCAGGACATCTCGTCTTGGCCGCCCGACGCGCGGGCGCGCGCGGGGCTGTTCCTCGCCTTCCAGTACCCCGAGTCCATCAGCGGCGTCTCGGTCATCCAGTTCCTGCGCCAGGCCATGCTGGCGCGCCGCGGCGTGGAGCAGCTCTCCGTGCTCGAGGTGCGCCTCGAGCTGATGGAGTGGATGGAGCGCCTCGACATGGACCCCGCCTTCGCCGAGCGCCACCTCAACGAGGGCTTCAGCGGTGGGGAGCGCAAGCGCAACGAGGTCCTCCAGATGGCACTGCTCGACCCCGTGGTCGCGCTCCTCGACGAGACCGACTCGGGACTCGACATCGACGCCTTGCGCGTCGTGGCCCGCGGCGTGCGCACCGTGCGCGAGCGACGTCCGTCCATGGGCGTCGTGATCGTCACCCACTACGTCAAGTTGCTCGAGGAGATCGAGCCCGACCGGGTGCACATCTTGATCGACGGCCGCATCGTGGAGTCCGGGGGACCCGAGCTGGCCGCCGCCATTGAGCGCGACGGCTACGACGCGTGGCGGGTGGCGGCTCGATGAGCTCCTTCGACCCGCGGCGCGTGCGCATCGACACGCCCGTCTTCTCCCGCGTCATCAACGACCGGCCCATCGTCTACCTGGACTCGGCCTCCTCCACCTTGCCACCGCGCCCGGTGATCGAGGCCATGGACCGCTACTACAGCGGCCACCACGCCAACGTGCACCGCGGGGTGTACCAGACGGCCAACGAGGCGACCGACATCTACGAGGGGGCCCGCCGTGACGTGGGTCACTTCATCGGGGCGCCCGACCCGCGCCACGAGATCGTGTTCACCAAGAACACCACCGAGTCCTTCAACCTGCTGGCCCGCTCGTGGGGCGCCGCCACTCTCCGACCCGGCGACGTCGTCCTGGTCACCGAGATGGAGCACCACGCCAACATCGTCCCGTGGTTCCAACTCCAGGCCGAGCGCGGCATCGAGGTGCGCTTCGTCCCGGTGCGCGACGACTTCCGCCTGGATCTCACCGACCTGGACCGGCTGCTCGCGGGTGTCAAGCTGTTCTCGTTCACGGCCATGTCCAACGTGCTGGGCACGCGCAATCCCGTCGCCGAGCTGGTGGCGGCGGCTCACGCGCACGGTGCCTTGGCCGCGGTGGACGCCGCCCAGTCGGTGGGGCACCAGCCGACCGACGTGGGCGCCTGGGACGCCGACTTCGTGTGCTTCTCGGCCCACAAGATGCTCGGCCCCACGGGACTGGGGATCTTCTGGGCGCGGGCTGACCTGCTCGAAGCGATGCCCCCCTTCCTGGGCGGCGGGGGCATGATCGCCGACGTGCGCACCGACGGCTTCGTCCCGGCTCACGGACCCACGCGCTTCGAGGCGGGCACGCCGCCCATCGCCGAGGCCGCCGGCCTGCGGGCGGCCGTCCGGTACCTGACCGGCTTGGGCCTCGACGAGGTCAGCCGCTACGAGCACGAGCTGACGGAGCTGGCCCTGGAGCTGCTGGCGTCCGGCGTGGGCGACCGCGTCCGGGTGATCGGGCCCGCCGATGCCGTCGACCGCGGCGGCGTGTTCAGCCTGGACGTCGAGGGCGTGCACCCCCACGACGTGGCCCAGGTCCTGGACCAGTTCGGCGTGTGCGTGCGGCCGGGCCACCACTGCGCCAAGCCGCTGATGCGGCGGTTCGGGCTCGCGGCGACGGCCCGCGCCTCCCTGGGCCCCTACTCACTGCGCAGTGACCTCGATGTCCTGGTCGAGGCCCTGCTCGCCGCGATCAAGCTGTTCGGGTAGCCGTGGCCAACCTCGACGACCTCTACCGCGAGATCATCCTGGACCACTACCGCTCGCCGCGCAATCGCGGGGAGCTCGTCGAGGCCACGTCACGGACCGAGGGGTTCAATCCCCTCTGCGGCGACGAGCTGGTGATCTACCTGATCGTGCGCGACGGTGTGCTCGAGGACATCAAGCTCACCGGGCACGGGTGCTCGATTTCGCAGGCCTCCTCCTCGATGATGAGCTCGGCGGTCAAGGGCAAGCGCCTCGAGGACGTGCGCCACGTCATCGACCGGTTCAAGACGATGATGACGCTTCACGACGATGGCACCGCGGACGCGCCAGCGCCCGAGCCCGACCTGCGCTCCGACGGCGAGCTGGCCGCCCTGGCCGGCGTCGTGAAGTTCCCCGTGCGCATCAAGTGCGCCACCCTGGCCTGGAACACCCTGGCCCAGGCGCTCGACGAGGCCACCGCCTAGCGAGCGCGCCTCGGCGAGGTGCGGCTCAGCGTCCTGGGTGCCCCGCCCGGCGAGCCGGCTTCAGGGGCTGCAGGGCACCGGGTCGAAGTACGGCACCGCCGTCGTGGGGTTGACCGGCGTCGCGTTGCGGACCGTCGAGCTCGTGGACTTCGGAGCAGTGCTCGAGGGGTGGGCGATCGTCGTGGTGGTGGTCGTGGGCGCGATCTTGGGCGGCAGCGGCGTCTGGAGCTGCTCATTGGGCGGCGGGTTGGTCGGTGTCAGCAGGGACGACCCGAAGATCTTCACCAGCAGCTGCTGGACCTGCGGCTCCTGGGCGAAGAGCACGTCACCCAGGCCCGGGAGGGTTGCCGGCACCGTGGGCAGCGTGTAGGTCAGCATGCCCGCCGGGTTGTAGCTGTGGAACTTGACGGCCAGGCCGATCAGCTCGTTCAGGGTGAACCCGCTGTCCAGGGTGATGCCCTGGGGGATCTTGGACAGGAACGAGTTGATCGTCAGCGGGTTGTACAGGTGCTTGGCCCGGCTGATGAGCGCCCGGATGAACACGTTCTGGCGATCGATGCGACCGAAGTCGCTGGTGGGGTCGTAGTGCCACACCCCGCCCTGGAGCCACTGGTAGTGGCGGCTCCGCGCGACGGCCAGCGCCTGGAATCCGGTCACCAGCTGGCAGCCGGCGTGAGGGATGTTCAGGCCCGAGTAGGCGTCCTTGGCCGGATAGGGGAAGTCCAGGTATACGCCGCCAATGGCGTCGGCCGCGTTGATCAGTCCCGCGAAGCTCACCTGGATGACGTGGTTGATCGGGATGCCGAAGTTGGCCGTGATCGTCTGGGCCAGCAGGGAGGGGCCCTCGGCGTAGTTGACGTTGATCCGGTTGAACTGTCCGTAGAGGCGCTGGTTCGCCAGCAGCGTGACCATGGTGTCGCGCGGGATCGACACGATCGCGATGGTCCCGGCAGCGGGGTCGATGTGCATGATCTTGACGACGTCGCTGCGCTGGCCGCTGACCAGCCCGGCCGAGGCCCCGGTCTGGCGGGCGACCTGCCCGCTCAGCCCGACCCGGGAGTCCGAGCCGACCTCGAGGATGTTGAAGGGCTTGCCCGAGACCTGGGGCAGCTCACCGGCCACGTTGATCTTGGGGATCTCGCCGAAGCGGTAGCGGGCGTAGAGGTAGCCCCCACCGACCAGCGCCACCACCAGCCCGACCAGGGTGATGCCGACGATCAGCGTTAGGCGCACGGCGCGGCGCCGGGGTCGCCGCGCGCGCCGCCGTCGAGTCCGGATGACGCGCTCGGGGTGGGCGCTCTGCTCGATCTGCGTGCCCAGCTCCTCGAGCCGGCCCCCGTTGGCTAGGGGTCGATGGTGCCGACCAGCTCGGTCGTCGCGCCCGCGCGCCGCGCTGTGACGTCCATCAGGCACCGGGCAATCCTACCCGTGCCTCTACGCGTCCGATGTTGGCACGCCGAAGGGCTCATAGCCCCCGCGCTCCAACACCGCCGCCAGTTCGGGTCCCCCCGTGGTCACGACCTGGCCGGCGCGCACCACGTGGATCACCGTCGGCGTGAGGTCGTGGAGCAGTCGCGAGAAGTGGGTGATCACCAGCACCCCGCATCCCCACTCCTGCGTCGACGCGGCCAGGCGTCGGGCGACGGCACCCAGCGCGTCGACGTCGAGGCCCGAGTCCACCTCGTCGAACAGGGCGAAGGCCGGGCGTAGCAGGGCGAACTGGACGACCTCGGCCCGCTTGCGCTCGCCTCCCGAGAGGTCCACATTCATGAACCGGCTGAGCAGGTCCGGTCGCAGACCGACGCGCTCGGCCTCGGCGCGGATCCTCGCATCGAGCCCTTCACTCTCGACGCCGGCGGCGCGCAGCACGTCGGCCAGCCGCACGCCCGGCACCTCGATGGGCTGCTGGAGAGCCAGGAACAGTCCGCGGCGGACCCGGTCCGTCGGCGACAGGTCCAGCAGCGAGACGCCGTCGATCTCCGCGGTGCCCCCCGTGATGTGGTAGCCCGGATGACCGGCCAGCGCGTGCGCCAGCGTGGACTTGCCCGAGCCGTTGGGACCCATGATGACGTGGACCTCGCCCGAGCGCATGGTCAGGTCCAGCCCGCGCACGACCTCGCGATCCCCCACCGCCACGCGCAGGCCCTGGATCGTCAGCACGCTCACGCCAGGCTCACTTCCACGCGGCCGTCGCGGACGACCGCCTCGTAGCGACGCACCGGATGGGTGGCCGGCAGGGTCAACGCGGCCCCGTCCGCGAGCGAGAACTGCGCGCCGTGACGGGCGCACTCGATCGTGGCGGACTCCTCGTCCACCTCGCCGCGCGCCAGGCTGAAGTCCTCGTGGCTGCAGCGATCGTCGAGGACGTAGACGTCGTCTCCGATGCGCACCACCACGACCACGTGGCCGTCCAGGGTCAACTGTCGGGTGCCGCCGATGGCGAAGTCGTCCAGCGCCCCGGCATCGACCACGCTCACCGGGCCACCTCCAGCGCGCCGAGCGCCGCGTCCACGTCGGCGGTCAGGAGCTCGGCCACGGCCGGCGGCAGCGCGTCGAGCATCTCCAGGAAGAAGCCACGAATCATCAG
Organism: Actinomycetes bacterium; assembly: GCA_021785695.1. Lineage (GTDB taxonomy): Bacteria > Actinomycetota > Acidimicrobiia > Acidimicrobiales > RAAP-2 > RAAP-2. The sequence continues at coordinate 74,392 of JAJYEQ010000002.1, forward strand.
CCTCTGCGCCTCGCGTCGCTCCACGCCCCGCGACTCCAGGTACCAGAGCTGGATCTCGTCGAGTGGGCCCACGCTGGAGGCGTGGGCGCACACCACGTCGTTCTCTCGGATCTCCAGGTTGGGGACGCTGTCGGCGTGCGCCTGGGGTGACAGGAGCAGGTTGTGGTTCGTCTGGCGCGCGTCGGTACGCCGCGCACCGTGCTCGATCTCGATCAGCCCGGTGTACACCGATCGCGCCGCGTCGGCCACGGCGCCCTTGGACAGGAGGGTTGAGCGGGTTCGCGCAGCGACGTGGTACTGGCGGGTGCGGAAGTCGTGGACCTGGTCGCCCGACCCGAAGAAGGTCGTGCGCAGCACGTTCTCGGCGCCCGAGCCCAGCATCACCGCATCGTTGCGGCTCCGGTCGTAGCGCGCGCCCAGGCCCACCACGGCGTGGTTCAGGTGGGCATCGCGATCAAGGCGGGCCGTGGTGCGCGCGATGTGCCACGCCGAATGGTCCAGGCGCTGGTAGGCCACCAGCGTCAAGGCGCTTCCGGCGCCGATGTCGTACTCGCCCACCACGTCGACGAGAGACTCGTGCCCGCCCTCGTAGGCCTCGATCACGACCGCGCGGGCCCCCGGCTCCAGGACGACGTGCACCCGCGGGAACGAGGCGGTCGCGCTGGCGCCGCAGGCGATCACCAGGGGCTCGGGCACTTCGACGCCCGCGCGCACCGTGATCGTGGTCACGCCGGGGGTCACAGCCGCGTTGAGCAGGGAGAAGGCATCGCTGAGGTAGGGATCGAGATCCGGGCCCGTGGGGGCCGGGAGCCAGGAGACGTCGACGCCGGGCACCGGGCGGCCGCTATCGAGCACGAAGCCGTCGGAGAGGCGGATCGTGGTGGCCGCCACCGACGCGAGCGCGTCGGCGAGCGAGGTCGTCAGGTCGGTCGCCGGCGCGGTGGCCAGCGCGTAGCGGTCCAGGTCGAACGCGTCGAGCGGGGCGTAGCGCCAGACCTCCTCGCTGGCCGTGGGCAGCCCGACGGCGCCGAAGCGCTCCAGGGCGACCAGGCGTCCTGCGGCATCGGGCTGGGCGCGCACGAAATCGCGGGCACTCTCGGAGAAGGGAACCATAGCGGGGCTCAGTCAGTGTACTGGCGGTCCCCCGGTCACCAGGCCGACGCGTGCGTAGGCTCGATCCCGAAGGAGGCAGCGATGGCCGGGGACGCCGCGGTGGTAGAGGTCACCTACGAGGGCGCGGTGGCCACCGTGTGGCTGAACCGGCCCGCGGCGCGCAACGCCCTGGGCCGCGCCTTCTGGCTCGAGCTGCCACGCGCGAGCGCCCAGATCGCCGGCGACCACGCGGTTCGGGCCGTTGTCGTGGGGTGTCGCGGGGACCACTTCAGCGTGGGCCTCGACCTCAAGGAGCTGGGCGGCGACCTCCTGGGCGCAGAAGCGACCGGCTCGCGGGCGGTGCGGGCGAGCCACCGGCTCGCCCAGGTTCGCGCCATGCAGGAAGCCATCTCCTCCCTGGCCCGCCTGCCCGTCCCGGTCATCGCCGGCGTCGGCGGCTACTGCCTGGGCGGCGGCGTGGACCTGGTGACGGCCTGCGACATCCGCCTGGCCGCCGCCGATGCCGTGTTCTCGGTGCGCGAGACCCGCATGGCCATCGTGGCCGACCTGGGCACCCTCCAGCGCCTCCCCCGCATCGTGGGCCCGGGCCAGGCGGCCGAGCTCATCTACACGGGAGCCGACATCGACGCGGCGCGCGCCGCCGAGATCGGCCTGGTCAATCGGGTCGCCGGAGCCACCGCCGCCGATGCAGTCGCCGCCGCCCAGGAGCTCGCCGCCACCATCGCGAGCAACTCGCCGCTCGCGGTGCGCGGGTCCAAGGCCGTCCTCCAGGCCAACGATGGTCGCACCGTGGACGAGGGCCTCGACTTCGTCGCGCGCTGGAGCACCCTGTTCCTCGAGAGCGACGACCTGCACGAGGCGCTCTCGGCGTTCCTGGAGCGCCGACCGCCGAACTACTCGGGCCAGTAGGTCACGCGCGCCGGCGCCAGAACCGCCAGCCGCGCTCCTGTCGCTCCAGGTCGCGCTGGCGTTCCTCGTCGAGCCGCGGGGCCACCTGCTCGATGATCCCATCGGCCTCGGCGAGCACGGAGCGCCGCTCGTCGACCGAGCTGCCTTCGGGCACGGGTTCGACGGGACGGCTCACCAGGGTGCCGTGGGTCCAGCCGACGTCGGCCAGGCGCCGCTCGTAGGTCACGCAGTCTTCGGGACACGACCAGGGCTGGTCGGGGGCATTGCCCAGCACGCAGAAACGCGCCACCTCGCCCGAGGCGTAGGTGCGGCTCTGGAAGTGCTTGCACTCCTCGCGCATCGGCATGTTGAGGGTCCTCCACTCGCCCCGGACCTCAGCCGACCGCGCCCTCCATCTGCAGCTCGATCAGCCGTGACCATTCCACGGCGTACTCCATGGGCAGCGTACGCGTCACGGGCTCGATGAAGCCATTGACGATCATGCCCATGGCCTGGCCCTCGGTGAGCCCGCGGCTCATCAGGTAGTAGAGCTGGTCGTCGCCAATCTTGGACACGGTGGCCTCGTGACCTACGGACGCGTCCTGCTCGCCCACCTCCATGTAGGGCTTGGTCTCGGAGGTCGACTGCTCGTCCAGGATCAGGGCGTCGCAGCGCACGAAGCTCTTGGCGCCGCGGGCCCCCTCCTCCACCTTGACCAGACCGCGATAGGTCGTGACGCCGCCGTCCTTGGAGATCGACTTGGACACGATGGTCGAGGTCGTCTCGGGGGCGACGTGGACCATCTTGGCCCCGGCGTCTTGCACCTGGCCCGGGCCGGCGTAGGCGACGGAGAGCACCTCACCGGAGGCCTTGGGACCCATGAGGTACACCGACGGGTACTTCATCGTCAGACGCGAGCCGATGTTGCCGTCGATCCACTCGACGTGCGCCTCGGCCTCGGCGCGGGCCCGCTTCGTGACCAGGTTGTACACGTTGTTCGACCAGTTCTGGATCGTCGTGTAGGTGATCCGCGAGCCCGGCAGGGCTATGAGCTCGACCACAGCCGAGTGCAGGGAGTCGCTGGAGTACACCGGGGCCGAGCAGCCCTCCACGTAGTGGACCTGCGAGCCCTCGTCGGCGATGATCAGCGTCCGCTCGAACTGCCCCATGTTCTCGGTGTTGATGCGGAAGTACGCCTGCAGCGGCTGGTCGACCTTGACGCCGGGCGGAACGTAGATGAACGAGCCACCACTCCACACCGCCGAGTTCAGCGCGGCGAACTTGTTGTCGTTGGGCGGGATGACGGTCCCGAAGTACTTGCGCACCAGGTCGGGGTACTCGCGCACGGCGGTGTCCATGTCGCAGAACAGGACGCCCAGGCGCTCCAGGTCGGCCCGGTTGCGGTGGAAGACCACCTCGGACTCATACTGGGCGGTGACCCCGGCCAGGTACTTGCGCTCGGCCTCGGGGATGCCCAGGCGCTCGTAGGTCGTCTTGATGGCGTCGGGCAGGTCCTCCCAGCGATCGACCTGGTGCTCGGTGGGCTTGATGTAGTAGTAGATGTCGTCGAAGTTCAGATCCGGCATGCGGTGGGCGAACCACGGCGCCATGGGCTTGCTCTCGAAGCGCTTGAGCGCGCTCAGCCGGAACTTGCGCATCCAGGCGGACTCGTCCTTCATGTCCGACATCTCGCGTACGATCGCCTCGTTGAGTCCCTTCTTGGGCTTGAAGACGGGAATCTGGTCGTCCGACCAGCCCAACTGGTAGCGGCTGAAGTCGAGGTTGTCGAGTGTCACGCCCTGCCTCCGGGATTTTGTCCTATGTCCATAGTAGTAAGAAGCCCTTCCCGCCTGTCCCGAAAATACTGGCAGAGTGGGAGCCGTGCCCACGCCCCCCCGCGCAGCTGTGCGCCCCCACGCGATCGAACGCCACGGCGACGTACGCCTGGACCCCTACCACTGGTTGCGCGACCGCGACGACGCCGAGGTCCTGCGCCTGCTGCGCGAGGAGAACGACTACCTGGCCGCCGGGCTCGCCGGCCTCGACGGCCTGCGCGAGCGCCTCTACGGGGAGATCCGCCGGCGCATCGACGAGACTGACATCTCGGTCCCGGTGCGTCGCGGCTCGTGGTGGTACTTCGAGCGCACGCGTGAGGGACTCGACTACCCCCTGTCGTGCCGCGTGCCCGCGGCGCCCGACGAGCCACCGCCGAGCGTGGACGCCGAGTCATCCCTGGACGGCGAGGTCGTCATCCTCGATGAGAACGCCGAGGCCCGCGGACACGACTACTTCTCGGTGGGGGTCTTCGAGATCAGCCCCGACGATCAGTGGCTGGCGCTCGCCTCCGACGTCGAGGGCCACGAGCGGCATCGGCTGAGCTTCCGCCCCCTGGGCGACCAGGATCCCACCGACGAGACGATTGACGACGTCTACTACGGCGCCGCCTGGTCGGGGGACTCGCGGGTGCTCTTCTACACCCGCGGCGACGAGGCCATGCGCCCCTACCAGATCTGGCGCCACACCCTGGGGACGTCCCCGAGCAGCGACGCCCTGGTCTACGAGGAGCCCGATCCCCAGTTCACCGTCTCGGTGGGGCGCTCGCGGGACCACGAGGTCATCGTCATCGTCAGTGCATCGTCGACGACGTCCGAGTTCCGCTGGCTGCCCGCCGACGACCCGACCGGCGACCTGCGGCTCGGCGAGCCGCGACGCAGCGGCATCGAGTACGGCCTGGAGCACGCCATCGACGCGTCGGGGCAGCCCTGGTGGCTGAAGCTCACCAATGAGGACGCCACCGACTTCCGCCTGCTGGTGGGGCCCAGTGCGATCGGGCCCTGGCGCGAGCTCGTCGGGCACCGCCCCGGCACGCGACTCGACGGCGTCGAGGCCTTCGCCGGGTACCTGGTGCTGGCCGAGCGCCTCGAAGGCTCCTCGGCCGTCCGCATCGTCCCGCTGCCCGCCCACGACCCGTGGGGCGGTGACCTGCTGGCCCGCTCGTGGCTCGTCGAGGGACCCGAGCAGCCGAGCACCGTGGGCGTGGGCGCGAACCCCAACTACGAGACCTCGTCGCTGCGCATCGGACTGACGTCCCTGGTCACGCCGTATCTGGTGGCCGATGTCGACCTGGCCAGCGGGGCGATGGTGGTGCGCAAGCAGCAGCGCGTGCGGGGCGGCTATGACGCGGCGGCCTACGCCACGGGACGTCTATGGGTGACGGCCAGCGATGGCCAGCGCATCCCGGTCTCCTGGGTCGCGCGACGCGACCTGCTCGAGGAGCGTGACGGGCTCCTGGCGCCACGGGCCGCCGCCCCCCTGCTGCTCTACGGCTACGGGAGCTACGAGATCTCCATCGACCCGGCGTTCTCCTCCATTCGCCTCTCACTGCTGGATCGCGGCGTCGTCTTCGCCATCGCCCACGTGCGCGGTGGCGGCGAGATGGGCCGCACGTGGTACGAGATGGGCCGCCTAGCCCAGAAGCCCACGACCTTCAGCGACTTCGTCGCGGTCGCCCGCCACCTGGTGGCGACGGGCTGGACCTCCCCGGACCAACTGGCCGCACGCGGGGGCTCCGCGGGAGGCCTGCTGATGGGCGCGGCGATGAACCTCGCGCCGCGCCTGTGGCGCGCCGTGGTCGCCGAGGTGCCCTTCGTCGACGTCCTGACGACGATGCTCGATCCCACCCTCCCCCTGACCATCGGCGAGTGGGAGGAGTGGGGTAACCCGGACGCCGACGCGCTGGCCTACCGGACGATTCGCTCTTACTCGCCCTACGACAACGTGCGCGCCACCGAGGCCGACGGCTCCCCGCGGCGCTACCCGCGCCTGCTCGTCACCGCGGGACTCAACGACTCACGGGTCGGCTACTGGGAGCCCGCCAAGTGGGTCCAGGCGCTGCGCGCGGCCAGCCCGGACAACGAGGCGTACCTCAAGACCGAGCTCGGCGCCGGACACGGCGGACCTTCGGGGCGCTACGACGCGTGGCGCGACGAGGCGCTGGTCCTGGCCTTCGTCATCGACTCGATCGCCCCGGCGGCCGCCGACCTTGGCGACTTAGTGGCCGGCCACGACCAGGGTCACGATGACGACGAGGGCGGCGACGACCGTCACGACGGCGATGCGGCGCCGCCGGGGGTGGTGCCGGGGCCAGCGCGCCCGGTGTGAGCGCCTCCCAGCCAGGTTGAGCGCCCGCTGCACGTCACGCGTCCGCGGGGCCGCGGGTGACGGGGCCGGCTCGGGCTCGCCGAAGACGTGGGCGGGATCCACGTGCAGTTGGGGCCGGGAGGGCGGCGTGTGCTCCTCGGGCTGGACCCCGCTGGTGACGTGCACGCTGTGCACCGGCCCCGTATCGCTCGGGGGATGCACCTGGCGCGCGGCCCGATCCCACTGCGTTCGGCCCCGACGTGACCGGAGTCGCAGCACGACGAGGACGTCGGCCACCACGATCATCACCACGAGTGCCACTATCGCCTTGGCCATCGCGTCCTCCGCTCGCCCCCGAGCGTAGCGAGCCCGGGCTAGGCGGTGAAGCCTCCGTAGCGCCCACCCAGGTACACCAGCGGACGGCCCTGGCCGGCCCAGGCGTAGTGGACGGCCACCACGGCGACCTCGTGGTCGCCGAGCGGCTGAACGCTCGCCACGGTGCCCTCGAGGTGAGCGATGACCCCGCCCAGCAGGGGCGACCCCTCGGGCCCCGGGTCCCAGCGCACCCCGGCGAACCGGTCGATCCCCCGCTGCGCGAAGCGCCGGGCCAGCTCCTCTTGGTCGTCGGCCAGCACCGAGATGCCCACGACGCCGCGCGCGCGGATGCGCGGCCACGTGGTCGAGTCGACGGCGGCCGAGAACGACACGAGGCGGGGCTCCAGGGACAGCGACCCGAAGGTCTGGCAGGTGAAGCCCACGGGTGTCGCCTCGGCGCTCGCCGTCACCACCACCACTCCCGTCGCGAAGCGGCCGACCACCGCCTTGTAGCTCGCGAGGTCCTCGAACACGGACGCGACCCTATCGTCCTAGGCCCGCAAACGGATCTGGCGGCCCGCGACCTCGATGAGGCCCTCGCGCTCGAGGGCCACCAGAGCCGCCTCGAAGCGCCCGTCGGGGGCGCCGACCCGGGCACGCAGGGTGCGCCGGCTCCGGGGGCCATCACGCAGCGCGCGCACCAGCGCCCCCCGCATCTCCCGGCCCGATCCGGCGAAGGGTGCCTGGGCCTGCGTCACGCCGGCGCTGCCGCGGGCCGGGTCGGGCCCGCCCGCACGCCGCCAGCGGCACGCCGCGCGCGCCGGGCAGTCCTCACAGCGAGGCCGGGCGCGGCAGAACTGCGCCCCCAGGTCGAGCAGCGACTGGTTGACGGGGGCGCTAGCGACGCCGGCGACGAGGCGGTCGGCCAGTGCCTGGGCTCCAGCGGGCGCCAGACGGGCATTGGCCACCGCGCGCGCCAGCACACGGCCCGCGTTGGTGTCCACGACCCCGACGGCCCGACCGAACGCGAAGCTGGCCACGGCGCGGGCGCTGTAGGGCCCGAGTCCCGGCAGCGCCACCAGCTCGTCGACCGTCGAGGGAACGCGCCCGCCGTGGCGCTGCTCGATGACCACGGCGGCCCGGTGCAGCGATTGGGCTCGGCGGTTGAATCCCAGCCCCACCCACTGCGCGACCACCTCGGACTGAGTCGACGCGGCGCAGGCCGCCGGCGTGGCGAAGCGCTGGAGGAAGGGCTCCCAGTGCTGGGCGACGCGTCCGGTCGAGGTCTGCTGGAGCATGACCTCGGCCACCAGGACCGACCAGGGATCCCGGCACCCGATCCAGGGCAGGTCGCGGGCCAGCGAGCCGCGCGCGCGGCGCAGCGCGCCGCGCAGCGCCGCGACCTCAGGTCCAGGCGTCGTCACCGTAGGGGCGCTGGCGCGCGGGGGCGGCATCGCGCCGCCAGACCATCACGCGCCGCCGGAAGTAGCACACCTCGCGCCCGTCCTGGTTGAACCCCTTGGTCTCCACACGCACCACACCCCGGTCCGGCTTGGACGACGAGGGGGTCGCCTCCAGCACGCGGGTCTCGGCGTAGATCGTGTCGCCGTGGAAGGTGGGGTACCGGTGGACCAGCTGCTCGACCTCCAGGTTGGCGATGGCGGAACCGGACACGTCGGGCACGCTCATGCCGAGGACCAGCGAGTACACGAGGTTGCCCACCACGACGTTGCGGCCCTGCACGCTCTCGTGCTCGGCGAACCACGCGTTGGTGTGCAGCGGGTGGTGATTCATCGTGATCATGCAGAACAGGTGGTCGTCGGCCTCGGTGATGGTCTTTCCGGGCCAGTGGCGGTAGACGTCCCCGGGGACGAAGTCCTCCAGGTAGCGCCCGAAGGGCCTCTCGTAGATCGTCATCGACCCATTGTGCCCGACGGCGTCACTCCGCGGGGACCGGACGCGTCGTGAACGACGAGATCGCCCCCGGCAGCGACTCGCCGTCGATCACCAGTCGCCACGAGTAGCGCGACGCGGGCGCGAGCGGGATGGGCCCGAAGTTGACCGCGATGGGCACGTCGACGGGCGTCCCGACCGGGACGCCCACCGGCTCGGCGGCGTTGAAGTCACCCCGGACCTCGATGGGCTGGACTCCCTCAGGCGTCTCGAAGTGCACGGGCTGCCCGTCCGCATCTTCGAGGAAGAGCTCCCAGTGGTGCGCGACGTGGAACTCGGGAACGTCGACCGAGACCTTGATGACCACCGCCGAGGGCACCGGCTCGGGACCGGTCACCGACCAGCCGCCACCGAGAATGTAGAGCTTGCCGTCGGCCACCTGCGCCGAGTCGGCCAGAAGCATCGTCACCTGCACGCCGTCAGCCTATCGAGGCGGTAGCCGGCCACCGGTCGGCTAGTTTTCCACCATGACGCCCGGACTCCCCCTGGACCTGTCCCGCCTGCTCGACCACGCCGACGGCATTGTCGCCAGTGGCGTTAACGCCCTGCGTGCCCACGGCGGGCCCGATGCCGACCAGAGCCTCGCCTACGACGTGGCCCACGCCGCGAGCGCCCTGGCCACCGCACGCGCGAGCCTCGCCTTCGCCGAGCACGGGGACACTGAGCGCGCGCTGGTGCGCGCGTTCGCCGGCCTGGCCCTGGCCGACCTCCACCAGCGCGTGCTGGGACGAGAGGCCCACTGGGGCGTGGCTGAGGGGTGGTTCGCGCCTCTCCAGGACTTCGTGGCCGAGCAGCGCGACCCGGCGGTGCTGGCGTCCCTGGCCGAGGCTCCCGACCTGCGGCACCTCGATGAGGACTTCGCCCTGGTCCAAGAGGTGTTCGGGCGCTTTGCCGACGAGCAGGTGCGACCGCACGCCGAGCACGTCCACCGCACCAACGGCGACATCCCCGAGAGCGTGATCTCCGGGCTGCGCGACCTCGGCGGCTTCGGCCTCTCGGTCCCCGTGCGCTACGGCGGCGACGCGACGGGCGACGAGCACGAGTACGTGGCCATGGTCGTGGCCACCGAGGAGCTCTCGCGCGCGTCCCTCGGCATCGGGGGCTCCCTGATCACGCGGCCCGAGATCCTGACCCGCGCCCTGCTCGCCGGGGGGACCGAGGAGCAGAAGGCCCACTGGCTCCCCCGGCTCGCCACGGCCGACGTCCTGGCGGCCATCGCGGTCACCGAGCCCGACTACGGCAGCGACGTCGCCCATCTCACCACCGCCGCCACCCGGGCGCCCGGAGGGTGGCTGCTCAACGGCGTCAAGACGTGGTGCACCTTCGCCGCACGGGCCACGGTCCTCGTGGTGCTGGCGCGCACCGACCCCGACCGGTCTCGCGCCCACCGCGGCCTCACCCTCTTCCTTCTCGAAAAAGAGCCCGCCGACGGGCACGGCTTCGTCCTGGAGCAGCCCGGCACCCAGGGGCGCCTGGAGGGCCGCCCGATCGACACCTTGGGATACCGCGGGATGCACTCCTACGAGGTGGCCATCACCGACTGGTTCGTGCCCGACTCCCACGTCGTGGGCGGCGAGGACGGGGTCGGCCAGGGCTTCTACTACCAGATGGCCGGCTTCGAGAACGGGCGGATCCAGACGGCGGCCCGGGCCCTGGGCGTGATGCAGGCGGCCTACGAGGCGGCCCTGGCCTACGCGCGCCAGCGCTCGGTCTTCGCCACGCCGATCATCGACTACGAGCTGACCCGCGTCAAGCTCGGCACCATGGCCGCGATCATCCAGTGCTCGCGGCAGTTCGCCTTGACCGTCGCGCGGCGCATGACCACCGGCGAGGGCTCGATGGAGGCCTCGATGGCCAAGGCCTACGTCTGTCGAGCAGCCGAGTGGGTCACCCGCGAGGCCATGCAGATCCACGGCGGCATGGGCTACGCCGAAGAGTTCCCGGTCAGCCGCTACTTCGTCGACGCACGGGTCCTGTCCATCTTCGAGGGCGCCGACGAGACACTGTGCCTCAAGGTCATCAGCCGCGGGCTGGCGAGTTGACCGGGAGGGGCGCGGCGCGCGCCGTGGCACGCCCATGAGCGCACCGCCCGAGCCCGCGGGCGCTCCCGTGGCGCTGCGCCCCCGGCGCCTGCTCGCGGTGACGTCGTTCGCGCACTTCATGAACGACGGCATCATCTTCTTCATCCCGGTCGTGTCGGATCTGCTCATCGAGGCTCACCACGACTCGACGGCCACCGTCACGGCCATGCTCACGGTCTTCTACCTGTGCTCGGCCGGCGTCGGCGTCCTGGTGGGGCTGCTGGCCGACCGCGTCGGCCGGCGCGGTCCCCTCATCGCCCTGGGCATCGCCACCCTGGGGGTGAGCCTGTTCGGCTTCGACGCCGCCCTCACGGCCTCGGGCGCGACCAGCACCGCCCTGGCGATCGCGGCGGCGGTGGTCGCTGGCGTGGGCAGCTCCGTCTACCACCCCCTGGGCGGGTCGATCGTCCAGCTCTCCTTCAGCGACGGGGCGCGCGGCAAGGCTCTCGGGGTCAATGGCGCCTTCGGCAGCCTGGGCCGGGCGCTGTATCCCGCCCTCTTCTTCGTCATCGCCGGCCTCGGGCTCTCCAAGGGCGACACCGCGCTGGTGGCCGGCACGGTGGCCCTACTGGCCGCGGCGGTCATCGCCGCGGGGCTGGTGAGTGGCGGCGCGGACGGCCCGCGGCGCGGACGGGCGCACGCGACCCCCAGTGTCCCGCTGCGCTCGCTGCTGACGCGCAGCGTCGTGGCGCTGATGGCCATCTCTCTGGTGCGGTCCCTCGCCTTCATCGGCGTCGTCTCGTGGATCCCCGTCTACCTGACGTCGAGCCGCCACGCGGGCATCTCGACGATGCTGGGCGTGATCGTGACCATCATGTACGCCGGGGGCATCATCGGACAGCTGCTCTTCGGCCTCCTGGCCGACCGCTTCGACAAGCGGGCCGTGCTGGCCCTCGACAGCCTCGGCTCGGCCGGCGGCATCGTGTGGTTCCTCACCACCTCGGGGCACACCGTGGCGGCCACGGCCAGCCTGTTCGTGTTCGGGCTCTTCACCTTCAGCGGCTTTCCCCTGCTGCTCTCCCTGGTCAGCGACTACGTCCCGCGCTCGTCGTCGGCCACGGGCAATGCGCTGGTGTGGGGCGTGGGCGCCACCGGGGGCCAGGCCCTCGGCCCCCTCGTGGTCAGCGTGCTCATGGGGGCCCAGGTCCATCGCCTCGGCGGCGCCTTCGGCGCCATGGCTGTCCTGATCGCGCTGTCCGTGCTGGCCACGCCCCTGCTGGCTCGCACCGCCCGATCGAACCCGGTCCAGCTCTTCGGCTAGCCCGCGCCTGAACTCTCGTCGTCGATGGTGAAGGGTCGGTGCACGGCTCCCAGGGTGAGGCCGGCCGAGTGCCGGTCGATGCGCTCGCCGCGAGCCCGCTGGGCGCGCATGGCCGCACGCTCCCAGCGCTCCTCGACGCGTCCCCAGCGCCACAGGGCCAGCGCCACGGCCCACACCAGCACGAACATCCCCACGATCACGAACCCGGCCGTGTTGATGTTGAACGAGCTAACCACCCTCCACAGCCCGCCGTGGAGTCCCAGCTCACTGGCCACGACCTGGGCCAACTCGAGCGTTCCCACGTAGAGCGCGACCAGCACGCTGAGGCTGGTGATCGTGATGTTGTAGTACACCTTGCGCACCGGGCGCGAGAAGGCCCACCCGTAGGCGAAGTTCATGAAGGACCCGTCGATCGTGTCGAGCAGGCTCATCCCCGCCGCGAACAGCAGCGGCAGGCTGAGGATCGCCCAGAACGGGAGTCCCGCGGCCACGGACGTCCCCGCCAGCACCAGGAACGCGATCTCGGTGGCGGTGTCGAAGCCCAGGCCGAAGAGCACGCCGATGGGGTACATCTTCCAGGGCTCGTCCACCGAGCGGGCCAGCGACCCGAAGAACCGCATCATGAAGCCCCGCGCATTCAGGTGCTTGTCGAGCTCCGAGTCGTCGAAGCGTCCCTGGCGCATCTGCGAGAAGAGCTTGACGATGCCGGCCAGCACGATGATGTTCAAGATGGCGATGAGGTACAAGAAGGCGCCCGAGACGATCGTGCCCACCAGCCCTCCGTAGTGGTGCAGGGGCGACGACGTGTTGCGCACCTGGGCACCCAGGGCCCGCGCGCCCAGGCCCAGCAGGACCGTGAGCGCCAGGACCACACTCGAGTGGCCCAGGGAGAAGAAGAAGCCCACCGACATGGGGCGGCGACCCTCGCTCATGAACTTCCGCGTCGTGTTGTCGATGGCGGCGATGTGGTCGGCGTCGAAGGCGTGGCGCAGGCCGAGGGTGTAGGCCAGCACGCCCGTGCCCAGGCCCAGGGTCTGCGGCGACCCGGCCCCGTAGTGGCGCGAGGCGGCGACCACCAGCAGCGTCCAGCCCAGCACGTGCAGCAGGACCACGAAGGCACTCATGGCACCGACCCGTCGCCACTCCGCGGGCGCCAGCGCCGCGCGAACCCGCGCCCGCCGCGACAGGGTCCCCGTCGTCGTCACGCCGACAGGCTAGCGCCCTTAGTAGAAGGGTCTCCTAATAAGGTCCTCAGGTCGCCGAGCGCTGCCGCCCGGCGCGCTCGCCGCGGGCGACGAACTTCAGGGCCATCTTGCGGCTGGCCTCATCGATCATCTCGTCGCCGAACATCACCGCGCCCGTGCGGTGCTCCTCGGTGGCCACCCGGTAGGCCTCGAGGATGTTCCACGCCCGGTCGAACTGCTCCTGGGTGGGCGAGTAGACGTCGTTGAGCACCGCGGCCTGGTCGGGCGTCAGCGCCCATTTCCCGTCGTAGCCCAAGACGCGCGTGCGCTGGGCGAACGCGCGCAGCGCGTCGAGCTCGCGCACCTTGAGGAACGGCCCGTCGATCACCTGGAGGCCGTTGGCGCGACCAGCCATCAGGATCCGGGAGAACACGTAGTGGAAGTGGTCGCCCGGGTACTCGTCGATGGCGACGCCACCGGTCAGGACCGGCATCTCGACGGACGCGGCGAAGTCGGCCGGGCCGAAGATGATGGTCTCGAGCCGGGGCGACGCCGCGCAGATCTCGTCGACGTTGATCAGGCCACGGGCCGTCTCGATCTGCGCCTCGATCCCGATGTGGCCCGGCTCGAGGCCGGCGTTCTTCTCCACCTGGGTGAGCAGCAGGTCGAGCGCCACCACCTCGGCGGCCGACTGGACCTTGGGCAGCATGACCTCGTCGAGGCGCGGCCCAGCTCCCCCGACGACCTCGATGACGTCGCCGTAGGTCCAGGGCGTGTCCCAGGCATTCACCCGCACGCACAGCACCCGGTCGTCCCAGGCCAGGGAGCGCACGGCCTCGGCGACCCGGGCCCGGGCGGCGACCTTCTCCGCGGGTGCCACCGAGTCCTCCAGGTCGAGAAAGGTCATGTCGGCCTGCACCGACGGAGCCTTGGCCAAGAACCGCTCCGAGGAGCCGGGCGTGGACAGGCAGGAGCGGCGCGGGAGGCTTCGGGAGCGTTCAGACATGCGCTGAGCCTACGTGACGCCCCGTGGACCCTCCCGCGCCGCCGCGACGTCGGGTGACTCACCCGTGCTGACCAGGGATGATGATGTTCGCGCGCGGGTCCGCCGCCTCATCGCGGGCCCCCAGCAGGTAGCCTGACATCCGTGCCTGACGTCAAGCGCCTCCGGCGCCTCTCGTCGCCACGGCCCCGAGGGCGGTGGAGCCCTCGCCGGGCTCTTGCCAGTGCCGCGATCCTCGCCCCGCTGGCGGCTCTGTGGGTGTCGCCGGGCGCCGGGGCCGCCAACCTCACCAGCGCGCGCGACCAGGCCGCCACCTTGTACAAGCAGATCCAGTACATCGACGGCCGCGTCGGGTTCCTGGGTCAGAAGTACGACATGACGCTGATCAAGCTGCGCGACATCACGCACGTGATCGCCAACACCAAGACGATCGTGGCCCAGATCGAGCGCCAGGTGCAGCGGGGCAACGGCCAGCTGCGCACCGACGCCATCTACGCCTACGTCACCAGCGGTGCGGCCGGGTCCAACCCCATGTTCGCCCCCACCGCCACCAAGCTCGGCGCGGTGCAGGTCTACAGCCAGGTCGCCCAGGGCAACGTGGCCACCACAGTGGCCAACTTGAAGAGCTACCGGCTCAAGCTGACCCAGGAGCGCTCCTTGCTGGCCGCCGAGGACCAGCAGGCGGCCAGCGCCGCGCGGGCCGCCGCCGGGGCCTTCCACGAGGCCAAGCTCCTCCAGGCCACCCTCCAGAACGCCCTCTCCCAGGTCAAGGGGCAGATCGCGTACTTCGTACACCAGCAGGAGGCCGCGGCGGCCGCCCAGTCCGCCGGAGCCCTGGCCAACGCCCAGCCCGCCGCCGGCTTCCCCGCGCCACCACCCAACTCGCGCGCCGACATCGCCATCCGGGCGGCGCTCTCCTACCTCGGCGTGCCCTACGTGTGGGGCGGCGCCTCGCGCGCGGGGGTCGACTGCTCGGGGCTCGTGATGCTGGCCTACGACGCGGCGGGCATCTACCTGCCGCACTACTCGGGGGCCCAGTTCGCCGACACCGTGCGCGTGCCGCTGTGGGACCTCCAGCCGGGCGACCTGCTCTTCTACGGCTACGACGGCGACCAGCACGTCGCCATGTACCTGGGCCACGGGATGATGATCGAGGCGCCCAGCGCCGGCTACACGGTGCACATCACCCCGATCCGCCTGGGGTACGGGTTCGCGGGGGCCGGCCGGCCGCGGGCCTAGCCCGTGGAGCCTGTTCCCACCAGCCTGCGCCTGGGTCCCCTGACCTTCCACCTCTACGGCATCGGGCTGGCCCTGGCGGTCCTCCTCGCCTACTCGTACGCCGGCCGGCGCCTGCGGCGCGCCGGCCTGGACGACGCGCGCTGGGGACGCTTCGCCCTCGCGGTGCTGGCGGCCTCGCTCGTGGGCGCACGGGTCGCCCACGTGGCCACGAACTGGTCGCTCTACGCCGGGCATCCGGCCCAGTGGCTGGCCCTGTGGAACGGGGGGCTGTCGAGCTTCGGCGCGCTGGCGACCGCCATCCCCGTGGGACTACTCCTGCGCCGGCGGTGGTGGCCCGACACGACGCTGGCGCGCTTCGCCGACGCCGTGGTCCCCGCGCTGGTGGCCGGCTGGGCCGTCGGCCGCTTCCTGGGGCCCCAGTTCATGTACCAGGGCGGGGGCCACCTGACCCACCAGTGGTTCGGCCTGCGCTACGCGGGTCAGGTGGGCCGGCGCGTGCCCGTCCCCCTCATCCAGGGCCTCGAGGACGGCACGCTGTGGCTGGTCCTGCTGGCTCTCCAGCGCCGACTGCGCGACCGGGTGCCGGGCCTCGTGGCGTCGGTGGCGATGGTCGTGTGGGGCGTGGTGCGGACCTTCGACGAGCGCTGGCTGCTCGGCCAGCACTCCCATAGCGGCTCGGTGGGGGTGCAGCTGGCGGGAATCGCGCTGGCCGCGGCCGGCGTCGTGTGCGGGATCGTCGCCACGCGTCGCGCGGGCCGGGCCCGGGTCAGCCCAGCGGCTCGAAGCGCGCCGTGAAGTGGCGCAGGGCCGGCGGCTCGTAGACCATCTGGTACCCCCGGAGGCTCTGGGCGTCGCAAGCCACCGCGGTGACCACCTCGATCACGTAGTCGATATGGCTCTGGGTGTACGTGCGTCGGGGAATGGCCAGGCGCACCAGCTCCAGGGGGGCGGGGTGCTCGCTCCCGTCGGGGTGGCGGCCGAACATCACCGAGCCGATCTCCACCGAGCGCACCCCACCGGCCTCGTAGAGGGCCACGGCCAGCGCCTGCCCGGGATACGCCAGGGGAGCGATGTGCGGCAGCAGGGCCCGCGCGTCCAGGTAGACGGCGTGGCCCCCGATGGGCTTGACCACCGGCACGCCGGCCCGATCCAGGGCGTCGCCCAGGTAGGTCGTCGAGCGGATCCGGTAGCGCAGGTAGTCGTGGCTCACGGCCTCGCTGAGCCCCTGGGCCAGGGCCTCCAGGTCGCGCCCGGCCAGTCCGCCGTAGGTTGGGAAGCCCTCGGTCAGGATCAGCAGGTTGCGGCAGCGCTCGGCCAGGTCGTCGTCGTTGAGGGCCAGCCATCCCCCGATGTTGCCGAAGGGGTCCTTCTTGGCCGACATGGTCATGCCATCGGCCAGTCCGGCGATCTCGCGCACGATGTCGGCCACGTCGCGGTCGCCCTGGCCCGCCTCGCGCTCGTGGATGAACCACGCGTTCTCGGCGAACCGGCAGGCGTCCAGGAAGAGCGGCACGCCGTGGCGCCGGCAGATCGCGCTGATGCCCCGGAGGTTCTCCAGCGACACCGGCTGGCCGCCACCGGAGTTGTTGGTGATCGTGACCATCACCACCGGCACGTCGGCCCCTCGCTCGCGCAGGAGCCCGTCGAGGGCCTCGAGGTCCATGTTCCCCTTGAAGGGGTGCAGCGAGCTGGGGTCGAGCCCCTCGGCGATGACCAGGTCCACCGCCTCGGCCCCGGTGGCCTCGACGTTGGCTCGGGTGGTGTCGAAGTGCGTGTTCGAGGGCACCACGCGACCGGGGCCACCGACCGCGGTGAAGAGGATCTTCTCGGCGGCGCGGCCCTGGTGGGTGGGAATCACGTGCCGGAAGGGGAACAGGTCCTTGACCGCCGCCTCGAAGCGGAACCACGACGGCGACCCCGCGTAGCTCTCGTCACCGTGCTGGATGGCCGCCCACTGGTCGCGCGACATGGCCCCGGTTCCCGAGTCGGTCAGCAGATCGATCAGGACGTCGTCGGCGTGCAGGCTGAAGAGGTTGTAGCCGGCCTCGCCGATGGCGGCGCGGCGACGCTCTGGGGTCGTCATGCGCAGGGGCTCGACCGAGTGGATGCGGAACGGCTCGATGATGGTGGAGAACTCGTAGGACATGCGTCGATGGTACGCCGCGACTACCAGAGCGCGTTCCACTCGGCGGCGCTGAGGCGGTCGATCTCGACGACCTCGCGGCCTTCGGTGTCCAGCAGGACTCGGTCGTCGCTGACGAAGGACGGGTGGTCCAGGCCGATGCGGCGCCAGGGCCCAAACGGGATGCGCCCGGGGCGCGACTTGGTGTAGAGCGCGCGCACCAGCAGGTGGGACGTCGATCCCGCCACGACCAGGGCCGGGCGATGCTTCTCGTGCTCGTCGGGACGCGAGGGATCGATCGCGTCGAACGGAACGTCGACCGTGACCACGGCGCCGACCAGGGCGTGCCGATCGCTCACCAGACGCGCCTCGGCCGGCGTCAGCGGCGTGCGGCGCCAGTGCGGTGGCGCCAGCGTCCCGCCGGGCGACCCGACGTCCCCCTCGGCGTCGGGACGTCGAGTGCGCGACGGTCGCGACGGTCGCGCCGGAGCCGACGACGCCTGTCGCGCCGCCCGGCGTTGGCGCCGGCGCTCGCGCACCTCCGGGTCCACCTCGCGCGGCGGGGCCATCGCCACGGGAGCGCCGCTCGCGACCTCCACCGAGGGCAGCGCCAGCTCCGGGCTTTCGCGAAGGAGTCGTCGGCAGTGCGGCGCCGCCGCGAACTGCTCGGCGACGGCGAAGGCCAGCAGAGCCGCTCGCCGATCGTCGCTGACCCCCTCGGCGGCCATCGCGTCCACGGCCGCGGCCAACTGGTCGAAACTGGGGCGGTCGGCGTGCTCGCCCAGCAGCTCCACGATGCGTTCCAGGTCCGGCGCCACCAGGGACTCGAGTAGGGCTCGCACGGCGGGGGCGGGCGCGTGGCTGACGAACTCGGGCACGTCGCGCCGCTCGCGCAGAGAGCGCAGCGGCAAGGCCACGGCCGGCGAGATCCGCGCTCCCGGACGGAGGTCCAGCCCATCGACGCGCTCCAGCAGCGCCTCACCGGGCAAGCGAGCCAGTCCCCGGCGCCACAGCGTCGGGCCGCTCAACGAGTCAGCGGGCGGCGTCACGTCCATAGGTGCCTAGTCACGGCCACGCACTGTATCGGGTTGGTGCGCGCAGGGGCTAGGCGACCGGGCCCGAAGCCCGCACCCACCAGGGAACGGAGACGCGCAGCGATGCTCTCCCACCACCGAGCTGTCGTGCACGACCGTCCTTCGCCGCGGCCTCTCGGGCTCCCCGCATCCGGGCGCGGGTGCGGGCCGACCGCCGAGCCTGCGCGGGCCCCGCGCTCCACCAACGGCCGGATCCTCCGGGGTGACCAGCGACCCCTCAACGCGACGAGGAGGGTACGCGACGGTCGTCCGCCTCTCGCCTCTCGCCTCTCGCCCCCCGGACGGGGCCACCCGACCAACCGGGCATCGTGGGCTCGAAGACCAGCGCTCGTCGCTCCCCGCTCCTGCGCGCACCGGATGCACCCTGGGTACTTCACTAGTCGAGCAGCGACGCGGTGACGACCCGCAGGACCTGAAAGGCCCCCAGCACGGGCAGCACCCGTCCTATCTGCTCGACCGACTCGGCCACCGACCGGTGCGCGGCCAGGGCCGGAGACGCGTAGAGCGATGAGCTCACGGTGGCCCGTCCCCACGGCGACCCCAGGCGGCGCAGATCACTTCGAGACAGGAAGCGCGCTGAGGCCCACGGCTCGTCGCCAAACTCCCGTCGGTGGTCGAGGCCCCACAGGCTCCTCGGGTTGAGCGAGCCCACCACGACTCGCCCGCCCGCGCGCACCACGCGAGCCATCTCGGCCACCACGAGCGCGGGGTCGACAGTGAACTCGCAGACGGTGACCGCGAGAGCGGCGTCGAAGGACCGGTCAGCGAAGGGCAGCCGATGCGCGTCGCCGACGACCAGGTCCCCGAAGACCCGCGACCGCGCCACCGCGAGCATGGCGGGGTCGCGATCCAGCCCCACCACAACCGCCCCGACCTCTTCGAGGGCCCGCGTGAACCGTCCCGTGCCACAGCCGACGTCGAGCACGTGCGCACCCTCCGGGACCCCCAGAGCCGACCGAACACACTTCCACTCCACGTCGAACGCGAACTGGCCCCAGGGGCTCTCGAACCACCCGTCGTACCGACCAGCGCTACTGGTCATCGCTCACGGGCGCGCCGCGGCTTCCGCGATCGCCGAAGCGGCACGCTCCACGTCCTCGGCCGTGCTCCAGCGCCCCAGAGAGAGCCGGAGGGCGGCCATCGCGCGATCGTGTGAGGCCCCCATGGCCAGAAGCACCGGCGAGGGCGCATCGTCGCCCGCGTGACAGGCCGAGCCCGTAGAGGCGGCAATGGCCACCGTGCGCTCCAGAAGATCCACCGCCCGCACTCCGGCAATGCTCACGTTCAGCGTGTTCGGCAGTCGCATCTGCGCGTGCCCGTTGAGCGTGATCCGATCTCCCAGTTGGTCCACCAGGTCGCGCCACAGGGCGTCGCGCAGCTCCCGCAGTCGATCGGACTCGCCCCCGGCCACCGCCTCGTCGGCCAACTCCGCCGCGCGACCCAAACCCACCAGGGACGCCACGTTCTCGGTGCCGGCGCGCAGCCCCCACTCCTGGCCTCCTCCCCCGACCAGGGGTGCCAAGGCGACGCCCTGGCGGATCCACAGGGCGCCCACGCCTTTGGGGGCGTACATCTTGTGGCCCACGATCGTGAGCAGATCGACACCCAGCACCTCCACGTCAACCGGGATCTTGCCCAGCGACTGCGCCGCGTCACAGTGCACCAGGACACCGTGCTGATGGGCCAGTCGCGCGATCTCCGCGACCGGCTGGATCGTGCCGGTCTCGTTGTTGGCGTGCATGATCGACACCAGCACCGTCTCGTCGCGCATCGCGCTGGCCACCTCGGCGGGGTCGACGAGGCCGTCTTGGTCGACTCCCAGGACGCTGACCGTGACTCCCCACTCATCCCGCAAGGCGCCGCAGGCCTCCAGGACGGCCGGGTGCTCGGTCGCTTGGGTGATCACGTGAGCGGGCCCGGGCGCGAGGAGCCTCTCGCGCACCAGACCCCGAAGGGCCAGGGCGTCGGCCTCGGAGCCCGAGCCGGTGAACACCAGCCGGCCCGAGGGCGCATGGACGAGCGCGGCCACACGAGCGCGCGCGACGTCGAGGAGGGCTCTCGCCGAGCGACCGTAGGCGTGCTGACTGGACGGGTTGCCGAACTCGCGAACCAGGACCTCCGTCACGTCCTCGGCCACCCGCGGGTCGACGGGCGTGGTCGCGTTGTAGTCGAGGTAGATCGGGTCCGCGCGCAGACCCGGGTGAGCCGGTGGCGCCTTGGTCGTATCGCGCCCCCTGGTCATGTGCGACTCCCTCGTCATCGCCCGCCCCCCGCGCGCACCGCCCGGGGTCGGGCAGACAGGCTGGGGCGGAGATGTACGTCAGCGAGTTCTCGTTGACCACCGCATCGTAGGCGGGCGCGCCTTCGACGGGTCGCGCAGCGCCGAGGTCGCGGCGCCGGCGCCAGCTCCTTGGACGGCGTCGGGAGGTGGCGTCGGGACCAGCGGATGCCCCCCAGCCCGTGCCGGGAAGGCCAATCGTTACTTCAGCAGGTGCTTGGCAACCACCACGCGTTGGATCTGATTGGTGCCCTCGTAATTCTGGGTGTTCTGGCCAGACAGTCCACCATGTCCACTGAGGCCGGTATTGTCTGGCGGGTCGTCTACTAGGTCCACTGAATCAATCGTGGTTTGCGTGAGTAGTAGGGATGAAAGTAGGGATGACTATTCACGGCGTGCGGGCTCTACTGGGAGGTGTGACGTGAACTCCAACGCTCTTAGAGTCCATCGCCAGCAAGTTCGTGGCCGAAGTCGTGGAGTAAACTCCCAACTTAGAGGACCAATTGTCGGGTAATCGCGCGGTGGCATCCGCTCCAGAAAGCACGGGGCCCAGGTTGTGCCTGGGCCCCCGATCTTCATGTCGCGGTCATGATCTGAACTTGCCACCTGGGGCTATTTCCCCGAAGAGAATACAGACTTCTTGCTACGAGCGATTGTGCTGGATGATCCGCACGGTCCCGAACACACAAAGCGAAGCGATGGCTAGCAAGACGAGTCCAACGATTGCCTGAAGAATCCAGAAATGGTCAGCCGGCTGATACGAAACCCAGTACGTGTAGTGGTGCAACGCCATCCACCGTTTCGCGGCGTTGAGATCGCTTGATCCTCCTGTGGATTCGAGCAAGCTGTCCACGTGAAGACCGACTGTTTTTGCTGCCTTGATACCCAGCACGTGTCCGCTGGGACCCGTGTACCACGCACGCGAGAGCCAGCTTCCTGCCGGGCCTTGGCCGTGCGATGCGACGACGCCGAGCGGCCCGGAGTTCATGCCGTTCAGGAAGATTCGCGACGACGCAACGGCCCCGAAGTCGAAGATCCGATTGAGGTATACGCCAACAGCGAGAAGGACTCCGCCAACGATGACCATGGTGGCTGCGATCGCGGCAACTGTGCGCTTGACGAAGACCCCAATTAACGTTCCGACCGCCAGCGCGAAAAACGTCCATACTGGCATCATCCACCACGTCGTCGTGAACAACCCAGACCGCCAGTGGCTCCCGACAGCGATATTGATCACTGCGTAGGGGTGTATGTACCAGCCGCCGAGCAAGAATCCGAGCACGACAGCTACGGGCGTCACGAACAACGTCAACATCGCAAGCGTCACGAGAACCAAGCGAGTGCGGCCGACCCCCTGCGTCCAGGCAAAGCGATAGGTACCCGACTCCATCTCTCGCGCGACCAACGGCGCACCGACGAAGGCGCCGATCGCCAAGGGAAATAGACGAAGCGCGATGATGAGCGGCGTGAAACTTGGTATGTCGGCATATTGGTTTGCAGTGTTTGCGCACACACTGAGATCTGTAGGATGAGCGAGCGTGCAGCCCGCCGCGAGGTAACTCGCGTAACTCGCGCTCACGGCGTCACGGCCGGCGACGATGCCGATGACGAGGGTAACAAACGCTACGAAAGTGCTAATTAGCGCTGCGCGATGCTGGATCAGAGCAACGTGCAACAGCCGAAGCCACGAGACGCGTTGTCCGGAGCGGCTGTGGTCGCGCAGCGCAACTGACGAAGAAGCGACTGTCGTCACCGCGTCACCTCCCCGCAGGATTCGCTGAGACCGCAAGCGGGCCAGTCATCGCTGTTGCGGATGGTTCACGCAAGTAAGCGAGCACGAGTTCATCGAGCGAGATGTTCTCGGCCACCCAGTCCTTCGGGAACTCCACCGACGCATCGATTCGCGCGACAAACTGAGTCTGTCGCCCGGCGTGCTGCGACTGGACGACAGCGAACAACGCGGCAACGCTCTCCGCGTCGTCAGTTGGCCCACTCAACACCACGTGCTTGGACAGAAGTTCGTCAACCTGTCCCACCATCTGGACTCGACCGTGGCTCATCAAGATGAGGTAGTCGGCTACTCGTTCCAACTCGGATACGACATGCGAAGAGAAAATCACTGAAAGACCCTCTTCGGCCACGGCGGACATCACGACGGCCATTACTTCATGGCGTGCTAGCGGATCGAGCCGTGCGAGCGGCTCATCGAGCACAAGCAGGTCGGGCCGTCGAGCGAGCGCCAGTGCGAGGGCGAGTTGAGCCTGTTGGCCGCCGGAGAGCTTGCCGATTCGACGATCGAGCGGGATGTCGAGAGCCGCCAGGCGTGCTTCAGCGAGGTTCCGGTCGAAGTGCTGGTTCATATTGGCTGCCACGGTGAGCATTGCTCGCGCAGTGATGTGGCGATATAACGGCGTCTCCTGGGCGACGAAGGCCACGCGTTCAAGGGAGTCGGGTGACCCGGCTCCAATCCCGCCGAGAACGGTTATCTCCCCGGTTGTTGGTGCGGTGAGTCCGACCGCACAGTGGAGCAAGGTCGTCTTACCGGCGCCGTTCGAGCCGACGAGGCCGACGATATGCCCTTCGGGTACCGCGAGGGTGCAGTCGCGGAGCGCCCAAGTGCCCCGATAGGACACACCGAGCCCGAAACTTTCGACGACGTTCACGCTGCTCCCCCTGTAGCGCCCGACTCGACGCGACGCTGGCGCGCTGTCTGTCGGTGCTCATCGTGCGGTCTACAAAAATCCCCTAACGCACTCGTGAACAGCGCGACGATGCCATCCTCATCAAGGCCGGTCGCTGCAGCTTCGCGCAGCCATCCCGTGACGAGACTGCGACGAAGCATCATCAGTTCGCTGAACCCCACCGTTTCCGGTGCCGCCTCCACGAAGGTGCCGAGACCCGGACGCGCCCCGATGAGGCCTTTCTGCTCGAGATCCCGATATGCCTTGAGTACCGTGTTGGGATTGATCGACAGGGAAGTGACGACATCTCTAATTCGAGGGAGTTGGTCACCCCGGCGCAGGTAGCCGAGCCGGATCGCGTTCTCTACCTGTTGGACGAGTTGGAGATAGGTGGGCACGCCCGAGCGCTGGTCCAGCCGAAAAACGATGGAGGAACCGGATTCCGTCTCATCGGACGAGTTGTCGGCTTTATCTATCCTCATAGTTAAAGTGTACCAGAACTGGACACAGTTCACGAGTGTTCTGCCCACACGTTGTTGACACCATCAGAGGGCGTTCCCTTGATAGACGTACAGAAGGCTTCATCAGATTCGTCTCCCTGATGACCATGTTGAGTCAGGACCTCTGCCCGGGGCCGACGATCGCGTAGCGCTCCGGCGGTCAAGCGGGCTAACGGGACGATCTTCAAAATCGTTGATAACTGGGGTGTTTCAAAGGAACGGCGAATTCAACCGGTGAGCGCATCGGTCCGGTGAACTGTGAGAACACTTCAACGGGAGGACCGACGTGCAGGGACATCACGGACATCTCAGTCGCGAACAGAAGCAGCTCGCGAGATCGGCTGCACCGGGCCGATGGTCGGGCTCATGGTGCGCGATAGGCGCTCGCTCGATGCTAAGCCCTTCGGCTGGACACCACGCCCGGGCGGCCTGACCACTGACCGACCTCGACCGCGCTGAGTCGCGACAGGTGTAGCGAGGCGATGAGATCCAACTTCACCAAGCGAATCCGGCTCAGCTGGTCACGCTCGGTCGACGGGGCCCAGGTGGGTCCCTCGGTCTCAGCCCACAAGTCAAGCATCTCAGCCACCGAGAGGCGTCGCGCGGCAACTGTAGAGGGTCTGAGGGTCATCTCCGCGGCCACTCGCTGGGCATCCTTCCTCGGTCCGCGCACGCTCCGGCTGACCTGCACTGGACGGCCCTTTTCATCCTTGCCCGCGAAGCCGCTCACCCCCCAGACGCCCCGCCGTCGTTTTCGTATCGTCGCCACGGATTCCAACGGTCGCGTGGTAGGGCTGAAGTAGGGATGAAATCCGAAACGTCGTGAAAAGTTGCCTCGACTCGGAGAGAAAGACCCTACTTGAGCAGGTGCTTTGCCACCACGACGCGCTGGATCTGGTTGGTGCCCTCGTAGATCTGGGTGATCTTGGCGTCGCGCATGAACCGCTCCACGGGGAAGTCCTTGGTGTAGCCGTAGCCGCCGAGGAGCTGGACCGCGTCGGTCGTGACGCTCATCGCCGTGTCGGAGGCGAAGCACTTGGCGGCCGCCGTGAGGTAGCTCAGACGGTGGTCGGGATCACCCGCGTCGATCGTCGCGCAGGCCTCGTAGACGAGGGCCCGGGCCGCTTCGGTCCGGATGGCCATGTCGGCGATCATGAACCGCAGTCCCTGCAGGTCGCTCAAGTGGCCCCCGAAGGCCTGCCGCTGGGGCAGGTACTGCGCCGCGTAGTCGACGGCGGCCTGCGCGATGCCCACCGCCTGCGCGCCGATCGTGGGGCGGGAGCGGTCAAGGGTGTGCATGGCGATCTTGAAGCCATCACCCTCCTCGCCGATGCGGTGGGACAGGGGCACGCGCACGTCGCGGAGCACCACCTCGCCGGTCGGCGACGCCCGCAGGCCCATCTTGTCCTCGTGCTGGGGGAACTCCAGCCCCCACGACTTCTCCACCAGGAAGCACGTGATCCCCCGACCCCCGGCAGCCGGGTCGGTGGACGCGAAGACCGTGTAGGTGTCCGACACGCCGGCGTTGGTGATCCAGTACTTGGAGCCGTTGAGGATGTAGGAGTCGCCGTCGCGCACCGCGCGCGTGCGCATCGCCGCGACGTCGGAGCCGGCGTCGGCCTCCGAGAGGCAGTAGCTGGCCTGGATCTCGCCACTGGCGATGCGTGGCAGGTACGCGTGCTTGATCTCCTCGGAGGCGAAGTTCATGACCGGCAGCGTGCCCAGCTTGGAGATGAGCAGGGTCACCGATGTCGAGGCGCAGCCGCGCGCCACCTCCTCGGCCATGATCGCCTGGGTCACCATGTCGGCGCCGGCCCCGCCGTAGGCCTCGGGGACCCCCAGGGCCGGCAGCCCCATCTCCACGCAGGCGTCGAAGCTGTCTTGGGGGAACTCCTGCTCGCGGTCGTAGCGCGCGGCGTTGGGGGCGACGCGCTGATCGACGAAGGTCCGTAGGACGTCGCGGAACGCCCGATGCTCATTGGTCAATACGAACGACATAGTTCTTCTTTCACTGAGGACTACGCCAGCGCCACCAGGCGCTCGGCACTGACGGCGTCGACGAAGGCGCGCTGGCGCACGTAGCTGTGGCCCAGCCCCCGAAAGGGCTGCGCCACGGCGTCGCTCACCGACTCTCCCGGCACGAGGCCGAGGACCGACATCGCCGTGCGCACGTCATCGAGGTTGGGGCCCCGGCCGATGAGGCTGGCGCGCTTGGCGGCCAGCAGGGCCACGCCGAGCGCGACTTCGTGGCTGTCGTGCTCGTGCTCGAAGTCCAGCGCGGCCACGGCACGCGCCGCCAGGGTCAGAGCGAAGCCAGCGCCGGGCGCGGGCGTGCCGTGCTGGGGACCCCCAGTGCGGTGCGGGCCCCGCTGCAGGCCGACCTTGGGCCGCGCGGGCACCGGGGGCGCGACGGGAGTCGTCGGCCGTACGGCCCCGGCCGCCGGCACGGGAACAAACACTGGCTGGGTCACCTGTCGAGCCTACCCCTGGCGCGTTAGGCGACCGTGAGCCAACCCTGGTAGCGCTCGAGCTCGCCGCGCACCGCCTGGAAGTAGGTCTCCTGGAGCCGCGAGGTGATCGGGCCGGGGCGCCCGTCGCCGACGCTGCGGTCGTCGACCGACGCGATCGGCACGACCTCGGCCGCGGTACCGGTGAGGAACGCCTCGTCGGCCAGGTACAGGTCCGTGCGGATGAGCGTCTCGAAGCGAACCTCGTAGCCCAGGTCGGACGCGATGCTCACGACCGTCTCCTGCGTGATGCCGGGCAGGGCCCCCGCGATCGAGGGCGGCGGCGTCAGCACCACCCCGTTACGCACGACGAAGAGGTTCTCGCCGGTGCACTCCGAGATGCGGCCATCGGGTCCCAGCATGATCGCCTCGTCGTAGCCGGCCTTGATGGCCTCGATCTTGGCCAGTCCCGAGTTGAGGTACATCCCGGTGCCCTTGGCGGCGGTGGGCATGGCGTTGGGGTCGTGGCGCTGCCAGCTGGAGATCTTCATGCGAACCCCCCGGGCCAGCCCCTCGTCGCCGAGGTAGGCGCCCCACGGCCAGGCCGCGATCGCCACGCGCACCGGGGCGTTCAGCGGGTTCACGCCCATCTCGCCGTAGCCCAGGTACACCAGCGGCCGGATGTAGCAGCCACCGGGCAGGTCGTTGACGCGCACGGTCTCGAGCACCGCGTCGCACAGCTCGTCGAGCGTGAAGGGCACCTCGATCATGAGGATCTTGCAGCTGCGCAGCAGCCGGGCCATGTGCTCGCGGAGCCGGAAGACGGCCACGCCGCGACTCGTGGGGTACGCGCGGACGCCCTCGAAGGCCCCGGTCCCGTAGTGCAGGCCGTGGCTCAGCACGTGGGTCGTCGCGTCGGCCCAGTCGACCAGCGTCCCGTCCATCCAGATCTTGCTTGTCTCGGTGATCGGCATCACAACCTCGCTATCAGCTGCTGGGTGATCTGCGCGGTGGAGCCGTGCAGCACCCGATCCTGCAAGTCTGCCACCGCGGCCAGGACCCGTCGTGCGGCGTCGGCCTCACCGAGGTGCTCGAGCATCAGGCCGGCCGAGGCCACCGCCGCCAGCGGGTTGGCCCGCCCGGTCCCCACGATGTCGTGAGCGGCCCCGTGCACCGGCTCGAACATCGAGGGCCCCGTGCGCTCCGGGTTGAGGTTGGCGCTGGCCGCGAAGCCGATGCCGCCCGCGACCGCTCCGGCGAGGTCCGAGAGGATGTCGCCGAACAGGTTGTCGGTCACGATGACCCCGTAGCGCGCCGGATCCTCGACCAGGTAGATGCACGCCGCGTCGACGTGGTTGTAGTCGACGCTGACCTCGGGGTAGGCCGCAGCGACCTCGGCGACCACCCGACTCCACAGATCGCCGGCGAAGGTCAGGACGTTGGTCTTGTGCACCAGCGTCAGGCGCGGCCGCGCCAGCTGGCGCGCACGCTCGAAGGCGTAGCGCACGCAGCGCTCGACGCCGAAGCGCGTGTTCACCGATCCCTGCGTCGCGACCTCCTGGGACGTCCCGCGCCTCAGGATCCCCCCCTCGCCGGCGTAGGGTCCCTCGGTGTTCTCGCGCACGATCGCGAAGTCGCAGCCCGCGGCCAGCGAGCCGGCGGCGCCGTGGAACGGCCGGTAGTTGATGTACAGGTCGAGGCCGAAGCGCAGGCGCAGCAGCAGGCCCCGCTCGAGGACCCCCCCGGGGATCCGGGAGTCACCGATGGCCGGGCCGATCGCGCCCAGGACGATGGCGTCGAATCCCCGCAGCGCCTCGAGCGTGGCGTCGTCGAGCACGAACCCGTCGCGCAGGTAGCGCGCGGCGCCCAGGTCGAACGACTCGGTGGCCAGGCGCACGCCCGCCGCCCCCACGACCGCCAGCGCGGCCTCGGTGACCTCAGGACCGATGCCGTCGCCCCCGATCACCGCGATTCGATGCCCCTGATGATCTGGCACGTCCCTCCTCCGTCGGCCCCAGTCTGCTTGGCCCGTGCGCGCGGGGCAAACCCAGCGACCGCGATCGGGCCTCCCACTAAAGTGAGGGCCTACCGAGGAGCGGGGCATGGCGGGCGAGATACACCGGATCACCAAGGAGACTCTCGACAAGCTGCGCGAGGAGTACCACCACCTGACCACGGTGGGCCGAACGGAGATCGCCCGCGTCATCGAGGCCGCCCGCTCGCTGGGCGACCTGTCGGAGAACGGCGACTACCACGCGGCCAAGGACGAGCAGGGCAAGATGGAGTCCCGGATTCGCCACATTGACCAGGTCATCCGGCACCACGAGCTGGTCGAGCGCGACGAGAACGCCGCCATCGTCCAGTACGCCAGCATCGTCGAGCTGATCTACCTCGACGATCCCGACGAGCGCCAGGAGTTCTTCGTGGGATCCATCGAGGAGCGCCCGGGTGGGGTCATGGTGGCCTCGCCCACCTCGCCCCTGGGCTCCGCCCTGCTCAACCACGCGGTGGGCGACGAGCTGGACTACGAGGCGCCCTCGGGCACCTTGCGCGTGCGCATCACCGGAATCCGCTGACGTGGCCGGGCGCACGCTCTACGACCGGCTCTACGACGAGCACCTGGCGTGGACGGCCCCCGGGGAGACCCCCCTCTTGTACGTCGACCTGCACCTGGTCCACGAGGTCACCAGCCCCCAGGCCTTTGACGGACTGCGCATCGCCGGCCGCCGCGTGCGCCGGCCCGATCGCACCTTGGCCACGGCCGACCACAACGTCCCCACCGACCCGCCCGCCACACCGGTGGCCGACCCCATCTCGGCTCGCCAGCTCGACGTCTTGGACGAGAACTGCCGCGAGTTCGGCATCACCGTGTTCCCCCGCGGCCACGAGAACCAGGGCATCGTCCACGTGATCGGGCCCGAGCTGGGGGTGACCCAGCCCGGCATGACCATCGTCTGTGGCGACTCGCACACTTCGACGCACGGCGCGGTCGGGGCCCTGGCCTTCGGCATCGGGACCAGCGAGGTCGAGCACGTGCTGGCGACCCAGACGCTGCCCCAGGAGCGCGCCGTGACCCTCGCGGTCACCGTGGAGGGCGAGCTGCGCGCCGGGGTCAGCGCCAAGGACCTGGCGCTGTCCATCGTGGCGACCCTGGGGACCGGGGGCGGGACTGGCTCGGTGATCGAGTTCCGGGGCTCGGCGATTCGTGCGCTCTCGATGGAGGGGCGCATGACCGTGTGCAACATGAGCATCGAGGCCGGGGCGCGCGCGGGCCTGGTGGCCGTCGACGACACCACGATCGCCTACCTCCTGTCTCGTCCCGCCATCGCGAGCCGCCACGATCGCGACCAGCTCGTCGAGCGGTGGCGCAGCTACGTGAGCGACGACGACGCCATCTTCGACCGCGAGGTCGTCCTGGACGCGTCTCAGATCACTCCCTCGGTGACGTGGGGAACCAATCCCGCCCAGGTGGTCGCGCTCGCCGGGGCCGTCCCCGACCCCGAGGAGCTGCCCGCGGGACCCGAGCGCGAAGCCGCGCAGCGGGCGCTGCGCTACATGGGCCTGGCGCCCGGCACGCGCATGCGCGACGTCCCCGTCGACGTCGTCTTCATCGGCTCGTGCACCAACTCCCGCCTCGAGGACCTGCGCGCCGCGGCCGCCGTGGCGGCCGGCCACCGGGTCGCCGCGGGCGTCCGGGCACTGGTGGTGCCGGGCTCACACCGGGTCAAGCAGGCCGCCGAGGCCGAGGGGCTGGACCGCGTCTTCGCGGAGGCTGGCTTCGAATGGCGCGAGCCGGGGTGCTCGATGTGCCTCGGGATGAATCCCGATCAGCTGGCCCCGGGCCAGCGCAGCGCCTCGACCTCGAACCGGAACTTCGAGGGCCGCCAGGGCCGGGGCGGGCGCACGCACCTGGTCTCGCCCGCCGTGGCGGCCGCCACGGCCCTCGTGGGCCGCTTCGCCGACCCCCGCGAGGTCGCCTGATGCTCGCCGTCTCCGTGCTCGAGGGACGCGCGGTCCCGCTGCGTCGGGCCGAGGTGGACACCGACCAGATCATCCCCTCCGCGTGGCTCAAGCGGGTCGAGCGCTCCGGGTTCGGTCGGGGCCTGTTCTCCGAGTGGCGCGACGACCCCGCCTTCGTGCTCAATCAGCCCTCCTACCAGGGAGCGACGATCCTGGTCGCCGGCCCGCACTTCGGCATCGGCTCCTCGCGCGAGCACGCCGTGTGGGCACTCCTCGACTACGGCTTCCGGGCGGTGATCGCGCCGTCGTTCGGCGACATCTTCCGCACCAATGCGGGCAAGCAGGGCTTGGTCGTCGTGCCGCTGGACAGCGCCGACGTCGACGAGCTCACCGACTGGATCACCGACGAGCCCGACCTGGCCATCGTCGTCGACGTCGAGCACGGCCGGGTCGAGGTGCCCGCCCGCGGCTGGCAGCGGGACTTCGCGATGGACGACTGGACCCGCCAGCGCCTGATCAACGGCTGGGATGACGTCGGGCTCGCCCTGCGCCACGTCGAGGCGATCGACGCCTTCGAGGACGCCAGCACGACCCCCTCTCTGGCGGGCCTGTTCGACGGCTCGGGCCACCTCGTTTGACGCCTCAGGGCCCCTGGCCGCTCGGGTAGGGTCGTGCCAGACCGCGACCTGAGGAGGCCCATGACTCTCGACCAGTTCCCGCGCTACCCGCTGCGTTTTGGCCCGTCGCCCCTCCAGCACCTCGACCGTCTCAGCGAGTACCTGGGCGGCGCAACCATCTGGGCCAAGCGCGAAGACGTGAACTCCGGACTGGCCTTCGGCGGCAACAAGGTCCGCAAGCTCGAGTATCTGGTGGCCGACGCCCTGGCTCACGGCGCCGACACGCTGGTCTCCATCGGCGGCGTCCAGTCCAACCACACCCGCCAGGTCGCCGCCGCCGCCGCGGCGGTCGGTCTCAAGTGCGTGCTGATCCAGGAGAGCTGGGTCGACTGGCCCGACGTCACCTACGACCGCGTGGGCAACATCCTCCTGTCACGACTCATGGGAGCCGACGTGCGCATCGTCCAGGCACCCTTCGGCATCGCGGCCAAGGAGAGCTGGCAGGGCGTCATCGACGAGCTGGTCGCGCACGGCCGGCGACCCTACGCCATCCCGGCGGGAGCGTCGGACCACCCCCTCGGCGGTCTGGGGTTCGCGAGCTGGGCTCTGGAGCTCGAGGAGCAGGAGCGCGAGATGGGCGTCACCTTCGACTACGTGGTGGTCTGCTCGGTCACCGGGTCGACGCAGGCGGGCATGGTCGCGGGGTTCGCCCTGTCGGGCCGTGAGCGCCAGGTGATCGGGATCGACGCCTCGGCCCGCCCCGACGAGACGCGCGCGCAGGTGACCCGCATCGCCCAGGCGACCGCCGAGCTGATCGGCGCCCGGGCGATCAGCGAGGACGACATCGTCCTCGATGAGCGCTACCACGCGGGCACCTACGGCATCCCCGACGACCGCACCGTCCACGCGATCCGCCTGGGTGCCTCGCTGGAGGCGATGATCACCGACCCGGTCTACGAGGGCAAGTCGCTGGCCGGGCTCATCGACCTGGTCCAGCGCCACGAGATCGAGCCCGAGGCCAACGTCCTGTTCGCGCACCTGGGGGGCCAGCCAGCCCTGAACGGCTACGCCAGCCTCTTCAGCTGACCGCCGCGCCGAGGGCTCTCGCGTCGCGGGCCCGGTCTCGGGTGCGGTGGCGCCACGGGGCCCCGGTGCGAGGACCCCAACGACCACAGCGGTCCGGTCGAGCGTCGCGCCCCCCTTGGCTGAGGGCACGCCACCAGCGTGCGGGGGTCCTCAGCGCCTCCGGTTCGCCGCCGACACCACCGCCGCCAGCGAGGCGTCCAGGATGGACGAGTTGATGCCGACGCCCCACCAGGTCCCCCCGCCCTCGCCCTCGGCCTCGACGTAGGCCACCGCGGACGCCTCGGCTCCCGCGGTCAGGGCGTGCTCGTGGTAGTCACGCACGCGCATCGACACGCCGATCTCGCGCGCGAGCCCCTGGACCAGCGCGTCGATGGGACCGTTGCCCTCACCCGACACCGTGACGTGGCGCCCGTCGACCAGGATCTGGGCGACGACGTGGGTGCGCGACTGGCTGGTCGTGACCTCGCTGGACAGCAGTTGGAGCTCGGGATTCTGAGGCAGGTACGTGGTGGAGAAGACCTCCCAGAGCTCGGCGGGCGAGATCTCGGTCCCCGTCGTCTCGGTGACCGCTTGGACCTGCCGGGAGAACTCGACCTGGAGAGCCCGGGGCAGGTCCAGCCCGTGCTCGGCGTGCAGCACGTAGGCCACCCCGCCCTTGCCCGACTGGGAGTTGACCCGGATGATGGCCTCGTAGGTGCGCCCGGTGTGCTTAGGGTCGATCGGCAGGTACGGCACGTCCCAGACGTCGTAGTGTGCGCCGAGCGCCGTCATGCCCTTCTTGATGGCGTCCTGGTGGGAGCCCGAGAAGGCGGTGTACACCAGCTCGCCGGCGTAGGGGTGGCGCGGATGCACCGGCAGGCGATTGACCCGCTCGACGACGTGGCGGATGCGGTCGATGTCCGAAACGTCGAGCTGCGGGTCGACTCCCTGGGCGAAGAGGTTCATCGCCAGGGTCACCACGTCGACGTTGCCGGTGCGCTCACCGTTGCCGAAGAGCGTCCCCTCGATCCGCTCGGCGCCGGCCAGCACCCCGAGCTCGGCGGCGGCCACGGCGGTCCCCCGGTCGTTGTGGGGATGCAGCGACAGGATCACCGCGTCGCGCCGGTCCACGTGGCGGTCGAACCACTCGATCGCGTCGGCGTAGAGGTTGGGCGTGTACATCTCGACGGTGGCCGGCAGGTTGATGATCAGGGGGCGCTCGGGCGTGGGGTCGACCTCGGCGATCACCGCGTTGACGATGGCCAGGGCATTGTCGATCTCGGTGCCCGTGAAGCTCTCGGGCGAGTACTCGTAGACGAACTCGGTGCCCGGCGACACCGACTCGAGCGACCGGCACAGCCGGGCGGCCTGCAGGGCGATGTCGATGATCCCGGGCATCTCCTGGCCGAACACGACGCGCCGCTGCAGGGTCGACGTGGAGTTGTAGAAGTGGACGATGGCCCGGCGCGCCCCCACCAGGGACTCGTAGGTGCGCCGGATCAGGTCCTCCCGGCACTGGACGAGCACCTGGATGGTGACGTCGGCGGGGATCCGGTCGCCCTCGATCAGGTCGCGCACGAAGTCGTAGTCGGGCTGGGAGGCCGACGGGAAGCCGACCTCGATCTCCTTGAACCCCATCTCCACCAGCAGGTCGAACATCGCGCCCTTGCGCTCGGGGTCCATCGGGTCGATCAGCGCCTGGTTGCCGTCGCGCAGGTCCACGCTGCACCAGCGCGGCGCCGTGGCCAGCCGCCGGTTCGGCCACGCGCGATCGGCCAGCTCGACGGGCACGGTCGGCCGGTACTTCGCGAAGGGCATGGGGCTGGGCTGCTGGGGGTTGGGGTGCTGCACCGGCGCCTCCTTGTCTGATCCAGATAATGAAAAAGCCCCCGCCGGGGCGGGGGCGTCGGGCGAGCACACGCTCGCCCTATGGCAGCAGCAGCTCGCAGGTCGAACGCGTCGTCACAGCGCTCAGCATACTGCGACCCCCGACCGGCGAGTCGCGGCGAGACCGACGGCTAGGGTGGGGCCGATGCGCGTCCTCAAGGCACTGGTCAAGGTTGGGCTCATCGCCGCGGTCGTCGCCGCGGCCATCGCGGTCACCGCTGTGGTCATGAAGGGCCGGGCGGGCCGCGACATCGAGATCGATGAGTGGCCCGAGGTCCCCGCCAACCCTGCTGCCTGACAACGTGACACGCGGAAAGGGTGAGGTCATGGAGTATCGCCGTCTCGGGCGCGCCGGAGTGCGCGTCAGTGCCCTGTCCCTGGGCAGTTGGGTGACCTTCGGCAATCAGGATCAGATCGCGTCGGTCGACATGGCGGTGCCGGTGCTGGATGCCGCCAAGGAGGCCGGCGTCAACTTCTTCGACAACGCCGAGGCCTACGCCGAGGGCCGGTCCGAGGAGGTGATGGGCGCCGCGCTGCGCCAGCTCGGCTGGGCTCGCCACGAGTACATGGTCTCGACCAAGCTCTTCTGGGGCATCCACAACGTCCCCAACATGCGCAACACCCTCAACCGCAAGTACCTGCTCCAGGGCCTGGAGCGATCACTCGAGCGCCTGGGGCTGGACTTCGTCGACCTCGTCTACTGCCACCGGCCCGATCCGACGACGCCCATCGAGGAGACCGTGTGGGCCATGAGCGACCTGGTCGCCCGCGGCCAGGCGCTGTACTGGGGAACCTCGGAGTGGAGCGCCGACGAGATCCGCGCGGCCATCGCGGTGGCCGAGCGCCACCACCTGCGCGCCCCGATCGTCGAGCAGCCCCAGTACAACCTGCTGTGGCGCGACCGCGTCGAGCGGGAGTACGCGCGCCTCTACGACGACGTGGGCCTGGGCACGACCATCTGGTCGCCGCTGGCTTCCGGGCTCCTGACGGGCAAGTACCTCCACGGCGTGCCCGCGGGCTCGCGGGCCACCCTGAGCGGCTACGAGTGGCTCCACGGGCTGCTGACCGACGAGGCGCGCAACCAGAAGGTGGCCGAACTCAAGGTGGTGGCCGACGAGCTGGACGTCACGCTGGCCCAGCTGTCCCTGGCGTGGTGCCTCAAGAACCCACACGTCTCCTCGGTGATCACCGGGGCCTCCTCGCCCGATCAGGTGCGCGAGAACATGGGGGCGCTCGCGGTGGTCCCGCTGCTCGACGACGAGATCATGGAGCGCATCGACGCCATCAGCCGCGCCTGAGCGGCGCGCGCGCTCAGCGCAGCGCGATCAGGTGGATGTCGGTGATCCCGTCGGTGGCCCGCAGCCGCTCGATGACCTCTGGCGGGGTCGGCGAGGTCGTCGAAAGGACCATGAGGGCGGTGCCGGCGGCCGGATCGGGACCCACGGCCATCGACGAGATCGAGACCTCGGCGTCCCCGAGGGCCAGTCCCACGTGACCGATCATCCCCGGGCGATCGTCGTTGCGCACGACCAGCATGGTGGCGGCCGGCGGGATCTCCACGCTGTGACCGTCCACCAGCACGATGCGGGTCTCCAGCCGCTGGCCGATGGTCATGAGCGTGCCGGCCACCTCGTGGGCATCGGAGCGCACGGTGATCAGGTTGACGTACTCGCTCGAGGCGACCGACCCCTGGTCACTCCACGTGATCGAGTGCTCGGCGGCCAGCTGGGGCGCGTTCACGAAGGTCACGCCCTGGTGTCCGGTCGCCCCGAGAAGCCCCTTGAGGGCGCACAGCGTCAGGATCTTGGTGCCGGCCCCGGCGAGCTCGCCGTTGTAGATGACCTCGAGGTCGGCGGGCTGCCCGTCCAGGAGGCCCCCGATGAAGCGGCCGAGGATCTCGGCCAGGCCCATGAACGGGCGCACCACGTTGGAGACCTCGCCGGCTGCGACGTTCACGGCGAAGGGGACGAAGTCGCCGGCCAGAGCCAGCAGCACCTGCTCGGCGATGGCGACGCCGGCCTTGTCTTGCGCCTCGGCGGTCGAGGCACCCAGGTGGGGCACCACGACGACCGAGGGCAGATCGAAGAGCGGTGACTCGGTCGTGGGCTCCTTGGCGAACACGTCGAGGGCCACGCCGTGCACCTGGCCGCTGCGGATGGCCTCGGCCACGTCAGCCTCGTTGAGGATCCCCCCGCGCGAGGCGTTCACGATGCGCACGCCGGGCTTGGTGCGCGCGAGCCGGGCCGCGTCGATCAGGTTGATCGTCTCGGGCGTCTTGGGCAGGTGGATGGTGATGAAGTCGCTGCGCGCCAGCAGCTCGTCGAGCTCGAGCAGCTCCACGCCCATGTGGCGCGCCCGCTCCGCCGTGATGTAGGGGTCGTAGGCGATCAGCTGCATGCCGAAGGCCAGCGCCCGCTGGGCGACCAGCGCGCCGATCTTGCCGAGCCCGATGATCCCGAGCGTCTTGCCGTACAGCTCGACGCCCTCCCACTGGGAGCGCTGCCACTTGCCCGCCGTCAGTGAGGCGTGGGCCTGGGGGATGTTGCGGGCCTGGGCCAGGAGCAGCGCCATGGCGTGCTCGGCGGCCGACACGATGTTGGACTGCGGAGCGTTCACGACCATGACGCCGCGCTCGGTCGCGTGGGGCACGTCGACGTTGTCCAGGCCGATGCCCGCGCGACCCACCACCACGAGGTCGCGGGCCGCGTCGAGGGTGGCGGCGTCCACCTGGGTCGCCGAGCGGATGATGAGCGCGTGGGCGCCCTCGATGGCCGCCAGCAGCTCCTCGGGCGACAGGCCCAGGCGCACGTCGACCTCGTGGCCGGCCTTGCGCAGCTCGTGCAGCCCCGACGCCGCGATCTCCTCGGTCACCAGTATGCGGGCCACCCTGCTCCTTCCCTCACGCGTGGGTCCAGGCTACGCGCTGCTCAGCGCCCCTCCACCAGCGCCGCCAGCCGCCCCAGTCCCTCGACCAGGGCGTCGTCGCCCAGGGCGTAACTCAGGCGGAAGTAGCCCGGAGCGCCGAAGGCCTCACCGGGCACGACGGCGATCTGGATGCTGGCCAGTACCAGCTCGGCCAGCTCGGCCGAGGTCTGGGCCCGCTGGCCGCGCAGGTCCCGGCCGAGCAGCCCCTCGACATTGGGGAAGCAGTAGAACGCGCCCTCGGGCTCCGCGCAGCGCACGCCGTCGATGGCGTTCAGCATCGACGTCATCGTCTGGCGGCGCCGGTCGAAGGCCTGGCGCATCTCCTCGACGGCCGACTGGTCGCCCGTCAGGGCGGCGACCGCGGCGCGCTGGGACACGTTGGAGATGTTCGAGGTCGTCTGGCTCTGGTAGGTGATGGCCGCCGCCACCACGTCGCGCGGCCCGGCGAGCCAGCCCACGCGCCAGCCCGTCATGGCGTACGACTTGGCCACGCCGTTGACGACGACCCACCGGTCGCCGACCTCGGGGGCCACGACGGGCAGCGACACCTGGGTGGCCGACCCGTAGACCAGGTGCTCGTAGATCTCGTCGGCCAAGACCCAGATGCCGTGCTCGGCCGCCCAACGCCCGATCGCGGCCACCTCCTCGGGGGCCACCACCGCACCGGTCGGGTTCGAGGGCGAGACGAAGACGAGCACCTTGGTGCGCGCGTTGCGGTAGGGCTCCAGGTCCTCGACCCGCAGGCGGAACCCGTTCTCCTCGCTCAGGGGAACCGCCACGGGGCGGCCGCCGGCCAGGTACACCGCCTCGGGATAGGTCGTCCAGTAGGGCGCGGGGATCAGGACTTCGTCGCCCGGATCGAGCAGGGTCACGAAGGCCGTGGCCACCGCGTGCTTGCCCCCATTGGTCACCAGGACCTGGTCAGAGGTGATATCCAGGCCCGAGTCCCGCCGCGACTTCTCGACGATGGCGGCGCGCAGCTCGGGCAGCCCGGCCGTCGGCGTGTACTTGTGGTTGACCGGCTGCGCGCAGGCCCACGCGGCCGCCTCCACGACGTGCGGGGGCGTGGGAAAGTCGGGCTCGCCCGCCCCAAAGACGATCACCGGCTCACCGCGGGCCTGCAGGGCCTTGGCCTTCGCGTCCACCGCCAGGGTCGCGCTGGGGGCCAGCCCCGCCACTCGGTCACTGATCCGCGAGCCCACGCGTACTCCCCTCGGCGCCTTCGTAGACTAAGGAGTCTATGACGTCCCCCGAGACCCTCCGCATCCCCGAGAACCTCCTGCCGCGCGACGGGCGCTTCGGTTCGGGACCCTCCAAGGTGCGCGCCGAGCAGGTCGACGCCCTGCGCGCCGATGCCACCAGGTACCTGGGCACCTCGCACCGCCAGGCGACGGTCCGTTCCAAGGTCCACGAGGTCCGCGAGGGACTGCGCAGCCTCTTCGCCCTGCCCGACGGGTACGAGGTGCTGCTGGGCAACGGCGGGTCGACCTGCTTCTGGGACGCCGCCACGTTCCACTTGATCGAGAACCGCAGCGAGCACCTGAGCTTCGGCGAGTTCTCCTCCAAGTTCGCCAAGGCGGCGCGCCTGGCCCCCCACCTCGCCGACCCCATCGTCATCACCGGCGAGCCGGGCACCCGGCCCGCGCCGGTGGCCGACGCCAGCGTCGACGCCTACGCGCTGACCCACAACGAGACCTCGACCGGCGTGATGATGCCGATCGCCCGGCCGGCGGGAGCCAACGGGCTGGTGCTGGTCGACGCCACGTCGGGTGCCGGCGCCCTGCCGGTGGACCCGAGCCAGTTCGACTGCTACTACTTCTCGCCCCAGAAGGCCTTCGCGTCCGACGGGGGCCTGTGGCTGGCCCTGTGCTCGCCCGCGGCCGTTGAGCGCATCGAGCGCCTCGCGGCCTCGGACCGCTGGACGCCGGCGTTCTTCGACCTGAAGGTGGCCCTCGACAACTCGCGGCTCAACCAGACCTACAACACCCCGGCGCTGTCGACGATCCACCTGCTGGCCTCGCAGCTCGCCTGGTTCAACGAGAACGGCGGCCTGGCCTTCTCGGCGGGTCGCTCGGCGCGCTCGGCCGAGATCCTCTACGCGTGGGCCGAGGCCCAGCCCTTCACCACGCCCTACGTCGTCAACCCCGCGGACCGCAGCGCCGTCGTGGGCACGATCGACTTCGCCGCGGACGTCGACGCCACCGTCGTGGCCCAGGTGCTGCGCGCCAACGGGATCGTCGACACCGACCCCTACCGCAAGCTGGGCCGCAACCAACTGCGCATCGCGATGTTCCCGTCGGTGGACCCCGACGATGTCGCGGCGCTGTGCGCCAGCATCAACTACGTGGTCGGCAACCTGTAGGGATCCGCGGACCCCTCCCGGCGCTCAGTCGGTGTCGCCGCCGGAGACCTCGGAGACCTTCTGCTTGCCCGCCGAGACGAACGGCATCATCTGGCGCAGCTGGGCACCGACCGTCTCGATGGGGTGGCGCTTGCCGACCTCGCGCAGCTCGCGGTAGCGCGGGCGGCCGATCTCGTTCTCCTGGATCCACTCGGCGGCGAACGTCCCGTCCTGGATCTCGGTCAGCACGCGACGCATCTCGGCCTTTACCTGGTCGGTGATGATGCGCGGGCCCCGGGTCAGGTCGCCGTACTCGGCGGTGTCCGACACCGAGTAGCGCATCCCGGTGATGCCCTCCTCGTACATGAGGTCGACGATGAGCTTGAGCTCGTGGAGGCACTCGAAGTAGGCGCTCTCGGGCTGGTAGCCCGCCTCGACCAGCGTCTCGTAACCCGCCGTGACCAGGGCGCTCACGCCGCCGCAGAGCACCGCCTGCTCGCCGAAGAGGTCCGTCTCGGTCTCCTCGGTGAAGGTGGTCTCCAGCACGCCGGCCCGCGTGGCGCCGATGCCGTGCGCGTAGGCCAGGGCCAGGGCGTGGGCCTGCCCGGTGGCGTCCTGGTGCACGGCGATCAGCGAGGGAACCCCCCCGCCCTCGACGTAGGTGCGCCGCACCAGGTGACCGGGCCCCTTGGGCGCCACCATCGTGACGTCGACGTCCGCGGGCGGTGCGATGCGCGCGAAGCGGATGTTGAACCCGTGGGCGAACATCAGCGTGTCCCCGGCCGCGAGGTGGGGCGCGATGTCGCGATCGTAGATGGCCTTCTGCTCGGTGTCGGGCAGCAGCACCATGACCACGTCGGCCTCGGCCACCGCCTCGGCGATGCCCCGCACCCGCAGGCCCGCCTCCTCGGCCTTGTGCACCGAGGACGACTCGGGGCGCAGGCCCACCCGCACGTCGAAGCCGCTGTCGCGCAGGTTGAGGGCGTGGGCGTGGCCCTGGGACCCGTAGCCCAAGATGGCGATCCGGCGCTGGGCCAGGAGTGCGGGATCCGCGTCGCGCTCGTAGTACATCGTGGTCATCGCGATCCTCTCTCGGGGTTGGTCAGCTCCTGGCCCAGCCTAGGAACGGCCAGTCGTCCGGTTCGGTGGAGCTCGACGCTGGAGTAGTCCTCCAGAGCCCGCTCGAACTCGTCACAGCTGGCCGGGGTCCCCGCCAGCATCACGGTGACGGCGCCGGGGTCCACGTCGATGATCGAGGCGCCCGCGCGTCCCAGGATGTCGAGCAGCGACGTGCGGTTCGACACGTCGGTGGCGATCGTCGCGAGCAGCAGCTCACGCTCGACGGCGTCGCGGGGCGCGATGTCCCAGATGTCCACCACGTTGACCAGCTTGTCGAGCTGACCCATCACCTGCTCGAGGGGCGCCGACTCGGCGTCCACGACGATCGTGATGCGGGAGAAGCGCGCGTGACGCTCCGAGGGCGCCACCGCCAGCGAGTAGATGTTGAATCCCCGGCGGGCGAAGAGGCCGGCGATGCGCGCCAGCACGCCCGACTTGTTCTCCACCAGCACCGACAAGATGTGGTGGCGCACCGGGGAGTGGACCACCTCGCCGGCGAAGGGCTCGGGCGTGTTCATCGGGTCTCCTTGCGCTGGGAGGGGTGGACCAGGATGTCGTCGTTGCTGGCGCCGGCGGGCACCATCGGGAAGACCTTCTCGGTCGCGTCGACCCGGAAGTCGATCACCACGGGGACGTCATTGATGGCGTTGGCCTCGTCGATCACGTCGCTCATCTCCTTGGGCGTGGTCGCGCGCAGGCCGACACACCCCATGGCCTCGGCCAGCTTGACGTAGTCGGGCAGGTCCGCCGACAGGTAGACCTCGGAGTAGCGCTCGTCGTAGAACATCTCCTGCCACTGGCGCACCATGCCCAGGTAGGAGTTGTTGAGGATCGCGATCTTGACGGGAATCCCCTCGCTGCGAGCCGTCACCAGCTCCTGGGCCGTCATCTGGAAGCAGCCGTCGCCGTCGATGCACCACACCGTGCGGTCGGGCCGCCCGACCTTGGCGCCGATGGCGGCGGGCACCCCGAATCCCATGGTCCCCGCGCCCCCCGAGTTGACCCACGAGTTGGGCTCCTCGAAGGGCCAGAACTGCGCCGTCCACATCTGGTGCTGGCCGACCCCCGAGGCCACGATGGTGCCCTCGGGGGCGTTCGCGGCGAGCGACTCGATGACGTGCTGGGGGCGCAGGGGCCCTTCGGTGGGCTCGTCGTCGTAGGTGAGCGGGTAGGTGGTCTGCCACGAGCGGATCTCGGACCACCAGGTGTCCAGCCGCGGCGGCGTCGCCCCGGCGGCCTCCCAGGCGCGCAGCACCGCCCCGACGTCGCCTTGGATCGCCACGTCGGCCTGGCGGATCTTGCCCAGCTCGGCCCGGTCGATGTCCACGTGGATCACCCGGGCTCCGGGGGCGAAGGCCGCCGTGCGCCCGGTGACGCGGTCGTCGAAGCGCGCCCCGAGGGCGATCAGCAGGTCACTGCGCTGCATGGCGGTCACGGCGGCGTAGACGCCGTGCATCCCCGGCATGCCCAGGTGCAGCTCGTGCGAGTGCGGGAACGCCCCACGCGCCATGAGCGTCGTCACCACCGGGATCCGGGTCCGCTCGGCGAAGGCGCGCAGTTCGGCGGTGGCCCGCGACTTCAGCGTGCCGCCCCCGACGTAGAGCACGGGACGCTCGGCCGCGGCGATGAGCGCCACGGCGCGCTCCACGTCGGCCTCGTCGAGGTCGACCAGCGGATGGTATCCGGGCAGGTCGTACTCCTCGGGGCCCGCCGGGTACCACCACTCCATGGTCGACTGCGCCACGTCCTTGGGCAGGTCGATCAGGACCGGCCCCGGCCGCCCGGTCGTGGCGAGGTGGAAGGCCGCCGCGACCGCCCGGGGAATGTCGTGGGCCGTGCGGACCAGGAAGTTGTGCTTGGTCACGCCCATCGTGATGCCGGTGATGTCGCACTCCTGGAAGGCGTCCAGGCCGATCGAGCTCGTGGCGACCTGGCCGGTGACCACCACCAGCGGCGTCGAGTCCATGTGCGCGTTGGCGATGGGGGTGACGATGTTGGTCGAGCCCGGACCGCTGGTCACCATGGCCACGCCCGGTCGTCCGGTGGCCAGCGAGTAGCCCTCGGCCATGTGCCCGGCGCCCTGCTCGTGGCGCACCAGGATGTGCCGGATGCTCGAGTCCAGCAGCGGATCGTAGACCGGCAGGATCGCCCCGCCGGGCAGGCCGAACACGGTGTCGACCCCCTGCTGCTCGAGGCTCTTGATCAGGGCTTGGGCTCCGGTGAGTTGCACAATGCCTACTTCCGTCTGGGTAACAAAAAAGGCCTCCCGTCTGGGAGGCCACCGGCGTCTACGAGGGCGTGACTACCGGCGACCGCCCCCAATTACCAGGAGAGTCCCGCCGTTCGCCACCGTGTCATCTAAGCACACCCGATGCGGACGGCACAAGCCAGGTCGCGGGGTTCGCTCAGCGGGACGTCACCGCCCCACGCTCGGCGCCCTGGACGAGTCGGGCGAACTTGTCGAGCACGCCCGTGGTGTAGCGGGGGGTGAAGGGGGCCAGGTGCGCGGCGCGCGCCGCCAGCGTGGCCTCGTCGACCAGCAGGTCGATGCGGTGGGTGCTCACGTCGATCTCGATCTCGTCGCCGTCGGCGACCAGAGCGATCGGTCCACCGTCGAGGGCCTCGGGCGCCACGTGGCCCACGCAGAACCCGTGGGTCCCCCCCGAGAAGCGCCCGTCGGTGACCAGCGCCGAGTCGCTGCCACGGCCCACGCCCTTCATCGCGCCGGTGATGGCCAGCATCTCGCGCATCCCCGGCCCGGACTTGGGTCCCTCGTAGCGCACGACGACCACCGTCTTCGGCTCGATCTCGCCGGCCAGGATCGCCGTCATGGCCGCGTCCTCCCCGTCAAAGACCCGGGCCCGACCCCGAAAGTGCAGGTCGTCGATGCCCGCCACCTTGACCACCGAGCCGCGCGGGGCCAGGGTGCCGCTGAGCACTGCGATGCCCCCCTGGGCGTGGATCGGGTGGTCCAGGTCGTGGATGACGTCGCCGTCGGGCGGGCGCGCCGCGAACTGCGCCAGGCTCTCGGCCATCGTGGCGCCGGTCACGGTGAGCGCGTCCCCGTGGAGCAGCCCGCGCTCCAGCAGGTGCGCCAGCACGACCGGGACGCCCCCGATGGCGTCGATGTCGCTCATGTGGTAGCGACCGTGGGGCTTGGTGTCGGCGATGTGCGGCACGCGAGCGGCCACGCGGTTGAAGTCCTCGAGCTCCAGGGGGACCCGGGCCTCGTGGGCGATCGCTAGGAGGTGGAGCACCGCGTTGGTGGACCCCCCCAGGGCCATCACCACGGCGATGGCGTTCTCGAAGGCCTCGCGCGTCAGGATGGCCCGGGCCGTGATCCCCTCGTCGAGCAGGTGCAGGACCGCCTGGCCCGTGCGGTAGGCGTAGTCCTCACGGCGCGGGTCGATGGCCGGGACCGAGGCGCTGCCGAGCAGCGACATGCCCAGGGCCTCCCCCACGCTGGCCATGGTGTTGGCGGTGAACATGCCCGCGCAGCTCCCCTCGCCCGGGCAGGCGGCCAGCTCGACGGCGCGCAGCCCGTCGTCGCTGAGCGCGCCCACGGCGTTGGCGCCCACCGCCTCGAAGACCGACGTGATGTCGATGGCCTGTCCCTCCAGGTGGCCCGGCATGATCGTGCCGCCGTAGAAGAAGGCGCTGGGCACGTCGAGGCGGGCGGCCGCCATCAGCATGCCCGGCAGGGACTTGTCGCACCCCGCCAGAGTCACCAGGGCGTCGAATCGCTCGGCGTGCATGACGGTCTCCACCGAGTCCGCGATCACCTCGCGGCTCACCAGCGAGGCCCGCATGCCCTCGTGGCCCATCGAGATCCCGTCGGAGACGGCAATCGTGACGAACTCGAAGGGCACCGCGCCCGCGTCGCGGATCGCCTGCTTGGCCCGCGCCGCCAGGCGGTTGAGCGGCAGGTTGCAGGGCGTGACCTCGTTCCAGCTCGAGGCCACTGCGACCTGCGCCTTGGCCATGTCCGCGTCGTCGAGACCCATCGCGCGCAGCATCGCGCGCGCGGGGGCCCGGCCGTTGCCCAAGGTGACCTCAGTGGACCGGGGGGTGGGGTGGGCGTTCATGGGGGTAGTTTACGAAGCCCGCTCAGCGGCGCGGGGCGGTGGCCGTGACGGTCTCGCCGAGGGCCTCGAGCTCGACCCACGTCGAGCCGGGGCGCAGGGCGATGACGC
Organism: Actinomycetes bacterium; assembly: GCA_021785695.1. Classification (GTDB taxonomy): domain Bacteria; phylum Actinomycetota; class Acidimicrobiia; order Acidimicrobiales; family RAAP-2; genus RAAP-2. The sequence continues at coordinate 118,798 of JAJYEQ010000002.1, forward strand.
GCCCACCCGCGGCGCGCAGGGCGATCGGCCGGCGCAAGGCGGTGTGGAACCAGCCACCGCGCTGCAGGCGCCCGTCGCTGAACACCAGGGCGGTCCCGTGGCCCATGAGGTCGGCCTCGGCGCCGATGTTGCCGACGCCGCCGATGTAGTTGACCTGGAGCACGACCACGTTGGTCGGCGCCACGGCCACCCCGGCCGCCGTGCGCTCTGGCGCCCCGAAGATCGATCGCGTCCAGTCGTGATGGACCCCGTCCCACGTGTAGCTCACGGCGTAGCCCGCCGGGAAGTTCACCGAGAACGTCGCCACCGGCGCCCCGCGCGCTGGGTGGCCGGACGCGACGTAGGTGAAGAGGGGCTGGGGGGGCGAGGCGCGACGGGCCTCGGCCAGCAGCCGGGTCGGGTCGAGCAGCAGGTTGTGCGGCGGCATGCGCAGCGCCGTGCGGAACATCGCGGGCCCGGCCGTCGCCTCGTCGAAGCGCTGCACCGGCGCGGTGGCGATGCTGTTGAGGGCGTAGGCCGCACCGCCCGAGAAGGCGAAGACGCCGCCCAGGGGGGACACCACCAGCCGGTCGGTGCGCCTCACCGACCGCACCGGGCCAATCACGCCGGGCAGCCGCGAGTTGAACACGGCGGCCAGGCGCGTGATGCCACCCTCGACGATCTCCTCGTAGACCACGTCGGCGTCGTTGATGCCGAACAGCGGATGCGCGTTGGGGGTGTTGTCGATCTTGACCGTGAGGGCGGGCCGGTGGGCCGCCGCGGCGGACTCGGGCAGCCCGGTCAGGGGGGCCAGGTGCCGAGGGCGCCGTCCGGCCGCCGCGGGCGTCGCGGCGAGCAGCCCGGCCACCCCGACGGCCACGAGCCCCGCCGCGGCCGCGCGCGTCGTGGGGCGCCAGCGCATCGGCCTAGCGCCGCGACTCCAGCTCGGCCAGCACCTGCTGACCGTTGGCCCGCCCCCGGGTGGCCTTCATCACCACGCCCACGAAGAACTGGGCCAGCTTGTCCTCGCCCGCGCGGTAGCGCGCCCATTCGTCGGGATGTTCGGCCACCGCCTGGGACACCGTGCCCGAGAGATCGTCGGCGTTCATGGGTGCGAATCCGCGTCGCTCCACGATCTCGGCCACCTCGCCACCGCCGCGCACCAGCTCGGCCAGGACCGCCTTGGCCTGGGTGGCCGACAGCGTCCCGGCCGCCTCGCGCGCGAGGACCTCGGCGAACGCGTCGGGGCGCACCTGCCCGGGCCCGTCCAGGCCGGCCAGCTCGTTGGCCGCGCGCGACAGGGCCACCGTGGCCTCCACGTCCCGGGCGACGGCCGCCTCGACGAACCCGTCCAGTCCGGCGCCGACGACGGCGTCGAGCACGTCGCCGGGCACCACGGCGCCGCGCGCCAGGCTGGCCAGGGCGGCTCGCCGCTGCGCGGGCATCGGGCCCAGGCCGTCGCGGATGCGCGCGATCATGGCGGGATCCGGCACCAGGTCGGTCAGATCGGGCTCGCGGAAGTACCGGTAGTCCTCGGCCTCCTCCTTGACCCGCATCGTGCTGGTCTCGCCGCTGCCCTCGTCCCAGTGCCGCGTCTCCTGGCGTACCTGCCCGCCCGCGAGGATCAGCTCGATCTGGCGCTCGGCCTCGTAGGCCACGGCCCGCTGCAGGCTGCGCAGGGAGTTGAGGTTCTTGATCTCGCAACGCGTGCCCAGAGGCGCGCCCGGGAGGCGCACCGAGACGTTGGCGTCCACGCGTAGGGATCCCTCCTCCATGCGCCCGTCCGAGGCGCCGGTCGCGATGAGGATCGCCCGCAGCTCGGCGACGTAGAGCCGGGCCTGCTCGGGTGAGCGCATGTCGGGCTCCGACACGATCTCCACCAGGGGCACGCCCGCCCGGTTGTAGTCGACCAGCGACCGCTCGGCATCGTGCATGCGCCCGGTGCCGCCCAGGTGCGTGGACTTGCCGGTGTCCTCCTCGAGGTGCGCGCGCACGATCCCCACCCGGGAACCGTCGGACAGGTCGAGGTATCCCCCCTCGTTGATGGGTCGGTCGTACTGGGAGATCTGGAAGTCCTTGGGCATGTCGGGGTAGAAGTAGTTCTTCCGGTGGAAGGTCGACGCTCCGACCCGGGAGTGCAGAGCCGTCCCGATGGCCACCGCCAGCTCCACCGCCCGCGCGTTGAGCACCGGCAGGGACCCGGGCAGCCCGAGGCACACCGGGCACACCTGGGTGTTGGGCTCGGCGCCAAAGGCGTTGGCGCAGCTGCAGAACATCTTGCTGGCCGTCAGCAGCTCGGTGTGCACCTCGAGGCCGACCACCATCTCCCAGCCCTCACGCACCGGGCACCCCCCGTCCCGCCTCCACCACGGCGGCCGCCGCCACCAGGCGCTCCTCGCTGCGGGCCGGGCCGAGCAGCTGCACGCCGAGCGGCAGCCCGCTGGCCCCGCTCCCGAAGGGCACCGAGATGGCCGCGTGGCCGGACAGGTTGGTGGGGATGGTGAAGACGTCCGAGAGGTACATGGCCATCGGGTCGCTCACCTTGGCCCCCAGCGCGAAGGCCTCCGAGGGCGCCGTCGCCCCGAGGAGCAGGTCGGCGCTGGCGTAGGCGCGCTCGAAGGCCTCGATCATGACCGTGCGGACCTTCAGCGCCTGGCCGTAGTAGGCGTCGTAGTAGCCCGCCGAGAGCGCGTAGGTCCCCAGCATGATGCGGCGCTTGACCTCGGCGCCGAACCCCGCGGTGCGCGTCGCCACGTACATCTCGGTGATGTCGGAGCCCGCGACGCGCAGCCCGAAGCGCACGCCGTCGTAGCGCGCCAGGTTGCTGGAGGCCTCGGCCGGCGCGATGAGGTAGTACGCGCTGAGGCCGAGGCGCAACTCGGGGATGGACACCTCGCTGAGTGTGGCGCCCGCCGCGGCCAGGACCTCGGCCGCGCCCGCGACGGCGGCCACGACCTCGGGGTCGGCCCCCTCGACCAGCTCGCGCACGATCCCGATGCGCCGGCCCGCGACGCCTTGGTCCAGGTGCGCGATCAGCGCGGGGGCCGGGCCCGGCAGTGACGTGCTGTCGCGAGGGTCGTGGCCGGCGATGGCCTCGAGGCTCGCGGCGGCGTCGGCCACGCTGCGGGCCAGGGGGCCGATCTGGTCGAGGGAGCTGGCAAAGGCCACCAAGCCGTAGCGCGAGACCAGCCCGTAGGTGGGCTTGATGCCGACCAGCCCGCACAGGGCGGCGGGCTGGCGGATCGAGCCACCGGTGTCGCTGCCCAAAGCGACGGGCACCATCCCCGCCGCGACCGCCGCAGCCGAGCCGCCCGACGAGCCGCCCGGCACCCGGGTGGGGTTGAGTGGGTTGCGGGTGGGGCCGTAGGCCGAGGTCTCGGTGGACGAGCCCATCGCGAACTCGTCCATGTTGGTCTTGCCCACCGGCACCGCGCCCGCCGCGAGCAGGCGCTCGACCGCAGTCGCCGTGTAGGGCGGGCGCCATCCCGACAGGATCCGCGACCCGCACGTCGTGGGCACGCCGGTCTGGCACAGGTTGTCCTTGAGCCCCACGGGCACGCCCGCCAGGATCCCGGGGTCGCGGCCGGCCGCCACCGCGGCGTCGACGGCGGCGGCCCGCTCCAGCGCCGACTCACCCTCGACGTGGACGAAGACGTTGAGCTCTCCATTGCGCGCCGCGATGGCGGTGAGGGCCTCCTCGGTCACCGAGACGGCCGAGCGCTCGCCCGACCGCACCCGGGCGGCGATCTCCAGCGCGTTCACGGCTCCTCGCCCAGGATCCGCGGGACGGCGAAGCGCCCGTCCTCGGGCTGGGGCGCCGCGCTCAAGAACGCGTCACGCACCAGTCCCGGGCGAACCTCGTCGGCGCGCACCACGGTGCCCAGGTCCACCGGGTGCGCCGTCGGCGCCACCCCGGTCAGGTCCAGCGCGCGCAGGTCGTTGGCGTGGTCGAGCACCTGCGCCAGCTGCCCGGTGAAGCGGTCCAGCTCCTCCTCGGTCAGGTGCAGCCGGGCCAGCCGGGCCACCTTGGCCACATCGTCGCGGGTCAACTCGCTCACGCGGGCACCAGCGAGGCGAGGAAGTCAACCACCCGGCGCTCGATCAGCGCGGCGTCGTTGTCCATCGTGGCCACGTGATACGAGTCCTCCAGCCAGATCCGCTCGAGGGGACCACCGACCCGGGCCTGGAGGTCGTCGCCGTTGTCCGTCGTGACGACGTGATCCTCGCGACTGCTCAGCAGCAGGCTGGGGGCGACGATGTCGGCCAGGTGCTCGTACACGCCGGCCACGCCCGCGAAGAGGCTCCTGGCGCACGCCAGCGGCGTGGTCGCGTAGGCCGCCTCGACCTGCCCGGGGCGCTTGATGTCCGAGCCGATGCCGTCGATGGTCTCGATCCCCTCGGCTAAGAGGGCGTCGAGCCCCTCGAGCAGGGCGGCGTCGGGCGGCTTGACCAGAGGATTGATGAAGACGCAGCCGGCCACGGCGCGCTGCTCGGCGATCAGCGCGGCCAGCCCTCCGCCCGCCGAGAGTCCGGCCACGGCGACCGCGGAGACCTGTGCGGCCAGCTCGTCGTAGGCCGCCAGCGCCGCCGCGCTCCAGTGCGACCAGTCCGTGGTCATCAGGTCCTCGACCGACGTCCCGTGCCCGGGCAGGAGAGGCAGCCGCACCGCGTGGCCCTGGCGCGCCACGGCCTCGGCCAAGTCCCGCAGGGACTGCGGGCTCCCGGTGAAGCCGTGCAGGACCAGCACGCCCAGGGGCCCGCCGTCGGACGCGAAGGGCTCGCTCCCCGGAATGATCGCGGACGTCACGGTCCCCACCCTACCCACGCGCCCGCGCCGCTCCTCGGGCGCGTCACGCCCACAGGGTAGGCAGCTGCTCGGCCAGCGTGGCGACGTCCCAGCGGTCGTCACGCTCCAGGGCCGTGGTCATCGTCCAGTTCTGGAACAGGCGGACGGTGCCCCCCTGGGTGAAGAACACCCGCCCGGTGGCCGGGCAGTCTTGCATGGCCAGGACCGCCACGAGCGGCGAGATGTTGGCTGGGTCCCACACGTCGAACTGCGCGGCATCGGCCGGCTTGACGACGTAGTCGGCCAGGCCAGGCGTGGACTCGGTCATCCGCGTCCGCGCCGCGGGCGCGATGGCGTTGACCCGCACGCCGTAGCGTCCGAGCTCCTCGGCGGCGATGACCGTGAGGGCGGCGATGCCGGCCTTGGCCGCGCCGTAGTTGGACTGGCCCACGTTGCCGATCAGCCCCGAGGTGGACGAGGTGTTGACGATGGACGCGCGCACCGTCTCGCCGGCCTTGGCACGCTCGCGCCAGTACGTCGCGGCGTGGCGCATCGTCACGAAGTGGCCCTTCAGGTGCACCGCGACCACGGAGTCCCAGTCGTCCTCGCTCAGGTTCACCAGGACGCGGTCCCGCAGGATCCCCGCGTTGTTGACCAGCACGTGGAGGTCGCCGAACGTGTCGATGGCGCTGCGCACCAGACGAGCGCCGCCCTCCCACGTGGCGACGTCGTCGTGATTGGCGATCGCCTCGCCGCCGAAGGCCCGGATCGTCTCGACGACCTCGTCGGCCGGCGTCGCCCCGGTCGCGGAGCCGTCGAGCGCCCCGCCCAGGTCGTTGACGACGACGCGGGCCCCCTCGGCGGCGAAGAGGAGGGCGTGCTCGCGCCCGATGCCTCGCCCCGCGCCCGTGATGATTGCGACTCGACCTGACAGTGCACCCACGACGACCTCCTTGCGCGCCGATCATACCGAGGGTGGCCACCCTCCTCCCCGAGGGCGGCGCCGGGCGTGCGCATGGTAGTGGTCGCCGATGGTGCGCAGCCGGTCGTCCAAGCGCCACGCGCCCACGCCCAGCTCCTCGTTGGCCACCCGAGCCAGGCGAAGCCAGAGGGCGACGCGGATCGCGGGCGGCGGCAGCGGGTCGTGGGTCCGCCAGACCACCAGGGGCACCCCGCAGGCCTCGCACTCGGCGATCCAGTAGTCGGGCCCCTCGTCGAAGCGGCGCGTTAGCGCTGCGGCCTCACACAGCTCGCACGACGGGCTCACCGCACGTTGACAATGATCGTCGAGCGGTACGGGACCATCGTCCCGGGCGAGGGCAGCGTCGAGACCACCTTGGTCCACGAGCTCGTCGCGGCACCCGGACCCTTGGGCGAGAAGAAGAGCACCGCGTGGCGGAATGCGGCGACCGTCGCGGCCGGTCCGAGACCGATCACGTTGGGTACCGGCCGCGGGCCCTGGCCCGCAACGGTGGCCGTCGTCGAGGCCACGGTGGTGGAAGTCGTGCCCGGCGCCGAGGTCGTCGTGGTCGAGGGAGGCGTCGTGGCGGCGCCCGCGGGACCGCTGCTCAGGACCAGCGTGATCGTCGCTCCCCGGGGAACGCTGCTCGGGTCCGTCACGCCGTGGTAGCGCGTCTCGACCACCTGTCCCACGGGCAGCGTCGACACCACCGCGGCCGAGGCCGGGCACGCCCCGTGCACGCCCACGCGGCCCAGGGCGCTCTGCGCGCCGGTGCAGCTCTGGCCGGTGACACCGGGCAGCGTCACGACGGTCGGGCCGCTCGAGACGGTGACCGAGATCACCTGGCCCGAGCCGGCCGAGACGCCCGCGGCCGGCGACTGGCTGATGATCGCGCCACGCGCGACCGACGCGGAGGCCACGTGGCGCGTCACGCTCACCGAGAAGCCATCGGCGGTCAGCTGCGACGTCGCCTGCGCCACCGTCAGACCCTCCAGGCGCGGGATCGCCTGGTGCGAGCTGAACAGCCCGAACCACCACGCGACTCCGGCCACGACCGCCAGGATCACCACCGCCGCGACCGCGGTGGCAGTGCGGCGGCGGCGCGGCGGCGGCACGACGGGGTAGGGATCGCTCGCGCGCCGTCGCGAGGGCATCCCGGTCCCCGTCACGTCGCTGGCGCCCTCAAAGACCTGGTCCGGGTCAACATCCCGCCCCGCCAGCTCCCGGGGCGAGGGCGCGCGAAAGCCGATGGACGCCCGTGGTGCCAGCGGCGGGACCTGCTGGAGGACCGGCACGGCGCCGCGCCGGGCGACCAGTTCGACGGGAGCCTCGTCGAGTGTTGCCGCGCCCAGACGACTAGCCATCCCCGCCGCGTCCAGGCGCTGGAGGGGATCGGGCACGGTGGCTTGAGCCAGCACCATGTCGAGCGTCCCCAACTCGGGATGGGGAGGCAGCGGCGAGGCGAGTCGCGCCTGCACCGACCCCTCCACCGTGGAGGCATCGAAGGGCGCCGCACCGGTCACGGCCTCGGCCAGGATCAGCGCGAGGGCGTACACGTCGGTGGCGGGTCCGGGCAGCTCGCCGCGCACCTGCTCGGGGCTGAGGTAGCGCAGGTCGTGCACGGTGTAGCGCTGGCGGTGCATCGCGCGCAGGCCGGCGAGGGCCACGTCGGACACGCGCACGTGACCCAGCTCGTCGACGAGGATCTTGCGCGGGCTCAGGCCCCCGTGAGTCACCTGATGGGCGTGCATGGCGGCCAGCGCGCCCGCGACGTCGCGGCCCAGCCGCGCGGCGTCCTCGACACTGAGGAGCTCGCCGGCCGCGAGGCGATCCTCGAGCGAGCCGTTGCCCAGGTACTCGGTGACCATGAAGATGGTGCCCGACTCCTGGCCCCCATCGAAGACCCGGGCGATGTGGGGGTGGCTGAGGGTGGCCGCGCGGATGATCTGCGTGCGAAAGGCCCGCCGGACGTCCTCGTGCTCGGCCAGATCGGACCGCAGGGTCTTGAGGGCGACGCGCCGATCGAGGGCCAGATCCTCGGCCAGATAGACCTCCGACGTGCCACCCACACCGATGGTGTCGAGGATTCGGTACCGCCCTACGACCTGATATCCGGGTGCGTACCGAAAGCTCGCCATCGCACATTCACCCTAGAGCACGTGCCCGCCCCGGCTCGGGCACGGGTACGCCCGCTACGTCTCAAGTGCATCGGGACCGGGTGTCCAGGTCCCCGTGGCCAGCAGCTCGGCGAACTGCGCGGCGGGGATGACCGGGATCCCCAGGTCCCGGGCGCGCCGCAGCTTGGCCGCTCCCGGGGCGTCACCGACCACGACGCAGTACGTGCGCCGCGACACGGCCCCCGCCGCCGTCCCCCCGCGCTCGACGATGGCGGCTTCGGCCTCCTCGCGCGCGTACCCGGGAACCGTACCCGTCACCACCACCGAGCGGCCGGCCAGCACCGCCGGGGTGGCCACGATCTCCCCCTCGTGCATCTCGACCCCGGCCTGCGCCAGGCGCTCGAGCAGCCGACGGTTCTCGGGATCCTCGACGAACTGCCGCACCGCCGCGGCCACCACGGGGCCGATCCCCGCCAGGCCCTCGAGCTCCTCGGTGGGGGCCGCGGCGAGGCGGTCGAAGGTGCCGAACCGCTGCGCCAGGATGCGCGCCGCGACCGGGCCGACGTGGCGGATGCCGAGCGCCACCAGCAGGCGGTGCAGGGGACGGTGGCGGGCGGCGTCGATCGCCTCGACGAGGGCGACCGCCGAGACCTCCCCGAAGCCCTCCAGGGTCGCCAGGTCGTCGGGGCGCAGCGCGAACAGGTCGGCCACGTCGGCCACGATGCCCAGGCCGAGCAGCTGGCCCACGCGCTGCTCGCCGAGGCCCTCGATGTCCATCGCGGTGCGCGAGGCGAAGTGGCTCATCTGCTGGAGCTGGCGGGCCGGGCACGACGGGTTGGTGCAGTAGTGGTCGCGCTCCTCCTCGCGGCGCACCAGCGCCGACCCGCACTCCGGGCACGACGCGGGGAACTCCCAGGGAGCCGCCCGCGCGCGCCCGGGCTCGCTGACGGCGGCCACGACCTCGGGGATGACGTCGCCGGCCTTGCGCACGATGACCAGGTCACCGGGACGCACGTCCTTGAGCCGCACCTGGTCGGCGTTGTGCAGCGTCGCCATCGAGACCGTCGAGCCCGCGACGCTGACCGGCTCGAGCACCGCGTACGGGGTGGCTCGTCCGGTGCGCCCGATCGACACCTCGATCGCGCGCAGGCGCGTGGTGCGCTCCTCGGGCGGGAACTTGCGCGCGATGGCCCAGCGCGGCGCGCGGGAGGTCGCTCCCACGCGCTCGTGGACGGCGACGTCGTCGACCTTGATAACCACCCCGTCGACGTCGTAGGGCAGGTCGTGGCGGTGCTCCTCAAACCACGCACAGGCACGCAGCATCGCGTCAATCCCCACCACGCGCTGGGCCGACGCGGCGACGGTGAAGCCCCACGCCTGCAGGGTCGCGAGGACCTCGCTCTGGCTGGTGGCGCTCCCGGTGGGTCCCGCGCCCACGATCTGGTACGCCAGGAACGACAGCGGCCGTCCCGCCGTGATCGCCGGGTCCTTCTGGCGCAGGCTCCCCGCCGCGGCGTTGCGGGGGTTGGCGAAGGTGCGCTCACCCGCCGCCAGCTGCTGGGCGTTCATGGCCGCGAAGTCCGCCTTGGCCAGGTAGACCTCCCCGCGCACCTCCAGGCGCCCGGGCGGCGCGGGCAGCACCGCGGGCACGCTGGCCACGGTGCGGACGTTGGCGGTGACGTCCTCGCCCACCCGACCGTCGCCGCGCGTGCCCGCCCGCACGAGACGCCCTCCCTCGTAGGTCAGGGCCAGCGCCAGGCCGTCGATCTTGGGCTCGACGTCGTAGGCGAGATCCGGTCCGGGCACCCCCGCGCGCGCCAGCCGGTCCACCCAGGCGCGCACCTCGTCGTCGCTGAAGGCGTTGTCGAGGCTGAGCAGGGGCTCGAGGTGCTCGACGGGCGAGAAGGCGGCGTCGGGAGCCGCCCCCACGCGCTGGGTCGGGGACTGGTCGCTGGCCAGCTCGGGGTGCTCGTCCTCCAGCTGCGCGAGCTCGCGGACCAGGGCGTCGTAGTCGGCGTCGGGCACCTCGGGAGCGGGCCCCGTGTAGTACGCGCGCGCCAGCCGGTCGAGCTCCCCGCGGAGCCAGAGCGCGCGCTCGGCCGGCGCCGTCACGGGGACGCCACCAGCGCAGCTCCGGCCACGATGTCGGGGGCGTCGTCGTGGTAGAAGACGACCGTCTGGCCCGGCGCCACCGGCCGGATGGGCACCGCGAGCTCCACGACGCCGTTGCCCTGGAGCCGCAGACGACCGGCCTGGGGCCGGGCGTGGGCGCTGACCTGGACCCAGACGGGACCATCGCCCAGGGGCTCGCCGACGGCGCTCAGGCTGCCGGGCACCAGCTCCACGCGCGTGCGCAGGGCACCGGCCAGGGGGGACACCTCGACCCGCCGGCCCGCCACGTCAACGCGCGTCACGTAGCGCCGCGCGCCGTCGGGCGAGGGAACGTGACGGCGCTGGCCGACCGTCACGAGCTCGGCGGCGTCCACCTGGCCCAAGACGCTGCCCGAGTCGCGGTCCACGACCGTGGCCGGCGTCATCGTGAGCCGTCCGCCCAGGAAGCCGGCTCGCCCGGACGCCGACTCGATGAAGCACACGTCCTGGCTGTCCGGCTTGTCCCAGGTGCGCAGTCCGGCCGCAGCGGCCCGGGCGCGCACCTGGGACTTGCGCATCTCGCCGATGGGCAGGACGAGGAAGTCCAGCATCGCGCTCTTCAGGTAAGCCAGGACGTAGCTCTGGTCCTTGGCGGCGTCGACGCCCCGGCCCAGGGCCGTGGCCCCGTGGCGGGTGACGATGCGCGCGTAGTGGCCCGTGGCCAGGGCGTCGAAGCCGAGACGCCGCGCTCGCTCGGCCAGCAGGTCGAACTTCACGAAGCGGTTGCAGTCGATGCAGGGGTTCGGCGTGCGTCCCTCGGCGTGCGCTCGCACGTAGGGCTCGACCACCCGCGCGCGGAACTCCTCGGTGTAGGCGAAGACGTGGTGCTCGATCCCGAGCACCTGGGCCACACGGCGGGCGTCCTCGACGTCGGCCACCGAGCAGCACCCCGAGTCGCCGGCGCCCCCCCACAGCTTCAAGGTGGCTCCCACCACGTCGTGGCCCTGGTCACGCAGGAGGGCAGCGGCCACCGAAGAGTCCACCCCCCCACTCATCGCCACGAGCACCCGCATGGCGCCAGTCTGCCAGTCAGGATGGGCCGAGCCGCCCGCCCGCGCGCTCAGCCGGCCCGCAACCGGTGCACGGCCCCGCCCAGGGCCGCCACGGCCTGATCGACCTCGGCCGGGGTCGTGGCGAAGCCCAGGGTGAGGCGCACCGAGCCGCCCGCGCGGGCGGGATCCATCCCCATGGCCACCAGCACGTGACTGACGGCCGAGGCCCCGCTCGAGCAGGCCGCGCCCGCCGATGCGCACACCCCCGCCTGGTCGAGCAGGAAGACCAGCTCATCGGCGGCGAGCGACGCGAAGGTCAGGTGGGCGGTGCCCGCCAGCCGCTCGACCCCCGCGGCAGTCACCTGGCAGCCGGGCAGCGCGGCCACCGCCCGCTCGAGCCGGTCGCGCAGGCCCCTCACGCGGTCCGTGACCTGCTGGCGTTCGCGATCGTGGACCCGCAGCGCCGCGGCCAGTCCCACCGCCGCGGCCACGTCCACCGTGCCTCCCCGCCGGCCGCGCTCCTGGCCACCGCCCGCGCTGACCGCCATCAGGTCGACGGGTCGCCGCAGGACCAGCGCGCCACTGTTGACCGGACCGCCGAGCTTGTGCGCGCACAAGGAGACCAGGTCGGCCCCCGCGGTCGCGGTGCGCAGGTCGAGCCACGGCGCGGCAGCCACGGCATCGGTGTGGAACACCGCGGCCGACTCCTGGTGCACCCGAGCCGCGAGCTGGGCGATGGGCTCGACGACCCCGGTCTCGTTGTTGGCGGTCATCACGCTGACCAGGGCGGTCGAGGCCTCCAGCAGGCCGGCCAGCACGTCGGCGTCGACCACGCCATCGGCCCCCACGGGGCTCTGGGCGACGCGCACGGTCTCGGACTGCGCGGCCAGCGCGTACGCCGAGTCGAGGACGGCGTGGTGCTCGATGGCCGACACCACGACGTGCGCCCGCCCGGTGCGGCGCACGGCCTCCCGGGTGACGCCGGCGATCGCCAGGTGGCACGACTCGGTCCCCCCACCGGTGAAGACCACAGCGCCCGGAGGCGACCCCACCAGCTCGGCCACCTCATCGCGCGCCTCCTCGAGCGCGCGCGCGGCGCGGCGGGACTCGCCGTGGGCCCCCGAGGGGTTGCCCACCACACCGTGCAGCCAGGGCTCCATGGCCGCGTAGACGTCGTCGCGGCGCGGAGCCGAAGCGGCGTAGTCGAGGTAGGCCGAGCTCATGACACGTGGAAGGACTTGACGTTGGTGAACTCGCGGACGCCCCACACCGACAGCTCGCGTCCGAACCCCGAGCTCTTGGTGCCGCCAAAGGGCAGCTCGGGCATGGAGGCGACGATGCCGTTGGCGAAGACCACACCGCACTCGAGCTCCTCGATCGCCTGGTCGATCTCGGCGTCGTCGGTGGACCAGATCGATCCGCCCAGCCCCCACGGCGAGTCGTTGGCGATGGCGATGGCGTCGTCCAGGTCGTCGGCGACGCTCACCGTCGCGACCGGGCCGAAGAGCTCCTCGCAGCCCGCCCGCGAGTGGGCCGGGACGTCGCTGAGCACCGTGGGCGCGTAGTAGAACCCCGGCCGGTCCAGCACTGCGCCGCCGGTGCGCACCACGGCGCCGGCGGCGACCGACGAGGCGACCTGCGCGGCCAGCTGGTCGAGCTGGGGGCGCGAGACGAGCGGGCCGAGCTCGACCTCGGGATCCATCGGATCACCCGTACGCACCGCCGCCATCGCGGTCGCGAAGCGGTCGAGGAACTCGTCGGCGCGATCGCGCACCACGATGAAGCGCTTGGCCGCGATGCAGGCCTGCCCGTTGTTCTGGATGCGCCCGACCACCGCCTGGCTCACCGCCAGGTCGAGATCGGCGTGCGGGGCCACGACGAAGGGGTCCGAGCCACCGAGCTCCAGCACGCACTTCTTCAGATGGGCGCCGGCCAGGCTGGCCACCGAGCGGCCGGCCCGCTCCGAGCCGGTCAGCGTGACACCGGCCACGCGGGGGTCGCCGATGAGCTCGCTCACGGTGTCGACCTCGACGAAGAGGTTGGTCAGCACGCCGGCGGGGAATCCCGACCGCGTGAAGAGGTCCTCGAGGAACTGCGCACTGGTGGGGACATTGGGCGCGTGCTTGAGGAGCACGACGTTGCCCGCCATGATCGTGGGGACCCCGAAGCGCACGACCTGCCACAGGGGGAAGTTCCAGGGCATGATGGCCAGGATCGGGCCCAGCGGGTCGAAGCGGACCCCACTGCGGCGCCCGCCAGTCGCCACGGCCTCGGGGGCCACGAAGCGCGCCGCGTTCTGCGCGAAGTAGCGCATGGTCAGTGCGCACTTGGACGCCTCACCCTTGGCGGCCGCGAAGGTCTTGCCCATCTCCCGGGTCAGCATCTCGCCGATCACCGGGATCTCGCTCTCGATGAGCTCGGCCGCCCGGGTCATGACGAGGGCGCGATCCTCCATCGAGGTGGCGCGCCAGGTCCGGAAGGCGGCCCCGGCTGTCTCCAGGCGCGCCTCGAGCTCGGCCGGGGAGGCGGCGGGGTACTCGGCGAGGATCTCGCCCGTAGCCGGGTTGGTGGAGATGAAAGGCATAGGACAAGTCTGCCAGGCCTCCAAGCAGCCCCCGCCGCGCGGCGAGACGCCACGAGGGGCGGGGCGTACGCCCCGCCCCTCGTGGCGTTGGGATCGGGCCAGGTCAGTCCTGCTTGGCCGCCTCCACCGACAGCTCCAGGGTCACGCGGTTGCCCACGACGAGGCTGCCGTTCTCCAAAGCGGCGTCCCACTTGACGTCGAAGTCGCGCCGGTCGATCGTGGCCGTCGCCTCGAACCCGGCCACCGTCACGCCCGCGGCCATGCCGGGGTTGGTGCCCAGGTACTCCAGGTCAAAGGTCACCGACTTGGTGATGCCGCGGATGGTCAGGTCGGCCACCAGCTCGAAGTCGTTGCCACCCTTCGCGGTCAGGCGCGTCGACTTCAAGGTGAACTGGGGGTGGTTCTCCAGGTCCAGGAAGTCCGCGCTGCGCACGTGGTTGTCGCGCATCTCGTTGTTCGTCGTGATGCTGGCGGCCTCCACCGTGGCCTCTACCGAGGTCGTCTCGAGCGTCTCGCCCATGGTGATCGTCCCGGCGAACTGGGTGAAGTTCCCGCGGACCTTCGCGGCCACCAGGTGACGGGCGACGAAGCCGATCGACGAGTGCACGGCGTCGACCGTGTAGATACCGGGGGCCGGCAGGTTGACGTTGCGAACGTCGGCTGCGGTGCTGGTCATGATTGCTCCTTGTTGTCTGAGTGGTTCCCAGTATACTTGCGTTGCAAACTACTTGTCAAGCAATAGTTGCAAAACATATTACTGCTGCTACAATGGTTTCGTGACAACGGACATTGGAGCGTGCGCTCGCGACGAGCGGGTCGTGCTGTTCGCCCTCTTGTGGGAGACGACGGCCCGCCTCGCCCGGGATCTGGACCTGGAGATGGAGGCGCGCGGCGCCGTGCCTCTGGCCTGGTTCGAGGCGATGCTGCGCCTCGAGGAGGCGACCGAGGGTCACCTGCGGATGACGGAGGTGGCCGACGCGATCGTGCACTCCTCGGGCGGCACCACGCGACTCGTCGACCGCCTGGAAGAGGCGGGACTGGTCGCGCGCCAGCTGTGCCCGTCGGATCGCCGGGCCATCCACGTGGCACTCACCGACGCGGGGCGCGAACGACTCGCCCAGTCCAAGCTCGTGCACATCGCGATCCTCGACTCCCGGCTCGCGCAGCGTCTCGACGCGGCCGAGCGCGCCCAGCTGCTCGAGCTGCTGGGCGCCCTCAACGCGGCCTGACGCGCAGCCAGACCCGCGCGTCACGACCGTCCAGCTCGAGGGCGAACCCCGGGCCCTCGCCCGCGCTCTGGTGCACGGCGGTCGCCAGCACCTCCCGGGCCAGCACGGGCCACTCATCGGCCAGGTCGTCGAGCCCACTCACCCATAGCTCGATGCGGTCGGCGATGTCGAATCCCTGACCCTTGCGCAGGTCCTGCACCTGGCGCACCACGTCGCGCAGCAGTCCGCGGCGGCGCAGGTCGTCGTCAATCTCGAGGTCGAGTGCCACCACCGCGGTCCCGTCACGCGACACCGCGAATCCCCCCTGACTGCGCACCCGCAGCTCGAGCTCGTCGAGCCCCAGCTCGACGGTTGTGCCGGCCAGGGCGACCGAGATGCGTCCGCCGGACTCCAGCACCTCGGCTGCGGCCGCCGAGTCGATCCGAGCCAGGGCGCCGCGCAGCTCCTTGACGGCGTCGCCCAGTCGGGGCCCCAAGACGGCGAACCGCGGCACCAGCTCGAAGCTCAGGACGTCTCCCGGGTCGGGTCGGAACTCCAGGAGATCGACATTGAGCTCGTCTTCGACCACGCCCGCCGGTGGCCGCACGGCGTCGGCGGCCACGAACACCAGCGCGCGGCGCAGCGGCTGGCGCACCTTCACCCCCGCCTCGGCCCGGCCCGCGCGGCCCAGCGACGTGAGGTGCCGCGCCATCGACATCTCGGCCTCCAAAGTGAGGTCCACGTCGTGGACGGCGCGGGGCCAGTCCTGGAGGTGCACCGAGTCCTCGGCCGGCACCTCGTTGACCAGGTGGTAGAGGCGGTCGGCGAGGAAGGGCGTCACGGGGGCGAGCAGGAGCGCCAGGCGCTGGAGGACCTCGAGCATCGTGGCGTGGGCGGCTAGCGAGTCGCTGCGCGGCGCGCTGGCGTCGGTGCGCCAGAAGCGGCGGCGGCTCCGGCGCACGTACCAGTTCGACAGGTCGTCGACGAAGGCGCGCAGGGCGTCGGTCCCCGGCAGCGGCTCGTAGCCGTCGAGGGCCGCGGTCAGGGTGGCCGTGAGTCCCTCGAGCCGCGAGAGGATCCACCGGTCCAGGGCGGGACGCTCCGATGCGGGAGGGATCGCGGGATCCGCGGGGTCGAAGGCATTGAGCGAGGCGTAGGTCGTGAAGAAGCTGACCGCGTTCCACAGCGTGCCCAACATCTCGCGCATCGCCAGGTCGATGACCTCGAGGCTGGCCCGGGTCGACGTCCACGGGGAGCCCTGGGAGAACATCCACCACCGCAGCGCGTCAGCGCCTCGCGTGGTCAGCACGGTCCAGGGATCGATGACGTTGCCCACCGACTTGCTCATCTTGCGTCCCTGGGCGTCCACGATGTGGCCCAGGCACAAGACGTGGCGGTACGGGCTGTGGCCGAACACCAGGGTGTTGACCGCCAGGAGTGAGTAGAACCAGCCCCGCGTCTGGTCGATCGCCTCGGCGACCAGGTCGGCCGGGAACTGGCGCGCGTCCTGGGAGCCGGGCACCAGCGGGTAGCCCACCTGCGCCGACGGCATGGCGCCCGAGTCGAACCAGGCGTCGATGACCGGCTCGACGCGACGGGCGAGCTCCCCGCAGCTGGGGCAGGCAAAGGCGACCTCGTCGATGTCGGGACGGTGGGGCTCGATGGTGGCGGGGTCCCGCCCGGCGAGCTCCCCGAGCTCGGCGCGCGAGCCCACGCAGGTCACGTGGCCCTGGCCACAGCGCCACACCGGCAGGGGCGTGCCCCAGAAGCGATCGCGCGAGAGGGCCCAGTCGACGTTGTTGGCCAGCCACTCGCCGAAGCGCCCGTCGCGGATGTGCGCGGGGTGCCAGTCCACGTGGCTGTTCTCCGACATCATGAGGTCCTTGAGCCGGCTGGTCGCGATGTACCAGCTGGGCTTGCCCCAGTAGATGAGGATGGTGCCGCAGCGCCAGCAGTGGGGCAGCGCGTGGGTGTAGTCCTCCCGGCGCACCAGCAGGCCGCGGCGCTCGAGCTCGTCGTTGATGTCGTGGTTGGCCTCCCGCACGCCACGGCCGGCCAGCCAGCCCGCCGCGGCGGTGAATGCGCCGTCGGGGCCGACCGGGTTGACCGTCGGCAGGCCGTGCTCGCGGGCCACGACGCGGTCGACCTCGCCGAAGGCCGGGGCCTGGTGCACCAGGCCGGTCCCCTCCTCGGTCGTGACGTACGACGCCGCCACGACGTAGCACGCGTCGACGTCCTCGGGCAGCGCCACCACGTCGAAGGGCCGGCGGTAGTGCAGGCCGACGAGCGCTGACCCGGGCAGCGTCTCGGTCACCTCGACGTCCCCCAGGACCGCCTCGACCAGGTCCGCTGCCAGCACCTGCCCGTCGACGACGGCGTAGGTGATCTCCGGGTTCACGGCCACCGCCACGTTGGACAGGAGGGTCCAGGGCGTCGTCGTCCACACCAGGAGCGACCGCACCGAGGCGAGCCCGTGCGCGGCCGCGTCGAGCACCTCCAGGCGCACCGTCGCGCTCTCGTCGACCTCGTCGCGATAGACGTCGGGCTGGCCGAGCTCGTGGCTCGACAGCGCGGTGCCGCACCGGGGGCAGTAGGGCACGACCTTCAAGTCCTCGTAGAGCAGGTCACGGTCGAACAGCTGGCGCAGCTGCCACCACACCGAGTCCACGTAGGTGGGGCTGAAGGTGAAGTAGGCGTTCTCCATGTCGGTCCAGTAGCCGATGCGCTCGGTCAGGCGTTCGAACTCGCCCACGTAGGTCATCACCGACGCGCGGCACTGGCGCACGAACTCGGCCACGCCGATCTTCTCGACGATGTCGCGCTTGCCGGTGATGCCGAGCTGCCGCTCCACCTGCACCTCGACGGGCAGCCCGTGGGTGTCCCAGCCGGCTCGACGGTCAACGCGCCGTCCGCGCATGGTCTGGTACCGGCAGAACAGGTCCTTGTACACGCGAGCCCAGACGTGGTGGAGGCCGGGCATGCCGTTGGCGGTCGGCGGCCCCTCGTAGAACACCCAGGGTTCGGCGCCCGCCCGCTGCTCCATCGAGCGCGCGAAGACGTCGTGCTGCTTCCAGCGCGCGAGCTGGCCCTCCTCCAGGGACGCGAAATCCAGCTCAGCGCTGACCGGCTCGAACACCTTGACCCTCCGCAGACAGTTGACCCATGGTAGTCAGCGGCCCCTGGGGTCTGGCCGTGGCGGGCCGGTGGCCGGCGGGCCGGTGGCCCTAGTCGCGGGCCGGCGAACCCCCCGGCGCGAAGTGCTGGTCGAGCCAGCTCGCCGAGAGCTCGACCAGGGAGTTGAGGCGCAAGTCGGCCAAGGCGAAGGGGGCCTCATGGCGCTCGGCGGCCACCGGTACGGCGACCACAGCCATGCGGGCGGCCTTGGCAGCGATCACGCCGGCGGCCGAGTCCTCGAGCACCAGGCACACGCTCGGAGCGACGTGGAGGTCGCTGGCCGCACTCAGGAACACCCCGGGATGGGGCTTGCCGAAGGGCTCGTCCTCGGCCGAGCGGATCACGGCGAAGCGGTCCCGCAGCGCGAAGTGGTCGAGCACCCTCTCGATCAGCGCCATCGGCGTCGAGCTGGCCAGGGCGATGGGTCCATGCTCGCTGGCCAGGTCCAGGGCACGCACGGCACCGGGCAGCAGGCGACCACGCTGCTCGACCAGGTCGCCGACGCGAGTGAGCAGCTGGGCCACCACGTCGTCGAGGGCCGCCGGCGACCACGGGTAGCGCGCGTGCCAGTAGCGCACGACCTCCCCCACGAACATCCCCTTGGTGGCCCGGTCCTCGTGCTCGGTCACCGGGACCCCGCGCGCACCCAGGATCTCGACCTCGGCCCGGTGCCACAGGATCTCGGAGTCCACCAGGAGCCCGTCGAGGTCGAAGATGGTGGCGCGCAACATCACCCGACCACTCTGGCACAGGCCTACCGTGAGGCTGTGGTGCAGGTGGCGCGAGCTCGACCCGAGGATCTGGCGGCAGTCGCCTCACGCATCACGGCCACGTTCGCCACCGCCGCCCAGGCGCTCGCGCACGTGGACGGCTCGGTCGACCCGACGCGCGTCCTCCAGTCGCTCGGCGGGGCCCACGTCTGGGTCGCCCGCCGCGGCGGCGAGATCGTCGGGCACCTCACCGCCTCCCTCGTCCCGCGGGGCCCGCGTAGCGAGGCGTGGATCAGCCCGGACGCCTGGTCCTGCGACGACGTCGACGACCTCGCGGCGCTGTACGCGAGTGCGGCTCCGGCGTGGCTCGCCGAAGGGGTGCGCGACCACGTGGTGTGGTCCTTCGACCTCCCCGCCTGGACCGAGGCGTGGGGCGAGCTGGGCTTCGCCCGTGAGCTGTACCGCGGCGCCCGCTCCGCGCCGTTCGCGCCCGGCGAGGCACCCCCGGACTACCGGCTGCGGCGCGCGCGCTGGGACCCGGTGGTGGCGGCCCGGCTGTCGGCCCTGGTGGACGAGGCCGAGGAGTCGGCGCCGGTCTTCCGGCCCCGCGAGGCGGACCCCGACGACGGCTCCGCCGAGGCGCCCGGGCACTGGTACGTCGCCGAGAGCGCGGGACGCGTCGTCGCCCAGTGCCTGGCGATCGCCTATCCCCGCACCCTGGGCATCCCGCCCGGAGCGGTGCACCTGAGCGCCCTGGCCGTCACGCCGCCGCACCGGCGACACGGCGTGGCCCGCTCGCTCGTGGCCTACACGGCTCGACGCGAGCGGGTCGCCGTCGTGGACGCGACCTGGCGCAGCGCGAATCGTCCCGCCCACCGGTTCTGGGTCGGGGCCGGCTTCGCCCCCGTCGCCGTCGGCCTGCGTCGACAGATCCTGGTCTAGGCGATCGCCGCCTCGACGGCCTCCACCAGGCGCGGGTCCTCGGGGGTGACCGTCGGCGCGAAGCGCGCCACGACCGCGTCGTCGACCACAAGGAACTTCTCGAAGTTCCACCGGATGTCGCCGGTGTAGCCCTCGGTGTCGGGGGTCTCGACCAGGACCTGGTAGATCGGGTGCCGCCCGTCGCCGTTCACCTCGATCTTCTCGAAGAGCGGGAAGGACACGCCGTAGGTCGTCGAGCAGAAGGTGGCGATCTCCTCGGGCGAGCCGGGCTCCTGGGCGCCAAACTGGTTGCAGGGGAATCCCACCACCGACAGGCCCCGGGGCCCGTAGCGGCGCTGGAGGCCCTCCAGGCCCTCGTACTGGGGCGTCAGGCCGCACTGGGAGGCGACGTTCACCACCAGCAGGGCCCGAGCGGGAACCGCCCGCAGCGAGAGGGGCTGCCCGGCGAGGCTGCGGATCGGGGTGTCGAGGATTGTCATGGGGGGACGCTAGCGGGACCGGCCGGCGCCCACGCCGGCAGCCGTAGGCTTCCGGCGTGCTCGCCGCCGTGATCACTGAGGGCCAACTCCAGGTCGCCGAGCGGCCGGACCCCACGCCCGGGCCCGGCGAGGTGCGCATCCGGGTCGCGGCGGCCGGACTCAACGCGGCCGACCTCCTCCAGGTGGCGGGGCACTACCCCGCCCCCGCCGGCTGGCCACCCGACATCCCCGGCCTCGAGCTCGCCGGCACCGTCGACGCCACCGGACCCGGCGCCGAGAGCTGGCTGGACCGCCGCGTGTGCGCGATCGTCGGTGGTGGCGGCCACGCCACCGCGGCCCGGGTCCCGGCCGCCCACCTCCTCGCCGTGCCCGAGCACGTCGACCTGCGCGCGGCGGGCGCCTTCGCCGAGGGATTCGTCACGGCCCACGACGCCCTGGTGTCCCAGGCCGGGCTGCGCCCCGGCGAGCGCCTGGTCGTCACCGGGGCCGCCGGCGGCGTCGGGACCGCGGCCGTGCAGATCGGCGCGATGCTGGGGGCGCACACCATTGCCGTGACACGCTCGCGCGCGCACCACGACGCCCTGCGCGATCTGGGGGCCTTGGAGGCGATCCTCACCGAGGAGCTCGCCGACATCGCCCCGGTCGACGTCGTGCTCGAGCTGGTCGGGGCAGCCACGGCGGCCACCTCCCTGGGTCGCCTCGGCCCCCACGGTCGCCTGGTGGTCATCGGCGTGGGCGGCGGCTCGCGGCTCGAGGTCGATCTGCTCGCCGTCATGCAGAGGCGCCTGCGCCTCACCGGATCCACCCTGCGATCGCGCTCGCCCGACGAGAAGGCCCGGGCCGTTGCCGCGGCCGCGACCGATCTCGGGGATCGCTGGTCCCGGGGCGGGCTGCGGGTCCCGGTCGCCGACGCGTACCCCCTCGCCGAGGTGGCGCGCGCCTACGCGGCCTTCGGCCACTCGGGACGGTTCGGACACATCGTCCTGGAGATGCCCTGAGCGGCACCGACGACCCAACTCCCCGAGCCGGGTCCGGGCAAGACCGCATCGACGCGGCGCACGCCGACGCCGTCGGACGAGGCGCGTCGACCTACCGCGACCCGGCCACGGGATTCCGCGTCTTCACGCGCTCCTGGCTACTGGCCCGCGGGATCTGCTGTGCGCAGGGATGCCGGCACTGCCCCTACGGCACGACCACGACGCCGTGAGAGCTCCGCGCCCCGGGTCGCCCCGGGGCGCTGACTCCCCTCAGAGCAGATCGCTCAATGCCGTCGCGCTGAGGCCGTGCGCCTCGGCCACCGGACCGTAGGTCAGCTGCCCGCCCACGACGTTGACACCCTCGGCCAGCGCAGCGTCGTGACGCACCGCGTCACGCCACCCGTGGTTGGCCAGGGACAAGGCGTAGGGCAAGGTGGCATTGGCCAGGGCGGCCGTCGACGTCGCCGGGACCGCCCCGGGCATGTTGGCCACGCAGTAGAAGATCGAGCCGTTGACCTCGAAGACCGGGTCCGAGTGCGTGGTGGGATGCGTCGCCTCGAAGCACCCGCCCTGGTCGACGGAGATGTCCACGAGCACCGACCCCTCCCGCATCTCGGCCACCATGGCGTTGGTGACGAGCTTGGGCGCCTTGGCGCCCACGACCAGCACCGCGCCGATGACGATGTCCGCACCCGCGACGGCCTGCTCGACCGCCAGCGTGGAGGACGCCACCGTCTGGACCCGACCGTCGAAGTGGTGGTCGAGCGCGCGCAGCCGATCCAGGTTCTTGTCCAGGATCGTGACCTCGGCGTGCAGGCCCACGGCGATGGTGGCTGCCGCCAGCCCGGCCACGCCGGCGCCGATCACCGTCACCCGAGCCGGAGGAACACCGGGCACGCCGCTGACCAGGGTGCCGTGCCCGCCGCCCGGCCGCATCAGGTGGTGCGCTCCCATGAGCGGCGCCATGCGACCGGCCACCTCGCTCATCGGCGTGAGCAGGGGCAGCGATCCGTCGCTGACCCGCACGGTCTCGTAGGCGATGGCCACGTTGCCCGCCTGGAGCAGGGCGTCGGTGCACTCGCGCGACGCGGCCAGGTGCAGGTACGTGAAGAGCACCTGGTCCGCCCGCGCGGCCAGGCGCGGATACTCCACGCCAATGGGCTCCTTGACCTTCATGACCAGGTCGCTGTGGGCCCACACGTCGTCGACGTCATCGACGATCGTGCCGCCGGCGGCGACGAAGTCCTCGTCCTTGATGCCCGAGCCCAGACCCGCTCCGCGCTCGATCAGGACCTGGTGGCCCGCGTGCGAGAACTCCCGCACGCCGGCCGCCGTCACGGCGACCCGGTTCTCGTCCGTCTTGATTTCCTTGGGCACGCCAATCTTCATGGTTTCCTCATCTATTTCTCTGGGGACGCACTGTCCCTCAGACCTTCTTCCTCGCCAGCACGACGCTGGTCAGCGCGAGGCCGATCCCGACCGCGAAGATCGCCGTACCGAAGACGAACACCTGGGGCGGGATGCCCACGCGGGTCACACCGTAGACCCACACGGGGAACGGCGCGCTCGCGCCACTCAGGAAGTTCGACGTCACGAAGTCGTCGATCGAGAGGGCGAACGCCATGAGCGCACCGGCCAGGACGCCCGGCATGATCAGGGGCAAGGTGACCCGGGTGAAGGTCGTCCAGGGATTGGCCCCCAGGTCGTAGGCGGCCTCCTCGAGTGACCGGTCAAAGCCGGCCAGGCGTGCGCGCACGGTGACGGTGACGTAGGCGATCGAGAACATCACGTGGGACAGGACCAGCGTCAAGAACCCGCGTCCGATGTTGAGCGACACGAACATGCCGAGCAGCGACGCACCCAGGACGATCTCGGGCGCGGCGATGTTCAAGAAGATGATCTGCTCGAAGGCCGCCTTGCCCCGGAAGCGCGGCGGGCGGTAGCGCACCAGAGCCATGGCCAGCATCGTCCCCAGCACCGTCGAGATGAGCGTGCTGGTGATGCCGAGGCGAATCGACAGCCAGAAGGACTGCGTCAGGCCCGGGATGTCGCTCCAGTGCTTGAACCACTGATCGGTGAAGCCGTTCCACGAGAAGCTGACCAGCTGCATGGAGCCGATCGTCTTGTTGAAGGCGTAGATCATCATGATCACGATCGGGAACACCAGGTACGCGATCACCAGCCACGAGTAGACCGGCAGGAGGGCTCGGCCCCACCGGCGACGGCGCCGCGGAGCGACCGCCTCGGGCGAGGAGATCGCGCTCACAGGTACTGCTCGATCGTGCGCGATCCCAGCAGGCGGGCGTAGAGGTAGATGCCGACCAGGGCGATCACCAGCAGGATCGCCGACAGCGATGCCCCGCCGGCGAAGTCGAAGTTCACCAGGAACTGGTTCTGGATGACCGTCCCGATCATGGTGTTCGACGTCCCACCCAGGATCTCCTGGTTCACGTAGTCACCGAACATCGGGATGAACGTGAGGAGGAACGCGGCGAAGATGCCCGGAACCGTCAGGGGGAGGATCACCCGCAAGAAGCCCGCCCGCCGGGTGGCGTAGAGGTCGTAGGCCGCCTCGAGGACCCGCCGGTCGATGCGCTCGAGGGCCACGTAGAGGGGCAGCGCGGTGAAGGGCAGGTAGTTGTAGGCGAGTCCCGCCATCACGGCGTAGCCGGTCCCGAGCACGTGGAACCCGGAGGGCAGCAGGTGCAGGTGCTTCAGTGTCCCCAGCACCACGCCGTTGTTGGCCAGGACGAACTCCCACACGATCGTGCGGATCACGAAGGACACGAAGAACGGCACCAGCAGCATCAGCAAGAAGAAGTTCTTGCGCCGGCCCCCATAGAACGCGATCCAGTAGGCGATCGGGAACGAGACGATGAGGTCCACGATCGTCGACGCGGCCGCGAAGTACAGGCTGGTGATGAACTCCTGGTGGTACAGGCTGATCTCGCTGGGGAACTCGCCCCAGTGCCACTTCATGACGCAGGCCCCCGTCGCGGGATCGCAGGTCTTCAAAGACAGCGACAGCATGAAGGCCAGCGGCACCACGAACAGCAGCAGGAGCCAGAGCCCGGACGGCAGGCTCAGGAGGTAGGGCGCGAGCGCCCTACCTACCCGAGGCCGCCGACGTGTGGTAGCTACGCCCCCTGGATGATCGGGAGGAACAGGTTCGTCCACGTGTTGATCTCTTCTTGCGTCTTAAAGGGGTAGTAGTTCTTCGACAACTTCACCAGCCGCCCCGAGGGGAAGACCGTGGGCGCCTTGGCCGTCACCGACGTGGGCAGGCCGATCGAGGGTGCCATCTTCCTCAGGGCCGCGGCGTCCCATCCGGTGGGGTGCAGCAGCTGCTGGCGGGCGCTGGGCACCGGGCAGATGTAGTCGTTGTAGTACTCGACCACCGCCTGGGACATCGGGCTGTAGTAGAAGTCCATCAGCTTCATCGCGTCCAGCGGGTTCTGGACGTACATCGGGATGCACATGTTGTCGGTCCACAGCATCAGGCCCTCCTTGGGATACATCAAGGTGAGGTCCTTGTACTTGTTGTTGAGGTTGGCCTGGAAGATGTCACCCGAGTAGCACTGGGACACGATCGTGTCGCCGTTCTTCAGGTGCTGGATGTAGCTCTGGTCGTAGTACGCCTGGACGATGCCGTCGCTGCGCTGCTGCTGGAGCTTCTTGGCCGCCTTGGACCAGTCCTTCTCGGTCGACGAGAACGGCTCGATGCCGATGGCCAGCAGGCCCGCGGCCCCGAGCTCGAAGGGGTCCGAGAGCATGCCGACCTTGCCCGCGTACTTCTTGTCGAACAGGATCTGGATGCTGTCGCCAGGGTCCTTGACGTGCTTGGAGTTGTAGGCCACCGACGTCCAGCCCGACTGCCAGGCCATCGTGTACTTGTTGCCCCGGTCCCACGACGGGTTCTTCACGAGCGGCCCGGCGTACCGGTTGAAGTTCGTCATCAGCTTGTGGTCCAGCGGCACCACCCAGCCGTTCTGGAACAGGTAGCCGAGCTCGGGGTTGTTGTTGGTCATGACGACGATGTCGTAGCCCGTGTACTGGCCGGCCCCCAGGGACGGGCGGATCTTGGCGTAGAACGACGCGTTGTCCTCGATGACCTCGTAGTAGTTGACCTTGATGCCGGTGGTCTTCGTGAACTGGTCCAGCGAAAGGTGCTTGCCGTTGAGCACGTCGATGTACAAGGGCCAGTTGGCGAAGTTGACGACGTGATGGACCTTCTGCTTCTTCCACCACGTCGGTGTCCCGACCTTGGCGTTGGGCAAACTGGCGCCCGCCATCTCGCCCCACAGCAGCGATGCCCCGGCGCCGGCACCCGCCGCCTGGAGCACGTTGCGGCGCGACAGGCGACGCTGGGTGAGCCCGCGCCAGAATGATGGGTCGATCGACCCATCTGACCCGAGCAGGCTGAACTCCTCTGACATGGTTAATCCCCCTCTGTTTCATTGATTTCAACCGACGTGGGCAGGGGAGCCACCGTGAAGGTGTGCTCGACCGGCCACGTCAAGATGACCTCGTCCCCGCTGCGGGGTGCCGACTGATGACCGATGTTCTGGGCGTAGACCGTGATGTTCACGCCGATGGCCGTCTCGACGATGTACTGGTTCCCCACGCCGGTGAACGTCGAGACGACCACGCGGCCAGTGATGGCGTTGTGGGTGGCCGGGACGTCGCTGCCCCGCTCCACGATGCCGATCTTCTCGGGGCGCACCCCCACCTTGACATCATCGCTGGTCTCCAGCCGGGACACCCGCTGGGGCGGTACGTGCATGGTCGCACCACCGGCCACCGCGACTCTCACCACGTCGGCCGCGCTCGACTCGATCGTGCCGGGCAGCAGGTTCGAGGCCCCGAGGAACGACGCCACGAACTCGGTGGTCGGGTTGTCGTAGACGTCCTTGGGGCTGCCCATGCCCTCGATGCGCCCGTGCCACATCACGGCCAGGCGGTTCGACATGGTCATCGCCTCCTCCTGGTCGTGGGTGACGTAGAGGAAGGTGATCCCCACTTGGGCCTGGATGCGCTTGAGCTCGATCTGCATCTGGCGGCGCAGCTTGGCGTCGAGTGCCGACATTGGCTCGTCGAGCAAGAGGACCTTGGGCTCGTTGACGAGGGCCCGGGCCAGGGCCACGCGCTGCTGCTGGCCCCCCGACAGCTGGGACGACTGGCGCTTCTCGTAGTTGGGCAGGTCGACGATCTCGAGCATCTCGCTCACCCGGCGGCGGATCTCGGCGCGATCGAAGCGCCGGCGGCGCAGGCCGAAGGCCACGTTCTCGAAGACGTTGAGATGCGGGAACAGGGCGTAGGACTGGAACACCGTGTTGACATCGCGGCGGTAGGGCGGGAGGTTGGTGACGTCCTGGCCGCCCAGCAAGATGCGCCCGCGCGTGGGCTCCTCGAAGCCGCCCAGCATGCGCAGGGACGTCGTCTTCCCGCATCCCGATGGCCCGAGCAGGCTGAAGAACTCCCCCGCCTCGACCTTGAGGTTCAGGTCGTCAACCGCCGTGAGGTCGTGGAACTCCTTGGTGATGCCCACGAACTCGACGTCGGCGGACTCGACGGCGAGGATGCGGCCCGTGCGCCCGGGACGCGCCGCCTTCCCCGGGGTCCGCTCACTCGGCTCGACCGGACCGGCCGTCTCACCCTCTGCCCGCAGGGCCATGTGTCACTCCCCCCCTCTGATGCTGTCTAGCCGGTGCTGGACGGCCGCACCCTGCCGGAGCCATCGGCCCTGCCTAGCACGGCGTCTCGGTCCAGATACGGCACCCCTCACTCCTCGATGCTGTGCATCACGTGCTTGATGCGCGTGTAGTCCTCGAACCCGTAGGCCGAGAGGTCCTTGCCGTAGCCCGAGCGCTTGAACCCTCCGTGGGGCATCTCGGCCACCAGGGGGATGTGCGTGTTCACCCACACGCAGCCGAAGTCGAGGTCACGGGTCAGGCGCATGGCGCGCCCGTGGTTGGCCGTCCACACCGAAGACGCCAGTCCGTAGTCGACGCCGTTGGCGTAGGCCAGCGCCTGCGCCTCGTCCTCGAACTTCTGGACGGTGAGGACGGGGCCGAAGATCTCGCTCTGGATCATCTCGTCGTCCTGCTGCAAGTCGGCGACGACGGTGGGGGACACGAAGTAGCCCGCATCGCCGACCTGGGAGCCACCGGCCACGATCGACGCGTGCGCCGGCACCCGCTCGAGGAAGCCGGTGACTCGGGCCAGCTGGTTGACGTTGTTCACGGGCCCGAGCAGGGCGTCGGGGTTGTCGGGCAGCCCGATCACGGTGGCCTTGGCCTGCGCGGCCAGGGCGTCGACGAAGTCTCCGTAGATACTCGATTGCACCAGAATCCGCGTGGCCGCAGTGCAGTCCTGGCCGGCGTTGAAGTATCCCGCGACGGCGATGGTCTGGACGGCTGCGGACAAGTCGACGTCGTCGAAGACGAGCACCGGGGCCTTGCCGCCCAGCTCCAGGTGCGTGCGCTTGAGGGTACGCGACGCCGTGGCCGCCACCTCCATGCCCGCGCGCACCGAGCCCGTCACCGACACCATCGCCGGCACCGGGTGCTCCACCAGCGCCCGCCCGGTGTCGCGGTCGCCGCACACGACGTTGAACACGCCGGCCGGCAGGACCTCGGCCATCAGCTCGGCCATGCGCAGGGTGGAGACCGGCGTGGAGTCACCGGGCTTGAGCACCATCGTGTTGCCCGCTGCGATGGCCGGCGCCCACTTCCACACCGCCATCATCATCGGGTAGTTCCACGGGGTGACCGCGCCGCAGACCCCGATGGGCTCGCGCCGCACGTAGCTGGTCATGCCCGTCATGTACTCGGTAGCACCCCGGCCCTCCAGCAGGCGAGCCGCTCCGGCGAAGAAGCGGATCTGGTCGAGCATCGGCGGGATCTCGTCGCTGTAGGTGAGCGCGAGGATCTTGCCGGTGTTCTCGGACTCCAGTGCGACCAGCTCGTCGACGTGGCTCTCGAGGACGTCGGCGATGCGGATGAGGGCCAGCGAGCGCTCCGCGGGCGTTGCGCGCCGCCACGACTGGAAGGCCTGCTGGGCCACCGTCACCGCCGCATCGATGTCGTCGGCGTTCGACAGCGGCATCTCGGCGAACGCCTCCCCCGTCGCTGGATTGATCAGCGTGGCGTACTTGCCGCTCCGCGGCGCGACGTACTGCCCGCCGATGAAGTTGGCCAACTGCCGCATACCCACCCCTTGACTTCGCGCCAGCTCGTTCTGACTCACCGCAACTCTGCCAGATTGCGCGGGCGCGCGCAAACGCTTGAAGATGAAATAAGTCACTACTCAGTAACTTTCCGACGCATTCCGTCACGAGGACCGGCTATACTGTCGATATCCGCAGCCGAGGACCTGGTCTCCAGATCCAGAGCCGGGAGTGTCCGATGCCAGCCACGTCTCCGAAATCCAGCCGAACCAAGCGCGGACGCACCTCGGTGACGGCGACTGCCTCGCCGTCAGTGCTGGAGTCCGTGACCGGCGCCTCGGCCCTCGACACCATCGACCGCGAGATCATCAGCCTCCTCCAGCAGGACGGGCGGCGCCCCTACGGGGCCATCGCCGCCGAGGTGGGACTCTCCGAGGCCGGCGTGCGACGTCGCGTCCAGCGCCTCCGCGACCTGGGCGTCATGCAGATCGTGGCCATCACCGACCCCCTGCAGCTGGGCTTCGGCCGCGAGGCGCTGGTCGGGATCCGCGTCCACGGCGACGTTCGCCAGGTGGCCGAGAAGGTGGCCGCCATCGACGAGGCGAACTACGTGGTCATGACCGCGGGCAGCTTCGACTTGATCGCCGAGGTCATCGCGGTCGACGACGACGCCCTGCTCCATCTCTTGAACGACTCGATCCGGAGCATTCCCGGAGTCACCGAGGTCGAGACGTTCGTCTATCTCAAGCTCTCCAAACAGACCTACAACTGGGGGACCAAATGACATTGCACGAAATCATCTCCGACGGTATGGCCGTCGATAATCCCAAACGCCCGAGCCACTCGCTCTCGGAACGGGCCCGCCGCAACCTCTGGCTCCAGATGTCGCGGATGGGTGCGTACTCGAGCACCGAGGAGATCCCGATCATGGTGCGCGGCGAGGGGACGCGCGTCTACGACGCCAACGGGACCGAGTACTTCGACGGGCTGTCCGGCCTGTTCACCAACGCCCTGGGCCACGGACGCGCGGACATCGCCGAGGCGGCGGCCGAGCAGATCCGCAACATGGCGTTCTTCCCCCTGTGGACGTACGCCCATCCCAAGGCGATCGAGCTGGCCGAGAAGATCGCCAGCCTGACGCCCGGCGACCTCAACCGCGTCTTCTTCACCACCGGCGGCGGCGAGGCCGTCGAGAGCGCGTGGAAGCTGGCCCGCCAGTACCACCGCCTCCGCGGAGACCAGGACCGCTACAAGGTCATCAGCCGCGACGTGGCCTACCACGGGACCACCATGGGCGCCTTGACGATCACGTCCCTGGAGGGCTACCGTCAACCCTTCGAGCCGCTGGTGCCCGGTGCGATCAAGGTGCCCGCGACGAACTTCTACCGGGCACCGGTCCACGGCGACGACTACGAGGCCTTCGGCGCCTGGGCCGCCGACCAGATCGAGGAAGCGCTCTTACGCGAAGGTCCCGAGACCGTCGCGGCGGTGTTCCTCGAGCCGGTCCAGAATGCTGGGGGGTGCTTCGTCCCGCCTCCGGGATACTGGCAGCGCGTGCGGGAGATCTGCGACCGCTACGGCGTGCTCCTCGTCTCCGACGAGGTGATCTGCGGCTTCGGGCGCATCGGCGAGTGGTTCGGCGGGTTCAAGTACGACTACGTCCCCGACATCATCACCGTGGCCAAGGGCATCACTGCGGGCTACGCGCCCCTGGGCGCGATGATCGTGTCCGATCGCATCGCCGAGCCCTTCCAGCACGACGACACGACGTTCCCGCACGGCTTCACGTGGGCAGGTCACCCGGTGTCGTGCGCCATCGCGCTCAAGTCCATCGAGATCCTCGAGAACGAGCACGTCATCGACAACGTGCGCGCCAACCAGGACTACTTCGAGGAGCGGCTCAACACCCTGCGGGACATCCCGATCGTCGGCGACGTGCGTGGCACCGGGTACTTCTGGGGGATCGAGCTGGTCAAGGATCAGGCCACCAAGGGCAGCTGGTCGGGCGACGAGGCCGAGCGGCTGCTGCGCGGCTACGTGTCACCCGAGATGTTCCGTCGCGGGCTGATCTGCCGCTCCGACGACCGTGGCGACCCCGTGGTCCAGCTGGCCCCACCGCTCATCTCGACTCGTGATGACATCGACCTCATGGTTGGCATCCTCCACGAGGTGTTCACCGGAGCCGCCAGCCGCTCGTTCTGATGTCCCCGCCTGACTCCCTGTGGTGGTCGGCGCTCGAGCCCACCTCGACGCGCCGGCCACCGCTAGCCAGCCACGTCGATGTCGACGTGGCGATCGTCGGTGGCGGCTTCACGGGCCTGTGGACCGCCCGCGAGCTCCTGCGCCGCGACCCCACGATCCGCGTCGCGGTCCTCGAGCGCGAGATCTGCGGCTTTGGCGCATCGGGACGCAATGGTGGCTGGGCCTCGGCCCTGTATCCCCAGAGCTTGGCCGCGCTCGAGCGACGACGTCCCGGTGACGGCGCCCGCGTAGGGGCGGTCCTGCGACAGGCCGTCGGCGACCTGGGGGTGGCGCTGAGCGCTGACGGCATCGACGCGCACTACCACCAGGGGGGCACCCTGACCTTCGCGCGCAACCCGTTCCAAGAAGAGCGCCTGCGCGCCGAGGTTGACGAGGCGCGCGGGTGGGGAGCGGGCCCCGATGACGTCGTGTGGCTCGGGCCCGACGAGGCATCCGCGCGGGCGCGGGTCGCTGGGGCCCGCGGCGCCCTCTACACCCGTCACTGCGCGCGGGTGCAGCCGGCCCTCCTGGTGCGGGGGCTGGCCGCGGTCGTCGAGTCGCTCGGGGCGCGCATCTACGAGGGAACGGCCGTCACCCGGATCCTGGCGCGCTCCGGCCGGAACCCAGCAACGGTGGTGACGGTGGCCGGGACGGTCCACGCCGAGGTCGTCGTGCGTGCCACCGAGGGCTACAGCGCGAGCCTGCCGGGCCTGCGCCGCGACCTGGCGCCCATCTACTCGCTCATGATCGCCACCGAGCCCCTGGCTCCCGCATTCTGGGAGGAGGTCGGCTTCGAGGACCGCGAGACCTTCAATGACGGCCGTAACCTCCTGATCTACGGTCAGCGGACGGCCGACGATCGCATCGCCTTCGGGGGACGCGGTGCGCCCTACCACTTCGGCTCGGTCATCGAGCCGCGCTTCGACCACGTCGACAAGGTGTTTCGCCTGCTCGAGGCGGCGCTTTCCGAGCTGCTGCCCTCCTTCGCCGGAGCGATCACCCACCGCTGGGGCGGCCCGCTCGGCATGCCGCGCGACCTGTCCCCTCGGGTGGCCTACGACGGACGCACGGGCCTGGCCCTGGCGGGGGGCTACACCGGCGACGGCGTCGTCCTCAGCCGCGTGGCCGCCCAGGCACTGGCCGACGCCATCACGGCACCCGATCAGTCCACCGAGTTCACCGACCTGCCCTTCGTCGACCTCCCGCGGCGTCGCTGGGAGCCCGAGCCGTGGCGCTGGCTGGGAATCAACACCGGCCTGGCGGCCGCGACCTGGGCCGATCGCCAGGAGCGGCGCGGACGTTCCAGCCGAGCCGGCGCGGTCGTCGATCGCCTGATGAGCTGAGGGACCCGAGGCTCAGCTGGCCGTCGCCCCGCCGCCCCCGAAGGCACCGGGCCCCAGGAGCTGGGATATCCCCGACAGGCCGTGCAGGATCCGGCGGGCCACTCCCGGCGTCAGAGGCAGGACCTGGCTCCGCGGCGGCCCGGCGATGTGCAAAGGCTGGTTGTAGCTGAGGACCGTCACGCTGAGCGACGCGGTCGCGGTCGACGACGAGGCGACCACGGTCGCCCCGGTGAACTCATTCTGGCTGCCCACCGAGACCGAGACGTCGACGCGGCCCGCCGAGGGCACCACCGAGCGCAGCAGGCCCGGCACCGCCAGGTGGGCCCCGAGGTAGGTGAAGTGGTACGTCGTCACGCCGGCCGCGTGGGTGATGGTGCGGCTGTGGTACCCCTGGATCATCGAGACGTCCGGGTGCGTGGCCTCCAGGGACCAGTCGTACAGGGAGGGGGTGTGCACCGATTCGGCCAGCCAGGGCCGGCCCACGATGCCGGTCAGGTTGCTCGAGCCGATATAGAGGTGGTGAGGCGTCAGGACCAGTTGCGCCGCGATCGCGGCCACACCGAGCGGCAGGTTCAGTGATGCCTGCGCGGTGTCGTGGCGAAAGTCGATGCCGACGGTGCCCGAGAGCGTCGAGGCGCCCGCGTCCACGCTGAGGGCGAGCGAGGCCGTGGTCGGCGGGTAGCCGTTGAGGGCCAAGTGATCCGCGGCCGGCGCACCCGGGTTGGGGTGGCTGTCGGTGGCCGCCAGCACGACCCCGGTCACCGTGAGACCCAGGGACACCACGGCCAGGACAGCCGCACCGACGCGCTGGGTTCGGGCCATGGCGTCACCCTACCAATCATGATGATGACGTGGACCGGGAGGAAAGTGCACGGTCGTTCATTAGGTTGATGACAAGGTGCGGCGCGTCCCGTTCCGGTTGGGTGATGTGGCGTGGCAGGGACAACTGCCACGC